>NZ_JAVYII010000001.1:0-412130 GCF_032378595.1 Nocardioides imazamoxiresistens
CGCGAACACGAGCGCCGCTGGCGCTACCGACCCACACACCCCGACGAACCACCCGACGGCTTCATCTGGACCAGCCCACGAGGCCGCCGCTACCTCGTCACACCGACCGGAACGACGGCACTCGAATAACCGGATCCGACGACAGCCCTACACCCGCCCCGCACCACCAGCAGGCCCGCCGACACCACGTCGCCGGGCCCACCGGCGCGTCCGACCGGCCCGCGCACCGACCGCGCCGCCGCACCACGCGCGACCCGTCACGCGAACGGGGGGGCTCACGCCCCCGGGCGTACCGTCGAGGACGAGGGAAGGAGGACGCCATGAACGCCTTCGGGCTGGTCCTCACCGTGGTCGTGATGCTCGGCGTCGCGCTCTTCATCCTGCTCTTCGAGCGTCGCCGCTCGGAGGGCATCCAGCGCGACCTGCGGCAGATGGCCGACGAGCGACGCGACACCGACAACCGGAGCGGCGACCCGAGCCGCCGCGGCGAGGACTGACTCAGCCGACGCGCTCCAGGAACGCCAGCACCCGCTCGACCACGAGGTCGGTCGCAGCGGCGTCGTGCCCGGGTTGCGAGGAGTCGGTGAACAGGTGGGCGTCGCCGTCGTAGGTGAAGACCTCGGCGGCGGGCTCCTGCGCCGCGAGGGCGCGCGCGACGTCGAGGTCTCCCTCGCCGCCGAAGAACGGGTCACCCGTCATGCCGTGCACCTGCAGCGGGAGCCCGGCGGGCCAGCTGCCGCCGAACTCGCTGGGCGGCACGCAGGCCTCGAGCAGCACGGCCCCCCGCGCACCGCGTCGGGTCTGCGCGAGCAGCTGGGCAGGCATCACCCCGAGCGACAGGCCGGCGTGCACGACGCCGTCCGGCAGTCCGTCGACCGCGACGGTCGCGCGCTGCAGGATGGCGTCGAAGCCGATGGCCTCCGCGTGCCCCACGCCGCGCTCGACCGTGTCGAACACGGCGCCGTCGAAGAGGTCGGGCGTGTGGACCTCGTGGCCCGCGGCGGCGAGCCGGCGGCCGAGCGCGAGCACGCCCTCCGTGCGGCCCAGGGCGTGGTGGAACAGGACGACGGTGGTCATCGGGCCTCCTCGAGCGACGTGCGACCGCGACCACCCTAGGACGCTGCCGCGATCGGCTGCGCGGACCGCTCCCCCGGCGCGAGAATGACCCGCCACGGGGCTCGAGGAGGAGGACGCGTGCACGGGACCGACGACCGGCACCGCAGGGCGCACGTCGCCACCGCGGGCGTCCTCGCGCTCACGGCCGTCGGCGTGCTCGTCTCCCACTTCCTCCAGCCGGAGAGCGCCTTCGGCCAGGCCTCCTACCTGGCGTTCATCGTCGGTGCACCGGTGCTCGGGTACGTCGGGGCGCGACGTCGCCGCGGGACGGAGCGGCTGGTCGGGATCGTGATCTCGGCCGGTCTGGCCTCGTTCGCGCTCGGCGACCTGCTCTGGTTCGCGCTGCAGTGGACCGGCCGCGCGCCCGAGATCTCGGTGGCCGACGTCTTCTGGGGCTCCAGCTACCTCGGCATCGGCGGCGGTCTGCTCCTGATGATCGCGCTCGCGCCGCACCCCGCCGGGCCGCGCGACCCCGACGAGCCACCGCCCCCGCCGCGCCTCGACCCGGGCGCGGTCGTCGACGCGCTCACCGTCGCCACCCTCAGCGTGGCCGTCCTGTGGACGCTGTCGGTGGGCGAGCTGATCAGCAACGACGCCATCGCGACGGGCACCCGGGTGGTGCGCGGCGGGTACGCCGTCATGTCGTCGGTCCTGGTCGGTCTCGTGGTCCGCGCGCTGTGGCTGCGCCGCGCCCGTCCGGCCAGCGCCCTCCCCCTCGTGCTGGGTGCCTCGTCGTGGCTGGTCGCCGACCTGGGCTACCTCGCCTGGTCCGCCACCGGCGTCGGCGAGAGCTCGCTCGACGTGCTGTGGATGAGCGGCTCGGTGCTGATGGCGCTGGGCGCCAGCGTGTCGTCGACGCCGACCGGCGAGGCGGCCGCCGCGTACCGCGAGAGCACCCGCAGCCGGCTCGTCGTCGCGACCGTGCCGCTGCTGGTCCCGCCGCTGCTGATCCTGCTCGGGCCCGGCCGCACGGACCACGCCAGCCTGGCGGGCCTCGCGATCGCCATGATCGTGCTCACCGGCCTCGCCTTCGCCCGCACCAGCCGGATGCTGGCCGCCGAGCGCGACGCCCGCGAGGAGGCGCTCGCCGCCTCGCGCGCGAAGTCCGACTTCCTCGCCACGATGAGCCACGAGATCCGCACCCCGCTGAACGGGGTGCTCGGCCTCAACGAGCTGCTCCTGACGACACGGCTCGCCCCGCAGCAGAGGGAGTACGCCGAGGGCGTCCGCACCGCGGGCACGTCGCTGCTCGCGCTGATCAACGACATCCTCGACCTCGCCAAGGTGGAGGCCGGACGGGTCGAGCTCGAGCGGGTGCGGTTCGCACCGTCCGACGTCGTCGACGAGGCCGTGGCCCTGCTGGCCGAGACCGCCCACTCCCGTCGGGTCGCGCTCGCGGCGGACCTCGACGACGACGCCGCGCTCGTCGTGCTCGGCGACCCCGGCCGGCTGCGCCAGGTGGTGGTCAACCTGCTGTCGAACGCCGTGAAGTTCACGGAGGCGGGCGGGGAGGTGCGCGTCGGTCTCTCCGTCACCCGCACCAGCCCGACGGCGGCGCTGGTGCGGATCACCGTCGCCGACACCGGCATCGGGATGAGCCCCGAGGTGCAGCTGCGCGTGTTCGCGCCGTTCACCCAGGCGGACTCCTCGACGACGCGGCGCTTCGGCGGCACGGGCCTGGGCCTCGCCATCGTTCGCCGTCTGGTCGACGCCATGGACGGCCGCGTCGACCTGACCTCGGCCGAGGGCGCCGGCACCACGTTCACGGTCGCCGTCACCCTGCCCGTGGCGGACCCGGCGTCGGCCCCCGCTCCCCCACCGCTGCCCGCCCCACCGGTGTCCGCTCCGACCCCTGTGCCGGAGCCCGGGCCCGCACCGGAGCCCGCACCGCCGGCGACCCGGCGCGTGCTGGTGGTCGACGACGACGAGATCAACCGCATCGTGGCGATCGGCATCCTCGCCAAGCTGGGCTACGCCGCGGACGAGGCGGCCGACGGCACCCGGGCGCTCGAGGCCATGGCGGACGGTGCGTACGACGCCGTCCTGCTCGACTGCCAGATGCCCGGCCGCGACGGGTACGAGGTCGCGACCACCCGCCGCCGCGAGGAGCAGGAGCAGGCCCTGCCGCACCTGCCGATCGTGGCGATGACCGCGAACGTGCTCGTCGGGGAGCGCGAGCGGTGCCTCGCGGCGGGGATGGACGACTACGTCAGCAAGCCGGTCACCCCGGCCAGCATCGGCGAGGCGCTGCGCCGGACGATGTCAGCCACCGGGGCATGAACGCCGGTGGCCCGGGTCATGGGCCCCGTGCGGGCGGGGTACCGGCGCCTCGTCCTCCCTCCCGACCCGAGGAGCAGACCATGCGCGACACGCGCCGTGAACGCTCCGACCGGGCTCCCGTCCGGGGAGCCGCATGAGCACCGCCCAGCTGGACGCCTCCGCACCGGGGCACCTCGGCGACGACGTCGTCGCCGTGCTCGTGCAGGCTGCGCTCGACCTGTGGACCGGGGCCTACGGCACCCCCGACGCCGGCACCGTGCTGACCCTGCTGTGGTGCCGTCCCGACGAGTACGTGGTCGCCCGCTCGGCCCCGCACCGGCACCTCGACCTGGTGGCCGGGCCCGACGCGCTCGGGGCCGACCTCGACGAGACCGCCACCATCCCCCGCCCCCCGGTCCGAGACCTGCGCCCGGTCGACGTGACCGTGATCGTCACCGACGACGAGGGCGCGCGCGACCACCCCCGCGTGTGGTGCGAGATCGAGAAGACGTGACCGGACGCGTGCGCTCCCGGCCCGTCCTCAGCGGGCGGTGAGCACCAGTCGTCCGGTCGGCCCGGGCCGCCGCGGCATCCGGGTCATCGGCTGGTCCGGGAGCTCCGGGTCGCCGGAGACCAGGTCGTAGCGCCCGACCTCCTCCAGGGTCGCCTCGACGATCCGCACGGTGAGGGGCTCGCCGGGGCACCGGTGGCCGTTGCGCGGGCACCCGCCGCCCTGGGGCACGAAGGCGTACGCGTCGGGCTCGGCGTCGGTGAACCGCTGCGGGTCGAACCGGTCGGGAGCGCTCCAGTGAGCGGGGTCGGTGTCCGTGCCGACCACGTCGAGGACGAGCCGGTCGCCGGGCCGCACGGAGAGCCCGTCGTGGGTGAACGCGATCCGCGCCCGGCCGGCGAGCGCCGGCACGAACGGTCGCACCCGGCGCACCTCGTGGGCGACCCGTCGGCGCACGAGCTCGCCGGCGCTGCCCCGCACCTGCGCGGCGAGGTCGGCGTCGCGCAGCAGCTCGACCACCGCCCAGGTCGCGGGCCACGCGACGGCGACGGTGGGCCGCAGCAGGTTGAGCAGCTCGACGCCGGCCGTGCGGGCCGGCACCGGCAGCGAGGCGATCCGGGCCAGGGGCGTCGCGTCGCCCGTGCGACCGGAACGACGCTGCGCGGCGACGAGCCGACCCGCCCACCTGTCCAGGTGCGCGCGGGCCGCCCAGCCCCGGGCGTACGCACGCGGGGATCCGCCGAAACCGTCGACGATCGCGGCCATCTGGCGGGCCAGCGAGCTGCGCTGGCGCTCGTGGCTGGGCACGCCGGCCCATCGCAGCACGCTGTCGCCGTAGACCTCGACCAGCAGGGCGAAGAGGTCGACCTCGCGGCCGGCGGACTCCACGAGCCGGTCGCGCAGCCGCTCGGCCACCACCGCGACGAGCCGTTCGACGGCCTCGTCGTCGAGCACGTCGAGGAAGAGGTGCTTGCGCACGTCGTGCTCACGCCCGTCGAGGCCGTGCATCGCACCGGATCCGAAGATCAGGCCGGCCAGCGGCGGCGGCACGGAGCCGACACGGCTGACGCGCTCGGTGTCGTAGAAGACGCGGGCGCCGTCGGCGCCGCGCAGCACCAGCGCGTGACGGCCCAGCAGCCGGGCGGCGAACGTGTCGGCGTCGTCGTGACGGCCCCGTTCCTCGGCCAGGGCGTGGTAGCCGCGGCGGAGCAGGGCGAGCGACAGGTCCATCGCGGCCTCAGGTGAGGGTGAGGATCCCGACGATCAGGACGACCGCGATCCCCACCACGACGAGAGCGGGCAGGGCGGCGGCCAGCGGGGCCTTGGGGCGTTCGGCGCGGTGGTTCACGCGCGGCCGGTACCCCCGGTGAGCAGCGCCATTCCGCGCCCTGGCGCGTCCATGCGACCCCCGGGCGCCGGGTACCGGACCCGCGCACGAGACCACCATCCCCCGAACGAGGAGCGAGTTGATGAAGGCGATCACCTGGCACGGCCCGCAGGACGTCCGCTACGAGGAGGTCCCCGACGCGAGGATCGAGGAGCCCACCGACGCGGTGGTCCGGATCACCTCGACCGGGCTGTGCGGGTCGGACCTCCACCTGTACGGACCGCTCGCACCCTTCATGACGGAGGGCGACGTCATCGGCCACGAGCCCATGGGCATCGTCGAGCAGGTCGGCAGCGCCGTCGAGAACCTCGCCGTGGGCGACCGCGTCGTCGTGCCGTTCAACATCAGCTGCCAACGCTGCTGGATGTGTCGCCGCGGGCTCAACAGCCAGTGCGAGACCACCCAGAACCGCGAGGAGGGCACCGGCGCCAGCCTGTTCGGCTACAGCCGGCTCTACGGCGCGGTGCCGGGCGGGCAGGCCGAGCTGCTGCGCGTACCGTTCGCGGACACCCTGCCCGTCAAGGTGCCCGTCGGCCCCAGCGACGACCGCTTCGTCTTCCTCAGCGACGTGCTGCCCACCGCCTGGCAGGCGGTCGAGTACGCCGGGGTCGGCGAGGGCGACACCGTCGTCGTGCTGGGCGGCGGCCCGATCGGCGCGATGGCCGCGCGGATCGCGGCGCACCGCAACGTCCGCGTGATCGTGGCGGAGCCCGACGAGCACCGCCGCTCGCGGCTCGAGTCGCGCGGCGTCGACACGCTGCCGGCCGGACCGACCGACGCGCTCGCCGCGGCCGTGCGCGACCGCACCGACGGCCGCGGCCCCGACGCCGTCATCGACGCCGTCGGCATGGAGGCGCACGGCTCCCCCGTCGCGGCCGCCGCCCACAAGGTGGCCGAGAAGCTGCCCGGTCCGCTGGGCCGCCCGCTGATGAAGAGCGCCGGCGTCGACCGTCTGGAGGCGCTGACCAACGCGATCGAGATCGTCCGCCGCGGCGGCACCATCTCCATCTCGGGCGTCTACGGCGGCGCGACCGACCCGCTGCCGCTGATGCAGCTGTTCGACAAGCAGGTCCAGCTGCGGATGGGCCAGGCCAACGTGCGCGCCTGGACCGACGACATCCTGCCGCTGCTGACCGCCGACGACGACCCGCTGGGGACCGAGGACTTCGCGACCCACCACCTCGGCCTCGACGAGGCGCCAGAGGCCTACCGCGCGTTCCGCGACAAGGAGCCGGGCGTGGTCAAGGTCGTCTTCCACCCCTGAGGTGCACGCGTGCACGACGGAGCCCCGCAGACCTCCGGGTCTGCGGGGCTCCGTCGTGGTGCGGCCTGCTCGGTCTCGAGCCGGGTTCAGCTCGCGATCGGCGTGTCGATCCGCCCGCGCAGCGTGCGCAGCACCTTGGTCAGCAGGCGCGAGACCTGCGTCTGCGTGATGCCCAGCTCGTCGGCGATGTCCTGCTGCGTGCGCTCGTGGAAGAAGCGCAGCAGGAGCAGACGACGCTCACGGTCGCTGAGCGCCCCCAGGGCCGGGCGCAGGGACTCGCGTGCGTCGATCACCTCCTGCTGGGCCACGTCGTCCACCGAGGTGTCGCTCGCCGCCATCGACAGGTCGGGCGGCAGCGGCGCGTCGAGCGAGACGGGGTGGAAGCACCCCTCGGCCTCCAGGGCCTGGCGGACCAGGGTCGGCTCGACGCCGAGGTGCTCCGCGATCGCCTCGACGGGCACGTTGTCGCCGTGGTCGCCCGCGAGCTCGTCACGGGTGCGCACGACCTTGGACTGGATCTCCTGCACCGGACGCGGCGGGCGGATCATCCACCCGTGGTCGCGGAAGTGGCGCCGCAGCTCCCCCTTGATGCAGGGCACCGCGTAGGTGAGGAAGTCGTCGGCCTGGTCGATGTCGAACTGGTCGGCCGCACGCACGAGCGCCATGTACGCGACCTGCTCGAGGTCGTCGGTGGCGACGCCGCGTCCGCGGTGCCGACTGGCCAGGGCACGGGCGACGCCCATGTTGGCGACCACGACCTCGCGGATCCGCTCGGCACGAGCCGCCTCGGTCGGGGCGGCCGCAGCCTCGAGGAACAGCTGGGTGGTGCGCGCGCGCCTCTCGGCACGCTCCTCGGCGTGGGTCTGTCGTATGGAGGGCGGAACGACGGGGGCGGCGTCGACTGGGGCTGACGCTGCAGATCCCGTCGGGAGGACGGTGACGGTCATGGCGAGTCCCGGGATGTTCGCGGGCCGACCAGCCGCTGGCTTCAGCTGGGGTGGCGCGGCGCTCCACCTGACGGTGGAGGCGCCTCTACCCAGAACGTAGCCCGCGTCACCAACCGGGCAAGCTCAGGCGCCGGTGCCGGGCAGCCTGCCCGCGTCCGCCACGCGGCGCGCGAGGTCGCGCAGCTTCACGTTCTCCGAGCTCGAGACGCGTTGCAGCACCTCGAACGCGGCGTCGGCGGTGAGGTCGAGCGTGGCCATCAGCACGCCCTGCGCGATGCCGATGACGTGCCGGCTCTCGGCCGCCTCGGCGAAGGTGCGGCTGCGCCGGGCCGCGGCCCAGGCCGCGGCGAGGTGCACGGCGTACGTCTTCGCCACCTCGGCCTCGCGCGCGCCGAAGCGGCCGGGCGCGCCGGCGTACAGGTTGAGGGCTCCCAGCGGCTCGTGCCGCTCCGCCAGGCCCACCGAGGGCAGCTGGACGCTCACGAGCGACCGGACCCCGAGGGCCGCGACCCGCGGCCCCCAGCGGGGCCAACGATCGTCGAGCGCGGTGTCGTGCACGACGTGCTCCTGGGCGTCGAGCGCGGCGTCGACGCAGGGGCCCTCGCCCAGCTCGTACTGCAGGGCGTCGCAGCGCCGGGCGAGGTCGTCGGTCACGGCCACGCTGTCGAGGCGCCCGCGGCGCCGTCGGGTCGTGATGCCGCAGAAGTCGGCGGGCACGATCTCCAGCGAGCGCTTGCACCCGATCTGCGTCAGCTCCGCCTCGTCGGTCGCCGCGGCGAGCTCGCCCGCGATCCGGGCCAGGTGCGTGGCCAGCCCCTCGGAGGCGCCGCCCTCGGGGCGGGTCTGCGGGTCGGTCAGCGACATGGGCTCCTCCTGGTCTCTCGGACGCCCACGCTAGTCGGTGGCGCTCCCCGGGCCGTCCGCGGAGCGGAGGCGGATCGCGTCGACGCCCAGGACGGGCTGGCGGTACAGGCGCTCGAGGTGACGCAGGACCTCCGCGTGGCGCTCGTCGGAGTCCGAGCCGACCGCCTCGCGGGCGACCACGACCCGCAGGTCGTGCGCGTACGCCGTCGTGGCCGTGGCCGCCACGCACGACTCCGTGCTGATCCCCGCCACGGCGAGGCCCTCCGCACCCGCACCGCGCAACAGGTCGAGCAGCTCGGTGCCGAGGAACGCGTCGTCGCGGGTCTTCTCCACGACCTCCCACCGCCCGCCGCGCTCCTCGAGGCGTGGGCCGAGGAGTTCGCGCAGGGCGACGACCTCGCGCAGCGGCACCGGCTCGTCGGTGTCGCGCAGCAGGAAGGGCGCGTCGTCCTCGAGCATGTTGAGGGCCCAGGTGCTGCGGTCGGCCTCGTGGACCGTGCGGACCTCCACCACCAGGGCGCCCGCGTCGGCGGCGCGGCGCACCAGCGCGTCCACGCCCTCGACGAGGCCCGGGCGCAGCTCCCTCAGGTCCGGCGACCCGGCGAAGTAGCCCTCCTGGAGGTCGATGAGGAGGACGGCGTCCACGGGGTCGGCGAGGTGGTCGTCTGCATCGGTCACCGCAGCCGGTACCCCACCCGGGCGGGGGCGTGACCCCCGCGCCCACCCGGGGTCGCGGCCCGGAGCGCGGGTACCGGCGCGGCACCCCCGCACGACGACCCCGAAGGAGCGTTCCCGTGAACGACCAGTTCCCCGCCCAGCAGCAGGAGCCGCCCGGCCTCACCTCGGAGATGACGCCGCGGCCCGACCACGGCGAGGAGTCCTACGTCGGTCACGGCCGGCTCGCCGGCAAGGTCGCGCTGATCACCGGCGGCGACTCGGGCATCGGCCGCGCCGTGGCGATCGCGTACGCCCGCGAGGGCGCCGACGTCGCCTTCACCTACCTGCCCGAGGAGGAGCCGGACGCCCAGGAGACGCTCGAGGCGCTCGGTTCCACCGACGCGAAGGTGCTCCCGATCCCGGTCGACCTGCGCGACTCGCGCAGCTGCGACGAGGTGGTGCGCCGCACGGTCGACGAGCTCGGCGCCCTCGACGTCCTCGTCAACAACGCCGGCTACCAGATGGCCCGCGGCGACGGCATCGACGACCTCGACGACGAGCACCTCGACCGCACGATGAAGACGAACCTGTACGCCCTGCTCTGGCTGGTCCGCGCCGCGGTCCCCCACCTGGAGTCGCGCAACGGATCGATCGTCAACAACACCTCGATCCAGGCGTACCAGCCCTCCACGAGCCTCGTCGACTACGCCTCGACGAAGGCGGCGATCAACAACATCACCGTGAACCTGGCCGCCGAGCTCGGCCCCCGCGGCGTGCGCGTCAACGCCGTCGCGCCGGGCCCGATCTGGACGCCGCTGCAGCCGGCGACCCAGCCGGCGGAGAAGCTGACGCAGTTCGGCAGCGACACCCCGCTGGGCCGGGCAGGGCAGCCCGCCGAGGTCGCGCCGGCCTTCGTCTTCCTGGCCTCCGACGCCGACGCCGGCTACGTCTCCGGGACGGTCCTCGGGGTCACCGGCGGGAAGCCGGTGTTCTGAGCGATGACCGACACGGCTGACCTCCCCACCACCCCCTCGCTGCAGGAGCACGTGACCGTCCTCGACGGCGTCGATATCCACTGGGACTCGCGGGTCCTCGAGCCGCGGCCCTGGACGGTCGAGCAGTCCCGCTGGGCGGCCGAGCTCGCCGGCACGGACGCCCCCGAGGGCCCGATCCTCGAGCTGTGCGCGGGCGCCGGCCACATCGGTCTCCTGGCCGCGCGCGCCTCGGGCCGCGCCCTGGTGCAGGTCGACGTCGACCCGGTCGCCTGCGAGTACGCCCGCGCGAACGCCGAGCGGGCCGGCGTCGAGACCGACGTCCGGTGCGCCGACCTGACCGGGCTCGACGACGCCGAGCGCTTCCCGCTGATGGTGGCCGACCCACCGTGGGTGCCGAGCGCGGAGGTCACCCGATTCCCGGCCGACCCGCTGCGCGCGATCGACGGCGGCGAGGACGGCGCGTTCCTGGTGCGGGCCTGCCTGGAGCAGGCGGGCCGCCTGCTGCAGCCCGGCGGGCACGTCGTGCTCCAGATCGGCAGCGACGAGCAGCTCGCGCTGGTCTCCGACCACGACCTCGTCGTGGGTGGGCGGCTCTCGTTGGTCGAGGCCCGCTACTTCGACCGCGGGGTGCTGGTGCACCTGCGTCGCGCCGACGAGGTCTGAGCGCCCGCCGGGCCGTTCCGGCTGGATCAGGAACGGCCCGGCGCGGCGCCCCGGATCCGCGCGTGGGTGCCGTCGCACCAGGGCGCTCGTCCGGTGGCCCCGCACAGGCACACGGCCACGACCGGTCGCGTCACCTCGTGGGCGCGGCCGTCGGCGTCGACGACCTCGTCGGCGCCCCGCAGCAGCAGCGGGCCGCCCGGGCACACCCGGGCCCGGACGGGGGTGCCCTGCTCCCGGTCGCGGCTCATCCGGCGGCCCGCGCCGGCGTCGCGGTCAGCTCGGCGTACAGCACGTCGCTGGCGGCCGCGTCGACCTGCAGGCACACGGCGGCACCGAACAGCACGTCGTCCTCCAGCGCCGGGTCGGCGGCGACGGCGCTGCCGCAGATGTCGCCGAGCACCACCTGCTCGTGGACCGCGTCGGCCTCCACGTGCTCGTGGAAGTAGGCGGCGACGGCGTCCGGGAGACCCACGCGCTCGATGCCCGCGGCGATGCGGCGGCACGGGTCGGTGCTGGTCGCCTCGAAGGCCGCGAGGTGGCCGATCAGGGCCCCGCGCAGCCGACGCTGGCGGGCGAAGAGCGACATCACGTTGTTGGACAGCAGCGTCGAGGCGCCGACCTCCTCGACGTACGCGCCGTAGCCCGCGTCGAGACCGGCGGCCTCGAGGGCCTCCGCGTACAGGTGGGAGTGCAGGCGCTCCGGGCGACCGCCGCCGTACTCGTCGTAGAGCAGCTCGGCCAGCGCGACCTTGGCCGGGCCGTCGAGGTGCGCGAGCGCCGCGGCGTGCGGGTCCGACTCCTTGAGGTGGTAGACGCTGCGCTCGCGCAGGAACGTCAGCACCTCCTCGCGGGTCGCGTGGCGCTGCAGGTGCCGGGCCAGCGGCGTCGAGGGGCCGTCGTCGACGAGCGAGCGCAGCCGGTCCGCGACGTCGCGGCCCTGCTCCTGCGCCGAGGCGACCGCCTCGGCGGTGCTGGCCCGCAGGTGCTGCTCGAGCTCGTCCTCCACGGCGTGGCGCCACCGCAGCAGGTCGACGTCGCGCTCGGCGTCGGGGGTGGCGTCGTCGAAGCCGCGGTAGCCGAGCTCGTGGGCGACCCACAGCGCCAGCTGCACGTCCTCGCCCAGCAGGACCTCGGCGTCGAGGTCCGCGGGGGGCGGAGGAGCGGCGTCACCGCTGCGGACGGTCGCGATCACGGCCTCGCTGACGGGACCACGAGTGGAGGGAAGGTGCACCGGCGTCTCCTGTTCCAGGGGCGGACGCGGCGCCGGTACCCCCGCGCGTCCCCGTCAGGCGGCGTGTCCGCGCGGCGTCGGCCGCCCCGGGTACCGGTGCGCATGAACCGCGACCCGCGGCCGGTGACCGACCGCATGCTCGACCGCAACTGGAGCGAGCTGATGCAGGAGCTGCGCGTGGTGCAGACCGGCGTGCAGCTGCTCACCGGCTTCCTCGTCACCATCCCGTTCACGGACGGGTTCGAGGGGCTCGACACCTACCAGCGCACCGTCTACCTGTGCCTGCTGGTCGGCTCCGTCCTCGCGACCGGCCTGATCGTGGCGCCGGTGGCCTACCACCGCATCCTCTTCCGACGGCGTCGCCGGCGCTGGCTCGTCGAGTCGGCGAACGTGCTGGCCCGGGCCGGGCTGGTGATGCTGTCCCTGGTGTGCAGCGGCGTCGTCCTGCTCGTGGTCGACGTCGTCGTCGGGCGCACGGCCGGGCTCGTGGTGGCCGGTGCGGTGCTGCTGGTGCTGCTGTCGCTGTGGACGCTCGCCCCGCTGCTGCTCTCGCGGCCGCCCGCCGAGTCACGGTCCGATCACTCCGGCGGCGCGGGATAGGGCTCGGAGGTGAGCAGGGAGGCGACGTGCACGGCCCGCTGGGCCGCGGTCCTCGTCGTGGAAGCGACGGGGTCGGGCGAGGCGTCCAGGTCGTTGTAGTCGGTGCCCTGCATGGCCTCGCCGACCCAGTAGGTGGCGCCCTGCGCAGGCACCGTGAACCCCACGTCGTTCAGCGCCTGGAACAGCTCGGCGCTCGTGTGGTGGGCGCCGTCCTCGTTGCCGACGACGGCGACGAGCGCGACCTTGCCGAGCATCGTGGGGAGGCCGTCCTCGTCGGTCTCGGCGGTCTCGGCGTCGAGGCGCTCGAGCACCATCTTGCACACGGCGGAGGGCTGGCCCATCCAGATCGGCGTCGACAGCACGAGGATGTCGGCGGCGAGGACGCGCTCGCGGATGGTGGGCCACTCGTCGACCCGGCCGTCGGGCCCGGTGCCCTCGTCGGTCGTCACGCCGAACGCGACGTGGTGGTCGACGATCCGGACCTCCTCGGTCTCGACGCCTCGGGAGGCGAGCTCCGCGAGGAGCTCGTTGCCGAGCTTCTGGGAGCTGGAGGGGGCCGGGGACGGCTTGAGGGTGCAGGTCAGCTGGAGCGCACGGAGAGTCATGACGCGCCGGTGCCCAACCGCGGGCGCCTCAGACGCGTGCGGGCTCGGGCCCGGTCAGCCGGGCGGGCGGTCGCAGATCGCCCGCAGCACCTCGGCCGTCCGCTCCGCCGGCAGGTGGCCCACGACGTCCGCGAGGCTGAGCATCCCCACGAGCTCGTGCTCCTCGACGACGGGCAACCGGCGGACCCCGGCGGCGACCATCGCGTCGACGGCCTCCTCGAGGCTCGCGCCTGCCTCGACCGTGACCGGGCGGGCCCCGGCGAACTGACGCACGGTCACGCCGTCGGGGTCGCAGCCCGCGGCGACGCAGCGCACGACGATGTCGCGGTCGGTCACCATCCCGACCAGCAGCCCGTCCTCCCCGCACAACGGCATCGCCCCGATGCCGAGGTCGCGCATCCGGGAGGCGACCGACGCCAGCGTCTCGTTGACCTGCGCGCACTCGGCGCCGACGGTCATGACCTCGCGCACCGCGACCGGGGCGCTCACGGCTGCCCCACGGTCTCGGCGCCCACCGGCGGCGCGATGGCCACGTCGCCGGGCAGGTCGCGCAGCACGGCGAGGACCCGGTCCGCGACGCACCCGGGCGGAGCGTCGAGGGTCACGACCAGGCCGCGCTCGGCGGCGGCGGCGACCGCGGCGTCGAGCAGCGGCACCGCGGAGGCGAGCAGGATCTGGACCTCGCGCAGGTCGACGGTCAGCTCGGTGCGGTCCTGCCGGACCGCCTCCTCGACGCGGGCGCACACCGCGGGCACGGTGGACGCGTCGACGATCCCGCGGACCGTGACCCGCCCGCCGGACGGATCGCTGTCGACGTCGAAGAACGGGTCTCCCACGAGAGACCTCCCCGGTCGAGGGGTCTGCCGAGCCCGGGGTCTCGAGCGCGGTCGGACGCTTCTACGCTACTCCTCCCCCGGTCACCGTCTCGGCAGGTCGCGGACGGTGCCGGACGCGGGCATCCAGCGGCGCAGCCGCACGGCGCGCACGGCGTACGCCTCCCCCAGCGCCCCGAGGGCGCCCGCCACGTCGTCGTCGCCCAGACGCCCGGACAGCGTCACGTGCGGGGTCCAGGCGCCGACCTCCCCGTGCGGCGGCCCGCCGGGCCCCAGGACCGCGGCGGCCGCCGCGTGCAGGTCCAGCAGGGCCGGCGTCGCCACGACGGCGCGGGCCAGGACGCGGCGCCCGGGCCCGCCCAGCACGAGCGGCGGACCGAGCCGCAGGGTGAGCGGCAGGCGTACGGCCAGCTCGTCCAGCCGCGCCTCGAGGTCCTCGGCCACCCGGTCGCGCTCGGCCACGGTCACGTGCGGTCCGTGGTGACCGCCCGTCCGGTCACCCGAGCTGGGCACCCCGGCGGCGCTCAACGCGTCCCACTCGGCCCGGACCGCGGCCTCGCCCGGGCCGTCCAGCAGCAGGTCGAGGGAGTCGCGCACCCGGCCACGGTAGCCGCGTAGGTTTTGGGCCCTCCGGCGCCTCAGACCCCGTCGGGGACCGGCTGCTCGCCGGCCGGCTCGCCGCCGTCGAGGCGGAACCCGTCGACGATCCCGTCGCCGTCGCTGGGCAGGGAGCCGGTCGACACGACGTGCGCGGCGACCTCGCGCAGCTTCATCTCGTGCGAGGAGGAGAGGCGGCGCAGCAGCGCGAAGCTGCGCTCCTCGTCGATGTCGAAGCGCTCCATCAGGATGCCCTGGGCGAGCCCGATGGTGTGGCGCGAGCTCATGGCCGTCTCCAACCCCGTGACCACCTGCGCGGCGTCGAGGGCGGTGGCGGCGTGCACGGCGTAGACGAGGGTCGCGTCGACCGTCGTGCGCTCGTGGAAGCGTCCGGGGGCGGTGCCGTAGAGGGTCAGGGCGCCGCGGCGCCGTCCGCTGGTGCGCAGCTCGACGGTGAGCAGCGACGCCACGCCCAGCTCGCGGGCGGGGCCGGACCAGCCGGGCCAGCGGTCGTCCGCCGCGAGGTCCGCGCTGCGGATCCAGGTGTCGCGACGTGTGGCGATGTCCCAGGTGGGGCCCTGCTGCTCGGCGGCCTGGAGGGCCTCGGCGGCGGTGGCGAGGTCGTCGCTCGCCGCGAGCAGGCGGTGGGTGCCTCCGGGGGCGGGCACCGTCAGCGCCGCGCTGTCGGCGTCCGGGAGCAGGTCGACCAACCGCGCCACGATGACGCGACCGGTCTCGGTCACGTCGCGCTCCGCGTGCAGCTCGGCGGCCAGCGCAGCGAAAGCGGAGGAGTCTTCCAGCCGGGACATCGTTCACTCTCCGTCGAAGGTGACGGCCCACGGCTAGAACCGAGGCCAGACATTAGCGGGTCAGGTGAGCGATGCGCGAACGAGGGTCGCCCCCCGTGCCGCGGACGGCGGCACGGGGGGCGACGGGGGTGCTGACGGGGGTGCTGACGGGGTGGCGGGAGCGGGTCCCACCGGTGTGGTTCAGGTCAGCGAGGGCGGGAAGCGGTCCCAGGCGCGGTGGGCGGCGAGCAGGTCGGTCAGGTCCGACCACAGCGCGGTCGCGTCCCCGGCCGTGAGCACCCCGGCGGCGTCCGCGGGCACGCCCGCGGCGAGCAGCGCCTCTCCCCCGCGACCGAGGCCGGCGACCGGCTTGGCGTGGCGGAATGCCTCCTCGACCAGCAGGCGTACGCGCGGGTCGAGGTCGCCGAGCAGACTGTTGCCCGCGTCGGGCGCCGGCGCCGTCACGGTGGTCAGCACCACCGCGTCGAGCTCGACGGAGCGCACCGTCGCGAAGGTGCGCTGGACGGTCGCGCCGGCGACCTCGCCGCCGTGCGGCGCCACCACGAGCGGGACCGTGCCGGCCTCGAACGCGGCCGTGCGCAGCGCCGCCACCTGGTCGGCGTCGGAGGTGTCGTCGACGACGATGCCGACCATGCGACCGGCGATCGGCCACGTGTCACCGAGCTGCGAGAGCGCCGGGCTCGGGTCGGGGTCGGCCAGCGGTGCGGTCGGCTCGGGCGCCGGCAGCCCCAGGCCCTGCGCCACCTCGGCGCACAGCACCGGGTCGATCTGCGCGAGCGCCAGCAGCTGGCGCTCCTTGATCGCCTGCTCGTAGCACTTGCCGAGCTCGAAGGTGTACGCCCGCGCCACGTGCTCGCGCTCGGTGGGCGTCAGGCTGCGCCAGAACAGCCGCACCTGGCTGAAGTGGTCGTCGTAGGACGCGGGCTGCGCCCGCACCTTGCGGCCCTCCGAGACCGTGACCATCGCCTCGACGAAGGCCCGCGTCGCGGGGTCGTCGGGGTCGGTGGTCGCGTGGAACGGACAACCGCCGTCCAAGGAGTTCGGCTGGTAGGGCGCGACGCCGGAGTGCACGGCGCTCTGGTGCATGCCGTCGCGCAGCATGTCGTTGACCGGCGCGTGCGGGCGGTTGATCGGCAGCTGGTTGAAGTTGGGGCCGCCGAGACGGGTGAGCTGCGTGTCGAGGTAGGAGAAGTTGCGCGCCTGCAGCAGCGGGTCGTCGGTGCCGTCGATGCCGGGCACGAGGTGGCCGGTGTGGAAGGCCACCTGCTCGGTCTCCGCGAAGTAGTTCGTGGGGTTGGCGTCGAGCACGAGCCGGCCGATGGGCTGCACGGGGGCGAGCTCCTCCGGCACCAGCTTCGTCGAGTCGAGCAGGTCGATGCCCTCGAACATCTGCTCCGGGTTGTCCTCGAAGACCTGGATGCCGAGCTCCCACTCGGGGAAGGCGCCGGACTCGATCGCGTCGGCGAGGTCGCGCCGGTGGAAGTCGGGGTCGAAGCCGTTGAGCATCTGCGCCTCCTCCCACGTCAGGGAGTGCACGCCCAGCTTCGGCTTCCAATGGAACTTCACGAGGCTGGTGGCGCCCTCGGCGTTGGTGCACCGGAAGGTGTGCACGCCGAAGCCCTCCATCATGCGGTAGGAGCGCGGGATGCCGCGGTCGGACATGTTCCAGATCGTGTGGTGCTGCGCCTCGGTGTGCAGCGACACGAAGTCCCAGAACGAGTCGTGCGCGCTCTGGGCCTGCGGGATCTCCCGGTCCGGGTGCGGCTTGCCGGCGTGCACGACGTCCGGGAACTTGATGCCGTCCTGGATGAAGAACACCGGGATGTTGTTGCCGACCAGGTCCCACACCCCCTCGTCGGTGTAGAACTTCGTCGCGAACCCGCGGGTGTCGCGCACGGTGTCGGCCGAGCCGCGCGACCCGAGCACCGTGGAGAAGCGCACGAAAACCGGCGTCTCGCGGCCCTCGTCGAACACGCTGGCCAGGCTCACCGACGCGGCCGTGCCGTAGCCGGTGAACCGCCCGTGCGCCGCTGCGCCGCGGGCGTGCACGACCCGCTCGGGGATCCGCTCGTGGTCGAAGTGCATGAGCTTCTCGCGCAGGTGGTGGTCCTGCAGCAGCGTGGGACCGCGCGGACCGGCCTTGAGCGAGTGGTCGGTGTCGTGGAGCCGCACCCCGGTCGCGGTCGTCAGCCACCGGCCCTGCTGGGCGCGGTGGCGCGGGTCGGTCGTCGCAGGCGCCCCGGTCGCCGAGCCGGGCGCGGGCGCCGACTGGTCGCCCTTGGGCGGCAGCGGGGGCTGCGGGGCGGTCGGCTCCTCGACGCCGGGGGTGCCGGAGCCGGGCGCGCCCGGCGGCACGGGCGAGCCCGGCAGCAGCCGCTCGGCCGCCTCCTCGAGCTTGTCGGCGGCCTTGGCGATGGGGGTGGTCGGATCCACGAGCTGTCCTCCGGGGGATGGGGTGGGGGCGTCGGGCGCGGGCCGGTACCCGCCACCGTCCACCCCTGCTCACCGCAGGACGGTCGATCTGCCGGCGCTGGGGGCGGTGGCTACGTTCGGGCCATGAGCACCTACACCAACATCGAGATCGAGACCATCCAGGCCGTCGTCGACCGCGTGAGCTCCTGGCAGGACGGGGCCACCGAGGGCACCGTCGAGACCGAGCTGGCCAACGGCTTCACCGAGGCGGGGATCGAGGTGGCAGCGGAGGACCGCGCCGCGCTCGCCTCCGCGATCCAGGACGAGCACGGCGAGATCGACGCCGCGAGCGTGCTCTCGTCCCGCGGCTGAGCCGCAGCGCGACCCACGGGGGCGCGACCCGCTACTTCAGCGGGTCGTGCCCCCAGTTCATGAGGGACCAGCGCCAGTCGGTGTCCTCGACGTCGCCCTTCGGCCGCTGCGCGAGGTGACGGTGGACGTAGCCCACGACCTTGCGCATGTGGGCCGCGTCGTCGGCGGTGAGGTCGGTCTTGTTCGTCCGCTTGATCTCGACGATCCGGCGCCCGGACCGGTGGCCGACGGACTCGCCGTCACCCTGGCCCACGGAGCGCGACTCATCGGTCTCCAGCCACTTCTCGAGCTCGGCGGGCGCCATGTTCACCGCGTCCTGCCAGTCGTCCCAGATCTCGGCCACGTCGTCGTCGGTCGTCGTCATGCCCTCCGACGGTACGCCCCGGCGCCGCGCGGCATCGGCCCCCGGACGCGGGGGTACCGGCTCCTCGCCCCCGAACCCACCGTTGCGACGGAGCCAACATGCCTGCCTCTCTCTGGGAGCTGCGCGCGGACCGCGCGGAGCCCGCGTACTCCACCGAGCCCCTCGACGCGCTCGCGTCCGCCCGCCCCCTCGACGTGCTCGTCGTCGGTGGCGGGCTCACCGGCCTCAGCACCGCTCTGCTGCTCGCGGAGGCGGGACGTCGTGTCGCCGTCGTCGAGTCGCGGCTGCTGGGCGCCGGGACGACCGGCCGCAGCACCGCCAAGCTCAGCCTCCTGCAGGGCACCCACCTCCAGCAGGTCGAGCGCCTGCACGGCACCAAGGCGCTGCGGCAGTACGTCGCCGCCCACCGCGCCGGTCAGGAGTGGGCCGCCCAGGTGGCCGAGGCGGAGGGCGTGCCGCTGCAGCGGCGTCCCGCCGTGACGTACGCGAACGGGGCCGCGGGCGCCCGCCGGTTGCGGCGCGAGCTGGCCGCCGCCGAGAGGGCGGGGCTGCCCGTGCGCTGGTCCGAGGACACCGAGCTGCCGTTCGGGGTCGCCGGGTCGATCTGGCTCGACGGCCAGCTCCAGACCGATCCCCTGGCCCTCGTGGCCGCCCTGGCGGACCGCTGCCGGCGCCTCGGTGTGCCGTTGGTCGAGCGGGCGCGGGTGACGGCGCTGCGCGACCGCAGCCCGGTCCAGGTCGACGTCGCCCCGGCGCCGCACGGCCGGGCGGAGGCCGACGCTGTCCGCACGCTGGAGGCGCAGCAGGTGGTGCTGGCGACGAACGTGCCGCTGCTCGACCGGGGCGGCTTCTTCGCGCGGATGGCGCCGCAGCGCTCCTACAGCGTCGCCTTCACCCTGCCGGCGCAGCGGGTCACGGACCTGCCGCGCGGCATGTACCTCTCCGCCGACGCGCCCTCGCGCTCCGTGCGCGACGCGGGCTCGGAGGACGGATCGCCCGTCCTGCTCGTCGGCGGCGACGGGCACACCACCGGGCGCTCGCGCCCGACGAGCCAGCACCTCGACTCGATCCGGTCCTGGACCCGCGAGCACTACCCCGGCGCCACCGAGCAGGTCGCGTGGTCGGCGCAGGACTTCTCCCCGCACCACGCGCTGCCGTACGCCGGCCCCCTCGTGCCCGGCAACGGCCGGATCCTGGTGGCCGGGGGCTTCTCCAAGTGGGGCATGACCGGCGGCGTGGCCGCAGCGCTCGCCCTCGCCGGCGACCTCGCCGGCGGCGCGCCCGACTGGCGCGACCTGCTGCAGCCCTGGAGCCGACGCGAGCTCAAGGGCCTGCCCACCTCGGCCCGCCTCAACGCGGAGGTGGCCGCCGCGATGACCCTCGGCTGGGCCGGAGCCGCGGCACGCCGCTGCGGACTGCGCAAGGACGCCGTCGGCGCGACAAGCCCGCCGCCCGGCGGCGCACCCGTGTGCACCCATCTCGGAGGGGTCCTGTCGTGGAACGACGCCGAGCGCAGCTGGGACTGCCCGCTGCACGGCTCGCGCTTCGGCGCCGACGGCGGGGTCCTGGACGGCCCCGCGGTCCGCGACCTCGTCCCGCCGGCCGAGTCCGACGGGGCCACGCCGGGGCCGACCGCGGGCTGACGGGGGACCCGTCTCGCACGACCCCATCGATCCGAGGAGCTCACCATGAGCGCACGACACGTCGACACCCCCACCCGTCCCGCCGTCCGGTTCCTGCGCACCAGCGCCCTGGTCGTCGGCGTCGTCTTCGGCCTGATCGGGGTCCTCGGCTTCGTGCCGGGCGTCGTCACCGACCACGACCGTCTCGAGCTGTGGGGCCACCACACCGACGCGAAGCTGCTGGGGCTCTTCTCCGTCTCGGTCCTCCACAACGTCCTGCACCTGCTCTTCGCGGTGCTGGGCGTGCTGGCGTCCCGCCGCGCCCCGTGGTCGGCGGCGTACCTCGTCTACGGCGGTCTTTCCTACGCCGCCGTCTGGGTCTACGGCCTCGCGGTGGGCGGCGGGCACGGCGACGTCGTCGGGCTGAACGACGCGGACAACTGGCTCCACCTCGGGCTCACGCTGGGCATGACCGCGCTCGGGATCGCCGGCTACCGCTGGTGGCGCGGCGGCATCGGCGGCGACGTGCCGATACGAGCGCTGGGGTCGACCTAGGGTCGTCGGACGAACCGGACGCTCATGTGGCCAAGGGGATGTCGGGTGCGGCGGGTCTCGTAGCGGGGGTCGTGCACTGTGCGGTGGTGGTGTCCGCAGAGCAGTCCGGCGCCGGTGGTGTTGGTGGTGCCTCCTGCGGATCAGAGGGTCCAGTGGTGGACCTGGCACTGGTGGGCCGGTCGGTCGCATCCGTCGGTGACGCACGTCTTGTCGTGGATCGCGATGGCGAGGCGTTGGGCCTTGCTGTGGGAGCGCTGCGACCTCCCGAGGTCGAGCACCTCGCTGGAGCCGCCGAGGACCGCGGGCACGAGGTTCGCCGAACAGGCCAGCCGGCGGGCCTCGGCGGCGCTGATCCGTCCGCCGGTGTCCAACGTGGCCACACCCAGCCCACGCAGCAGGGCGTCCAGGTCCAGGTTCACCACCACGGTCGCGTTCGTGCCGCCGACCTCGGGCAGGTCGCGGGCGTCGAGGGCCTCGATGAGCTCGACGAACGCCTCTCCGCGGCGCAGCGGTGAGGGCACCCCGGTCGTGAACCGGTCCGCCTCGTCGGGGCTCGCGTTCTTGTGACCGGGCGCCGCATAGGCATCGAGGGCCTTGCCCAGCATCTCGGCGTGCAGGGTCGGCAGGATCCCCCGGATCGAGGTGCGTCCGTCACCCAGGTCCCGCAGCGTCAGCGACGCGGCGGCCATCGCCGACCGCTCCTCGGCCGCGAGCAACCGGGCCTCGTGCGCCTCGCCGACCTCGGGCGCGACGACGTCGAGGATCCGCTTCCCGAGCTTGCGTAGAGCGAGCGCGTCGAACCGGCCCGCGTTCTCGACCAGCACCTCTTCGGCGCGACCCACGGTCTCGGCGTCGACCTCGTCCGGCAGCGCATCGAGCGCCCGGACGATGACGTCGGTCTGGTCGAGCGACACGGTGCCGGCTGCGGCGGCCGCGGCCACACGTACGTACCGCTCCGTCGACTGCCCGACCCGCAGCACCCGGTGGGCCTCACCGCGCGTCACGCCGGTGACGTTCGCGAACCACACCGCGGTCGACGGCGACCCGTCCACCCGGCCGACCTGCAGCTCATCGGCACGGGCCGCGAGCTTGGCCAACAGTCCCGTCGCGCGGCTGATCAGCTGTTGCGCAGCCACCAAGGCCGACCGCGCATCCACCTCACCGAGCGTGAGCAGACCCAGCTCGAGCGCGTCCCCGACGTGCTCGTCGGCGCGCGATATCGCCGCCAGCACCGGATGCCCCGATCCCGGCGAGAAGGTCCCCGTCCCCCCTGCCATGGACCCACTCAACCAGCAGCCACCGACAATCCGACCCGGCCACCGCGAGCCACTCGTCCGCCCCTCCGGACTGCCCCGACACCGTTCCACCGGCGTGTCGCGGCGTGTCGCGGCGTGTCGCGGCAAGGAGGGCGCCGATCGCCTCCACCGCCGCTGCAGCACGGCTAGTGTCGCGAGAACGGGACTCGGTTCACGGGCCCCGGCCTTCTTTCTACGGAGCCGACATGGCACCACTCGACGAATCCGCGGCGTTCGCCGCACTGGCCACCGAGTTCCAGACCGCCCGCGATCCCGAGACCACGGCGCGCACCATCGTGGACCGCCTCCACGAGATCGTGCCCGACGCCGACCACGTCAGTCTCACCCTCCGTCGCCGAGGGGGCTTCGCGACGCTCGCCGCTAGCGACGCCCGGGCCACGCAGGTGGACGAGCTGCAGTACGCCCTTGCCGAGGGCCCGTGCGTGGACGCGGCCGCCACGGATCCGTGGATCCGCTCCGGGGACGTCGGGGGCGACCCGCGGTGGCCCAGCTGGGGTCCGCGCGCCCGCCGGCTCGGGATCGGGTCGCTGCTGGCCGTCCAGCTGCTCCGCGGCGACCGCCCGCAGGGGGCGATCAACCTCTACAGCGAGCGGCCGAGCCGTTTCGTCGACCGCGAGGTGGTCGACGTGGCGCTGGTCTCGGCCGTGCACGCCGCGCACGCCCTGACCTCGGCCCGCCTCGTGGAGGACCTCGAGACCGCGATGAGCTCGCGTCACCTCATCGGGATGGCGCAGGGGGTCCTGATGGAGCGGTTCCAGCTGGACGAGCACGCCAGCTTCGAGTTCCTGCGCCGCGTCTCGTCGGCGCAGGAGATGAAGCTGCGCGACACGGCCGCGCACCTGGTGCGTACCCGTCACCTGCCGGGCGAGTAGGCCCGCCCGACAGGCGCGGCGGACCTCAGCCCGCCTGGGTGTTGGTGTCACCCTGGAGGCGGTCGATGTGCTCGGAGGCCTGGGCCTTGGTGAGCCCGTCGGCCGGGATGGTCTCCCCCGCCTCGCGGGCGAGCGTGTCCAGGTAGCTCTTCTGGGCGCCGGTGGCCGGCTCGTCCCCCGTCACCCAGTCGTCCGGGTCCTTCACCGTGCCGGAGGGGTCCGGCTGCTCGGCGCCGAGGACCTCACCGGTCGTCTGGTCGTCCACCTCGTCGTTCGCACGCTTGTTCGATGTCATGGTGCGACGCTAGCGCGGCCGGGCAAGCCGGTCAGAGGACGGCGGGCACCGGCCGCGCGGGCGCGGGGTCGGGCACCAGACGCAGCACGGGACGAGCACCGGGCGCTCCGGTGGGGACGTCCGCGACCTGCAGCGGGAGCCGGTCGGCGTGCGTGCCCAGCAGGGAACGGACGGCCGAGAGCACGCGAAAGGCCATGCTCCCGTGCGGCGCGACCAGCGAGACCTTCTCACCGCGGGTCCGCGCAGCCTGGACCGCGGTCTCGAGGTGGCGGGTGGCGCCCGCGGTCAGGACGACGACCTCGCGGAGGTCGACCGTGACGGAGCCGCACTCCTGGCCGGCCCAGGAGATGCAGTCGTTGACCGTGCCGACGGTGGTGGCGTCGACGACACCGACGACGACGACGAGGCCGTTGGTCGGGTCGACGTCGACGCGGAAGTGGGTGACGAGACGGGCGGTGCTGACGGTGGGGTCGTTCATGACGGCCCTCCAGACGTGCTGGGTGGTGCAGGAACTGCTCCCGATATTGGAGAGCGGCGAGAACGGCGTGGTGTCGAGAGGGCCGCGGTCGCGAGGCGCGGTCATGGTGCGACCGTCGGTGGTCGCATGCGGCGGAACCCTGGTCAGGATGCCGAGGGGCCTCGATCTGAAGCACACCGTGGACACGACACGCTACGGCGGCTGCCGCCGATCCGCAAGGGCGGCTGCCGCCCCCGGCCTGGGGTTACCGGCCTCCCATGTCAACCCGGTCCGACCACCGCGTGGTCATCCGACAGGTCGCGCCCGGTCTCCACCGGGTCGGGCACGACGCCGTGAACTTCTACCTGGCCGTCGAGGACGGCCGCGTGGGCCTGGTCGACGCGGGCCTGCCAGCCAGCTGGCCCGTGCTCGAGGAGGCGTTGCGCAGCCTCGGTCACGCGCCGCCCGACGTCGTCGCCGTAGCCGTCACGCACGCCCACTTCGACCACCTCGGCTGCGCGCGGCGGCTGCAGACCGACCACGGGGTGCCCGTGCTGGTCCATCCCGGCGACGCGCACCTGGCCGCCCATCCGTACCGCTACCGGCCGGCCCGCAACCGCTTCCTGTTCGCGGCCACCCACCGAGGCGGCTGGCCGCACCTGGCGGCGATGACGCGCTCGGGCGCTCTGGGCGTACGCCCGCCCCTGCGCACGCAGCCGCTCACCCCCGGCGCGCTGCCCGACTTCCCGGGCCGGCCGGAGGTCGTCGTGACGCCGGGCCACACCGACGGTCACGTCGTCCTGCACTTCCCCCGGGCCTCGGCGGTGGTGACCGGTGACGCCCTCGTGACGCTGGACCCCTACACCGGCCTCACCGGTCCGCGGGTCGTGGCGTCCGGCGCGACGAACGACCCCCGGCTCGCGGTGCGCTCGCTGGAGGCGATCGCGGCGACGGGCGCCATGCACGTCCTGCCGGGGCACGGCGAGCCCTGGCACGGGGGTGCGGCGCTCGCGGCGGAGCGGGCCGCTCTGGCGGGTGTGGCCTGAGCCCCGTGGCACGATGCTGCGGTGGTGCGGCACGTGCGGACGATCCTGGGCGACGTCGCCACCTTCCATCCCTCCCCCGCCCGTCGTGCCGTCGCCCTGCGCGCGGCGGCCGCGGTGGGCGTACCCCTCGCGACCCTGGCCGCGCTCGGGCGCCCCGAGTGGGGGCTGTACGCGGTGTTCGGGGCGTTCGCCGCGATCTACGGGGGCTCCGTCGCCCACCGCACCCGCTGGCGCCACCAGGGCTTCGTGGGGCTGCTGCTCGCCGGCGCCACGGTCAGCGGCGCGGCCGTCGGCGTCCTCGACGCCCGCGCCTGGCCGGCCGTCGCGGTCGCCGCGGCCTGGGGCGTCGTCGCCGCGCACTTCTCGGACCGCCAGCGCTGGCTGCCACCCGGCCCGCTGTTCCTCGTGTTCGCCGCGGGGGCCTGCGCCGCGCGACCGACGCAGGCGTACGAGGTCGCGGCGGCCGCCGCGGTCGCGCTCGGCACGACGGCCTGGGCGCTCCTGCTCGGTGCCCTGGAGGAGCGTCGTGCGGCCGTCGACCGCGAGCCGCACCACGGCCGCTCGACCTTCCCGCTGCACCCCGAGCGGCACCGGATGCACCTCGTGCGCGTCGCGGCGGTCGTGGTGGTGGCCGGCGGGACGGCGACGCTGCTGTCGATCCCCCACCCCTACTGGGCGATGGTCGCCGCCGTCGCCCCCATCTCGGTGCCGCGGCTGCGGGCCCAGGTGGCCCGCGGGGTGCAGCGCTCGGCCGGGACGGTGGTGGGCGTGCTGCTGGCCGCCGCGCTGCTGGCCCTCGACCTGCCGGTGTGGGGCGTCGTGCTGGCCGCGACCGTGCTGCAGTCGGCGGCGGAGCTGACCGTGACCCGCAACTACGCCGTCGCGATGGTCTTCATCACCCCGCTGGCGCTCCTGATGGGCCACCTGGGCCACCCCGAGCCGGTCGGCGCGATGGTCGTCGGCCGGCTCGTCGAGACGCTGCTGGGCGTCGCGGTCGGGATCGGTGCGGCCTGGCTGACGCGGCACCGTCCGCCCGCGCCCGCCGCGCCGACCGCGGCCTAACCGGCCTCGACCAGCCGCCACCCGTCGCCGTCGCGGCGCACGACGCCGAGGTCGGCCATCTCCTCGAGCCAGCCCGCCATCGGCCACCAGCCCCACCGCTCGTGGAACAGCGCACCGTTCCGCACGATCGCGGCGGCGTGCTCGACCGGCGGACGCGAGACCGGATGGTGCTGGTGGTAGATCCGCGCACCGCCGTCCCACCACAGCTCGAGGCCCGCCCGGCGGGCCCGCTGCCCGAAGTCGGTGTCCTCGGCGCCGTAGCCGGCGTACGCCTCGTCGAAGCCGCCGATCGTCTCCCAGGCGTCGCGGTGCACGGCGAAGCCGAGCGACCAGAACAGCTCCCAGCGGTCCTCGCGCTGCTGCTCCCCCGGCGCCGGGGCGGGTCGCGCCGCGTGGGGCGCGTCGAGGTGGGGCAGGTCCTCGAGCCGGTACGGCCGCGCCTCCGCGGGCAGGTAGGTCGCGGGCCCGGACCACACGGCGTCGGGCCGGGCCACGACGGCCTGCTCGTACGCCCGCAGCGTCGCGGCCCCGACGAGGCAGTCGACGTCGAGGAACACCAGCACCTCGGCGCCCCGCTCGAGCGCGGACGCGGCCGCCGCGTTGCGCGCAGCCGCCACCGGGAGCGCGCGCGGGTCGCCGGCGAGGTGCACGACGTCGTCGCCGGGCACGTCGGGGTCGGCCATGGCCACCACGACGCGCACGTCGGGGAGCCGGTCGCCCGCGGCCAGCGACCGCTCCTGCGTCGCGAGGTGGTCGGCGCGACCGTGCACGACCGTCAGCGCCGCGGTGCGGGCCATCAGGCGACCCCGTCGACCACGAGCCCGCGCAGCCCGACCCGCCGGACCACGGCGGCGAAGCGTCGTGCGGCGTCGCCGTCGCACCACGCCGACCACCGCTCGCCGTCGAGGGCGGCGACCTCGGCGAGCAGGGTCGGCCAGTCGTCGTGCTCGAGCCGGTCGAGGACCACCGCGGGCCAGGGCCCGAGGCGCAGCGCGGCGGCGGTCGCGCGCTGCTCGTCGAAGGGCCGCTCGGCCGCCACGACGACGGCCGGCACGCGGGCGGCGGCCACCTCGGCCAGGGCGTTCTGACCGGCCTGGACGACCACCACGTCGGCCGCGGCCAGCGCGTCCTGGGGCCGGGGGTCCCACCGCTCGCGGCCCAGGACCCGCACGTCGCGGTCGGCGGCCACGGCCAGCGCGCGTACCTGCCCCGGCGTCCAGGCGTCGCCGCCCGAGCCGCCGAGCACCAGCACCCCACCCTCGCGCGCCGTGCGCCGGTCCGTGCGCACGGGGAACCGCGAGAGCCCGCCGACCGCGACCACGCGGTCGGCCACGTCGTCGGGCAGGCCGGTCACGAGCCGCCCCGCGGCCGGCGGCCAGCAGGCGACGAGGGCGTCGGCGGCGGCCAGCCCGACGCGGTGCGGCAGGTCGGAGCGCTCGCCCGCCTGGACGACGGAGACGACGGGCACGCCGTGCAGCCGGCACAGCAGCGCGACCTCCTGGGACACGTCGCAGACCACGACGTCGGGCCGGTGCCGCTCGAGCCACGCGGAGATGCGGGCCGAGCGCGCCAGCAGGCCGTCGTGGTGGCGGGGCACCCAGTGCAGGACGCCGCCGGCGGTGACGTCGTGCGGGGAACCGTCGTCGTCGCGGGGCAGCTCGACCCAGTCGGCGACGGCCGGGTGGGCCGTCGGCTCCCGGCTGCTCAGCACGGTGACCTCGGCGCCGCCGCGGTGCAGCTCCTCGGCGACCGCGAGCGCGCGGTGCAGGTGGCCGTGGCCGTGGTGGTGGACGTACCAGCCGACCCGCAGCGGCGCGCTCATGCGGCCCGCGGCGACGCTGCGACGTCGGCGTACACCCGCTCGTAGCCGTCGACCATCGCCCGCAGCGAGAACGTCGACTCGACGCGGCGGCGGACGTCGGCGCGGTCCAGCCGCGCGGCCTGGCGCATGGCCGTGGCGAGGGCGTCGACGTCGTCGGCCGGCGCGAGGCGGCCCGAGCGCGCGTCGACGATCTCGCCGAGCGCGCCGCGGGCGAAGGCCGCCACGGGCGTGCCGGTCGCCATCGCCTCGACGGCGACCAGGCCGAAGGGCTCGTCCCACGCCGGCGTGACGACCGCGACCGCCGCCCGCCCGAGGAGGGCGTCGAGGCCACGGTGGTCGAGGTGGCCGCGGTGCACGACCTGGTCGTCGAGGTGCGGGGCAACGTGCTCCGCGACGTAGGCGGCGTCGCCCACCGGCCCCACGAGGTCCAGGCCCATGCCGGCGCGACGCGCCGCGGCGATGGCCAGGTGCGGGGCCTTCTCCGGCACCAGCCGGCCGAACCAGACCGCGCGGTCACCGCCCGGGCCCGGCGTCCACCGGGAGCAGTCGACGCCGTTCGGCACGACGTCGGCCCGCACGCAGTGCCTCCACGCGGCGGCGGTCGCGGCGCTGACCGCGACGAACCGGCAGCCGGGCGAGGCGAGGCGCACCGCCGACTCCAGCCACGGCAACGGCGGGGTGTGCAGCGTGGTGACCACCGGGGCCGCGACGAGCGTCGAGAGCGCGATCGGGAGGTGGTGCAGGCTGTTGTTGTGGATCACGTCCACCTCGGCGTCGCGCAGGCGCAGCATCAGGTCGAGGTAGGCGTGGTGCTCCTCCATCCACCGCTCGGGCGGCGCCGCGACGTCGGCGCGAGCGGCGGCGCTGGAGGCGAAGGCGCTGACCGGCAGGTGCTCGGCCCGCAGCGCCGGGTCGGAGCCCGGGGCGGCGAAGACGAGCACGTCGTGCCCGCGGCGGCGCAGCTCGAGCACGAGCTGGTGGCTGTGGGCCTCGAGACCGCCCGCGAAGGGCTCCGCGAGAGGGAAGCGGCTGGAGGCGACGACGCAGATCCTCACGGCACCAGCCGTGCCGAGTCGCCCCCGATCACGCGTACGCGCAGTGCCTCCGGACCACTCTCGTCGTCGGTCCGGTCCACCACGAACTCGACGCGACGGCCGGCCTGCAGCTCGGCGAGGTCGGCGTCCACCTGGACGGCTCGCACCGTGCACGAGGCGCCGTCGTCGTCCGTGATCGCACCGATCCCCCGGTCGATCTCGAACCACTCCACCGTGCCGGCAGCCATGTCCACCTCGTCCTCTCGCCTCGCATCTCCCCGCGCACCGCGCGGGCGTCCGCCAGTACCCGGGGCAACCCCCCTCATGCGCCCGAGGGGCGGCCCCCTCCTGCGACCTGCGTCTCCAGGAGCGCCGCACGCAGTCCGCGGGCCTGCTCGACCATCCACGGGCTGAACGCCCACGGCGTGCTCGCGCAGGCCCGGAGCAGGGCCCGCGGGTCGGTCCACACCAGCTCGGCGACCTCGTCCGGGTGCGGCGTCGGCACGTCGTCGGTGCGGGCCAGGTGGACGGGACAGACCTCGTGCTCGACCACCCCGCTGGCGTCCACCGCGCGGTAGCGGTAGTCGGGCAGGACGCGACGCACGTCGTGCACCCGCAGCCCCAGCTCGTGGTGGGCGTACCGGGTCACCGCGTCGTCCATCGGCTCCCCCGGCCGCGGGTGCCCGCAGAACGAGTTGGTCCACACCCCGGGCCAGGTGCGCTTCGACAGCGCCCGACGCGTGACCAGCAGCCGGCCGTCGGGACCGAGCACCCAGCAGGAGAAGGCGAGGTGCAGCGGCGTGTCCGTGTCGTGCACCGTCGCGCGCGGCGCGGTCCCGCAGGGCGTGCCGTCCGGCGCGAGGAGCACCACCTCGTCGGGTGCGTCCCCGGTCGTCGCGGTCTGCGGCGTCGGCGCCGGCTGCGTCACTCTCGTCCTCCTGGCTGTCGGTACTGCTGCCGAGGTCCCCCGGCGTCCGGAGCCCCACGGCTCCGGTACCCGCGCCCACCGTATGGCCGCCGCCGCCCGGGGTACCGCACCACGAACCCCCTCTGTCCCAGGAGATCCGTTTCGAGGAGACCCGTGTCGATCCTGCCGTGCCGTCCCCGGACGGCCCTGCTGCTGGTGGCCCCGGCCCTCGGCGCGGCCCGGTGGGGTTGGCGCCTCGCGTACGGTGTGCTCGCCGTGGGTGGACGGCGCTCGTGGCGGGACCTGCCGCCCCTCGATCCCGGCCCGGTCGCGCACCCGGACGCCGAACGGGGCCCGCCGGCCGCGACGCTGCACACCCCGTTCGCACCACCCGAGGTCCCCCCGACCGACCCGTCGAGCCCGAGGCAGGAACCGTGACCGTCTGGCTGCAGAGCGCCACCCCCCACCGAGGGCCGCGGCGTCCCGACCAGCAGTACGACGACGTCGCCGACGCGAGCGCCTCGCTGGTGATCCGGTCGTACTCCTCGAGCTTCGGCCTCGCCTCCCGGCTCCTCGCGCCCGACGTGCGGGTCGACGTGCGCAACGTGTACGCGCTGGTGCGCGTGGCGGACGAGATCGTCGACGCGCCGCGCCCCGACTCCACGCCCGCCGACCAGCTCGCCGCCCTCGACGCGCTGGAGGCCGAGGTGGCCGGCGCGACGGCGAGCGGCTCCAGCGCCAACCTCGTCGTGCACGCCTTCGCGCGCACCGCGCGACGATGCGGCATCGGCGCCGACCTGACCGGCCCGTTCTTCGCCTCGATGCGCACCGACGTCGAGCGCACCGTCCACGACGAGGAGAGCCTGGCCGTCTACGTCCACGGCTCCGCCGAGGTGGTCGGACTGATGTGCCTGCGCGCCTTCCTGGCCGACGAGCCGCGGGCCGCGGAGCAGTACGCCCTGCTGTCCGCCGGCGCGCAGCGCCTGGGCGCCGCCTTCCAGAAGGTGAACTTCCTGCGCGACCTGGGCGAGGACGGCGACCTGCTGGGGCGCACGTACCTCGTCGGGCTCGACCCCCGCGACCCGGACGAGCGCGCGTGGCGTCGCTGGCTCGACGACGTCGACGCCGACCTCACGGCCGCCGCGAGCGCCGTGACCGCGCTGCCGCGCAGCAGCCGCCTCGCCGTGTGCACCGCCCACGACCTCTTCGCCGAGCTGTCCGCCCGGCTGCGCCGGACCACCGCGGCCGAGGCGTGCGCCCAGCGGGTGCGGGTGCCCGGCCCGGTGAAGGCGCGCCTGGCCGCCCGGGCCCTGCTGGCCGACGGCCGCCCGCGCCGCGTCGGAGCCGCCGGGGCCGCCGGGGCCGCCGCGTGAAGCCGCTGCGCCGCGTCGTCGTGGTCGGCGGCGGCGTCGCCGGCCTGGCCACCGCCGCCCTCCTGGCCGCCGACGGCCACGACGTCGAGCTCGTCGAGAAGAACGACGACCTCGGCGGGCGGGCCGGGTCGTGGGAGCGCGACGGCTTCCGCTTCGACACGGGCCCGTCGTGGTGGCTGATGCCCGAGGTGTTCGACCACTTCTTCCGCCTGCTCGGGACGTCCACGGCCGAGCAGCTCGACCTCGTGCGCCTCGACCCGGGCTACCGGGTGTTCTTCGAGGGTGTGCCCGGCGCGATGGACGTCGCCGACGACGCCGAGCGCAACCAGGCGCTGTTCGAGAGCGTGGAGCCGGGCGCGGGCGCGGGCCTGGAGGCGTACCTGGAGTCCGCGCGCACCGCGTACGACCTCGCCGTCGACCGCTTCCTCTACACCAGCTTCGACCACCCGCGCGCGTTCCTCGACCGTCGTGTGCTCGCCCGCGGGCCCCGGCTCGCCTCGCTGCTGGGCCGCGACCTCGAGTCCTTCGTGGCCGCCCGGTTCGCCGACCGGCGGCTGCGGCAGGTGCTCGGCTACCCCGCCGTCTTCCTCGGCTCCTCCCCCGACCGCACGCCCGCGATCTACCACCTGATGAGCTGGCTCGACCTCGCCGACGGCGTGCGCTACCCGGCCGGCGGGTTCACCCGGCTCGTCGACGTGCTGGCCCGGCTCGCGCGCGAGCGCGGCGCCCGGCTGCGCACCGGGGTGACGGCCACGGCCGTGCTCACCCACGCCAGTTCTCCCCGCGGTGCCGACCGGCGCCGCGCCCGCGTCACCGGCGTGCGCGTGGTCGACGCCGACGGCACCGAGTCGGATCTGCCCGCCGACGTCGTCGTCGGCGCGGCGGACCTGCACCACGTCGAGACGCGGCTGCTGCCCGAGCAGCTGCGCACGTTCCCGCAGCGCTGGTGGGACAAGGCCGTGTCGGGTCCGGGCGCGGTGCTCGTGTGCCTCGGGGTGCGCGGCGAGCTGCCGGAGCTGGCCCACCACTCCCTGTTCTTCACCGAGGACTGGCGCTCCAACTTCGACGCCGTCTTCGAGGCCCCGACCCGGGTGCCGGACCCTGCGTCGCTGTACGTGTGCCGCCCCTCCGCCACCGACGACACGGTCGCCCCGGAGGGTCACGAGAACCTGTTCGTCCTCGTGCCGGTCCCGCCGGACCCGGGCATCGGGCACGGCGGCGAGGACGGCGCGGGCGACGCACAGGTCGAGGCGGTCGCGGACCGCGCGATCGACCTGGTCGCGAGCTGGGCGGGCGTGCCCGACCTCGCCGAGCGGGTCGTGGTGCGCCGCACGATCGGGCCGGCCGACTTCGTCGACGGGGTGAACGCCTGGTCCGGCGGTGCGCTGGGCCCTGCGCACGTGATGCGCCAGAGCGCGTTTTTCCGGGCGGGCAACTCCTCGCGCAAGGTGCGCGGGCTCTACTACGCGGGCGCCAGCACCGTGCCCGGCATCGGCCTGCCGATGTGCCTGATCAGCGCCGAGCTCATCCGCAAGCGCCTGGCCGGCGACACGTCGGTCGGGCCGTCCGCGGAACCGCCGCGCCCGGCCCCCCGGTCGCAGGCCGGGGCGTCCGAGTCGTCCGCCGCGTCGGCGGAGCCGGTCGTGGACGCGTCGTGAGCCGCGGGGCCGCCGAGCACGAGGTCGCGTACGACCTGTGGTCGCGGCTGCACGGCGGCCTCGACCCCCGGGGCTCGTTCTGGGTGTCCGGCTGGGTGCGCCTGACCCACGCGGGCGCGCGTCCGTTGGCCCGCGTCGGGGTGCACCCCGACGCGGTCACGCTGGCCGGCGTGCTGCTGACCGCGACCGTTCCCCTGGTCGCGGCGCTGGGCGGCATCTGGCCCCTGGTGGCCGTGGTGCCGCTGGTGGTGGCGGCCGTGCTCGACGGCGTCGACGGGGCGCTCGCCGCGCAGACCGGGACGGCGTCCGCGCGCGGTCGGGTGCTCGACGCCCTCGCCGATCGGTGCTCGGACCTGCTGCTCGTCCTCACCCTGCTGGTCCTGGGCGCCCCGGGCTGGCTGGTCGCGGCTCTCGCCGTGGCCACGCTGCTGCTGGAGTACGCCCGGTCGGTCGCGCAGGCCGCCGGCATGCCGGGCGCCGGCGCCGTGACCGTGTGGGAGCGGCCGTCGCGGGTGATCGTGACGTCCTTCGCCGCCGCCTCGTGCGCCGCCGAGTCGGTCGCCCGGAGCGCCGGCGTCGACGTGCTGCCGGCCGTGGACGCCGACGTGCTCGCGCTGGTGGGCGCGGCGGTCGGGCTCGCGCTGGCGCTGGCCGCGGGGGCCCAGCTGACCCGCGGCGTGGCGCGCGACCTCCCCCGGGGTCCTGTGGCGCAGGCTCAGGCCGGGGGGCCGACCAGCCCGGCGACGATGCCGGCCGAGAGCAGCACCAGCGGCAGCCCTCCCCCGGGGTGGGACGACCCGCCGACGAGGTAGAGCCCCGGCACGGGCGAGGCGTTCGCGGGCCGCAGGAACGCCGAGCGCGCGCCGTTGGACGCGGTGCCGTAGATCGACCCGCCCGGCGTCGCCGTGCGCCGCTCCAGGTCGGCCGGCGAGATGACGGCGCGGTGCCGCACGTGCGTACGCACGTCGAGCCCGCGCTCGGCCATCAGGTCCAGCACCGCGTCGGCCGTGTCCTCCGCGAGACCCGGCGCGTCCCAGTCCACGCCGCCGCGCGGGTCGTGCGGCGGGGCGTTGACCAGCACGAACCAGGCGCCCGCGCCGGGGCCGGGCACCACGGCGGGGTCGTCGGGGGCGGCGACGTAGACCGTCGGCCGCTCGACGGGCCGCGGCGGCCCCCGCAGCCCGAAGACGGCGTCGAACTCAGCGTCGTAGTCCTCGGCGAACAGGACCTGGTGGTGCGGCTGCGGCCCCGGCGCGTCCTCGAGGGCGAGCAGGAGCGCGAGCCCGGACAGCGACGGCGTCGCCCGCCGCACCCGCGCGCCCTCGCGCCGCGCGGCCCGGGTCCCGACCAGGCGCTCGTAGACGGCGCGGGCGTCCGCGTTGGCGACGACCACGTCGGCGTCGCGACGCGAGGAGTCGGCGAGGCGCACGCCGTCGGCGCGGCCACCGCGCACGGTCACCTCGACCACCTCGGCGCCGGTCTCGACCTCGCCGCCGAGCTCGACCAGCCGGTCGACGAGCGCGGTCGCGATCCGGCCGAGACCGCCGGGGACGTACCAGGAGCCCCAGCGCTGCTCCGCGTACGGCACCGCCGCCAGCGCCGCGGGCGCCCGGCGCGGGTCGGACCCCGTGTAGGTGGCGTAGCGGTCCAGCAGCTGCAGCAGCCGCGGGTCGCGCAGGTGACGCCGACCCAGCCCCCGCAGGGTCCGCCACGGCGCGACGGTCACCACGTCGGAGGCGCGTCGCGAGAGCCGGACCATGTCGCCCAGCCCGATCGGCGACTCCAGGAACGGCTCGTGGGTGACGTCCCAGATCCGGCGCGCGTGGTCGAGGAACGCCTCCCACTGCGCGCCCCGCCCGGGTCCCAGGGCGGCGTCGAGCGCGGCGGGGATCGCCTCGACCTCGCCCGGCAGGTCGAGCACGGTGCCGTCGGGGAAGCGGTAGCGGCAGGCGACGGGCAGGCGCTCGAGCTCGAGGACCTCCTCCAGCGGGGCGCCGGTCGCGGCGAACACGTCGGCCAGGACGTGCGGCATGGTCAGCAGGGAGGGGCCCGTGTCGAAGACGTACCCGTCGTGGCGCAGCACGCCGAGCTTGCCCCCGACCTCGTCGGCCTGCTCGAGGACGGTGACGCGGTGGCCGAGCGCCTGCAGCCGCACGGCGGCGGCGAGACCGCCGACGCCGGCACCGACGACCACGACCCGGCTCACCGACCGGCTCACCGACCGGCTCATCGGCCCACCTCGACGGGCCGGCCGCGCCAGCGCAGCGTGCCGCGGCGCCGCGCGACGACGGAGTCGGCCGTCAGCGCGCCGAGGGCGAGCACGGAGACGGGGTGCGCGAGCGCGTCGGGCCAGGCGCGCCCGCCCGTGCGGCGGGCGACGAGGACGCGGGAGGCCACGCCGGCGGCGTACCCGAGGAGCCCGGCGCGCGAGCCCCGCAGGGCCGCGAGCGCCGGCACGACGTAGGCGAGCACGAGCAGGGCCACGACGCCCGCGGCACCGAGCGGTGACCCGAACGCCGACCACAACGACTTGCGGTAGCCCTCGCGCAGGGCGCCGGCACCCTCGTACATCCGGCAGGTCGCGACCGTGCTCCCGTCGACGACGACGCCGCGACCGCCGACCCGCTTGAGGGCGCGCAGCAGGGCCATGTCCTCCAGCACCTCGCGGCGCACCGCGCCGTGGCCGCCCGCCGCGCCGTAGACGGCCGCGTCGACCACCAGGAGCTGGCCGTTCGCGGCGGTCAGCGAGGGGCGGGCGGAGCGCTCCGCGAGCCCGAGCGGCAGCGTGCTCATCCACGACCACTGCAGCAGCGGCTGCACCAGCCGCTCGGCCGTGCCGTGGGCCTGCTGGCGCGGGTAGGGACAGACCAGGTCGAGGCCGCTCGAGCGCAGCAGCGCGACCGAGGCGGCGAGGGCGTGGGGCTCGAGCCGGACGTCGGCGTCGACGAAGACGAGCACGCCGGGACGCTGCCCGGTGTCGGCGGTCTCCGCTCCCTGCTGGCAGGCCCAGGGCTTGCCCAGCCAGCCGGGCGGGGTCGGTGCGCCCGCCACGACCTCGACGCGGGGGTCCTCGGCGGCGACGCGACGCGCCAGCTCCGCGGTGCCGTCACCGGAGCGGTCGTCGACGACGACCAGCCGCGCCGGGCCGGGCAGCCGGTCCATGGCCGCGCGGACGGCGCGGGTGCACGGCTCGATCGCCGCCGCCTCGTCGCGCACCGGCAGCACGACGGTGACGGGCTCGGGCGCCGGCACGGGTGCCGCCCCGGCGTCGGGCGTGCGCAGCCGGCGGAGGTTGTCGACCGTCAGGGCCAGACAGCCGAGGGCGACGGCCGTACCGGCGGCGACCAGCCCCGACGAGACCCGTCCCCTCACCGCGCGGTCCCGCGGCGTCGCAGCTGCCGCACCACGTCGACGGCGAGCGGCACCGCGACCAGACCCATGAGCAGCCCGCCGACCAGCGCGACGGGCGGACGGCCGAAGAACGCCGCGTGGGCGAGGACGGACGAGAAGTAGGTCCACAGGTAGACGGCGACCGGCACCGCGTCCGGCCCCGGCGCCACGGCGGAGCCACGCGGCGGGACCACGCGGTCCAGCAGGGCGACCATCAGCGCGGAGACGACCAGCCAGCCGGCGAAGTTGGTCAGCGGGATGCCCTCGACGCCGGGGATGCCGGGCGTCGGGTCGGCCCACGTCCAGTGGCCCTGGTCGACCATCTGCGGGTCGAGGAAGACGTCCCAGGCGGTGAGGGCGGCGGCCCCGACGACCACGACCGCGGCCCGGCGCACGCTGCCCCGGTGACGGCCCAGGCCACGGGTCAGGCGCCGGGTGACGGCGAGTGCCGGCCACGCCATCATGATCCAGGCCAGCGGCACGAGGACGGGGACGCCGAGCAGCTCGACGCCGAGGGTGCCGGAGTAGGCGTACTCTCCGAACGGCACACCCGTGCTCACGCCGACCGACTCGGCGACCAGACCCCCGCCGCCGGCCACGAGGCCCAGGCCGAGCGCGGCGCGGGCGCCGTGGGTGGCGGCGGCGTCGGCGAGCGCGGCGGAGGCGAGCAGGAGCACGCTCGCCGCGGTCAGGAACAGGGTCCCCCCGTCGGTGAACGGGAAGGCCATCTGGGCGAGCACGCCCAGGGCGGCGAGCACCGCGGCCGGCACGCGGGTACGCCCGGCAGGCCCGCCGCGGCCGGTGGTCGCGGCCCGGGCGCGGCGCTCGGAGGTCGAGGTCACACGGGTCTCCCGTCGTAGGTGCCGCTCACGTCGAGCACGGCGAGGCGGGCGAAGAGCTCCTCGGCGTACCAGCGCTCGGGGCGGGTGCGGCGCACGGCGTCGCGGTGGGCCGCCGAGCCGTGCGCGAAGGTCTCCAGGTCGTGGGCGGAGTCCCACAGCGAGAACGTGCCCTGCAGGCCCACCGGGGCCTCGCCGACGCCGAGGGCCAGGCGCAGCCCGGGCGTCGCGGTGAGGTCGGTGACCACCGGTGGCACGGCGCGCCAGAACGACAGCGCCCGGGTGGGGCGCAGGCGCGCGCGGGTGATCGAGGCGACCGGGCCCCCTCCGGGCGCCCCGTCCGGCGGCCGGAACGGCCCCGGCCCGAACGGCTCGCGCCGCGACCACCGGCCCCGCGAGGCCAGCGGCCGCATCGTCACGTGCAGCTGCTCGTGGCTCGCCCGCGACCAGGAGCGCACCAGCCCCGAGCCCGCCACGGCAGCGGCCTCCCGCTCGTCGTCGACGACGGTCAGCAGCGCCCAGTGGTGGGGGTCGGCGTCGCGCGGGGTGAAGGTGCGGGCCGACCCGGTGCCGAGCAGCTTGGCGAACCGCAGGCCGCGCGAGCGGCGCACGCGCACCGGTCCGGTGGCCATCCGTCCCAACGAGCCCAGCACCCCGGTCGTGCCCCACACCCGCAGCTCGACGAGGGGTCCGACGGCGCCGCTCACGAGACGTACCCGCCGTCGCGCACGCGCGCCTCGAGCGCCCGGGTCGCCGTCCAGCCCATCAGCAGGAACAGGTGCAGCACGTAGAGCCAGAGCCCCACCGCCACGACGCCGCCCACGAACGTGAGCCCGCCGAACGGCAGGCCGACGTCGACCGGGATGGCGAGGAAGAGCTGGAAGCCGTGCAGGAAGCCGGCGAGGAAGGAGCCCGTGCCGAGCGCCCCGACGACCGCGACCCACAGCCGTGGCGGTTGCGGCATCACAGCGACGAAGACCCAGGTCAGCAGCACCGACAGCACCAGCCACGCCGCGACGAACCCCAGCACGATCCGCAGCAGGCGGTCGCCGGCTCCCCCGCCACCGCCCTCGGGCGCCAGCGGCACCAGCAGGTCGCCGACGGCCAGGAACGCCCAGGTGAGCGGCGGCAGCGCGACGACGGCGGCGAGTACGCTCGCCCGTGCCCGCCACCCGGTGAACCGGTCGGGCCGCGGGTCCATCGCCAACCCGGCACGACGCAGCCCCTCGCCGTAGAACGAGGCCGGGAACAGCAGGACCAGCGCACTCAGCCAGCCCAGGTGGGTACCTGCGTGGGCCAGTACGTCGTAGGAGGGACGCGCACCCATGTCGGGCGGCACGAGCACCACCAGGTCCTGCAGCCGCCGCTCGGCGGCGTCGACGCCGACCCCCCAGGTCGTCGTCCACACGGCCAGCATCAACCAGGGCACGACGGCGATCCCGGAGAAGTACGTCAGCGTCGCGGCCGCCGCGCCGAGGTCGCGGCCCGCGAGCAGACGCCCCGTGCCGGACACCAGGCCGCGGCCCTCGCGCACGGCCACGGACACCGCGCTCACGGGCGTACCCCGCGGGGAGGTGCCGTGCGCTCGCTGACGTACGCCGCGATGCTCGTCTTCGTGCTGGTCGCGACGCTGCCGCTGGAGCTGGTGCTGCGCACGCGCGTGTACGCCCGGCTCCAGCGGCTCGCGCTCACCGTCGTGTGCGTCGCCGTGCCGTTCGTGGTCTGGGACGTCGCGGCCACCCACGCGGGCCACTGGCGCTTCGATCTCACGCAGACGCTCGGGATCGAGCTGCCGGGCGGCCTGCCGCTCGAGGAGTGGGCGTTCTTCCTCGTCGTGCCGCTGGCTTCCGTGCTGACGCTGGAGGCGGTGCGCAGCGTGCGCCGCTGGCCGGTCGGCGACGAGCCGGAGGAGCGCTCGTGACCCACACCGAGGCCTCGCTGCTGGGCGTGCTGGTCACCGTCGTGCTCGACCTGTGGGTGCTGCGCACGCGGCTGCTGACGCGCCTGGCGTACTGGGTCGCCTACGCCATCGTGCTGTTCTTCCAGCTGCTGACCAACGGGTGGCTGACCTGGCGTGGCGTCTTCCTCTACGACCCCGACGCGATCCTGGGCTGGCGGATCGGCTCGCAACCCGTCGAGGACGTGCTCTTCGGCTTCGCCCTCGTCACCCAGTCGATGATGTGGTGGGTGTGGTGGGGTCGCCGTGGCGTCCAGCCCGAGCCGGGCCCCGGCCCCGTGCCGCGCGTCGCCCGGCTGCTGCGGGGGCGCCGGGACTGAGGAGCGGCGCGTCACCGGGTGCGCCACGCCGCGGCGTCGGCGAGACCGGCGAGCTCGTCGCGGGTCGCCGCGTCGAGCGTCAGGTCGGCGAGCACGTCGTGGGCCCGGGCGACGAGGTCGTCGATGCGCTCCTCGACCCGGCGCAGCGCGCCCGTGGCGTCGAGGACGTCGCGGACCTCCCCCACCCCGCGCTCGTCGAGGGCGGCGTCGCCGAGGTGGCGGCGCAGCACGTCGAGCTGGGCGGAGGTGGCGCGCTCGAGGGCCAGCGCGACGAGGAGGGTGCGCTTGCCCTCGCGCAGGTCGCCGCCGGCGGCCTTGCCCGTGACGCGCGCGTCGCCCTCGAGGTCGAGCAGGTCGTCGCGCAGCTGGAACGCCTCGCCGACCGCCAGCCCGAACCCGCCGTAGCCGTCGAGCAGCTCGGCCGGGGCGCCCGCGAGGGCGCCACCGAGGCGCAGCGGGTGCTCGACGGTGTACTTCGCGCTCTTGAACTGCACCATCCGCACGACCTCGTCGCTGCCGACGTCGTCGTGCATCTGGTGGCGCAGGTCGAGGAACTGGCCGGCCAGCACCTGGTCGCGCATCTGCGACCACACCTCGCGCACCGCCGCGCCGCGCGCGGCCGGCTGGGTGGCCCGGGCCAGGACGTCGTCGGCCCAGGTCAGCAGCAGGTCGCCGGCGAGCACGGCCACCGAGCGGCCGAAGTCCTCGGAGCGCGCGCCGAACACGCGGTGCACGGTGGGTACGCCCCGACGCTCGTCCGCGTGGTCCATCACGTCGTCGTGCACCAGCGCGGCGAGGTGGAACAGCTCGACCGCCGTCGCGACGCCGACCGCGCCCGGCACCGGCGCGCCGCCCGCCGCCCCGCGCGCCCCGAGCAGCGCGAAGCGCGCCCGGATCCGCTTGCCCCCGAGCGCCAGGTCGTCGATCGCGTCGACGACACCGCCCACCCGCCCGTCGACCGCCTCCAGGACGGCCCGGCGCCGTGCCACCTCGCGCACCACGGCGGACTCGACCGCCTCGACGTCGTCGGACAACGGTGACGGGGCACGCGACGCTCCGCCGGGGGCGCAGGGGTCGGCGCCGTGGACCAGCCTCATGCAGCGACGGTACCCAGGACACGGCTACGTCAGCGCGTGCCCTGCGTCTCGGCGCGGTGGCCGCGCGCCGGGCGTACCGGGGGCGGTCGCGCACCGGGCGTACCGGGGGCGGTCGCGCACCGCGCGTGCCGGGAGAGGACGCGGACCCGGTCGGAGAAAACGCGGACGGCGGAGCCCCGGGGACGAGGCGGCGTCCGCGTTCTCCCGGCGGCGGTCCGCGTTTTCTTCGGCGCCGACCCGGGCGACGCGACTCAGGAGACGCGACTCAGGAGACGCTGCTGAGCAGCACCGCGACGACGACGCCCACGGCGACGGCGAGCCCGGTGCGGTAGCCGCCCTCGCGGTAGGACTTCGGGAAGACCTCGGTGGCCAGCGAGCCGACCACCGCGCCGGCCGCGAAGCAGCGCACCACGGCCAGGACGTCGTCCGGTACGCCGGCGAGCAGCAGGTTCCCGGCGAGGGCGGCGAGCGCGAGCAGGACGGCCGTCGCCGTCCACAGCCCCATCACGGCGCGGCGGGAGCGTCCGTCCTCGACCATGTCGCGGGCTCCGCCGGCGGCCTCGGGCAGGTTCGACAGCAGGATCGAGCCGGACAGCGCGGCGGCGCCCAGCGGTCCGGTGCCGATGAGGGCGACACCAAGGGCGAGGTTCTCCGGGACGCCGTCGAGGGTGATGGCGGCCAGCAGACCGCCGCCGCTGTCCCTGCCCCAGCGCTGCTTCACGAGGTGGTCGGCCACGGTGAAGACCACGGCGCCGACCAGCACCGCGGCGCACCCCACCCACACCGAGGTCTGACGGGTCGCGGGCTCGATCAGCTCGAGGACCGCAGAGACCATGAGCGCGCCGCCGGCGAGCGCGACGACGACACCCTCGGTGCGGTCCGAGAGCCGGCCGAACACGCCCCAGGCCGCGCCGACGATCAGCGCCGCCGAGACGACGACCATGACGACTGCTGGCAGCATCGCGACCTCCTGGGGGACCTCGGCGTCCGACGGTTCGGTACCCGTCTGGTGGCGAGATCCGCCTCCGCCTGCCTCAACGGCCGGGGCCGACCTCCAGCAGGGGCTCGTGCCCCAGCAGGCCGGCGAGACCCCACTGGATCCCGTACAGCGCGAGCGGGACCATCAGCACCGCGACGGCCCACCCCAGGACCACCGGCGTCGACGGCCGGGCGGGCTCGTTGCGCTGGGGGTCGGCGGGGTCGTGGAGCACCCCGATGACGGCTCCCTTGCGCAGGCGTGGGCTGCCGTCGCCCCGGTGCTCGACACCGGAGGCATCGTGGAACCGGTAGCGGCTGACCCGGCGGTACGTCCGGGTGTTGTCGTGGGTGACGGTCTTGCGCTTGCGGTGGCCCACCACCGTCGCCTCGACGCGGACCCACGACCGTCGCAGCCGCAGCCACCGGACGCGCAGCCCGAGCACGACGAGCGCGGGCAGCAGCGCCGCCCCACCGAGGACCAGGGCGCCCCAGGCGTCCTCGCCGGAGTGGTCCACGTCAGCGCTCCGTCGCGGCAGCGGTCACGTCCTGCGGGCGGAGCACGGTGACGTCCGGCTCGTCGGGGCCCGGCGCCTCGAAGTCGGCGAGGTAGCGGTCGAGCAGGGCGCCGTCGACCACGACGTCGTCGGCGTGCGCACCCCGTCGCAGGGCCAGCCGACGACGGATCTCGTCGGCCGGCGTGTCCAGGTGGACCACCTCGGCCCGGGCGCCGCAGGAGGCGGCCAGGGTCCGGTACGCGTCGCGCTCCGCGCGCGACCAGGACGCGTAGTCGGCGACCACGTCACGCCCGTGGCGCAGGGCGCGGACGATCTCCTCCTGCTGGCGACTCCGGACCCCGGCGGCGACGCGCTCCGCGTCCTGCTCCCCCGGGGCGAGCGCCCAGAGCTCGACGTCGATGGAGAACCGCAGCCACCCGCGCGCCTCCAGGCTGCGGGCGTACGTCGTCTTCCCCGACCCGGCCACCCCGCAGGTCAGCACCAGCCGCCCGGGTGCGGGTCCGCGTCCGTAGAGGACGACGGGGAGCGATCGGACCTCGGTCTCCCGCTCGAACCGCAGGCCGACCTTCTCGGCGACGCGTCGGGAAGGTCCGTTCCCCGGGCGGATGATGGCGACGACCCGCGGCGTCGCCAGTGACCCGATCGCCACGTCGAGACACGCGCGGGCGGCCTCGGTGGCATAGCCGCGACCCTGCACGGCGGGCACGACGTGGTAGCCGACCTCGAGCAGCCGCTCGTCCCCGACCGTCTGCCACGTCAGGCCGCAGTCGCCGACGAACGCACCGTCGTGCGTCTCGACGATCCACAGTCCGTGGCCGTGCTCGGCATAGCTGCGCTGGTTCCAGCGGATCCAGCCCAGCGCCTCGCCCCGCGACTTCGGCGCCGGGTAGTGGCGCATGACCTCCGGGTCGCCGAGCAGCCCCGCCATCCGGTCGAGGTCGGCGTCGGTCATCTCGCGGAAGCGGAGACGTTCCGTGGGGCCCGGGATCACGGGGCGAGGGTACGCGCGGGGTGTGCCCTCACGTGTCGGCGCGGACTCGGCGGTGTGACCCTCAGGCCGGTGCGTCGAGCAGGGAGAGGGCGTTCTCGAGCGAGTGGTGGAGGTGCAGGCGCAGGAGACGGGCCGCCTCGTCGGCGTCACCCGCCACGATCGCGGCTAGCACGGCGCGGTGCTCCGTGAGCGCCTCGCGAGCCCGCACCGGCTGGCTCGCCGACCTCGACCTGGCCAGGCTGATCCGCGCCGAGACGGAGGCAGCGGCCTCGCTCAACGCCGAGTTGGCGGCCAGCCGCAGGAGGGTGCCGTGGAAGTCCTGGTCGGTCGGGTACGCCGAGGAGTCCTGCCGGTCCAGGAGCGCCGCGGCGTCGTCGAGCGCCCGCACCAGGTCGTCCACCCCGGTGCGGTCGTCGAGCTCGGCCACCAGCCGCGCGGCGTGCGTCTCGAGCGCGATGCGCAGCTCGTAGAGCTCGGTGAGCTGCCCGGGGCCGAACGCAGGCACGAACGCGCCGCGGTGGGGAACGAGGCGGACGAGACCTTCGCTCGCGAGCCGCCGCAGCGCCTCGCGCAGCGGACCGCGGCTGATGCCGAGCGCCTGCGAGATGTGCACCTCGTTCAGCCGCTCCCCCGGGGCGAGCGAGCCATCGAGGATCATCTCGCGCAGCACCGCCACGCTCCGGTCCGCGTAGGTGGCCTCGCCACCCAACGGCGCCGGGACCGATGCGCTGCTCACCCGAACTCCTCCGCCCCTCGATGTGCAGCGAAACTACCCGATCGACTCAGCCGGTCGCCTCCACGGCCCCGCGACCGGCGTGCGCGCCCGCCAGCCGACCGAGACCGACCGCGGTGAGCAGCCCGTTCCCCGACGAGTAGCCCGCGCCGCCGTTCCGACCGGAGATGCCGGCCGCGACCCCGCCGCCCGCGTACAGGCCCTCGACCACGGTTCCGTCGGTGCGCAGGACCCGAGCGTCGGAGTCGACGCGCACGCCGCCCTGGGTGTGGAAGAGGGCCGGCTGCGAGCGCACCGCGCACAGCGGTGCGCCCATGGGGCCGTAGCCGAAATCGACACGGCCGAACTCGTCCTCGGTCTCGCCGCGGGCCGCGGCCCCGGCACGGTCCAGCGTGTCGCGCAGCGTGGTCGGGTCGCAGCCGATGACCTCGGCGAGCTCCTCGGCCGTGCCCGCCTCGCGGACGCCATTCATCTCGATGAGCTCGGCGAACTCGGGCTCCTTGGCCGCGACGCGGTCGCGAGTGGCTGCGTCCATGACGACCCACGAGGTGGCCGTGCTGGCCGACACGACAGCGGCGAAACCGGAGTACCCGACGGACTCGTCGCCCATCCGCCGGCCCGACGGGTCGACGAGCACGGCGCCCTGCTCGACGGTGGTCCAGGACGTGATGGAGCCGTGGGGGTCGGCCACCGCGGCGTACCCCTGGAAAGCGCCCATGTTGGCCGTGGCGGCGCCGAGTTCCAGCGCCCACGACATCGCCTCGCCCGTCGACCCCTCGGCTCCCAGGTAGGGCGCGTCCACGACGTCCGGGACGTAGCGGGCGCGGAGCTCGGCCGAGTTGCCGAAGCCGTTGGCCGCGAGGATGACGGAGCGGGCCCGCAGGTCGTAGGACCCGCACCGCGGTCCCTCGACGTGCACACCGACCACCCGTCCCTCCTCGACCAGCAGCTCGGTGACCGGGTTGCCGACCAGCACGTCGACGCCGGCTCGCTCGACCGCAGCCAGCAGGTCCCGCATGAGGGACGCGCCGCGCTTGTCGGCAGGTGCGTGCAGCCGTTGGACGGTGTGCCCCACGTGCTTGTACTCGGTGATGATCTGCAGTCCGACGGCGTGGTCCTCGACGAGCCACTCGACCAGCGACGCCGAGGTGCGCGACAGCAGGGCGGTGAGGTCCTCCGCCTCGTGCGGCCCGGACTGGCGCAGCAGGTCCGCCTCCATGCGGGCGGCGTCGTCCTCGATGCCGGCCGCACGCTGGTACCGCGTACCGGCTCCGGGGATCGAGCCCGTCGAGACGAAAGTGTTGCCACGGGCGACGTCCATCTTCTCCAGGACCACGACGCTTGCCCCTGCGTCTGCTGCAGCGAGCGCGGCCGCGAGGCCGCACCCGCCGGAGCCCACGACCACGACGTCGATGTCGTTCGTCTGCGCGGCGCTCACCGGGTGCCAGCCCCGGGGATCGCGGAGAGACGCTCGAGCAGCTCCGCCGTCGTCGCAACGTCGGCGTACTTCTGCGCCATGTCGAAGAGGTTGGCCTCGTGCACGACGGGGCTGCGGTCGTAGACGGCGTCCGAGGGCACGCTGACCTTGAAGTTGTAGGAGAACGCGTCGGCGACGCTGGAGCGCACGCAGCCCGACGTCGTGCACCCGGTGACCACCAGCGTGTCGGCGCCCGCCTCGATGAGGTAGCTCGTCAGCGGAGTTCCGAAGAACGCGCTCGGGTGCCGCTTCGGGACGAGGACGTCATTCTCGACGGGGGCGATCTCCTCGACGAAGTCGTAGCCGCGCGACGGCACGTCCATGATCCCGGGCACCTTGGCTGCCAGGGCCCCGGTGTCGTACGCCTGCTTGGGCGCGACGTGGGGGTAGAGGATCGGCCAGCCCCGCTCGCGGAACAGCGCGACCAGCTCCGCGATGCGGGCCACGGCTCGGTGGCCCACCTCGCCGCAGGAGGTCGTGAACTCCTCGACCGACTCCTCGAACGGCGCCGGGACGGTGCCGATGGTGCGGTACTGGACGTCGATGATCAGCAGTGCGGGACGGACTCCCATCCCGACAGGCCGGCCGAAGCCGGCCAGCTCGTAGCGGCGGCGCGTCGTCTCGTCGACGATGCCCGCGCCTCCCACCTCCCAGGGGCGATCGCCGGTCTGGTCGCTCATGCGATGGTCTCGCTCTCGTTCTCGTCATCCGTGATCGCGGCCAGTGCGGCCGCGCCGCTGCGCGTACGGCTCAGGTAGCGACCTCCGGGCCGGTCGGAGACGACCCCGTCGCGCATGGCGAAACGGCCACCGACGACCGTGTGCACGACCCGGACGCCGACCTCGGTGCCCTCCCACGGCGTGTAGGCCGCGGCGGAGTGCTGGGTCTCGGCCGTGACGGTGAAGCTGCCGTCGAGGTCCACCACCGCGAGATCGGCGTCGGAGCCGACGCGGATGGCGCCCTTCTGCGGGTAGAGGCCGAACAGCTGGGCCGAGCGGGTGGAGGTCGCCTGGACCATCCGCTCGAGCTCGATGCCACGACGCAGGCCCTCTGCGAGGCCCACGGGCAGGACGAGGCCCGTGCCCGGGAAGCCCGCCGACGCGGTCCAGATGTCCTTCTCCTTGTTGCTGCGGTGGCGAGCGTTGTGGTCGGAACCGATGGTGTCGACGGCTCCCGAGGCGACGCCCTCCCACAGCGCCTCGACGTCCTCCGTGTGCCGCAGCGGCGGGTTCACCTTGCCGTAGGTGCCGCAGTCGGAGGAGGTGTCGAGCGTGAGGTACTGCGTGCACGTCTCGACGAAGAGGTTGTCGTAGTCGGAGCGCTGCAGCTGCATGGCGGCCAGCGCCATCTGGCTCGACGTGTGCACCGCGTAGACCGACGCGCCGGTGGCCTTGGCGAAGTAGGCGACCCGCTGCACCGCCTCGGCCTCGACGATCGGCGGGCGCGAGCGGTACCACGCCTCGAGCGGCCCGAGGGTCTCGTCCTTCGGCTGCTCGCGCAGTTTCCAGACGAGCTCGATGTTCTCCGGGTGTGGGCACACGAGCGCGTCGGCGTCGGCCGCGCGCCCGAGCAGGTCGTACATGTAGGCGTCGTCGTTGCCGGGCAGTCCGAGGTACTTCCCCTCGTCGCCGCGGAAGTTCATGAAGAACTTGAAGCTCGGCACCCCCAGCTCGCTGACGTACGACGGGATGTCCGCGACCTGCTCACTGGTGCCCAGCACGAGGTGGAATCCGAAGTCGCAGTGCGAGTTGCCCTCCATGGCGGCCCGCGCGTCGGCCTGCACCTGGTGGTAGTCGTCGGCGCTCATGAGGTAGACGAGCATCGAGGTGATGCCCCCCGCGACGGCGGACGCCGTCTCCCGCTCGCCGTCGTCGGGGTCGCGCGGGACCCGGATGTCCTTGCCGAGGTGGACGTGCGGGTCGATGCCTCCCGGCAGGACCGCTGCACCCGCGAGGTCGACCGTCTCGCGTGCGAGCACCTCCGTGCCGCGGGCCAGCAACGCACTGATCCTCCCGTCGTCGATCGCGACGTCCAGGTCGACGAGCCCGAGCCCCTCCTGGAAGACCTGCCCGCCCCGCAGGACCAGGTCGTGCGTACGGGGCTCGCCCGCTCCCGGGGTCGACGCCCCGTCGTCCGTGCCGCTCATGCCTGCTCCTCCTGCTCTTCCCGGTCCGCGTAGCGTGCGTCCAGGGCGTCGAACTCCGGCTTGCGCACGAGCGCCTGCCGATCCTGCCAACTGATCATCAGCTCGGCCGCCTCCGCGGTGCTGCCGTGCTTGTCGAGGTGGGCGAGCACCTCGCGCATCCCCTTGACCGCGCCCCGCATCGCAGCGTTCGCGTACAGCGCGACCGCGAAGCCGAGCTCGCCGAGCTGCTCGCGCGGCAGGATCGGGGTCAGCCCGCCCTCGACCATGTTCGCGACGTGCGGCCCCTCGACCGAGGCGGTGATCCGTCGCATCTGCTCGAGGCTGGTCGGCGCCTCGACGAAGAGGACGTCCGCCCCCGCCTCGCGGTACGCGTTGGCTCGCTCGCACGCGCGTCCGACGCCCTCGATCGCGAGCGCGTCGGTGCGCGCGACGATCACCACGTCATCGTCCTGGCGCGCGTCAGCCGCGGCGCGGATCTTGCCCACCATCTCGCCCAGGCTGACGACCTCCTTGCCCGCGAAGTGGCCGCACTTCTTGGGCATCACCTGGTCCTCGAGCTGTACGCCCGCAGCGCCGGCTCGTTCGAGCGCTCGCATCGTGCGCCCGACGTTGAGAGCGCTGCCGAAACCGGTGTCGGCGTCGACGACGAGCGGGATCTCCACGGCGTCCGCCATCGCTGCCACGTGCGACGTGAGCTCCGTCGAGGACATCAGCCCCAGGTCGGGCATCCCGAGGAACGTGTTCGTGACGCCGGCGCCCGAGACGTAGGCCGCCTGGAACCCGGACTCCTCGATCACCCGTGCCGTCAGAGCGTTGGGCGCGCCGGGCAGGAGCAGCGGCAGACCGTCACCGGCGAGCAGCGCGCGCAGCCGCGTGGGTGTCCCGGGCATCAGGCGGCCACCGTCTTGAGGTTCAGTCCCCGGGTCTCGCGCATCCGCATCGCGGTGAGCAGGGTGACCACCGCGGTGGCGATGAGGAACCAGGCGGGTGACAACGGCGACCCGGTGTTCTCGACCAGCCAGGTGCACACGTACGGGGCGGTACCGCCGGCCAGCGCCGCGCCCAGGTTGAACCCGAGGGCGATCCCGGTGAAACGGACCCGCGTGGGGAACATCTCCGCGTACGCCGACAGTGCGACGCCCATGAGCGCGGAGTCGATCAGACCGAGTACGACGTGGGCGAGGATCGCCCCGGCCGTGCCCGACTCGAGCAGCATGAAGCCGGGCAGCGGCAGCGCGATCGCGGCGATCGAGGCGCCGATGAAGACCGGGCGGCGCCCGATGACGTCCGAGAGCTTGCCGAAGAGAGGCATGCACGCGACCGCGACGGCCAGGCAGAGCGTGGTCGACCAGAACGCGGTTCGCGTCTCCATCCCCACCACCCGCTGAAGGTGGATGTTCACGTAGACGTAGACCACGTAGTAGGCCGAGAACAGCAGGATCGACAGGCCGATGCACGTCAGGGTGGCGCGCCAGTGATCGCGCAGGAGCTCCACCAGAGGAGCGCTCTCCTCCTCGTCCTGGCTCTCGGCGGCCTCGAACGCCGGGGTCTCGCCGAGCTTGGCCCGGATGATCAGGCCGACGACTCCGAGGGGGATGGCGATCAGGAACGGGATGCGCCAGCCCCAGTCGTTCATCAGGTCGTCCCCGAGGACGGTGAAGAGCAGGGTCACCACGAGCGAGGCCAGCAGTGACCCGGCGAGGGCACCCGTCTGCACGAACGCACAGAGCAGGCCGCGCTTCTCGTTGGGGGCGTACTCCGCGACGAAGGAGGCCGCGCCGCCCAGCTCGCCCCCGGCTGCGATGCCCTGCATGCAACGGGCGAGAACGAGCAGCGACGTCGCGCCGACGCCGATGGCCGCGTAGGTCGGGAGCAGACCGATCATGCCGCTGGCGATGGCCATCAGGACGACGGTGGCGGCCAGTGCGTTCTTGCGGCCGTGACGGTCGCCGAAGTGGCCGAAGAGGATGCCGCCGAGCGGCCGCAGGACGAACGCGAGACCGAAGGTGGCGAGCGTGAGCAGGAGCGCCGCCGTCTCGTCGCCCGACACGAAGAACTTCGCGGCGATGATGGTGGCGACGTAGCCGTACACGCCGAAGTCGAAGTACTCGACGATCGAGCCGACCGCGCCGGCGAGCACGACGCGCGGCTGCACCTTGGTGGGGGCCGCCATGTCGATGCCGGGCGACGCCGACGGGGCGCTCGTGGAACCGGTGAGCCTGTGGTCGTCCACGGTCTCTCCTCTGCTGGGGACTGGCCCGGCTCGCCTTCGTCGCCGCTCTTGAGCGCGCAGGCAGAAGCCGGTGGCTTGGATCACACGACCGTAGGACGACCACGTGTCAACTGTCAACAGTTGAGAGTTGTTGTTAACAGCACCGAGATGATGCCGTGCGGATGGGTGCCGGTGGGAACACGGATGTCACGTGGCGGTGCCGGCGCGCAGGCCACACGTCGAGTAGAACCCTGGCGGCTTCGTCGGCCGTCGGCGCTCACACGCCGCCGAGCTGATGCGCCCGGCCACGCCGACGTCCGGGTGGAGTCGGACCTGGGGCTGAGTGATCGGCACCTGCGAGCGAGGACCGCACGCCGACTGCTGCATAGCCTGCTCGAGTGATCACCACCGTCCTGGTCCAGCACCCGTGGCTCACTACCGTCGCCCTCGTCGCCTCGGTCGTCGTCGGCCCGGTGGTCGGCTACTGCCTGGTCGGCCGCCGACGGTTGGCCACGTGGCTGGCGCTGATCAGCCTGCTGCCCGTCGTGGCGCTGACGTTCTCCCCCACCGGTCGCGACCTCGCGGTGGGCTGTGCCGTGGAGTGGGACTTCCCGACCCTGGGGGCAGTCGAGTTGATGGCCAACGTGGTGCTGTTCGTCCCGCCGACGCTGTTGCTGGGCGTCGCCCTCCGCCGGCCGCTGGTGGTCCTGGTCGGGGCGAGCGCAACCGCGGCGCTGATCGAGCTGCTGCAGGCGGTCGCAACTCCGCTCGGCCGATCCTGCTCGACGAACGACTGGCTCTCGAACACGCTGGGAGCGGCGCTGGGCGTCGCGATCGCGGGCGTCGCGATCGCGCTTCACCGCGTCCGCACGAACCCACCTCGGCCCCGAGACGACGAGACGTCACCGGGCGGCGGGTGCTCCCGGAGACCCTCGAGGTCGGCGCGCGAGCGCAGCGACAGGTTGACTCTGCTGCCGACGCCGGACGTGGAACCGCTCAGACGTTGAAGCGGAACTCCACCACGTCGCCGTCGGCCATGACGTACTCCTTGCCCTCCATGCGCACCTTGCCGGCCTCCTTGGCCTTCTGCATGGAGCCGGCCTCGACCAGGTCGTCGAAGGAGACGATCTCGGCCTTGATGAAGCCCTTCTGGAAGTCGGTGTGGATGACGCCGGCGGCCTCGGGGGCGGTCGCGCCCTTCTTGACCGTCCAGGCGCGGGCCTCCTTGGGCCCGGCGGTGAGGTACGTCTGCAGGCCCAGCGTGTCGAACCCGACGCGCGCGAGCACCTCGAGGCCCGGCTCGGTGACCCCGGCCTCGGCGAGGAACTCGGCGGCCTCCTCGTCGTCGAGCTCGATCAGCTCGGACTCGAACTTCGCGTCGAGGAAGATCGCCTCGGCGGGCGCGACGATGTCGCGCATCTTCTGCTTGAGGTCCTCGTCGGCGAGCTCCTCGGCGTCGCAGTTGAAGACGTACAGGAACGGCTTCGCGGTCAGCAGCGACAGCTCGCGCAGCAGCGAGCGGTCGATGTCGGTGGCGATGATCGGCGTGCCGGCCTCGAGGGCCTCCTTCGCCGCCTTCGCCGCCTCGAGGTTCGCGACGAGCTCCTTGACCTTGCGCGACTCCTTCTCCAGCCGCACGACCGCCTTCTCGACGGTCTCGAGGTCAGCGAGGATCAGCTCGGTCTGGATGGTCGAGATGTCGTTGGCGGGGTTGACCTCGCCGTCGACGTGGGTGACGTCCTCGTCGCGGAAGACGCGGGTGACCTGGCAGATGGCCGCCGACTCGCGGATGTGCGCGAGGAACTTGTTGCCCAGGCCCTCGCCCTCGCTCGCGCCGCGCACGATGCCGGCGATGTCGACGAACTCGACCGTCGCGGGCAGCACCTTGGCCGAGGAGAAGATCCCGGCGAGCGTGCCGAGCCGCTCGTCCGGGACGCCCACGACGCCGGTGTTGGGCTCGATCGTCGCGAACGGGTAGTTCGCCGCGAGCACGTCGTTCTTGGTCAGCGCGTTGAAGAGGGTCGACTTGCCCGCGTTGGGGAGACCGACGATGCCGATGGTGAGAGCCACGGGGCGCGAGTGTACGGCGAGGCCTCCCCCGCGACCGCATCCGGCAGGCGGCTCTCGCAGTCGGTCCCGGTGGCCGGGCACGCCGGGGTACGCCTGGTACGCGCGCGGTGTCGGCGGTCCGTGGGAGGGTCGTCCCATGAGCTACCCGGCCACTCCTCCGGCCCCGCCCACCGACGGGTCCACCGACGGGACCACCCAGGAGCCCTTCGCGCTGCGCCTGCCGGCGCACCAGGTCTCGCCCCGCGCGGTGGGCTACTGGCGCCTGCGGGCCTTCATCACGGCGGGCGTGGTCGCGATCGGGTTCGGCATCGCGTGGGCGCTGTGGACCGACCGGCCCTGGTGGTTCACCCTGCTCGCGGTCGTCCTGGTGCTGCTGGACGTGGCGTACGCCCTGGTGATGCCCTCGGTGCGCTTCCGCGTGCACCGCTGGGAGGTCACCGACGACGCCGTGCACACCCGCGCCGGGTGGATCAGCATCGACGAGCGCATCGCGCCGCTCTCGCGGGTGCAGACCGTCGACTCCAGCCAGGGGCTGATGCAGCGTGGGTTCGGCCTGCGCTCGCTCACGGTCACCACTGCGTCGGCGGCCGGGCCGATCAGCATCGAGTGCCTCGACGCGGGTCTCGCCCAGCAGCTGGTGGCCGACCTCACCGCGATCACGTCACGCACGACGGACGACGCCACGTGAGCGACGGATTCCCGACGCAGCCTCCGTCCGGGCCGCCGCAGGGCCCGCCGCAGGGCCCGCCCCCGGGGCCGCCGTTCGCGGGGCCACCGCCGCAGGCGCACCCGCAGCAGCCCTTTCCGCAGCAGCCGTTCCCCCAGCAGCAGCCGTTCCCGGTGCCGCCCCCGGGCTCGGCGCCCGCGGACGACGAGGGCTGGCGCCGCCAGGACGCGAGGCTGCTGATCCTCGGGCCGGTCCGGGCGCTGGGGCAGTTCGCCGTGCCGCTCCTGCTGTCGCTGATCGGCGTCGGCACGCAGGTGGGGCCCTGGACGCTGCTGATCCTGCCCGTCGCCCTCGTCGGCGCGTTCACCCTCGGGGCGCTGCCGTGGTGGACGACGACCTACCGCGAGACCCGGACCCACCTCGAGCTGCGCTCCGGCATCGTCAACCGCAACCGGCAGACCGCCTCGCGTGACCGCGTGCGCAGCGTCGACATCACGACGCCGCTGCTGCACCGGATCCTCGGGGTCACCAAGGTCGAGATCGGCACCGGGGTCGACGACAGCCGCATCGTGCTCGACGTGGTGACCACCGCGGAGGCGGCGCGGCTGCAGGCCGAGCTGCTGGGTCCGCGGCGGGCGACCTCCTCGGCGTACCCGCCCGCCCCCGGGGACCCCGGCGCCGCGAGCGGGCGGGCGTACCCCGGTGGGCCGGGCACCCCGCCGCCGGCTCCGGAGCCGCAGCCCGAGCCCCGCCTGCTCGCCTCGCTGAGCTGGAGCTGGTTGCGCTTCGCCCCGCTGAACCTGGCGCAGCTGGCGATCGTCGCCGGTGCGCTCGGCGCGGCCTCCCAGTTCCTCGACGACCTGCCGATCTGGGACCTCGACCAGGTCAGCGACGCCGCCACCTGGGTCGCGCAGCAGGTGCTCGTCGTCGTGCTCGTCGTGGCGACCGTGGGCCTGCTCCTGGCGTGGCTGGTGATCTCGCTGGTGGGGTACGTGCTCACCTGGTTCGGCTTCAAGCTCACCCGCGAACCCGGACAGCACCCCGGGGAGACCTCCCTCAAGCTGACCGCGGGCCTGCTGACCACCCGCTCGATCAGCGTCGAGGAGCGCCGCGTGCGTGGCGTCGAGGTCGTCCAGCCGACCCTCATGCGACTGGCCGGCGGCGCCCAGCTGTCGACCCTCGCGACGGGCGTCGAGGAGGGCACCACGAAGGTCCTGCCGCACTGTCCCGTCCCGGTGGTGCTGGCCGTCGGCAACGACGTGCTGGGCACGCCGCGCGACCGCGGGCCGCTGCTCGTCGGCCTGCGCGGGCACGGACCGCGGGCGCGGCGCCGCGCCCACGTGCGCTGGCAGTGGTTCACGATCCTCGCCGGCCTGGCCGCGACCGGTGCCACGATCGGCTTCTCCGGTCCGTGGTGGCCGCCGGTCTTCACCGTCGTGCTGCTGGCCGCGTGGGGGGTGGGTGGCGCCGAGCTGTCGTACCGCAACCTCGGCCACGCCCTGACCCGCGCCGATGACGGCGAGCCGTGGCACCTGGTGGCCGGCAGCGGTGGCTACTCCCGCGTACGCACGGTGCTCGAGGTCGACGGGATCATCGGCTGGGTGCTGGACCAGACCTGGTTCCAGCGCCGCGCGGGGCTCGTCGACCTGCGGGCGACGACGGCCGCCGGCTCCGAGGCGGTGCGGGTGCGTGACGTCCCGATGGTCGACGCGGTGGCGTTCGCGCACGCTGCGACCCCGGCCCTCGTCGGCACCTTCGCGGCGTCCGCGTAGCCTCGCGGCCGTGCGTATCGCGACCTGGAACGTCAACTCCCTCCGCTCCCGCATCGACCGCGTCGAGGCGTTCCTCGACCGGCACGACGTCGACGTGCTGGCCGTGCAGGAGACGAAGGCCAAGGTCGAGCAGCTGCCCGTGATGGGGCTCGAGGCCCGTGGCTACGAGATCGCCGCCGCCGGGTTCAGCCAGTGGAACGGGGTGGCGATCCTCAGCCGCGTCGGCCTGGAGGACGTCACGGTCGGCTTCCCCGAGATGCCCGGCTGGGGCGAGCCCCTCGCCGGTGAGGCGCGCGCGATCGGCGCGGTCTGCGGCGGGGTGCGGATCTGGTCGCTGTACGTCCCGAACGGCCGCAAGGTCGACGACCCGCACTACGCGTACAAGCTCGACTGGCTCGCCCGCCTGCGCGCCGCGGCCCTCGGCTGGCGCGACGAGCCGACCGCCCTCGTCGGCGACTGGAACATCGCCCCCCTCGACACCGACGTGTTCGACATCAAGCAGTTCGCGAAGTCGACCCACGTCACCGCGCCGGAGCGCGCGGCGTACCAGGGGTTCCTGGACGACGGGTACGCCGACGTGGTCCGCCCGCACGTGCCGGACCCGGAGGCGGGCTACACGTACTGGGACTACTACCGGCAGCGCTTCGAGCGCAACCGCGGGATGCGGATCGACTTCGTCCTCGGCTCCCCCGCATTCGCGTCGCGGGTGACCGGAGCCTTCGTCGACCGCGACGAGCGCGACCCCGCGCAGGGCTCGTCGAGCCCGTCGGACCACGCGCCGGTGGTCGTGGACCTGGACTGAGGCGCGGCCGCCCGCGACCGCCTCGCGGATCCGGCTGCTCGGGGATGTGGCGTTCGGCGACCTGGCCGGCGATCGTTCGGTAGGTTCCGGACCCGTGACCGCCAAGGCGTTGCGGGCCCAGCGCCGGAGCCTCTACATCCACTTGTTCCTCGGTCTCTTCTGGGCCGCGTGGGCACCGCTGGCGCTACCCGTCTCGGCGCTCGAAGCGGCGGTCTTCTCGATCTTCTCCCTCGGCTTGAGCGCCTACTGCGCCTTCTGCCTCTTCACGGCTCGTGGTCGCCGCTACCTGGAGCGGAACATCCGTCGGCAGTTCAACGACGATCGGACCGGGTACCTCATCGTCGCCGCCTGCGTCGCGCTGGCGGTGCTCGTCCTCCCCGTGGCGTTGTTCGTGTTCGGCCGACTGCCCTTCCCGGCCGTCGTGCTCGGGATCGGTGTCCCGTTCGGGGTCCTGCTGCTGTGCGTCGTCCGCCTGATCGTCATCTACACGGACTCGTCGCAGGGCCGACCGGAGCTCATGCGCCCGCTCGACTGAGCGGCGGCCCCACCGTTCACTCGTCCTGGCGATCCGAGCGCCGCTAGGTTGGCGCGGTGCGGCGGCTGAGCAACGACCCCGATCACTGGGCGGACCCCCGCACGCACGGACGGATGCAGGCGTTCCGCTACGGGGGACTCGCCGTCGTGACCGTCCACGCGATCGCCTTCTCCCTCGGGTTCCGGTGGCCCGGACCCCAGTGGTCCCTGTTCCTCGCGCTCGTCGTCGCGCTCCTGGCGATCGTGCTGATCCCCCGGGCGATCATCGGCCGCGACCCCGCCTTCCGCTCGCCCGGACGTTGAGCGGTTCCCGCAACTCGACACCCCCGTTCGCGGCACAACCCGCAACTCGGCGCAGCACCCGTGCCGTTCGTGCCAACTCGGCGCAGCACCCGTGCCGTTCGTGCCAACTCGGAACACGGGCGAAACACGGGCTCCCTACGCTCCGCGCATGACTGTCGTCGACGTGCTGCCCGAGCGCCCGCTGGACGCGGGGGTGGGGCCGGTGCGGGCGGCGACGTACCTGCCCTCCACCCCCGAGAACGTCCTGTGGGGTCGGCTGCCGTGCGCGGCGGACGCGCCGGTGCTGCGCGTCGACCCCGGCACGGAGGTCACCGTCGACACCCTCAGCCACGAGGGGATCCTCGAGGACCAGGGGCGCGACCCGCAGGCGTTCTTCGCGCGCTTCGGCGTCGAGCCCGACGGCGTGCTGGCCGACGCGGTGGCGCTGGCGCGCACCACGACCTCGCACCCGCGCACCTTCGGCGTCGACGGGCCCCACGTGGTGACGGGGCCGATCGAGGTCCGCGGCGCCCGGCCCGGCGACCTCCTCGCGATCACGGTGCTCGAGACGCTGCCGCGCGTGCCGTACGGCGTCGTGTCGAACCGGCACGCCCGCGGTGCGCTGCCGGACGAGTACCCCCGCAGCGGCGCACCCGTGTTCTCCGCCTTCGCCTCGACCGCCGAGCACCCGGACGCCGACGGCGTGCCCACGGCGTACGGCGAGCTGCCGCTCACCAGCGCCGGGTACGCCGACCCCGCCGCCCCGCGCGCCCGCTTCCCGCTCGCCCCGTTCCTCGGCATCCTCGGCGTCGCGGTCCCGGGTCGCGAGCGTCCGCACTCGGTGCCGCCGGGCCCGCACGGCGGCAACATCGACATCAACCTGCTCACGGTCGGCGCGACGCTGTACCTGCCGGTCCAGGTGGCCGGCGCACTGGCGTACCTCGGCGACCCGCACTTCGCGCAGGGCGACGGCGAGGTGGCACTGACCGCGATGGAGGCGAGCCTGCGCGCCACCGTGCGCCTCGACGTCGTCGCCCGGGAGGAGGCCGTCGCCCGGTTCGGTGAGCTCGCCGGCCCGCTCGCGGAGACCGCGGAGCACCTCGTGCCCACGGGCCTGGACCCCGACCTCGACGTCGCCGTGCAGAACTGCGTGCGCGCCGCGATCGGCGTGCTGCAGGCGCGCTACGGCATGGAGCCGTCGATGGCGTACGCCTACCTGTCCGCGGCCACCGACTTCGACATCTCGCAGGTCGTCGACGTGGTCAAGGGCGTCCACGCGCGGATCCGGACCGCCGACTTCGCGCATCTGCCCCGGCCCGGCGCCCCGGACACGCCATGATGCCCCGGTGAGCGCTCCCACCGGCCCCGCCCTCGACGGCCTCCCCGACGGCCTGCCCGACGGTCTCCTCGACGCGTTCTGGGCGTACGAGCGTGCCCTGATGGCCGACGACGTCGCGGAGCTCGACCGGCTCTTCGCGCCGGGTCCGGACACCCTGCGCACCGACGCCGCCGGCACCCTCGTCGGCCACGACCGGATCAGCGCCTTCCGCGGGGCCCGCGGCGGCGCGCCCCGCCGCCGCGTCGTCGACCTGCACGTGCAGGCCGTCGGCACCGACGCCGCGCTGGTCTCGGCCACCACCGAGCTGGAGCGCGGCGGCCGCAGCCAGCAGACCCAGCTGTGGCAGTGCCGCGCGGTCGAGGGGCCCGACGGGACGCTCGAGGTGCGCTGGGTGGTCACCGCCGCCCACGTCGCCGTCAGCCCGCCCGCGATCGACACCCGCGTGTGGCGCGTGGTCGGCGACCCCCTGGTGACCGGCGCACCGGAGGGTCCGCTGTCGGGCAGCACGGTCGCGGTCAAGGACCTCTTCGCGATCGCCGGGCAGAAGATCGGCGCGGGCAGCCCGGCGTACCTCTCCGCCGCTCCCCCGACCACCCGCACCGCGCGCGCCGTGCAGAAGCTCCTCGACGCCGGCGCCGACGTCACCGGCATCACCCGCACCGACGAGTTCGCCTGGAGCCTGTTCGGCGCCAACGACCACTACGGCACCCCGCCGAACCCGCACGCGCCGCACCGGCTGCCCGGCGGCTCCACCTCGGGCTCCGCGACCGCCACCAGCCTCGGCCAGGTCGACATCGGGCTCGGCACGGACACCGGGGGCTCGGTGCGGGTGCCGGCCTCGTGGCAGGGCCTGTGGGGCGTACGCACGTCGCGCAACGCCGTGGCCCGCGACGGCGTCCTGCCGCTCGCCCCCACGTTCGACACCGTCGGCTGGCTGACCCGCGACCCGGCGCTCCTCGAGGTCGTCGGCGACGTCCTGCTGCCGCCGTCGGTGCAGGAGGCGAGCAGCGAGATCGTGCTCGCCACGGACCTGCTCGCGCTCGCGGCGCCGGACGTGCGCGATGCGGTGGAGGCCTTCGCGCGGCGCCTCGGGACGGTGATGCGCGAGCCGTTCGGCAGCCGCGAGCTGCCGACCTGGCGGCGCACCTTCACCCTGCTGCAGTCGGCCGAGGCCTGGCAGCAGCACGCGACGTGGGTCGCCTCGCGACTGCACACCCTGACGCCGGACGTGCGCGCCCGCTTCGAGGCCGCCGCCCGCCTCGACCCCGGCGACGTCAACGCCGCGAGCGCCGAGCTCACCGGCATCCGGCTCGAGATCCGGCACCGGGTGGCCGACCGGATCGTGCTCCTGCCGACCACCCCGACGACCGCGCCGTTCCCGGGCACCGCCGACCAGCGCCTGCGCGACACGATGCTCGAGCTGACCACGATCGCCGGGATCGGCGGGCTGCCGGCCCTCAACGTCCCGCTGCGCACCGCCGACGGCCTGCCCTGCGGGGTCTGCCTGGTGGCCGCCCAGGGGCGCGACCGCGACCTCCTCGCGCTGGCCCGCACCCTGCCCGTGGCCTGACCCGTGGCCCGGACCCACCGGGCGAAACGTCCGTTACAACGGCGAAACGCATCGGCCGCCACGCGAAACACGCGCTCCTTAGATTGACGTCCGCACCGGGGCCGGGCCCGGTCCAGGGCAGGAGGAGCGACGTGCGGATCGAGGAGTTCAACGCCCTCGGCGCGGCCGAGGCACGGGCGGTCGTCGCCCCCGCGGCCCGCGTGGGCTGGTGGGTCGACGCGGTGGTCGCCGGGCGGCCCTACGGCAGCCGTGAGGCGGTGCTCGACGCCGCGGCGGCCGAGGCCGTGCTGTGGACGTCGACCGACGTGGCCGCCGCCCTGGCCCACCACCCCCGCATCGGCGAGAAGCCCGCGGGCGGGGGCGTCGAGGCCGAGCTCAGCCGCCGTGAGCAGGCCGCGATCGTCGACCGCGGTCCCCGCGACCCCGGCCTCGAGGAGGCCATCGCGCACGGCAACAGGGCCTACGAGGCGCGCTTCGAGCGGGTCTTCCTGATCCGGGCGGCGGGCCGCTCGCGCAAGGAGATCCTCGACGAGCTCGTGCGCCGCCTCGACAACGACCCGGAGACCGAGACCGCCGAGGTCGCCGACCAGCTGCTGCAGATCGCGCTGCTGCGCCTCGAGGAGGCCCTGACGTGACCACCTGCTCGACCCACGTCCTCGACGCCGCCCGCGGGCTGCCCGCGGCCGGGATCGACGTCACCCTCGCCGACGCGGACGGCACGGCCCTCGAGCACGCCCGCACCGACGAGGACGGGCGCGTGCGGTGGGCCGGCGACCTCGCGCCCGGGGCGTACCGGCTGACGTTCGCCACCGGCGAGTGGTTCGCGGCCGCGGACCGCGACACCTTCTTCGGCCGGGTCGACCTGACCGTGGCCCTCGACAGCGAGCACGTCCACGTGGCGCTGCTGCTGAGCCCGTACGCCTACACCACCTACCGAGGGAGCTGAGAGATGGCGAGCGGCGACATCGTGCTCGGGACGAACCAGTACGGCAAGGCCGAGTGCCGTCTCGTGCGCGTCGACCGGGACAGGCCCGAGCACCGGATCACCGACCTCAACGTCACCGCGCAGCTGCGCGGCGACTTCACCGCCTGCCACGTCGACGGCGACAACAGCCGCGTGGTGGCCACCGACTCGCAGAAGAACACGGTGTACGCCTTCGCGCGCCAGCACGGGGTGCGCACGCCCGAGCACTTCCTGATGACCCTCGGCGCGCACTTCCTCGACACCTACCCGTGGGTCGAGGGCGGGCGCTGGGAGGCGGAGACGTACGCCTGGGGCCGGATCGAGGTCGACGGCGCCCCGCACGACCACTCGTTCGTGCGCACGGGCACCGAGGTGCGCACCTGCGTCGTGCAGAAGGACGGCCCGGCGACCTGGGTCGTGTCGGGGCTCAGGGACTGCGTGGTGCTGAAGTCGACCGGCTCGGAGTTCCACGGCTTCCCGCGCGACCGCTGGACCACCCTCGCCGAGACCGACGACCGGATCATGGCGACGTCGGTGACCGCGTGGTGGCGCTACGCCCCGACCGGACAGGACGAGCTGGAGGCCCTCGACTTCGACGCCCTCTTCGCCGACGTGCGCGCGACGCTGCTGGAGGCGTTCGCCGACCTGCACTCGCTGGCGCTGCAGCAGACCCTGTTCGAGATGGGTCGCCGCGTGCTGGAGCGCCACGGCGTGGTCGCGGAGCTCAAGCTGTCGTGCCCCAACAAGCACCACTTCCTGGTCGACCTCGAGCCGTTCGGGCTCGACAACCCCGGCGAGGTGTTCCTCGCCGCCGACCGCCCCTACGGGCTCATCCAGGCCACCATCACCCGCGAGGGCCAGCCCGAGGTGCCGCAGGCCTGGGCGAGCGTGCCCGGGTTCGCGTGAGGGACGGGTTCGCGTGAGGGTCGACGCCGTCCGGGGCCGGCGGGTGCTGGTCGGGGACGCGTTCGTCCCCGCCACGGTGCTCGTGCGCGGCGGCCGGGTGGCCGCGCTGGAGGCGTACGACCACGAGGTCGGGGGGCTCGTCGTGGAGGCCGCGGACAGCGCGTACGTCGTGCCCGGCGTCGTCGACACCCACGTGCACGTCAACGAGCCCGGCCGCACGACCTGGGAGGGCTTCGCCTCCGCGACGCGGGCGGCCGCGCTCGGCGGGGCGACCACCCTGGTCGACATGCCGCTCAACGCGGTCCCGCCGACCACCACCCTCGCAGGACTGCGCGCCAAGCAGGCCGCCGCGCAGGAGCGGCTGATGGTCGACGTCGGGTTCTGGGGCGGCGCTGTGCCCGGCAACGTGGGCGACCTGGCGCCGCTGTGGGAGGCCGGCGTCTTCGGGTTCAAGTGCTTCCTGTCGCCCAGCGGCGTCGACGAGTTCCCGCCGCTCGACACCGGGCAGTTCCGCACCGCGCTCGCGGAGGTCGCCCGCCTCGACGCGCTGATGATCGTGCACGCCGAGGACCCGGCGGTGCTGGCGGCGGCCCCGCAGGCGCCGGGCGGCTCGTACCCCGCCTTCGTGCGCTCGCGGCCCCACGAGGCCGAGACCGCGGCGATCCGGCTGGTGCTGGACGGCGCCCGCGAGACCGGGGCGCGCGTGCACGTGCTGCACCTGTCCAGCGCGCGGGCCCTCGACATGCTGGCCGACGCCAAGGCCGAGGGGCTGCGCGTCACCGTCGAGACCTGCCCGCACTACCTGGTCTTCGCGGCCGAGCGGATCCCGCACGCGGCGCCCGAGTTCAAGTGCTGCCCGCCCATCCGCGACGCCGGCAACCGCGAGGAGCTCTGGGGCGCCCTGCGCGCGGGGATCATCGACTGCGTCGTCTCCGACCACTCCCCCGCCACCGCCGCGGAGAAGGCCCGCGGGGACGGCGACCTGCAGCAGGCCTGGGGCGGCGTCTCAGGGCTGCAGGTCGGGTTCGCCGCGATGGCCGCCGAGGCGCGCCGGCGCGGCATCGGCCTCGCCGAGGTGTCGCGGTGGATGTCGCGACGCACCGCCGACCTGGTCGGGCTGAGCTCGAAGGGCCGGATCGAGGTGGGCGCCGACGCCGACCTCGCCGTCTACGACACCGCCGTCGACTTCCGCGTCGAGGCCGCCCGCCTCGCGCACCGCAACCCGATCTCGGCCTACGACGGCGTGCGCTACGGCGGCCGCGTCGTGCGCACGATCGTGCGCGGCGACGTCGTCGACGTCGACCGGCCCGACCACGGGTGGGGTCGGCAGCTGGCTCGCGGCGCCTAGACCGCCCGCTCGAGCCCGGCGAGGACCTGCTGCTTCGTCGGGGCGCCCGCCGCCCGCGCGACCTCGCGGCCGGCGGCGTCGAGGACGAGCGTGGTGGGAGTACGCACCACCTTCAGCCGGCGCACCAGGTCCAGGTGGTGCTCCGCGTCGACCTCGACGTGCGCCACCCCGGGCACGACCTCCGCGACCTCGCCGAGCACGCGCCGCGTGGCCCGGCACGGGGCGCAGAACGCGGAGGAGAACTGCAGCAGCGTCGCCCGCTCGCCGGGCGCCTCGGCGACGCCGGACGCGACCACCGCGTCCCAGGCGCTCGGCTCCTGCGGGGTCGGCTCCTGCGGGGTGGCCCTGGCGGGCTCGGGCTGCGCGGCGGGTCGTCCGCCGAACCGCCCGTCGGTCCGGGCCCGCACCAGTCCGACGACGGCGGCGAGCGCCACCGCGGCGAGGAGGATCCAGAGTCCGGTCACGCTCCGGCCAACGACGCACCGGGGCGGGTTGTTCCGGGGGCGAGTGGCGCCGCCGGGCAAGAAAACGCGGACCCGGATCGTCCGAGAGTGCCCGTCCGTCCGCGTTTCCTCGGACGCGGTCCGCGTTTTCTGGACCGCCGTCCGCGTTTTCTCGACGGGCTCGGCGGCCTACAGCCCCACGCGTCCGGCGAGCTCGCGGGCGAGGGCGAACGCGGAGGTCGCGGCGGGCGACGGCGCGTTGCGCAGGTGGCTGACCGGCCCGACGTCGGAGATGACGAAGTCGTCCACGAGCCGCCCGTCGCGGCCGACGGCCTGGGCGCGTACGCCCGCGCGGGTCTCCCCGGACAGGTCGCCCACCTCGAGCCCGGGCACGTAGCGGCGCGCCGCCGCGACGAACGCCGACGGGCCGGTCGCCATCCGCAGCTCGGTGGCGCCGGTGCGCCAGAACCTCCGCGCGACACGCCAGGTGCCGGGCCAGGTCGCGGTCTCCCACAGGTCGCGGGGGCGCAGGGTGGCGAGGCGGTACGCGTCGCGTGCGGGCACCAGCATCGCCGTCGGGCCGAGGCTGGTCGTGCCGTCGACGTGCCGGGTGACGTGCACGCCGAGGAACGGCAGCCGCGGGTCGGGCACCGGGTAGACGAGGCCCCGCACGTAGGGCGTCTCCCGCTGGCGCAGCATCAGGTACGCCCCGCGGAACGGCACGATCCGCGGGTCGGCCGGCGCACCCGCGCGACGGGCGAGCCGGTCGGCCCACAGCCCGGCGCACACGACGACCCGTGCGGCCCGCACGTGGGTGGTGTCGTCGCCGTCCGCGCGCAGGTCGAGCGTCGCCGCCTCGCCGGCCGGACGGATGCCCGTGACCTCGACGCCGCGGCGTACCTCGCCTCCCAGCGACGCGACCTCCGCGGCCAGCGTGCGGGCCACGGCGCCGTAGTCGACGATCCCGGTGTCCGGCGCGTGCAGGGCCGCGACGCCGGTGGCGCCCGGCTCGACCTCGCGGATGCCGGCGGCGTCGACGCGGCGCAGGCCCGGCACCCCGTTCGCGAGGCCGCGACGCTCCAGCTCGTCGAGCCGGGCGGTCTCGGCGGCGTCGAGCGCGACGACGAGCTTGCCGCAGCGCTCGTGGGCCAGCGCGTGCTCCTCGCAGTAGGCGTACATCTCGCGCGCGCCCTCGACGCACAGGCGCGCCTTGAGCGAACCGGGCTCGTAGTAGAGCCCGCCGTGCACGACGCCGGAGTTGTGGCTGGTCTGGTGGGCCCCGACCTGCGGCTCCTTCTCGACCACGAGCACGTCCGCGCCGGGTCGGCGCAGCAGTGCCTCCCGGGCGACGGCCAGCCCGACGATCCCCGCCCCGACGACCACCACGTCGTACGTCCGCATGGGCCGCATCATGGCCCAGCCGGCCACGAAACACATCGGCTCGGGAACGAAACACCGGCGAAACCGGTGTTTCATAGCGTCGCGGCCATGACGTCGTCGCCCGACCCGGCCGCCGCGCCCGGCCAGGTCCACCCACCGCCGCGCCTGCTGATGGGGCCGGGCCCGATCAACGCCGACCCTCGGGTGCTGCGGGCGATGAGCGCGCAGCTGGTCGGTCAGTACGACCCCGCGATGACCGGCTGCATGAACGAGACCATGGCGCTCTACCGCGGCGTGTTCCGCACCGCCAACGAGCACACGCTGCTCGTGGACGGGACCTCGCGGGCCGGGATCGAGGCGGCGCTGGTCAGCCTCCTCGAGCCCGGCGACCGGGTGCTCGTGCCGGTCTTCGGGCGCTTCGGCCACCTCCTGGTCGAGATCGCCGAGCGCTGCGGCGCCGAGGTCCGCACCCTCTTGCGGCCGTGGGGCGAGGTGTTCGAGCCCGAGGAGGTCGAGGCCGCCGTCGTCGGCTGGCGCCCGAAGGTGCTCGCGGTGGTGCACGGCGACACCTCGACCACGATGCGCCAGCCCCTGGCCGACCTCGGCGAGATCTGCCGGCGCCACGACGTGCTGCTCTACTGCGACGCCACCGCCACCCTGGGCGGCAACGCGTTCGAGACCGACGCGTGGGGCGTCGACGTGGCGACCGCCGGGCTGCAGAAGTGCCTGGGCGGGCCGTCGGGCAGCGCCCCGGTGACGATCGGGCCCCGCGCGGTCGCGGTCGTCGACGGCCGCCGCCACGTCGAGGCCGGCATCCGCGAGGAGGTCGACGTCGACCGCGAGAGCGGCGTGCGGATCGCGTCGAACTACCTCGACCTCGCGCAGATCATGGACTACTGGGGCCCGCGCCGCCTCAACCACCACACCGAGGCCACGACCATGCTCTACGGCGCGCGCGAGTGCGCCCGGATCCTGCTCGAGGAGGGCGTCGACACCGCCGTCGAGCGGCACCGGGTGCACGGCGAGGCGATGCTCGCCGGGGTGCGCGGCCTCGGGCTCGAGGTGTTCGGCGACGTCGCGCACAAGATGCACAACGTGGTCGCCGTGCGGATCCCGGACGGAGTGCCCGGCGACGCGGTGCGCGCCGCGATGCTCACCGACTTCGGCATCGAGATCGGCACCTCGTTCGGTCCGCTGCACGGCCGCGTGTGGCGGATCGGCACCATGGGCCACAACGCGCGGCGCGACGCCGTGCTCACGACGCTGGCCGCCCTCGAGCAGGTGCTGCGCGGCTGCGGCGCGGACGTCACCGCGGGGGGCGGCGTCGGCGCCGCGCGGGAGGCGTACGCCCAGCAGGTGACCGCGTGAGCACCACCGCGCCGGCCGGCGGCACGACCACGGCCGCCGCCGTGCTGGCGCGCTGCGCCGAGCTCGACGCGTTCACCGCGACCCCGGGTCGGCTGGAGCGCACCCACCTGACGCCCGAGCACGCCGCGGCCAACGCGCTGGTGGCCACCTGGATGCAGGAGGCCGGCCTGCGCACCTGGCAGGACGCCGCGGGCAACCTGTGCGGCAGGGTCGAGGGACGCGAGCCGGGACTGCCCGCGCTCGTGCTGGGATCCCACCTCGACACCGTGCCGGACGCGGGCAGCTTCGACGGGATGCTCGGCGTGGTGATGGCCGTCGCCGTCGTCGAGCGCCTGGCCGAGCGCTGCGCCACCCTGCCGTTCGCGCTGGAGCTGGTCGCGTTCTCCGACGAGGAGGGCACCCGGTTCGGCACCGCCCTGCTGGGCTCGAAGGCGTACTCGGGCCAGTGGGACCCCGACTGGTGGGACCTGCGCGACCGCGACGGGGTGACGCTGCACCGGGCGTACCTGGACTTCGGGCTGGACCCGCGCCGCAACGGCGAGGCCGCGCGGCAGCCCGAGGAGCTGGTCGGCTACCTCGAGGCGCACATCGAGCAGGGGCCCTACCTCGAGGAGGCCGACGTCTCGCTCGGCTACGTCACCACCGTGGCCGGTGCGCGGCGCTTCCGGCTGAGCGTGCACGGCGAGGCGCGGCACGCGGGCGGCACCCCCTACGAGCGGCGCCGCGACGCCGTCGTCGGGGCCGGCGTCGTCGTCACCACGATCGAGCGGATGGCCCGCGAGCGCGACGTCATCGCCACCGTCGGCCGGATCGAGGCCCACCCCGGCGCGGTCAACGTGATCGCCGGCCGCGTGGACCTCAGCCTCGACCTGCGCGCGCCGCTGGACGCGACCCGCGACGGCGCGTGGGACGAGATCCTCGCCGTGCTCGACGCGGCGTGCACCGAGCGCGGGCTGCGCCTCGAGGTGCAGGAGACCCACCGGGCGGCGGCCGCGCCGTGCGCCGGGTGGCTGCAGCAGGCCGTGGTCGACGGGATCCGCAGCACCGGCGACGCCGACCCGACCGCCCTGTGGAGCCGCGCGGGCCACGACGCGATGGCGCTAGCGACCGTCACCGACGTCGGCATGCTGTTCGTGCGCTGCTTCGACGGGATCAGCCACCACCCCGGCGAGGACGTGCGCGAGGTCGACGTCGCCGCCGGCGTCGACGCCTTCGAGCAGGCCGTGCTGGCGGCGGCGCGGGCCTACGAGGCCGGGGCCACCGACGCGCCCGCACCGGCCGCCGGTCTGGGGCGCTGAGCGATGGGCCTGCGCATCGACGAGCGGATCGCCAGCCGCCGCACCGCGCTGTCGCCGCAGGAGCGGCGCGCGGCCGAGACCCTCATCGAGCACCTCGACGACCTCGCGACCTACCGCGCCGCCGAGCTCGCCGACCTCGCGGGCGTCTCCAAGGCGACGATGAGCCGGCTGTTCCGCAGCCTCGGCTACGCCGACTTCGACGAGGTGCGCGAGGACCTCCGCGCCCTGCGCGCCACCGGCGAGCCCCGCCAGACGGACGCGCCGGCCAGCCTGCCCGCGTACGCCCGCGCCGAGGCCGCCGCGGTGTCCGTCGCGCTGTCCTCCCCCGCGATCGGCGACGCGGTGGCCGCGATCGCCTCCGCCCGGCGCGTCCTGGTCGTCGGCTGGCGCAACAGCCACGCCGTCGCCCTGCACCTGCGCCAGCAGCTGGCCCAGGCCCGCGAGGACGTCCGGCTCGCGCCCGCGCCCGGCCAGGTCCTGGGCGAGGAGCTGGCCGACCTCGCCGACGGCGACACCGTCGTCGTGCTGGGGTTCCGCCGCCGCCCGGCCGGGTTCGCCGCCTTCGTCACCGAGGCCGCCCGCACCGGGGCCCGGGTCGTGCTCGTCGGCGACCCGACCGCCGCCGAGCACGCGCGCCGCGCCGGACCCGCCGGGATCTGGCTCGAGTGCCCCGTCGCCACCGAGATCGCCTTCGACTCCTACGCCGCGGCGATGAGCCTCGTCGCGGTGCTGGCCGACGGCGTCCTGACCGCGCGCGGTCCGCGCGGACGCGCCCGGGTGACCGGGATCAGCACGGCCTACGTCGCGCTGCGGGAGGTGGAGTGATGGACCTGGCCGAGCTCACCGGCGTGCGCGTGGCCCGCACCGAGGCCGACCTGGCGCTGGCGCCGGGCGAGGCGTACCTCGGCGGCGGGTCCTGGCTCTACTCCACCCCGCAGCCCCACGTGACCCGCCTCGTCGACCTCGCCGGCCTCGGCTGGGCCCCCGTCGAGGAGAGGGCGGACGGCGGCGTCCGCATCGCCGGCACCTGCACCGTCGCCGAGCTGGTGGCCGCCGCGGCCGGCTGGGCGCCCGTCCGCGCCGACGCCGCCGCCCTCGTGCGGGACTGCGCGGAGGCGTTCCTGATGTCGGCGAAGGTCTGGCGGGTCGCGACCGTCGGCGGCAACCTCTGCCTCGCCCTGCCCGCGGGCGCCATGATCTCGCTGGCCGTGGCGCTGGAGGCGACCGTCGAGCTCGTCGGGCCTGCAGGCACCCGCCAGCTGCCCGCCGTCGACCTCGTCACCGGGCCCGGCGCCACGCGGCGCGCGCCGGACGAGGTGCTGCGCGCCGTCGACGTCGAGCCCGCGGCCCTGACCGCGCGCTACGCCCTGCGCCGGATGTCGCTGGCGCCCGCCGGCCGGTCCTCCGCCGTGGTCGTCGCGCGTCGCGACGAGCGCGACGGGTGCCACCTCTCGCTCACCGCCGCCGTCCCGCGCCCGGTCGTGCTGCGCCTGCCCGGCCGGCCCGACGCCGCCGCGGCGCGGGCCGCGGTGCGCGACCTGACGGACTGGTACGCCGACCCCCACGGCCCCGCGGACTGGCGGGCCGCCGTGAGCGAGGAGCTCGCCGTCGCGGCGCTCGCCGCCGTCGCTCCCGGGGAGGCCGCGTGATCGAGGTCAACGGCACCCCGGTCGACGCCGGCGACGCCCATCCCGGCCAGTGCCTGCGCACGTTCCTGCGCGACACGGGGCACCTCGACGTCAAGAAGGGCTGCGACGCGGGCGACTGCGGGGCCTGCAGCGTGCTCGTCGACGGGGTCGCCACCCACTCCTGCCTCTACCCGCTCCACCGCGCGGAGGGCCGGAGCGTGCGCACCGCCGCCGGACTCGGCACGCCCGACGAGCCCCACCCGGTGCAGCGCGCCTTCGCGCGGGCCGCCGGCTTCCAGTGCGGCTTCTGCACGGCGGGCTACGTGGTCACCGCCGCCGCAATGGCCGACGCGGACGGCACCGTGCCGGGCGCCGACGACCCGGCCCGCGCCGACGAGGTCGCCCGTGCCTTCAAGGGCAACCTGTGCCGCTGCACCGGCTACCGCTCCATCCGCGACGCGCTGGCCGGGCGCACGAACGTCGAGGACGCGGGGTGCGGGCGCCTCGGCACCTCCCTCCCGGCGCCCGCCGCGGCCCGGGTCGTCACCGGGCGCGAGGCGTACACCCTCGACCTGCCGGGCGCCGACGTCCTCCACGTCGCGCTGGTGCAGAGCACCCAGGCGCACGCGCGGGTGCTGGAGGTCGACACCGCCCGGGCGCTCGCGGTGCCCGGCGTCCTGCTCGTCCTCACGCACCGCGACGTGCCCGCGACCCTGTTCTCCACCGGTCGTCACCAGAGCCGGCTCGACGACCCCGACGACACCCGGATGCTCGACGACGTCGTCCGCTTCGTCGGGCAGCGGGTCGCCGCCGTCGTGGCCGAGACCCCGCAGGCGGCCGCGGCCGCCGCGCGGCTGGTGGACGTCGCGTACGCCCCGCTGCCCGCCGTGCTCGACCCCGAGCTGGCCCGCGCGCCGGGCGCGCCGCTGCTGCACGGTGAGAAGGACCCGGCCGCCTCCCGGATCAGCGACCCGGCCCGCAACGTCGTCGCCCAGACCCACGGCGAGGTCGGCGACGTCGCCGCCGGGCTCGCCGCCGCCGCGCACGTCGTGCGCGGCACCTGGCGCACCGCGCGCGTGAACCACGCCGCCCTCGAGACCCACGGGGCCCGAGCCTGGGTCGAGGACGACGGCACTCTGGTCGTGCGCACCAGCACGCAGGTGCCGTTCCTCGTGCGCGACGAGCTCGCCCGCCTGCTCGAGCGCGAGCCCGCCAGCGTCCGTGTGGTCGCCGCCCGCGTGGGCGGCGGTTTCGGCGGCAAGCAGGAGATGCTGGTCGAGGACCTCGTCGCGCTGGTCGCGGTGCGGCTGGCGGATCAGGGCGTACGCCGCCCGGTCCAGCTCGAGCTGACCCGCGAGCAGCAGTTCACGATGGTGCCGTGCCGCCACCCGATGCGCGTGGAGGTGACGCTGGGCGCGGACGCCGACGGCGTGCTCACCGCTCTGGCGCTCGACGTGCTCTCCGACACCGGCGCCTACGGCAACCACGGGCCCGGGGTGATGTTCCACGGCTGCCACGAGTCGGTCGCGCTCTACCGCTGCGCCAACAAGCGCGTCGACGCCGAGGCCGTCTACACCAACCACGTGCCGTCGGGGGCGTTCCGTGGCTACGGCCTCGGACAGGTCGTCTTCGGCATCGAGTCGGCGCTCGACGAGCTGGCCCGGGAGGTCGGGATCAGCGCGGTCGAGATCCGGCGCCGCAACGTGGTCGTGCCGGGCGACGACTTCGTCGTCAACGGCCCCGCCGACGCCGACCTCGTCTTCGGCAGCTACGGCCTCGACCAGTGCCTCGACCTCGTCGAGTCCCACCTCGCGTCGACCCGCGCGGAGGCCCCCGGCCTGCCCGACGTGCCCGGCCTGCCCGACGTGCCCGGGGGCTGGCGGGTCGGCGAGGGCGTCGCGGCCGCGATGATCGCGACCATCCCGCCGCGCGGGCACCACAGCGAGGCCGCCGTGACCCTCACCCCGGACGGTGACGTCACCGTCGCCGTCGGCACCGCCGAGTTCGGCAACGGCACCGCCACGGTCCACACCCAGCTCGTCGCGTCGCTGCTGGGAGTGGCCCCCGAGCGGGTACGCCTGCTCGCCTCCGACACCGCGACCTCGGGCTACGACACCGGCGCCTACGGCTCGACGGGATCGGTCGTGGCGGGCGCCGCGGTCGACCGCGCGGCCCGCGCGGTGCGGACGCGCCTGGCCGCCGTCGACGGCGACTGGACCCGGCTGGACGGGCCGGTGACCTGCCACGGGTCGAGCGACGGGTCCCCGCGCTCGGTGGCGTTCAACGTGCACGGCGTGCGCGTCGCGGTCGCACCCGCCACCGGCGAGGTGCGGGTGCTGGCCTCCGTGCAGGGCGTGGACGCCGCCGTCGTGCTCAACCCCGAGCAGCTGCGCGGACAGGTCGAGGGCGGCGTCGCGCAGGCCTTCGGCGGCGCCCTGCTCGAGGAGGTCGCGACCGGCCCCGACGGCGCCGTGACCACTGCCTCCTTCCGGGACTACCGGGTGCCGCAGATGGCGGACGTACCTGCCACCACGGTCCTGTTCGCCGACACCGTCGACCGTCTCGGGCCCGCCGGCGCGAAGTCGATGAGCGAGGCGCCCTACAACCCCGTCGCCCCGGCCGTCGCGAACGCGGTGCGCGACGCGCTCGGCGTGCGCCCGCACGAGCTGCCGATGAGCCGGGACCGCGTGTGGCGCCTCGCCCGCTCGGCCGGGTCCCCCGCCGACCCGGCCACCACCAGCAGCACGACAAGTCCGACCAGTCGGACCAGCCCGACCACCCCGATCCCCGAGGAGCACCGATGACCGACGAGGACGCCCGCTGGCTGGCGACCGCGATCGAGCTGGCCACCCGCAACGTCGCGGAGGGCGGCGGCCCGTTCGGCGCCGTCGTCGTGCGCGACGGGCTGCTGGTGGCGACCGGGCAGAACCGCGTCACCCGCGACAACGACCCGACCGCCCACGCCGAGGTCCAGGCGATCCGCGCGGCGTGCCGCGAGCTCGACGACTTCTCCCTGGCCGGGCACGTGCTCTACACCTCGTGCGAGCCGTGCCCGCTGTGCGTCTCCGCGTCGCTGTGGGCCCGGCTGGACCGCGTCGTCTACGCCGCCGACCGCGACGACGCCGCCCGCGGCGGCTTCGACGACCGCGCGTTCTACGAGGTGCTGGCGACGCCGCGGGAGTCGTGGACGACCCGCGTGGACGCCCTGCGCCCCGCGGACGCCGCCGCGCCCTTCGACGCCTGGCTCGCCAAAGTCGATCGCGCCGCCTACTGACCCCCGCGGGGGTGCGGCCCGGGTGCGGCTCGCAGCATGGTCACGGAACGATCACGGAACGGTCACGACCCGCGCTGGCTCATCCCCATCTCGGCGAGCACCAGGTTCTCGACCAGCAGCACGAGGTTGTAGAGCACGAGCGTCACGAGGGTGATGATCGCGACGCACGCCCACAGGTTGTCGAACTGCGCGGCGGCGTTGAACTTCACGATGTTGCCGCCGATGCCCTTGCCGGTCGAGAGCCACTCGGCGAGCAGCGCACCGGTCACGGCGCCCGGCACCGACACCCGGGCGGCGGCGAAGAGCGAGGGCAGGGCGCCGGGCACGGCGACCTTCAGCAGCGCCGCCAGGTTGCCGCCGCCGTAGACGCGGACCAGGTCCACGCTCTGCGGGTTGGCCTGGCTCAGCCCGAACAGCACCGAGGCCAGCGCGGGGAACAGCACCACGATGGTGCCGATGACGGCGACGGACTCGGGCGTGCCCCGTCCGGTCAGCAACATGATCACCGGTGCGATGGACACGAGCGGGACGCTGCGCAGCAGCAGCGCGAGCGGCATGACGCCCGCCTCGACGGTCTTCGACAGGGTGAACGCCATGGCGAGCGCGACGGCGATCGCCATCCCGACGACGAACCCGAGCGCGGCGTCCTTCAGCGTCACCGTCACGAGCGGCAGCAGCACCGCGCGCCGCTCCGCCGCCGTCGCGAACGCGTCCGGCTCGGTGACGAACAGGTGGTTCCACACGTCGAGCGGCCCCTTGGCCACGAACGGCGAGATGCCGCCGAGGCTGACGACGCCCTGCCACAGCGCCAGCACGATCGCCAGGGTCACGACCGCGTTCAGCAGCGCTCGGGCGACGGAGCGGCCAGCGGTGCGCAGTCCTTCCGCGCGCACCTCCCGCCGGATCTCCGCGACTCCGGCCACGCCCGCGCTCATCCGGCGCTCCGTCCGGAGACCCACGGCGTCACGAGCCGGGACACGAGGCCGAGGGCGGCGTAGCCGGCCATCGCGACCAGCGCGCACAGGAGGAACACGGCCCACACCCGTTCGGAGTCGAGGTTGCCCTGCAACCGGATCAGCATGATCCCGACGCTGCGGTCGGTGGCGCCCATGTACTCCCCCAGCACGGCGCCGAGGAAGGCGGTGGGCACCGCGATCTGCAGGGCGTTGAGGATCGCGGGGAGCGCGGCCACGAGGCGTACCTTCCGCAGCTGTGCGACGCGCCCGCCGCCGTAGACGGCGACCACGTCCAGCGACGCCGCGTCCGCGGCCTTGAAGCCCAGCAGGGCGCCGACGACCGTCGTGAAGAAGACGCTCAGCGCGGCGAGGAAGATGGCCGTCGTCGACGGGTCGCCGGGCTGCTCCGCCCCGCCGAGCACGACGATCGAGATGCCGCCGACCGCGACCAGCGGCAGGCAGTAGCTGACGACCGCCACCTGCGTCACCACGGTCTCGATGCGCGGCGCGACCAGCACCGTGGAGGCCAGCGCCAGCGCCAGCAGGTTGCCCCACAGGAAGCCCCAGGCGGCCTCGGTGATGGTGACGGAGAAGAACGACCAGTACGCCCCGAGGCCGTCGTCGACGAGCGTGCCCAGGACCGCGAACGGCGAGGGGACGGGGGTGAACGTCGTGCCCGCGTCGGGGGTGAACGCCGTGACCGAGAGCAGCCACCAGCCGCCGACGAGCACGACGGTGCCCACGACGCCGGCGACCCAGCCCGGAACGGTGCGCGTCGCGGCCACGGCTCAGCGCCCCCCGGCGGCGGACCCGACCGCCGGGCCGGTGCCGAAGAGGATCTCGGAGGCCCGGTCGACCAGCGCGTGGAACTCGGGCGTGCGCATCATCTCGGGCGTGCGGGGCCGCGTTAGGTCGACGTCGATGACCTCGCGGACCCGACCTGGGCGGGCGGACATCACGGCCACCTGGTCGGACAGGAAGATCGCCTCGGAGATGCCGTGCGTGACGAGCAGGGTCGTGGCGGGCTTCTCGGTCCAGATCCGCAGCAGCTCGAGGTTGAGGTTCTGCCGCGTCATGTCGTCGAGCGCGCCGAACGGCTCGTCGAGCAGCAGCACCGACGGCTTGAGCACGAGCGCGCGGGCGATCGAGACCCGCTGCCGCATGCCGCCGGAGAGCTGCGCCGGCTTGGCCTTCTCGAAGCCCCGCAGGCCGACGAGGTCGACGAGCTCCGCGACGTAGTCGTCGTCGACCTTGCGCCCCGCCACCTCGAACGGCAGCCGGATGTTCTTCTCGACGCTGCGCCACGGCAGCAGCGCGTGGTCCTGGAAGGCGATCCCGAGCTCCGAGCCGCGCCGCAGCTCGCGAGGGGTGCGCCCGTCGACGAGCGCCTCGCCCGCGGTCGGGGTCTCCAGGCCGGCGAGGATGCGCAGGATCGTCGACTTGCCGCAGCCCGACGGCCCCAGCAGCGCGAGGAACGACCCCTGCTCGGTGTGCAGCTCGGTCTCCGACAGCGCGACGGTGGAGCGCCCGCGAGCGCCCTTGAAGGTCTTGCTCAGTCCGGTGATCTGGATGCCGGTGCCCGGCGTGGGCGGGGCACCGGCACCCAGGTTGTCGTGGAGCGTCATGGTTACGGGAGGTACGCCTTCAGCTCGGGGTTCTCCTCGTAGATCTCGTCGATGATCGACGTGTCGAAGAGGCGGTCGACCTCGACGTCCCAGCCGGCGCCGGCGAGCGAGGCGACGGTCTGCTCCTTGAGGTCGTCGGAGATGGTGAACAGGCCGGCCTCCTCGGTCTCCTCGGTGGAGATGAGCTCCTTGGTGGCCTCGAGGGCGAGCCCGGTCTTCTCCGGGTCGAGCGCGCCGAACACCGACTCCAGGCCGTCGCTGTTGTCGGAGGCGGCCTGGTTGTAGTAGTCCACGACCAGCTCGACGGAGGCGTCGGTCGGCTCGTTGAACACGTCGGTCCAGCCCTGGATCTCCGCGGTCAGGAACGCCTTGAGCAGCTCGCGGTTCTCCGAGAGGTACTGGTCGGTGACCGAGAACGTCTCCGCCACGAACGGCACGCCATTCTCGGCGTACGGCAGGTTCGTGATCTCGTAGCCGGCGAGCTCGACGGTCAGCGCCTCGTTGGTCAGGTACGCCATGAAGCCGTCGACCTGGCCGTCCATCAGGGGCGTCGGGTCGAAGTCGACCGGGACGATCTCGACGTCGTCCTCGGAGAGCCCGTTCGCCGACAGGAGCGCACGGAAGACGCTGGCGTTGGAGTCCTGCACGCCGATGCGCTTGCCGACCAGGTCGTCGGGCGTGGCGATGTTCCCGCCGTCGGCCAGCGACAGGATGGTGAACGGGTTCTTCTGGAAGGTGGCGCCGATGATCTTCAGCGGCGCGTCCTGCTCGGCGATGGCGGCGCCGATGGAGGCGGCGTCGCTGAGCGCGACCTCGACCTCCCCGCTCAGCAGCTTCGCCACCCCGGTGTCGGGGCCGGAGATGCCGTTGACCTGGTCGAACCCGGCGTCCTCGTAGTAGCCGTTCTCGTAGGCGTAGAACTCGCCCGTGAACTCCTCGTTCTTGATCCAGGAGTACTGCACGTCGATGGTGCCGAAGCCGTCGGCGGCGGAGGCGGGCTCGTCGCCCCCGCAGGCGGCGAGGCTGCCGGCGAGCGCGACGGCGGCCGCAGCGGCCAGGACCGGACGTCGGCGGGCGCTGAGCCGCCGGAATCGGGTGGAGAGCGACATGGGGGGCCTTTCCGCGGGGACTCGGGTCGAGACGCGAAGTTACGGTCGTCGCGTTTCGGCTCCTCGCCCCACGGTTTCGGGCCCGTAACAACTGTTTCCGGATTTCCGGGCGGCTGGCACGTTCCGCTCAAGGGGTCCGCACGAGGACGTCCGGCGATCCTCGGCCGAACTGTCGGTGCCGGTCTCCATGCTGGTCGCCATGGACGTCACCCAGACCGCGACCGTGGTGCTGCTGCTCGCCGTCGGGGCCGCCGTCGGCTGGTGGGTCGGCGTGCTGTGGGCCCGTGGCCGCCCCGCCCAGGGCGCCGCGGCGCTGGACTCGCAGCGCCTCACCGACGGCATCGACCGCCTCGGCGACCAGCTCGCCGACCTGCACCACGACCGGGCGGTGTGGCAGGGCGAGCTGGCCGCGCAGGTCGAGGCGATGAGCCGCCAGACCGGCGACCTGCAGCGCGAGACGCACGCCCTCTCGACGGCGCTGCGGCGACCGACCGTCCGCGGCCGCTGGGGCGAGCTGCACCTGCGCCGGGCCTGCGAGCTGGCCGGCATGGTCCAGCACTGCGACTTCACCGAGCAGACGCCGCTCGCCGACGGCGACCTGCGGCCCGACCTGGTCGTGCAGCTGGCGGGCGGTCGCTCGGTCGTCGTCGACGCCAAGGTCCCGCTCGACGGGTTCCTCGACGCCGCCGAGCGCGGCGAGGCCGAGCACCGCGAGCACCTCGCGCGCCACGCCCGCCAGGTCCGCGCGCACGTCGACGTCCTCGGGGCGAAGCGCTACTGGGCGGCCCTGGCGAGCTCTCCCGAGTTCGTCGTGCTGTTCCTGCCGGGCGAGGCCTTCCTGTCGGCCGCACTGGAGGCGGACCCGGGGCTGCTCGAGCACGCGTCGACCCGCAAGGTCGTGCTGGCCACGCCGACCACGCTGATCGCGCTGCTGCGCACGGTCGCCCACGGCTGGCGCCACGAGGCGCTGGCCGACCGGGCCCGGGAGATCGAGCAGACCGGGCGCGAGCTGCACCTGCGCCTCGGCACCTGGAGCGAGCACCTCGACCAGCTGGGCCGCTCGCTGGGCGCTGCCACGCGGCACTACAACAGCGCGGTCGGCTCGCTCGAGTCACGCGTCCTCGTCTCCGCCCGTCGGTTGGCCGAGCTGGGCGTCACCGACGCCGAGCTGCCCGGGCCGCGCACGGTCACCGACCTCCCCCGGGCCGTCGAACGTGGCGTCGAACGTGGCGTCGAACGTGGCGAGGGCCCGCACGCCCCCGGCGCGTCGGCGCGGGGGGCGTGAGGATCGCTCCTATCCTGCGGGCGTGAGCCTGCTCGAGGCAGCGGTGGCGGCGCCCCGCACCGAGCCCGGACACCGCCTGGTGCTCCTGGGCTCCCTCGGGGTGCTCGGCATCGTCGGGCTGGACCTGCTGCTCGGTGGCGACATCGGCCTGTTCTTCGACCTCTGCTTCGTGGTGCTGTGCCTGCTGCTGGCCGTGCGGGCCGACCGCGGCGCGTTCTTCACGGTCGCGATGCTGCCGCCCGTGCTGCTCGTCGTCAGCTTCGGACTCGTCGCGGCGACCGTGCCCGGTGCGCTCGCCCGCCCGGAGGACCAGCTGGTCCAGGCCCTCGTCACCGGCGTCACCACCCACGCGGTCGGCCTGGCGGCGGGGTACGTGCTGTGCCTGGCCACCCTGGGCCTGCGGATGCTCGACGACTGACGACCGGCTCGGCGCCCGTCAGCCCGTGCGCGGGACGTCGACGTCCAGCTCGCCCTCCACCTCCGGGTCGGCCGGCCGGGCGAGGTTGAGCAGCACGGCGATCAGCGCCGCCGGCACGATCCCCGAGGTCAGCAGCACCTCCAGCGACTCGGGCATCTTCCGCACCGAGTCGGGCACCGCCGCGATGCCCTGCCCCACGCCGATCGAGACGGCGATGACGAGCATGTCGTGGCGGTCCAGGGCCGTCTCGGCGAGCAGCTTGATGCCGGCGCCCAGCAGCATGCCGAACATGGCGACCGCGGCGCCGCCGATCACGGCCGACGGCATCACCGCGATGATCGTGGCCAGCTTGGGGAACAGGCCGAGCACGATGAGGAAACCGGCGCCGATCGAGACGACGTGCCGGCTCATCACGCCGGTGAAGGCGACCAGCCCGACGTTCTGGCCGAACGAGGTGTTCGGCAGCGCGCTGAACAGCGCGGCGATGCCGGTCGCGACGCCGTCGGCGACCACGCCGCCCTGCAGCTCCTTGTCGGTCACCTCGCGGCCCGCGCCGCTCTTGGTGAGGGCCGAGAGGTCGCCGATCGTCTCCACCGAGGTGGCGATCGCCATGGCGCCCATCGCCACGAACGCGGCCGCCGGGAAGTCGAGGCCGAACTCCAACGGGGTGGGGACCGAGAACCAGTCGGCGTCGGCGACCTCCTGCAGGCGCACCTTGTCGAGCGGGATCGCCACGAGGTAGCCCAGGACCAGGCTGATCAGCACGGCGGAGGCGCTCAGCACGCCACGGCCGAACCGGTAGAGCACGAGCATCACGACGAGCACCAGCGTGGCCAGCCCGAGGTTGGTCCACGAGCCGAAGTCCGGAGCGCCGTTGCCGCCGGCGTACAACGCCATCCCCGTGGGCAGCAAGCCGATCCCGATGACCAGCACGACGATGCCGCTGACCAGCGGCGGGAAGAGGTGCTTGAGCCACTTGAGCGAGAAGCCGAGCGTGGTCTGCACGAGGGCGGCGAAGAGCGCGCCGCCGAAGACGGCGCCGAGGCCGTACTCCTGCGCCAGCGGGATCGAGACGACGAGGAAGCCGAAGCTGGTGCCCTGCACCACCGGGAGCCGGGCGCCGACCGGCCCGACACCGACGGTCTGCAGGAGCGTGGTGAGGCCGGCGACGAGCAGCGCCACCTGCACGAGGAAGGCGGTCTCGCCGGTCGTCGCGCCGATGGCGGTGGCCAGCACGATCGGGATGGTGACGTTGCTGGCCATCATCACCAGGACGTGCTGCACCCCGAGCAGCGTCGCCTGTCCGAGCGGCGGCATCTCGTCGATGTCGTAGCGCGCCTTGACGGCGTCGTTCCTGCTCGACGGCGGCGGCGCGCTCGTCGTGTCCTCGTGCTCCACCGTGGCCCCCCGGGCGTTCGATGCGGATGGTCGCCACATCGTCACGGCTTCGCTTGGTCACCCACCACGTCAACAAGTGACACGGGTCACAGCGCTTCCTCGGTGCCTCCTGCCGGTGACGTCACCGGCCGCGCGACGGCATCGTCGTGCGTCGGGGCGCTCAGGCCTCGAAGCGTCCCGGGTCGCCCGCGCCGTGGCGTACCACCTCGGGCACGTCCTCCGACCAGTCGACGACGGTCGTCGGGACGGCGGGCGTCTCGCCCGCCTCGATCACGATGTCGACCACCGCGTCGAGGTCCTCCTTGACCTCCCAGCCGATCGTGCGCGGCTCGGTCTCGCCGGGGAGGATCAGGCTGCTGGTCAGCATCGGCTCGCCGAGCTCGGCGAGCAGGGCGCCGACGACCACGTGCTCGGGGATCCGCACGCCGACCGTCTTCTTCTTCGGGTGCATCAGCTGCTTCGGCACCTCGCGGGTGGCGGGCAGGATGAACGTGTACGGACCGGGCGTCGCCGAGCGCACGGCGCGGAACGCGTGGTTCGAGACGTGCACGAACTGGCCGAGCTGGGAGAAGTCGGCGCACATCAGCGTGAAGTGGTGCTTGTCGTCGAGGTCGCGGATCCGCAGGATCCGGTCCTTGCCGTCACGGTTGCCGAGGCGGCAGCCCAGCGCGTACCCCGAGTCGGTCGGGTACGCGATGAGCGCGTCGTCGCGCAGCGCCTCGACGACCTGTGCCACGAGGCGCGGCTGCGGGTCGACGGGGTGGATGTCGAGGAAGCGGGCCACGGCTCAGGACCTGCCCGCGGCCTTGAGGTCGCGACGCAGCTCCGGCGGGAGCGCGAAGATCAGCGACTCCTCGGCGGTCTGCACGGCGCGCGCGTCGGGGTAGCCGCGGTCGGCGAGGAAGCCGAGGACGCCCTCCACCAGGTCCTCCGGGACGGAGGCGCCGGAGGTGACGCTGACGGTCTCCACGCCCTCCAGCCACTCCTCCTGGATCTCCGAGGCGTCGTCGACGCGGTAGGACGCCTTGGCGCCCGCCTCGAGCGCCACCTCGACGAGCCGCACGGAGTTCGACGAGTTGCCGGAGCCCACGACGATGACGAGGTCGGCGTCGCGGCCGATCTCCTTGACCGCCACCTGGCGGTTCTGCGTGGCGTAGCAGATGTCGTCGCTCGGCGGGTCCTCGAGCTGGGGGAACTTCTCACGCAGGCGGCGCACCGTCTCCATGGTCTCGTCGACGCTGAGCGTGGTCTGCGAGAGCCAGGACAGCTTCGTGCCCTCGGGGAACTCGAGGTCGTCCACGTCGTCGGGGGTCTCGACCAGGGTGATGTGGTCGGGCGCCTCGCCGGCGGTGCCCTCGACCTCCTCGTGGCCCTCGTGGCCGATGAGGAGGATCCGGTAGCCGTCGCTCGCGAAGCGGCGCGCCTCGTGGTGGACCTTGGTGACCAGCGGGCAGGTGGCGTCGATGGTCTTGAGCGAGCGCTCGGCCGCCTCCGCGTGCACCATCGGCGAGACGCCGTGGGCGGAGAAGACGACGGTGGAGCCCTCGGGGATCTCCTCGATCTCCTCGACGAAGATCGCGCCGCGCTCCTCCAGCGTGCTCACGACGTGCTTGTTGTGCACGATCTGCTTGCGCACGTAGACGGGCGCGCCGTAGAGGTCGAGCGCCTTCTCGACGGTGATGACGGCACGGTCCACGCCCGCGCAGTAGCCGCGGGGCGCCGCGAGCAGGACCGCCCGCTCGGCGTCGTCGCGGGGCAGGACACGCGGCGTTCCCAGGTCGGTGCTCATGGGTCGATCCTAGGCGAGGAACCCTGGGCCGCCCGAACCGTCGGTGCGCTGTCCTAGGCTCGCGCCGTGGCCCTGGAGACCTCCCCCGAGCAGCCGGCACCGGTCCGGCAGATCGCGAACGCGGTCGCGGGCTGGATCGACCGTCTCGGCGCGGTCTGGGTCGAGGGGCAGATCGCGCAGGTCAACCGCCGCCCGGGCGTGCAGACCGTGTTCATGACGCTGCGCGACACCGTGGCCGACCTGTCGGTGACGCTGACCTGCTCCCGCACGCTCTTCGACGGCCTCAACCCGCCGCTGGTGGAGGGCGCCAGCGTGCTGGTGCACGCCAAGCCGTCCTACTACGCCAACCGCGGCTCGTTCTCGCTCTACGCCCGCGACATCCGCATGGTCGGGCTGGGCGAGCTGCTGGCGCGCCTGGAGCGTCGTCGCCAGCTCCTCGCCGCCGAGGGCCTCTTCGCCCGGGAGCTCAAGCGTCCGCTGCCGTTCCTGCCCGGGGTGGTCGGCCTCGTGACCGCGCCCGGCTCCGCCGCCGAGCGCGACGTCCTGGAGGTCGCCCGCCGGCGCTGGCCGGCGGTGCGCTTCGAGGTCGCGCACGCCGCCATGCAGGGCCCGCGCAGCGCGCTCGAGGTGATCGAGGCCGTCGAGCGGCTCGACCGCGACGCCCGGGTCGACGTCATCGTGGTGGCCCGCGGCGGCGGGTCCGTGGAGGACCTGCTGCCGTTCTCCGACGAGGGCCTCGTCCGGGCCGTGCACGCGGTCCGCACGCCCGTCGTCTCCGCGATCGGGCACGAGCCCGACGCTCCGCTGCTCGACCTGGTGGCCGACTGGCGCGCGGCGACCCCGACCGACGCGGCGAAGCGCGTCGTGCCGGACGTCGTCGAGGAGCTGCGCAACGTGGGCCACGCCCTGGACCGCGCCCGTCGGGTCGTCGCGCACACCGTCGCCCGCGAGCAGGCCGGCCTGGACGCCCTGCGCTCACGCCCGGCCCTGGCCGACCCCCGCAACCTGCTGGCCGCCCGCCGCGACGAGGTCGGCGCCCTGCGCGACCGGGCGCGGGTGACGCTGCGCCACCGGCTCGACCGGGCCGTCGACGACGTCGAGCACCGTCGCGCCCGCGCCGAGGCGCTGTCGCCGCTGGCGACCCTGCGGCGGGGGTACGCGGTGGTCCAGGCCGCCGACGGCTCCGTCCTGACGAGCGTGGACCAGACGGCGGCCGGGGTCGCGCTGACCGTTCGGGTCGCGGACGGCCGCGTGCACGTGACGACCGACGAGGTCGAGCGCGATCCCGTCCGTGGCGCCCCGAGCGCCCCGAGCGCCCCGACCGCCCCGAGCAGCACCCAGGAGGAGACCGATGACTGAGGCGACGACCGCGTCGATGTCGTACGAGAAGGCGCGCGACGAGCTCGTCGACGTCGTGCGGCGCCTCGAGGGCGGAGGCACGACGCTGGAGGAGTCCCTGGCGCTGTGGGAGCGCGCCGAGGAGCTGGCCCGCACGTGCCAGACGTGGCTCGACGGCGCCCGCGAGCGGCTCGACAAGGCGCTCGAGGCCGACGCGGACGAGGACTGAGCGGCCGGCGTCGGCCGCGACCGACCTCAGCCGCGAGCGGCGACCGCGGCGATCGCGACCTCCGGGTGGTCGGTGGTGACGCCGTCCACGCCGGCGTCGAGGAAGGCGTGGACCTCCGCGGCGAGGTCGCCGTGGGCGGCCGGGTCGGGGTCGGCGCTGCGCAGGTCCGCGGGCAGGAACCGGTTCTCCGCCCGCAGGGTCCAGACCTGGACGGTCAGCCACCGGCGGTGCGCCTCGCGCACCAGCGAGGTCGGCTCCCCCAGCTCGCCGTCGGGCCCCGGCGGCAGCACGAGGGACCTCGCGACGCCGATGCCGTCGGCGTACCGCTCGACGTGGTCCAGGCCGGCTGGCGAGGCGAGGTCGCCGTAGGTCGTCGCGGCCCCCGCCACCAGGGCGTCGGGCGGCTGGCGGTCGAGGCGGTCGAGCAGCTGGACGACCTGCACCCGCGCTCGGGTGGCGAGCCGGCGCAGCACGGCGGTCTCGAACGACATCAGGGTGACGCGCGCCCGCGGGTGGTCGAGGTCGTGGCGGCGCAGGTCGGCCAGCAGCGCCGACTCGTAGTCCAGGCCGCGGCGGCGCGCGTGCTCGACGTGCTTGAGCTCGAGCATGACGCCGACGGCACGCCCGCGGCGCACCGACTCGGCCTCGACCATGGCGAGCACCTCGGTCAGCGTCGGCACGCCCTCACGACCGTCGTGCGCGGCGGAGCCGGGTCGCAGCTCGGGGAAGCGCTCGCGGGCGGTGAGCAGCTTGATCTCCGGGAGGGTGAGGTCCTCGGCGAACCAGCCCTCGTGCACGACGCCGTCGACGTCGCGGCGGGTGCGCAGCGCGGCGAGCTCGGGGCGCGTGGCCACGTCGGTCGTCAGGCTCAGCTCGTTCTCGTGCCGGGCGACGAGCACGCCGTCGGCGGTGCAGACGAGGTCGAGCTCGATGTCGTCGACGCCGGCGCGGATCGCGGTGCGGTAGGCGTCGAGGGTGTGCTCGGGGCGCACGCCCGAGGCGCCGCGGTGGGCCGTCACCCCGGGGGTGACGACGAGGCTGGAGGTGCGCCGGCGGGTGCGTGACGGCAGCGCGGAGGTGCGCTGCCCGGGATCGGCGACGGGGTCGGCGAGGAGTGGAGCGGCCACGACCTCGACGGCACCAGCCGCACGCGGACACCGCGCCACGTCCAGGTGACGACGAGGTGACGGGTGCGCGTCGAGTGACCCGACGCCGCCGGTCAGTCGGCGGTGCCGGTCTCCGGGTCGTCCGACGCCTCGGCCTGCTCCTGCTCGGCCTGCTCCTGCGCGGCCCGGAAGACCGCGAGCGTCTCGTAGCCCGCGCTCGTCAGCTCCCACAGGCCGGGGCCTGCGGAGCCGACGAGACCGGCGTCGACCAGCGCCCGACGCTCCTTGAGCGCGACGGTGCGCCAGCGCACCTCACCGCTGGGGCCGATACCGAGGTCGTCGCGCTGCAGGACGTCGGCCATCCGACGACCGACCTCCTCGAGCGCGAGGTCGCGCTCGAGGCGGCCGTCGTGGTCGGCCAGCGTCGCGAGCAGGTAGGGCCGGAACGCGCCCTGCGGCGTCCGGCCGGGGCGTACCACCGGGGCCCGACGCACCGGCGCCGGCGCGGGGGTGCCGGGCACCCGTCGTGCGGACACGGGGGTACGCGTCGTGCGCGGCGCCGCACCGGTCGTGCCGCTCGTGCCGGTCGTCGCACGGGTCCGCACGCGCTCCAGCGGCGGCGTCTCGGCCGGCGGGGGCGGCTTGGGCGCCCCGTGGGGGCAGCTCACCAGGGACATCTCGCAGAACTCGCACCACTTGTCCGCGCTCACGCCCCGCAGCCTAGGCGCTGACGGGGTCGCCGTTCCAAGCGGACAGCGACGTCGCGCGCGTCACCACCGCCGCCGTGCCACCGCGGCCGGAGGCTCTTGACTTCGAGCACGCTCGAAGATGCACACTGCGCGGATGTCGACCTACTCCATCGCCGAGGCCGCCGACGCGAGCGGGCTCACCCCGCACACGCTGCGCTACTACGAGCGCGACGGGCTGATGCTGCGCGAGGTCGAGCGGGCCGGGTCCGGGCACCGGCGCTACTCCGACGCGGACCTGCAGTGGATCCACCTGCTCACCTGCCTGCGCGCGACCGGCATGCCGATCCGCGAGATGAGGCGGTACGCCGAGATGGTGCGCGCCGACGACGGCAACGAGCAGGACCGCCTCGAGATGCTGCGCGCGCACCGACGGGTGGTGCTGGCGCAGCTGGCCGAGATCACCGAGCACCTCGGGGCGATCGACCGCAAGATCGGCATCTACGTCGACCGGGTCGAGGCGCGGGGGTTGACTTCGAGCGCGCTCGAAGGCGTTGACTCTCCCGCATGACCACCACGACGACACTCGGCACCGCGTCCCCGCTGACCGTCTCGGCCCTGGGCCTGGGCTGCATGGGGATGAGCGACTTCTACGGCACCCGCGACGAGGCGGAGGCGACCCGCACCATCCACCGGGCACTCGACCTCGGCGTGACCTTCCTGGACACGGCCGACATGTACGGCCCCTTCACCAACGAGCGCCTCGTCGGCGCCGCCCTCGCCTCCGCCCCCGGCGGGCGCGACGCGGTCCAGCTGGCCACCAAGTTCGGCAACGAGCGCACCCCCGACGGCGGCTTCGTCGGCGTCAACGGTCGCCCGGAGTACGTCCGGTCCGCCTGCGACGCGTCCCTGCAGCGCCTGGGCGTCGACGTGATCGACCTCTACTACCAGCACCGCGTCGACTTCACCGTCCCGATCGAGGAGACCGTCGGCGCGATGAAGGAGCTCGTCGAGGCGGGCAAGGTGCGCCACCTCGGCCTCTCGGAGGCGTCCGCGGACACGATCCGGCGGGCCCACGCGGTGCACCCGGTGACGGCCGTGCAGACCGAGTACTCCCTGTTCACCCGCGACCTCGAGGACACCGTCTGGCCCGTGCTCGCCGAGCTCGGGATCGGCCTGGTGCCTTACTCCCCGCTCGGCCGCGGCCTGCTCACCGGCGCCATCGCCGGCGCCGGCGACCTGAGCGCCGACGACTCGCGCCGCAGCGGCCGCTTCCCCCGCTTCGAGGGCGAGGCGCTCGACGCGAACCTGGTGCTCGTCTCCCGGGTCCAGGAGCTCGCCGCGCGCCTCGGGCGTACGCCCGGACAGCTCGCCCTGGCCTGGGTCCTGGCCCGCTCCGGGCGCGACGGCGTCGGGGTCGCACCGATCCCCGGCACCAAGCGGGTGCGCTACCTCGAGGAGAACGTGGGCGCGCTCGACGTCTCGCTGAGCGAGGACGATCTGGCCGCGCTGGAGGCGGCCGTGCCGCGCGAGGCGGTGGCCGGCGCGCGCTACGGCGACATGTCCACGATCGACGGCTGAGCCGTCCTGCGTCACGAGGGCCGTCACCGTCCGTTGCCTAGGATCGGAGAATGACGGCCCTCGTGATCGTCCTGGTCCTCCTCGCGGCGCTCGGCGTCGCAGCGGTGCTCGCCACGCGGCGCCGGCAGGCGCTGCAGCAGAGCGAGGAGCAGGAGGCGCTGCGCAAGGTCACCCGCGTCGCGGACGAGGACGTCACCCGGTTCGGCGAGGAGCTCCAGGACCTCCACATCGAGACCCTCACGACCGAGATCGACCCGGGCATGCGCCAGGACTACCAGCGCGCCCTGGACTCCTACGAGAGCGCCAAGGAGCTCCTGGCCGAGGCCCGGCAGCCCGACGACGTCAAGGAGGTCACGCGGGCGCTGGAGGACGGCCGCTACGCGATGGCCTGCGTGCTCGCCCGGCAGGAGGGCGTACCGCTCCCGCAGCGACGCGCCCCCTGCTTCTTCAACGCGGCCCACGGTCCGTCGGTGCAGGACGTCGAGTGGGCGCCGCCCGGCGGCGTGTCCCGCGAGGTGCCCGTCTGCGCGGCCGACGCCGACCGCGTCGCCCAGGGCGCCGAGCCCGACACCCGCATGGTCAAGGACGGCAACCGGATGGTGCCCTGGTACGACGGCGGGCCCGCCTACCGTCCCTACGCCGACGGCTACTACGGCCTGGCCGTCATGAACGGCCTGTTCCCCGCCTTCTTCCTCGGCGCGATGATGTCCGGCGGAATGGCCTTCGGCGACACCAGCGGAGGCGATCCCTCCGGCGGCGGCGACGGCGGCGCCGGCGGTGGGGACGGCGGCGACTTCGGCGGCGACGGAGGCGGGGACTTCGGCGGTGGCGACTTCGGCGGTGGCGACTTCGGCGGCGGGGACTTCGGCGGCTTCTGAGCCCCGTCCTTGTCACCGTGACAGTCCTGCTGTCAGGGTGAGCGCATGACGCTGCGCATCGCCACCCAGCTCCAGTACGCCGGCAACCCCCGCGACGCGGCCGACCAGGTCGGTGCGCTCGAGCGGGCGGGCCTCGACTCGGTCTGGGTCGCCGAGGCGTACGGCTTCGACTCCCCCACCCTGATGGGCTACCTGGCCGCGAAGACCGAGACGGTGAAGATCGGCTCGGCCATCCTCAACATCTTCTCGCGCACCCCCGGCGCCCTGCTGCAGACCGCGGCCGGCCTCGACAACGTCAGCGGCGGCCGCGCCATCCTGGGCCTCGGCGCGTCGGGGCCGCAGGTGATCGAGGGCTTCCACGGCGTGCCGTACGCGAAGCCGTTGGGGCGCACCCGCGAGGTCGTCGAGATCATCCGCGCCGGCCTGCGCCGCGAGCCGCTGCAGTCCGACGGCATCTTCCAGCTGCCGCTCGACAAGGAGCACGGGGCCGTGACCGGCCTCGGCAAGCCGCTGAAGCTCCTGACGCGGCCCGAGCGCAGCTCGATCCCGATCTGGATCGCCGCGCTCGGCCCGAAGAACGTGGAGCACACGGCGGAGTACGCCGACGGCTGGATCCCCCACCTGTTCCACCCGGAGAAGGCGGCCGACGTGTGGGGCGAGTCGCTCGCCGCCGGAGCCGCGAAGCGACCGGCCGACCTCGGCCCGCTGCAGGTGATGGCCGGCGGCATGCTCGCGTTCGGCGAGGGCCCCGAGACCAAGGCGCTGCTCGACCTCGCCCGCCCCCTGTTCGCCCTCTACGTGGGCGGCATGGGCGCGAAGGGCCGCAACTTCTACAACGACGTCGCCAAGGCGTACGGCTACGAGGAGGAGGCGGAGAAGATCCAGGACCTCTACCTCGAGGGCAAGAAGGACGAGGCCGCCGCGCTCGTGCCGACGGAGTGGCTGGAGGCCGCGAACCTCGTCGGCCCCGAGTCGTACGTCAAGGAGCGCCTCGCCGCCTTCGAGGCCGCCGGCGTCACCGACATCAACGTCATCCCCGCCTCCGACGACCCCGTCGCCACCGTCGCGCGGCTGCGCGACCTCATCGGCTGAGCCCCTCCGGACTACCCGGTGAACCGGGTAACGCTCGACATAGGCCCTGTCTGAACAGGGTCTATGTCGAGCGAACCGGCACACGGTCCGTCGCTCGACAAGACCTTCGCCGGCGCCCGGTCCAGGACCCTCATCCGAAGACGTCGCCGAGCCGGTCGACGCGGTCGAGCACCTCGGTGAAGGTGAGCTGCTCCAGCCCGAGCGGGTCGTCGGCGCCCTCGGCGACCTCGTCCCACGTCACCGGGGCAGCGGCGTACGGACGCTCCTTGCCGCGCAGGGAGTAGGGCGCGAGCGTCGTCTTGCTGCCCGCGTTCTGCGACCAGTCGAGGAACACCTTGCCGCCGCGGCGCTGCTTCGTCATCGACGCGGTGACCAGCTTCGGGTGCGCGGCCTGCAGCTCGTCGGCGACCTCGTGGGCGAGGTCGGTGGACTCCCCCGGGTCGAGCGGTGCCTCCCCACGCGGCAGGTCGGCGAGCGAGGCGTACAGGTGCAGCCCCTTGCTGCCGCTCAGCACCGGGGTCGCGGCGAGGCCGCGGGCCTCGAGCCGCTCGCGCACCAGCAGGGCGACCTGGCAGCACTCGTGCAGCCCGGCGGGCTCGCCGGGGTCGAGGTCGATGACGATCCGGTCGGGGCGGCGGGTACGCCCGGACGCCGTCACCCGCCACTGGTGCACGTGCAGCTCCAGCGCGGCGAGGTTGACCACCCACGTGAGCGTCGCGAGGTCGTCGACGACCGGGAACACGAGCGTCCCCTCCTCCGGGTCGCCGCCGTCGCTGCGTGCCCGCCGCGAGCCGGTCGTGGACACCCCGGCCGTGCGTACCCACGGCGGCGTGCCCGCGGGCGCGTTCTTCTCGAAGAAGCTGGCCCGCTCGACGCCGTGCGGCCAGCGCACCCGCGTGACGGCCCGGTCGCGCAGCTGCGGCAGCAGCACCGGCGCGATGCGCGCGTAGTAGTCGAGCACCTCGCCCTTGGTGGTCCCGGTGGCCGGGTAGAGCACCTTCGACAGGTTGGTCAGCCGCAGCACGCGGCCCTCGACCTCGACCCGTACCTCCTCGCCGGCCACCTCAGGCCCCCGCCCCGGGCAGGGCGTCGTCGGGCAGCAGGTCGTCGGGCGTCACGTCGCTGCGCAGGCCGCGGTACGCCGGCTGCCGCAGCCGCGCCCCGGAGGCCGCGGGGTCCCCGTTGATCCCGAGGGCCTCGACGTCGACGACCAGCGTCGGCTCGACCCAGTGCGTGCCCGCCGCGTCGATCCGCGGCACCTCGTCCGCGAACGGGCTCGTCGAGCGGGCCAGCGGCTCCAGCGCGGCCTGCAACCCCGGGCCGACACGTCCGCCGATCCCGGAGCCCACGCGTCCCCGGTACAGCAGCCCGGCGGGCGTCGGCACGCCGACGAGGACGGCGCCGATGCGCTCGCGCCCTCCGGTCTCCGGGCGCCAGCCGCCGATCACGTACGAGTCGCGCCGCCGGTGCGGGAACTTCAACCAGTCGCGGCTGCGCAGCCCGGGGCGGTACGCCGTCCCCCTGCGCTTGCTGACGATGCCCTCCAGGCCCTGCTCACGGGTGGCGTCGAGGAGGCCGGGCCCGTCGGCGTACGTCGGCGGCACCAGCCAGTGGTCCCCCTCCCCGCCGACCTCGAGCACGCCCTCGAGACGCCGGCGGCGACGCTCGAGCGGTCGCTCGACCACCTCGCGCCCGTCGAGCGCGAGCAGGTCGAAGGCGACGAAGGTGACCGGTCGGGCCGCGGCGAGCGCTGCCGCCCGCGCGGGCTTGCGCTCGTGGATGCGCTCGGCCAGGACGCTGAAGCTCGGGCGACCGTCGACCATCGCGACGACCTCGCCGTCGAGCACGGCCGCGCGGCCCGCGGTGGCGTCGACCAGGCCGGCGAGCTCGGGGTAGGCCGCCGTGACGACGTTGCCCGCCCGGCTCTCGAGCCGCAGGCCGCCCGCGCCGTCGAGGTGGGCCAGCACCCGCATGCCGTCCCACTTCACCTCGTGCAGCCACTCGACCCCCGTCGGGACGTGGTCGCCGCGGGTCGCGAGCATCGGGCGCAGGTCGGGCACGGGCCCATCCTGCCTGGCGACCCGTTCCCGCGCGGGGGTACCGGCTGGCAGGATGTCGGGACACGGCACACGAGGAGGAGCGATGCGGGCGATCTGGAAGGGCGCGGTCTCGTTCGGACTGGTCAGCGTGCCCGTGAAGCTGTACGCGGCGACCGAGTCGCACGACGTCTCGTTCCGGCAGGTGCACGCCAAGGACGGCGGCCGGATCCGCTACCAGCGTGTGTGCTCCCTCGACGGCGAGGAGGTGGCGTACGCCGACATCGCCAAGGGCTACGAGACCGAGGACGGCGAGATGGTGATCCTCGACGACGACGACCTGGGCGCGCTGCCGTCGTCGTCCTCGCGGGAGATCGCCGTCGAGAAGTTCGTGCCGAGCGACCAGATCGACCCGCTGCTGTTCGAGAAGTCCTACTACCTGGAGCCGGACAAGACGGGCGCGAAGCCGTACGCCCTGCTGCGCCAGGCGCTCCTCGAGGCCGACCGGATGGCCGTCGTCACGGTCGCGATCCGCAACCGCACGACCATCGCGGTGCTGCGCGTGCGCGACGACGTCATCGTGCTGCAGACGATGATGTGGCCCGACGAGGTGCGCACCCCCGACTTCTCCGTCGAGATCGGCGACGTGAAGGACTCCGAGGTCGAGATGGCCCGGATGCTCGTCGACACCCTTGCCGGCGACTTCGACGCCGACGACTTCACCGACGACTACGCCGAGGCGGTCGAGGCCGTCGTGAAGGCGAAGATCGAGGGCGGGGAGGTGCAGCGCACCGAGACGTCGACCAAGTCGTCCGGCGAGGTCGTCGACCTGCTCGCCGCGCTCCAGCGCTCGGTGCAGGCCGCGAAGAAGGCGCGTGGCGAGGACGACTCGTCCAACAGCGACTCCGACAGCGACTCCGACAGCGACTCCGGCTCCACGCGCAAGCGCACGACGAAGAAGGCGCCCGCGAAGAAGAGCGCTGCCGACACAACGGGGTCGACGACCAAGAAGGCGCCGGCCAAGAAGGCCGCGGGCACGAAGAAGGCCGCCGCGAAGAAGGCCCCGGCCAAGAAGACCTCGACCCGCAAGACGGCGGCGAAGAAGGCCAGCTGATCCCTCAGGCCTGCACGCGCTCCGGCGTCGTCCGGCCCGTCGCGGCCGCGGAGTCGCCGAAGGCGCGGTCGGCCAGCGAGAAGGCGAGGTCGGTGAGCCGGGGCGCGACGACGTTCGCGACCGCGACGACGCGGGCGGAGACCAGGTCGACGGTGACCGGCCGGTCCTCGAGCGCGCGGACGACCACCTCGGCGGCCTGCTCGGCCGTCTGCGCGGGGGTGCGGGCGTACGCCTCCGTCGGCGCGACCATGTCGGTGCGCACGAGCCCGAGCCGGACGTTCGTGAAGGTCACGTTGTCGCGGTAGGTCTCGCGCCCGGCGATACGTGCGAACACGTCGAGCGCGCTCTTCGAGGCGGTGTAGGCCGCGAACTTCGGGCTCTTGACCTGCACGCCCCACGTCACGACGTTGACCACGTGCCCGAAGCGCTGCGCGCGCATGGCGGGCAGCAGCCCCATGGTGAGGCGTACCGGCCCGAAGTAGTTGACCGCCATCGTGCGCTCGAAGTCGTGGAAGCGGTCGTGGGTCAGGCTCAGCGACCGGCGGATCGAGCGCCCGGCGTTGTTGACGAGGTGGTCGACGGGGCCGAACTCCGCGACCACCTGCCGCACCAGCGCGTCGACCGCGTCACCGTCGGTGAGGTCGACCGCGAAGGCGTACGCCGTGCCGCCCGCGGCCTCGATCGCTCCCCGCACGCGCTCGAGCTCCTCCGCCCGTCGGGCCACCAGCAGGACGGTCGCGCCGCGGGTCGCGACGGCGAGGGCCGTCGCCTCGCCGATGCCGGAGGAGGCGCCGGTGACCAGGACGGTACGGCCGGCCAGCGGGCTGCTGTCGTCCCCGGTCAGGGTGCGGACGAGACGGCGGGCACGGGCGAGCGGCGTCGCGAGCAGCAGCATGGGCCGACCCTACGACGTCGCTCGGCGCTGCCCGGCCTCGTCCGAGGCGAGGAGCAGGTCGACCTGCTCGGCGGGGAGCTCGCGGCGCAGGGCCTTCACGAGCCCCGAGCGGGTCGCGTACCCCGCAGCCCGGGCCGCCCGGTCCGTCCCGTCGCCCGACCGCAGCCGGGCGATGGCGGTGTTGAGCCGCAGACGCACGCGCCACCGGTGGAAGGGCGGTCTCGTCGCGGAAGAGGCGTTGCACGTGCCGCTCGCTGGCCCTGTGACGCGCCGCGATGTCGGCGAGCGGCTCGTCGGAGAACCGCGCGTCCCGTGCGACCGCCGCGGCGACCGGGTGGGTCGGGACGACCACCGCGAAGTGGGGGGTCCGCAGCCCCTGCAGCACCTCGCCGATGGCGCGCCTGACCTCGGCGACCTGCGCGGGCGTGGTGGGCGCGATCGCGAGCGCCGCGGTCATCACCTCGACGAGCGCCGGCACCACGCCGAGGCGCTGGGCCCGCGTCGGCGGCACGTCGCCGGGGCGCAGGAAGGGCCCGAGCACGAGGCTGCCGGTGTCGTAGCGGGCCGCGTGTGGCACCCGGGGCGCCAGCCAGAGCGACTCCTGGGCGTGCAGCGTCATCCGCTCGCCGTCCACCTCGAGGTGCGCGACGCCGATCGCCACGTGGACGAGGTGCGGCTCGTCGTGGGCGTGGGTCGCGTGGCCGAGGACCCGTACGGCGTTCTCGGGGTCGAGGTGGCTCAGCTGGGCCGCTGCCGTCGTCATCGCGCCTCCTGGCCGGGAGCTGCGGGCGAGCTCCCGTCGTGTCACGGCCGGACCGATCTCGTGTCAGGTTCGGATCGGCTGGCCTCGAGCGGCACCTTAGCGTCGCCTTACCTAACTGCGGCACCCCGGCCGCGGCCCATCCCCGAAGGTCTGTCATGCGCCGACGCACGTCCCGGCTCCTCGCCGCCCCGCTCGCCCTCGCCACCCTGCTCGCCGCCACGGCGTGCGCCGCCCCCGCCGACGACGACGCCGCCGCCGGCGCGGAGACCCGCACGGTGACCACCGACCAGGGCGACGTCGAGGTGCCCGTCGAGCCGCTGCGCGTGGTGCTGCTCAACTTCGCCCTCGCCGGATACCTCTACGACCTCGACGTGCCCGTCACCACGGTGACGCCGGAGGCGGCCGACACCGACGGGACGTTCTCGGAGTTCTGGGCCGACGACGCCGAGGCGCAGGGCACCGAGTTCATGACCTGGACCAGCGACGGGTTCGACCTCCAGGCGATCCTCGACGCCGACCCCGACCTGATCGTCGCGGGCGGCATCGGGTTCCCCCTGTTCCAGGCCGTGGAGGCGTACGACCAGCTCAGCGACATCGCGCCGACCGTGGTCGTGTCCGGCGAGCGCACCACGTGGCAGGAGCAGCTCGAGTTCCTCGCCGTCGACGTCTTCGACCAGCCGGACGTCTACGAGGAGGCGCTGGCGACCTACGACGAGCGCGTCGCCGAGGTCGCGGGGGCCATCGACGTGCCCGACGGCGAGTCCGCCTTCCTCAGCATCACCTCCGACGGGGCGCCCTACGTGCTCATCGAGGACCAGGGACTGCCGACCGTCTTCAGCGCCCTCGGCTTCACGCCCGCACCCCTCTTCGCGACGGGGGACTTCGAGCCGTACACGGCCGGCGGCGACTCGTTCGAGCTGTCCACCGAGCAGGTGGGCCAGTACGTCGACCAGGAGTCGGTCTTCGTGGTCGGCTTCAACGGAGCACCCGTCGACGTCGAGACCCTGGCGGAGAACCCCGTGTACGCCGCGCTGCCCGCGTTCGCGGACGACCAGGCGTACCAGCTGCCCTACTACGTGTACCGCGGCGACTTCGACGAGACCCTGGCGCTCCTCGACTTCGTCGAGGACACCTTCGCGACGCCGTGACCCGGCGGCGCTTCGTGGCGCACCCCCTCGTGGTGCGCCGCCTGACGGTCCTGGCCGTCCGCGACGTCACCCCACGGATGCGTCGGGTGACCCTCGGCGGTCCCGAGCTCGGTGCGTTCACCCGCGACGGCGCCGACCTGCCGGCGTTCGTCAGCACGGGGTTCGACGACCACGTGAAGATCGTGCTGACCGACGGGGCGGCGCCCCTGGATGCGGTGCTGCCGCGCCAGCTCCCGCACGGCATCGAGTGGACCCCGCACCCGGCCCGGATCGACCGGGACTACACGCCGCGGCGTGTCACCGCGACCGAGCTCGACCTGGACCTGGTGCTGCACTCGGACGGCCCGTCCGCGACCGGGGCCGGCCCGGCCGAGCGGTGGGCCCTGGCCGCGCGGCCCGGGAGCGAGCTCGCCGTCGTCGGGCCCAAGTCCTCGACGGTGCTGCCCGACGACGCCGACCACGTCGTGCTCGTGGCCGACGAGACGGGGCTGCCCGCCGTCGGCCGCTTCCTCGACGAGCACCCGCTCCCCGCCCCGGTGACCGCCGTCGTCACCGTCGCCGACCGCACGGCCCGCCAGGACCTCGCGCTGCGGGAGGTCGACCGGGTGCTGTGGGTCGAGGCCGAGCCCGGTGATCCTGACGCGCTGGCGACCGCGCTGCAGCGGGTCGACGACGCGGTGTGGGCCGGGCGTCCGTTCGTCTGGGGCGGCGCCGAGTCGCGGGCACTGCTGCCCGTGCGCCGCCACCTCACCCGCGAGCGCGGGCTCGCCCGCGACCGGCTGGACATCACCGGCTACTGGCACCGGCGCTCCCCCGCCGCGCCGGACCCCGCCGCCGCCGGGACCTCCGTGGCCGCCGGGACCTCCGTGGCCGCCGGGGCCGGCACCGCGCCGGCCGAGGCGGCGGCGCCCGAGGCGCCCGTCGCCTGGCTCGCCCTGAGGTCCGCGCTGCAGCTCGGCGTCCTGGACGCGCTCGACGAACCCGGTCGAGCCGGTCTGGACGCCGCCTCCGTCGCGGCCGCCGTGGACGTCGACCGGGGTGTCGTCGCCGCGGTCCTGTACGTGCTCGCCGAGGCCGGCCTCGTCACCGCGACGGGACCTGCGGGAACGGACGCGCCGCTCTACCGCCTGACGGACACGACCCGCCGGCTGCTCGCCGACGACCACGAGCGCGACGAGCTGGTCGGACCGTCGGCGGACGCGGTGCTCGCCCTCGGCGAGCTCGCAGCGGCGGCGCGCGCGGGGCGCAGCGCCTGGGAGCAGAGGCACGGCGCGACCCTCGCGGCCTCCGCGGCCGCCGACCCCGTGCTCGCCGACGAGCTGTCCCACGACGCGGAGCAGCTCGCGTACCTCACCCCCGGCCTCCTCGCGCTCCCCCTGTGGGACGGCGCGCGGACGGTCGTCTCGGGGCCGGGCGCCGCGGTGGTGCGCCCGGCCCTCGAGGCGGCGGGGGTGGGGTGCGTCGACATCGAGAGCGCCGACCGCGCCGACGTCGTCGAGGTCGTCGACGTCGTCGTCGAGGCGGCGACCCTGGCGGTCCTGACGGACGCGGAGGCCGAGGCGCTGCTCACGGCCCGCGCCGACGCCGCCCCCGTGCTCGTCCTCGTCGAGCAGGTCCGCGACGACGCGCTCGGCCGCGGGCACCACGCGGAGGCGCTGCTGCAGGTGGCCCGCACCGGCCGTCCTCGCCGCAGCGACCTCGAGCTCGCCCGCGCCGCGCGGCACGCCGGGTGGCAGGTCGCCTCCACCCACGACCTCGGATGGGGTGTCGAGGCGCTGGTGCTGCGGCGCGGCCCGCACGGCTCCGGGTGGTGAGCGGCGGGCGCGACGCGGCCGCACCCGTGCGGGACCGGGTGGGGAGCCCCGCACGCGCCGCGGGCCTGCTCGTCTCGCTCGGGCTGCTGGCCGCGGCCTGCGTGCTGAGCGTCGCGGTCGGCTCCGCCCTGATCCCGCCCGGCGAGGTGCTGAGGGCCTTCACCGCGCCCGACGGCTCGATCTCGCAGATCACGATCACCGAGGTGCGCGTGCCGCGCACCCTCCTCGGTCTGCTCGTGGGCGCCGCGCTGGGCGCGGCGGGCGCACTGATGCAGGCGTTGACCCGCAACCCGCTCGCCGACCCCGGCATCCTCGGCGTCAACGCCGGCGCAGCACTGGCGGTGTCGCTCGCGGTGGCGATCTTCGGCCTCGTGGAGGTGCGCGACCACCTCGCGTGGGCGTTCGGCGGCGCGCTCCTCGGCACGGTGCTCGTGTACGCCATCGCCTCGCGCGGCCGGGGAGGCGCCACACCGGTGCGCCTGACCCTCGTCGGCACGGCGCTCAGCGCGGTCTTCATCGGGCTGTCCCAGTCCCTGACCCTCGTGGACCCCACCGTGTTCGACCGCATGCGGTTCTGGAACGTCGGCTCCGTGACCGACCGGCCCGCCGGGACCATCGGCGCCGTGCTGCCGTTCGTGGTGGCCGGGCTGCTGCTCGCGCTCGTCTCGACCCGGGCCCTCAACGCGCTCGCGCTGGGCGACGAGGTCGCCCGCTCCGTCGGGGTACCGCTGCGCACGACGCGTGCGGTCGGGGTGCTCGCCGTCGTCCTGCTGTGCGGGTCCGCGACCGCGGCGGCGGGCCCGATCGCGTTCGTGGGGCTGATGGTGCCGCACGCCGTGCGGTGGTTGACCGGCCCCGACCAGCGCTGGGTGGTCCCGTACGCCCTCGTCCTCGCGCCGGCACTCGTGCTCCTGGCCGACGTGGTCGGACGACTGATGGTCTGGCCCGCGGAGGTCCAGGTCGGGGTCGTGACCCCGCTCCTCGGCGCGCCGGTGCTGGTCGCGATGGTCCGCCGCTCCTCGCGGAGCTCCTGGTGAGCGCGGTCGCGACGGCCCGCAGCCTGCGCTGGGGACCGTGGAGCCGACGGGTCGCGCCCCGCTCGGTGCTGGCCCTGGCCGTCCTCGCGCTGGTGGCGGTGGGCACGGTCGTGCTGGCGCTGACCGTGGGGCGGGGCGGACTGGCCCCCACGTCGCTGCTGTACGCCCTGACGCCCGACGCCTCCGGCGCGGACCGGCTGGTCTTCGAGTGGCGCGGGGCGCGGGCCCTGGCCGCGGTGCTGTTCGGGGCCTGCCTCGGCGTGAGCGGTGCGGTCTTCCAGGCGGTCACCCGCAACCCCCTCGGCAGCCCGGACGTGATCGGCCTGAACGCCGGGTCGTACGCCGGGGTCGTCGCGGTGATCGCGCTCGGTGGCACCGGTCTGACCGCGACCGCGGCCGGGTCGCTGGCCGGTGGTCTCGCGGCCGCCTGCGCCGTGTACCTGCTCGCCTTCAAGCAGGGCGTGCAGGGGTTCCGGCTCATCATCGTCGGCATCGCCGTCGGCGCCGTGCTGCAGTCGCTGACGTCGTGGTTCAGCGTCAGGGCGGACCTCGACGTCGCCCTGCGCGCCGCCATCTGGGGCGCCGGCACCCTCAGCGGCACCACCTGGCACGACGTGGGCGTGGCGGCGCTGGCCGCCGTCCCGCTCGCCCTGTCCTGGCCGTGGATCGCCCGGGTCCTGCCGCAGCTGGCCCTCGGCGACGACGCGGCCTCCGCGATGGGCCTGCGGCTGGAGCCGGCGCGCGCAGCACTGGTCGTCCTCGGGGTCGCCTCGACGGCCCTGGTCACGGCCTTCGCCGGGCCGATCGCGTTCGTCGCCCTCGCGGCACCCCAGATCGCGCGACGCATCGTCGGCGGCGGCTCCGGCGCCCCCGGCGTGCTCGGGTCGGCGCTCGTCGGCGCCGTCCTGCTCGGGCTGGGCGACGTGATCGCCCAGCACGCCCTGCCCGCACGGCTGCCCGTCGGCGCCGTCACCGTCGTCATCGGAGGGATGTACCTCGTGTGGTTGCTGTTCCGGGAGAGTGGTCGCTCGTGAGCGACGGGCCGCAGGACGCCGGCACGCCGGTCACGGCCGACCGCCTGAGCGTGGGGTACGGCGCCGACCCCGTGGTCGCGGCCCTGGACCTGGTCGTGCCCGCCGGTTCGTTCACCGCGGTGATCGGTCCGAACGCGTGCGGCAAGTCGACCCTGCTGCGTGCGCTCGCCCGGCTGCTCGCGCCCCGCGAGGGCCGGGTGCTCCTCGGGACGGAGGACGTGCGCGACCTCTCGGCGCGCCAGCTCGCGCGACGCGTCGGCCTCCTGCCGCAGTCACCCGTCACGCCCGACGCCATCACCGTGATGGACCTGGTGTGCCGGGGCCGCTACGCCCACCAGTCGATCCTGCGTCAGTGGTCGCGGGCCGACCAGGAGGCGGTCGAGGCCGCGATGTCCGCGGCGGGCGTCACCGAGCTGCGGGACCGACGCGTCGACGAGCTCTCGGGCGGGCAGCGGCAGCGCGCGTGGATAGCACTGACCCTCGCCCAGGAGTCGGACGTGCTGCTGCTGGACGAGCCCACGACGTTCCTGGACATCGCGCACCAGGTCGAGGTCCTCGAGCTCGCGGACACCCTGCGTCGTCGCGGTCGGACCGTGGTCGCCGTGCTGCACGAGCTCGGGATGGCCGCACGCTACGCCACGCACCTCGTCGCGATGCGCGACGGCCGCGTGGTCGCCGAGGGCACCCCCGCGGAGGTGGTCACCGAGGAGGTCCTCGCACGGGTCTTCGACCTCGAGGCCCGGGTCGTGCCCGACCCCGACACGGGCGCTCCCGTCGTCCTGCCTCGCTCCGTGCTGCGGTCCCGGGCCTGAGGGCCGCCCTCAGGCCCCGAGCCCGCGTCAGCACCAGTCGCGCGCGACCCGTCGCACGACGGTGACGTTGCGGTTGGTGCCGGTGGTGCCCAGCAGGCGTTCGATGCGGTTGTGGTCGACGCGCGCCGACTGGTAGCCCTCCGTCAGCGCCAGGTGCACCGCCCGGCCGTCCACGTGCACGCGCGCGGCGCCGGCGAGGCCGTCGACGTACGCCTCCAGCGCGGCGACCCCGTCGGGTGGCGGCAGGTCGCGCAGCAGGCTCACGTACTGGCCCGCGACCGCCGGCACCGCCGGGTCCGCCGCCTGCTCCGCCGCCAGCTCCGCGCCCCAGGTCTCCGTTCGGGCCGCGATCGCGGCGACCTCGGCCGGCGTCATCACCACGGTCGGCACGGCGAAGCCGCGGTCCGCGGCGAAGAGCTCCTCGAGCCGCGCCGCCACCCGAACGGTGCTGCGCATCCGGGAGACGAGGTGGACGTTGCCCGTGTTGATGTGGGTCCGCACGTCGGCGAACCCGTCGGCCTCCAGCAGCGCTCGCAGCTCGGGCATCGGGAACTTGTTGCGCGCGCCGAGGTTGATGGCCCGCAGGAACGCCACGTAGGTCGCCACCCCGGCATCCTCTCCCATCGGGCGGCCCGGCGCCCCGCGATCGGGAGGCGCCGCTACACGGCTTTTATTTGCATCATGCACATATCGGCGTAGCGTGGCGACGCCCCCGAGAGGACGGACGACGCACCGGATGACCACGACACTGCCCGACCAGCAGCCCACCACCACGAGCCCGGAGGCGGCGCCCCCGTCGCCCTGGCGACAGCCCCGGGCCGTGTGGGCCGTGGCGTTCGCCTGCGTGATCGCCTTCATGGGCATCGGGCTCGTCGACCCCATCCTCAAGGAGATCGCGGCGCAGCTCGAGGCGACGCCGAGCCAGGTCTCGCTGCTGTTCACCAGCTACATGGCCGTGATGGGCGTGGCGATGCTCGTCACCGGCGTGGTGTCCAGCCGGATCGGCGCCAAGCGCACCCTGCTCGCGGGGCTGGCCCTCATCATCGTGTTCGCCGCACTGGCCGGCACGTCCGGCTCGGTCGGCGCCGTGATCGGCTTCCGCGCGGGCTGGGGCCTGGGCAACGCGCTGTTCATCGCCACCGCGCTGTCGACGATCGTGACCGCGTCGACGGGCTCGCTGGCGAGCGCCATCATCCTGTTCGAGGCGGCGCTCGGGCTCGGCATCGCGTCGGGGCCGCTGCTGGGCGGGCTCCTCGGCGAGATCTCCTGGCGCGGTCCGTTCTTCGGCGTGTCGGTGCTGATGACGGTGGCCCTGCTGGCCACCGCCTGGCTGCTGCCGGCCACCCCGCCGAGCGGACGACGCACCGGGCTGGCCGACCCGTTCCGCGCGCTGCGCCACCCGGCGCTGCTGCTGCTCGCGGTCGTCGCGGTCTTCTACAACCTCGGCTTCTTCACGCTGATGGCCGCCGGCCCGTTCGCGCTGCCGAGCCTCGACATCATGGCGATCGGCTGGACGTTCTTCGGCTGGGGCCTGCTGCTGGCCGTCGCGTCCGTCGTGGTCGCCCCGCTGCTGCAGCGCCGCCTCGGGACCGTCACGGCCATGACCGCCTGCCTCGCCCTCTTCGCGCTGGACCTGGCGCTGATGGCCCTCTTCGCGACCCACGAGCCGGTCGTGGTCGTCGGCATCGTGGTCGCCGGCGCGTTCCTCGGCGTCGTCAACACCCTGGTCACCGAGGCGGTGATGGGCGCGGCCCCCGTGGAGCGGCCGGTCGCCTCGGCCGCGTACTCCTTCGTCCGCTTCACCGGGGGCGCCGTCGGGCCGTTCGTCGCCCTCAAGCTGGCCGAGCACGTCGACGTGGCCGCCCCCTTCTGGTTCGGGGCGGGCGCCGTGGCCCTCGGCGTGGTCGTCGCGGTGGCCGGGGGCGGGGTCGTGCGCCGTGCGCTGCGCGCCTCCGAGGGTGCGCCGGCGCCGCACAGCGAGCGCGAGGCGGCGGCGATCGCCGTCGGCGACGCCGACTGAGCGACCCTCGCCCCGGACGTCACTCGGTCGCCGGCTCCTCCGGGGAGGCGCAGTAGGTCACGGGACCCGTCTCGGCCCCGTGGTAGGCGTACTGCTCGCCGTCCACCTCGAGGATGACGCGGCGCCCGGGCGTGATCGCCTCGGTGTAGAACTGGCCGGCCTCGGGGCAGCCGAGGGCGCCGTTGCGCCACTGCACCGCGGCGTCGGCGAGCACGGTGACCTCGTCCTCGGCGACGTCGCGGGTCGTCGCCAGGTCGGCGACGGCGGCCGCGACCACCTCGTCGTAGTCCTCGGGGTCCACGGGGGCTGCTCCGTCCTCGGCCGGGGACTCGGTGAGCGCCGGGCCGGTGGGGTCGACGGTCGCCGGGCCGCTCGACCCGGGGCTCGACGGGGTGGGCTCGCTGGAGGAGGGCGACGAACCGGTCTCCGCCTCGGGGTCCTCACCGCTCGCGCAGGCGGTGAGGGCGAGGATCGCGGAGGTGGCGAGGGCCGCGAGGGCGACCGGGCGGGGGGCGCGGAACATCCGAGATCAGCTCCTGTGGTCGGGGACGCGTACCACCCTAGGACGGCCCGCGGCGCCGACCGGTTCCCCCTCCCCCGGGCGTCGAACGGTGCCGTCGCGTGGGCCCGTCGCGTGGGTCTGTCGGCGAGACCCAGAGGTCGTACGCTGGCCGGGTGAGCGCGTTCCGTCCGATCGAGGTGTCCACCGAGAACTGCTCGTTGATGCGCACGCTGGACGTCGTCGGCGACCGCTGGACGATCGTCGTGCTCCGCGAGGTCTTCGTCGGCATCCGGCGCTTCGAGGACATCCGCCGGCACACGGGCGTGCCGCGCCAGGTGCTGACCAACCGGCTCGGTCGCCTCGTCGACGAGGGCCTGCTGGTCCGCGAGCCCTACCGCGAGCCGGGCGCCCGGGAGCGCCACGAGTACCGGCTGACCCCCAAGGGCCTCGACCTGCAGCCAGCGATGATCGCACTGACGCGCTGGGGCGACCGCCACCTCGCGGACGCGGCGGGCCCTCCGGTCGAGTTCCGGCACCGCGAGTGCGGCGAGGAGGTACGCACCGCGACCGTCTGCGCCGCGGGCCACGTGCTCGACGACGCCCGGGAGACCCGGGTCGTCGCCGGCCCGGGCGCCCGCCCGTCAGCCTGAGCGGCGCTCGTCGGCCCAGTCGCGGATCCGGTCGATCCGCGAGCGCAGCTGCTCGGCGGTCGCGACGGCGGCCGGCGGACCGCCGCAGTCGCGGCGCAGGGCGGCGTGGGTGACGCCGTGGGGCTGTCCGGTGCGGTGGTTCCACGCGGCCACGAGGCCGTTCAGCTCGCGGCGCAGCACGGCCAGCTGCTCGTGCGCGGTCGCCTCGACCCTCGGAGCCGTCTCGCCCGCCGGGCGCGACGCCGCAGCAGCGCGCTTCTTCTGGGCGCGCTCGCTCTGCCGGGTCTGCAGCAGGTCGCGCACCTGGTCGGCGTCGAGAAGGCCGGGGATGCCGAGGAAGTCCATCTCCTCCTCGGAGCCGACGCTGACCTCGCCCTCGTGGCCGAACTCGCCGCCGTCGTAGAGGACACGGTCGAAGACCGCCGCCGAGCCCAGCGACTCGAACGTCCCCAGCTCCTCGGCCGAGGCGGTCTCGGAGGCGTTGGCGCGCGCCAGCATGTCCTCCTCCGCGGCGAAGATGTCGTCCTCGTCGGTGATCTTCCGGCCCAGGACGTGGTCGCGCTGCACCTCCAGCTCGGAGGCGAACTCCAGCAGCCGCGGCACCGACGGCAGGAACACCGACGCCGTCTCGCCGCGCTTGCGGGCGCGCACGAAGCGGCCGACCGCCTGCGCGAAGAACAGCGGCGTCGAGGTGGTGGTCGCCCAGACCCCGACCGCCAGGCGCGGCACGTCGACGCCCTCGGAGACCATCCGCACCGCGACCATCCAGCGGCTGTCGCCCTCGGCGAACTCCGAGATCCGCTTCGAGGCGGCCTTCTCGTCGCTCAGCACGACGGTCACCGACTCGCCGCTGATCTGCTTGAGGAGCTTGGCGTAGGCCCGAGCCGAGTCCTGGTCGGTGGCGATCACGAGACCGCCGGCGTCGGGCACGTGACGGCGGACCTCCGAGAGCCGCTTGTCGGCGGCCTCGAGCACGGACGGCATCCACGAACCCTGGGGATCGAGCGCCGTGCGCAGCGCGTGGGCCGTCATGTCCTTGGTCAGCGGCTCGCCGAGGCGCGCCGCGACCTCGTCGCCGGCGCGGGTGCGCCACTGCATCTCGCCGGAGTAGGCCAGGAACATCACGGGCCGCACGACGTGGTCGGCCAGGGCGTGCTGGTAGCCGTAGGTGAAGTCGGCCACCGATCGCGGCACGCCGTCCCCGCCCGGGGCGTACGTCACGAACGGGATGGGGTTCACGTCGGAGCGGAAGGGCGTGCCCGTCAGGGCCAGTCGCCGCGACGCCGGCCCGAAGGCCTCGAGGACGCCCTCGCCCCACGACATCGCGTCGCCGGCGTGGTGGAGCTCGTCGAGGATCACCAGCGTGCGGAACCGCTCGGTGCGGATCCGCATCGCCAACGGGTTCACGGCCACGCCGGCGTACGTCACGGCGATCCCGACGTACTCCTTCGACGTGCGTCCCTGGCCCGCCGCGTAGGCCGGGTCGATCGGGATGTTGACCTTCGCGGCCGCCGCGGCCCACTGCACCTTGAGGTGCTCGGTGGGCGCGACGATCACCAGCCGGTCCACCACCCGGCGCTCCAGCAGCTCCTTGGCCACCGACAGCGCGAACGTGGTCTTGCCGGCGCCCGGCGTGGCGACGACGAGGAAGTCCTTGGGCGACGTCTCGAGGTACTGCCGCATCGCGGCCGCCTGCCAGGCGCGCAGCGACGGCGCCGTGCCCCAGGCCGCGCGGTCGGGCCACGCGGGCGAGAGGTCGACGGTGGTGAGGTCCTCGGCGCCGGGCTCGGGGCGGCTCACGCCTCGGGACCCGAGCCGCCGCCCGAGCCGGAGTCGTCGTTCATCGAGTCCCAGATCTCCTTGCAGTCCGGGCACACCGGGTACTTCTCCGGCGACCGGCTCGGCACCCACACCTTGCCGCACAGCGCGATGACGGGCGTGCCCATCACCATCGCCTCGGTGAGCTTGTCCTTCGGCACGTAGTGGCTGAACCGCTCGTGGTCGCCATCGTCGGTCGGGACCGTGCGCCGGTCCTCGACGACACTCGTGCCACCGCTCGTTTCCAGGGAGAATCCGATGCCTGTGCTCACCCGGGTGAGTCTACGTCCGGGCGCCGACGATCCGTCAGTTGAGCGAGGGGTCCGCCGGCTGCGTCGAGGTCCACGCCAGCGATCCCGGCTGGCGCCGCAGGACGTCGCGCCACAGGTCGTGCGGCGCGACGCTGAACGCGTCCGCGACCCGGCCCGCGACGACGTGCCAGCTGCCCTCGGCGATCTCGTCCTCCAGCTGCCCGGGACCCCAGCCGGCGTACCCCACGAAGATCCGCAGGTCGCCCAGCCCGCCCTCGACCAGCTCCACCGGGGTGTCGAGGTCGAGCACGCCCAGGCCCGGCACGATCTCGCGGTAGCCGACCGGGGGCGCCCCGGGGTCCTGCGGCCGTCCGAGCGCCAGCGCACCGTCGGGGCTGACCGGCCCGCCGCGGAACAGGACGTCGGGCTCGCCCACGACGTCGCGCCAGCCCTCCAGCACGTCGGCGACGTGCACCGGCGAGGGCCGGTTGACCACGACGCCGAGCGCGCCGTCCTCGTCGCTGTCGAGCAGCAGGACGACGGACTCGGCGAAGTTCGGGTCCTCGAGGCCGCGCGTGGCGACCAGCAGCATCCCGGCGCGGGGCTCGCTCGTCATGCCGTCCATGATGCCTCGCGCCCGCGCGGGCGGCGTCGGGCGCGGACGGTCCCGGGCACGCCCACCTGTCAGGCTGCGAGCGCGGCCCGCAGCCGGTCGAGCAGGCCGGGGCGCGCGTCCGCCCCCGCGTCGCGCGCGGCGGCGGACCCGGCGACGCGGGCCCACGCGGCGCGTGCCCGCTCCTCGACGTCGGCGCCCACGGCGACCGCGCGGTCGTCGTCGTAGCTCGAGCGGCCGGCCATCGCGGCCAGCATCATCCGCTCCTTGGCCACCGCGGTGGCCAGCAGGCGGTCGGCCTCGGGGTCGACGCCGACGGCGAGGGCGCGGTCGAGGACCTCCCGGACGCCCGGCAGGGCGCCCGCGGTGGCCACCCAGGCCCGCACGACCGCGTCGTCCAGGTCGAGCGGCTGGCCGGACAGCTCGCGCTCGACGCGACCGGAGAGGCGGGTGTGCCAGCGCAGCTGCAGCGCGCCCAGCAGGTCGAGCTCGTCGCGGAAGGTCTCGGGCACGCCGGGGACGTCGTCGGGGAGCAGGCCGTCGCGGCGGGTGTTCGCGGCCTCGACGACGGCGGCGAGGACCTCGCCGCGGCGGTGGAAGGTCGTCCAGCTCATGGTGCTCTCCTTCGGTTCTGGGCCGTGCCGCGGTGCGTACCGGGGGTACGTACTCGCGGTACGTACTGCGAGTATGCCGAACCGGTTGCCCGTTCCCGAGGCCGTCGCCCCGTGATGTCCAGCACGTGCCGGCGCAGCCCGGGTGCCTATGCTGGGCCGCGATGAGCAAGTCGTCCGCCGCCCGGCGCCTGCGCCAGGGCCTGCCCTCCGTGCCCGGCACGGGCCGCCGCGCCCAGTTCTCCGACCGCACCAAGCGCGCGCTCGTCGAGGTCGCGGAGCGCCTGTTCACCGAGGACGGGTACGCCGGCACCTCCCTCGACGCGATCGTCGCGGGCGCCGAGGTCACCAAGGGCGCGCTCTACCACCACTTCGACGGCAAGCGGGCGCTGTTCGAGGCGGTCTTCGAGCGTGTCGAGGCCCAGGCCGTGGGCCGCATCAAGCGCGCCATGCAGGAGCAGGAGGACCCGTGGGACCAGGCCGTGGCCGGCCTGCGCGGGTTCGTCGACGTCGTCCAGCAGCCGGCCTACCGCCGCGTGGTCGTCCTGGAGGGTCCCGCCGTGCTGGGCCACGAGCGGGTCCGCGAGCAGGTGCGCACCAGCTTCACCGTCGTGCACGACCTCGTCGCGAACGTGCTGGGCGACCGGCGCCAGCCCATCGACCCAATGCTCCTCGAGGGCTTCAGCACCATCTTCTTCGGCGCCCTGTCCTCGGCGGGCGAGTTCGTCGCCGACAGCCACGACCCGGGCGCCGCGAGCCGGCGCGTGGAGGTGGCGATCGGCTACATCCTCGGGGGCCTGCAGCTGATGCGCGACGCGGGCGTCGCGCTGCCCGGCGAGCAGGAGCTCGCCGCCGGGGCGGGGCCGGACGGCGACGCGCCGGACGCCTGAGGACCGGTGGGCGTCAGCGGTACGAGACGTCGCCGGTGTCGGCGGGGACCAGCTCGATCCAGGTGCGCCCGGGCGGCACCGTCAGCGCCGCACCGTCCGCCGTGGTGAACCCGACCGACGCGTCCTCGGCGTCCTTGGACCAGGTGGCCGCGACCGCGCGCCCGCCGTGGAAGACGGTGGCCGCGCCGGTGCCCTCGAAGAGGGACTCGGGCACGGGGTTGCCCGCCGGGTCGAGGTAGCCGGCGTCGACCACCTCGACCTCGACCGTGATGACGGTGTCGGCGGCGAAGCCGTCCTCGGCGTACCCGCCGTCGATCACGTAGCCGCCACCGTCCAGCTCCCAGCTGGTGGTGTGCCGCGGCGAGAACGTCACGTCGATCGAGGCGGCGCCGGCGCCGGAGGCGTACGCCTCGTGCTCGCCCCAGGGCAGGTAGTCGGCCGGACGCTCGCCGTCGCCGTCGACCTCGTCCGCGACGACCTCGAGGTCGGCGAACAGGTCGTAGGGCAACCGGCGGCCCTCGGCCCGGAAGAAGCCGGAGGCGCCCTCCTCGACGTACTCGATCCCCGCAGCGGTGATGCGCTCGATCGTCCGCCCGGCGGCGCCGCTGGTCACGATGCGGGTGTCGTCCCCGGCCGGGACGATGCCGATGTCCGTGGCCCGCATCGACCGGACCGGGCCGACCTCCTCGGGATACGCGCTCTGGAAGAACGCGGCCAGGCGGGTGGCGCCGCCCTCGACGAGCTCCTCGACCACGAGGTCGGCCTCGTCCAGCCCGAGCTGGGGCGTGGCGGACGCGGTGTTGTCGATCTTGGCGACCAGCAGCGGACCCGTGGTCACGCCGGCGTCGGCCGGGAGCCCCGTGAGGGCCGAGGTCGAGGGCCCGGAGGCCGTGGGCGAGGTGCGGGAGTCCTCGTCGGCCGCCGCCGACGGCAGCTCGTCACTCGAGCACGCCGCCATCGTCGTGACCGCCAGCAGGGCCGCCGCGACCACCGCTCCGTTCCTCGTGCGTGCCCGCATCCCGCTCCCCGTGCTCTCGACCCGTCGTGTCCGGCCCGGCGTCACCGCCGGGCGCGCGGAAGAGTCTGCGCGGACGCGGGCCGTCGTGCACGCAGGCGCGCGGGCCGCACCTGGCACGATGCGGGGCGTGACGGACCTCCACCTGCCGATGGTCACCGACGAGACGACGTGGGCCGACCCCGACGTCGCCGTCGAGCCCCTCCAGCTGCCGCGCCTCGGGCGCGAGGACTGGCTGGCAGACCGCCCGTCGGCGTTCGCGACCGACCACGACGACCTGCGCCTCGTCGTGACGACGAACCGCGGCTACTCGCGCTGCGGCACCGAGGCCGACTTCGACGACAGGGCGCTGCTCGCGCACGTGCCGATGGGCTACACCGACCTCAGCGTGCTGGAGAAGCGCGCCGTCGTCGCCTCGGGGCGCGTCGTGCGGCTGTGGCCGGGGCCGCGGGCGCAGGCGTACGCCCTCACCACCGCCGGCGCGGACGGTCGACCGCTGCCGGGCCCGACGGCCGGGCTGCTGTGGCACGCGCTGCAGAGCGCCGTGCGGTGGTCCGCGCTGCTCGGGGCGCGCCCGCTCCTGGTGACGACCACCCGCAGCACCCGCGCGTGGCACTGACGGGCGGAGGCCTCAGAGCAGGGTCGCGCCGCCGTCGACGTAGAGCGTCTGACCGGTGATGTAGGAGGCCTCGTCGCTGGCCAGGAAGGTGACCGCGGCCGCGATGTCCTCGGGGTGGCCGATCCGCTTCACCGGGTTGCGGTCGGCGACCCCGGCGCGGAAGTCCTCCACGCTCATCTTCAGCCGCGCGGCCGTGGCGTCGGTCATCTCGGTCGCGATGAAGCCGGGGGCGACGGCGTTGACGTTGATGCCGTACGGCCCCAGCTCGAGGCCCAGCGTGCGGACGAACCCCTGGATCCCCATCTTCGCGGCCGAGTAGTTCGCCTGGCCCCGGTTGCCCAGCGCGGAGGTGCTGGAGAGGCACACGACCTTGCCGTAGCGCTGCTCGGTGAAGTGTCGCTGCGCCGCCTTGGTCATGAGGAACGCGCCCTTGAGGTGCACGCCCATCACGAGGTCCCAGTCGACCTCGGTCATCTTGAACAGCAGGTTGTCGCGGGTCACGCCGGCGTTGTTGACCAGCACGTGCAGGCCGCCGAGCTCGGAGACCACCCGCTCGACCGCCGTGTCCACGGAGGTGGCGTCGGAGACGTCCGCCCCGATCCCGACCGCGCGGGCGCCGTCGGCGAGCTCGAGCCGCCCCGCCGCCTCCGCGGCGGCCGACTCGTCGAGGTCGAGGATCGCCACGGAGGCCCCCTCGCTCGCGAACCGCTGCGCCGTGCCGAACCCGATGCCTCGCGCGGCGCCCGTGACGACCGCGACGCGTCCCTCGAACCGTGTCATGTGCGTCACCCTAGGGGCACGACCTAGAGCGCGGCCAGCGCCTCCCGCAGCCGCTCGGCGTACGCGGCGCGCTCGCGGTCGGCGTACTTCGTGCGCGGCCAGAAGAAGCCCCGCAGCCCGTCGCCCTTGGTGCGGGGCACGACGTGCAGGTGCAGGTGCGGCACCGACTGGCTGACCCGGTTGTTGACCGCCACGAAGGACCCCTGGGCCCCCAGGCCGTCGACCACCGCGCGGCACAGGCGCTGCGCGGTGGCGAGGAACGGGTCACGCAGCCGGTCGGGCAGCTCGTCGAGCGTCACCACGTGCTCGCGGGGCACGAGCAGGACGTGGCCCTTGAAGACCGGGCGCTGGTCGAGGAAGGCGACCAGGTCGTCGTCGGCGTGCACGATGTCGGCCTCCGTCTCCCCCGCCACGATCGCGCAGAACACGCAGCCGGCGCCCGCCGCAGCCACCGGCTCAGCCGTCGAAGTGGTGGGCGTCGGAGGTGCCGTACGTCCAGCGGAACCCGTAGCGCGCCATGATCTGCACGACCTGGTGCGACCGGCTGCGCCACGCGACCTGCGGGTGCGAGCGGCTGACCCACCACGTGTTGGGCACGACGCCCTGCGCGGAGTGGTACGGGTTCTCCCACGGGTTGATGTCGATCGAGCGGCCGTAGGAGTGCGGCGAGCGGGCGGACGGGCGCCCGACCACGCCGCGGCAGTTGAACGCCGAGGTGTTGTCGGCCGCCATCGACTTGTAGTCGTCGGCGCCGCCGAGGCGCGAGCTGTAGCCGAAGACGTCGACGCGCGTCATCGACCGGATCGGGATCCGTGCGTTGTAGAGCGCCGTGAACGCCTGGGCCGCGCGGTTGGCGACGTCCTGGTTGACGACCAGCTCGCCGCGGTAGCGCAGGCCGTCGAAGCCGATGTAGGTCACCAGGACCACCCGCAGGCTGTTGCGCCCCACCGGGCAGCCCGAGCGCCAGCTGCGCCCGACCATCGTCGCCCAGTACTTGTCCGAGATGCTGAGGACCTGGGCGTACGCCCCCGACGCGGCCGTGTTGGTCGCGCGCGTGGCCGCAGGCGGCGTGACCGAGGGGCGCGGGGCGCCGGAGGGCAGCGAGACCGGCGAGACGAACGGGCGCACGTAGAGGCGCGCCGCGCCGCTGTACGCCGCCGGGTAGGGCAGCTGCGCCGAGTAGTGCACCTTGTACTGCGTGTTCTTCAGCGGCATCAGAGCCACGTGGCCGTTGCCGCCGACGAGCCGCACGGTCTTGGCCGTGAACCAGCCCGCGCCGTCGTTGTACTGCACCGTCACCCAGCCGGGCCGCGGGTTCGTCTGACCGTCGGTCACGCGGAACACGACCCGGACCGGGGTGCCGTCGTTGACCGCGGAGACGGGCACGAGCTGGTTCGACGCGTTCCACGCCTTCACCTTGACCACGATGCTCGTGGGCCGCTGCTCCGGGGACTGCGTCGGCGACGGGGTCGGCGTGGTGGTCGCGTCGGGGGTCCGCGACGGCGCTGCGGGGCGCTGGGTGGGCGTCTGGGACGGCGTCTCGGTGGGCGCGTCCGACGGCTGCTCGCTCGGCTCCGTGCTCTCCGTGGGCTCCGACGTCGGCGACGTGGGCTCGGCCGTCGGGTCGGTGGTCGGGTCGGTGGTCGGCTCCGAGGTCGGCTCCGTCGGGTCGTCGGCGGGCTGCTGCACCGTCGGCAGGCCCGACGCCGCGAAGGCGGAGCCCGGGGCGACGAGCAGCCCGGCCAGCACGAGGCCGACGACGGGCACCACGCGGTGGCGCCGGAGGGAGCGGGACTTCGAGACCGACGACTTCACCGAGACGGGCATGCGGGCACACTACTCGCGCGACACCCCCTCCCGTCTCCCCCGACCCGCGACAGGCTGAGCCGATGACCGCCGCCCCTCCCCCGCCGCTGGCCCCCGCCACCCCTGCGGGCCGCGGCGCCCCGAGCCCGCTCGGGCTGGCGCAGGTCGTCGCCGCGGGCGTCCTGTGGGGCACCGGCGGTCTGGCGGTGCACGTCGTCAACGACCGGGTCGGGATGTCGGCGGGCACGGTCAGCGCGTACCGGATGCTGCTGGCCACCCTCGTGCTGGTCGTCGCCGTGCTGGCGCTGCGCCAGCGGGGCGACGTGGCCCACGTGCTGCGCCACCACCGCGGCCGCGCGATCGCCGTGGGCGTGGCCACGGCGGCCTACCAGGGTCTCTACTTCTCCGCCGTCCTCGCCGCCGGCGTGGGCGTCGCGACCGTCGTCTCGCTGGGGCTCGCTCCCGTGATGGTGACGGTGGTGGTCTGCGTGCGGTCCCGGCGCACGCCCCGACCGGGCGAGGTGGTCGCGCTGGTGGCCGCGGTGGCGGGCCTGCTGCTCGTCTCCTTCGGCGGCGCCCACGGCGGCAGCGGTCCCGCGCCGCTGCTCGGTGTGGGGCTGGCGGTCGTCGCGGCGGTGGGCTACGCCGCCACCACCCTCGTCGGCGCCCGCGTGAGCCGGGAGGTCGAGCCCCTGGCGCTGACCACCGTCGCCACCGCGGTCGGGGCGCTCGTCCTCGTGCCGTGGGGCGCCGTCGAGGCGCTGCGGGGCTCGCCGGTGGTCACCGACGACCCGGTCACCCTGCTGTGGCTGCTCTGGCTGGGGGTCGCCACGATGGCGCTCGCCTACGGACTGCTGTACGCGGGGCTGCGCACGACCTCCAGCTCCACCGCGACGGTCGCGACCCTGCTCGAGCCCGTCACGGCGGCCCTGCTGGCCGCGGTCGTGGTCGGCGAGCGGATCGGCCTGCTCGGCACGGTCGGTGGCGCGCTGATCCTGGCCGCCATCCTCGTGCAGGTGCGCTCCTCACCCGCGGACGAGGGCCCCGCGGCGGCTCAGGAGCCGGCGGCGCGGTAGAGCCGCTGGGGGCGGCCGGCGCCGCCGTACTGCAGGCGCCCCACGGCGCGGCCCGCCTCGACGAAGTGCTCGAGGTAGCGCCGGGCGCTGACCCGCGAGACGCCGATCCGGTCGGCGACCTCGCTGGCGGACAGCTCCTCCTCGGTGCTCAGCGCGCCGAGGACGGCGGTCGCGGTCTCCTGGGAGAGCCCCTTCGGCAGCTGCGCGCGGGCGGCTCCCCCCTGCACGAAGACCTGGTCGATGGTGTCCTGCACCGAGCGGTTCGCGTCGTCGCGGCCGATCGCCGCCAGCGCCTCGTGGGAGCGCCGGAAGGCGTCGAGCCGGGCCTCGAGGTCCTCCCGCTCGAAGGGCTTGACCAGGTAGTGGGCCGCGCCGGCCGCCGCGGCGGCCCGGACGGTGTCGGCCTCGCGGGCCGCGGTCACCATGATCACGCCGGTGGCGTCCCCGGCGCCGCGCAGGCGCCGCAGCACCTCGAGGCCCGAGAAGTCCGGCAGGTGCACGTCGAGCAGCACGAGGTCGGGGCGCAGGCGCGCGATCTCCTCCAGGGCCGCCCGCCCGGTGGCCGCGACGCCGACCGGCACGAAACCCGGCACGCGCTCGACGAACCGCGTGTGGATGGAGGCCACCATGAAGTCGTCGTCGACGACGAGGACCCCGAGGTCGGGCTTCGCGGCCGGGCTCGTCATGCGGTGCCTCCTGGCAGTCGTGCGGTGAAGACGGCGCCCCCGCGCTCCTGGGACGTCGCCAGCGTGACGTCGCCGCCGCGACGTTGGCAGACCTGGCGCACGAGCGCCAGGCCCACGCCGCGCCCGCCGACGACCGGGGTCTTGGTGCTCCAGCCCCGCTCGAAGATCCGGTCGCGGTCGCCGTCCTCGACCCCGGAGCCGCTGTCCGCGACCTCGATGCAGGCCGCGCCGTCCGCCCACCAGAGTCGCACGCGCACGCCGCTCCCCGCGGCCGAGGGTCCCGCGACCGACCGCGCCGCGCCGACCGAGGCCTCCACGGCGTTGTCGACGAGGTTGCCGAGCACCGTGACGACGTCGACGGCGAGGTCGGGGTCGAGCCGCGGGAACGGCTCGGCGTTCACGACGTCGACGGCCAGCCCGCGCTCCGCGGCGACGCTCGTCTTGGCGACCAGGAGCGCCGCCACCTGGGGGTCCTCGACGCGGGCCCGCACGCCGTCGCTGATCTCCGCGCGGCGCCGCACGATGGTGCCGAGAGCGGTGGCCGCCTCGTCGTACTCCTCCAGCTGCAGCAGTCCCGAGATCGTGTGCAGCTGGTTGGCGAACTCGTGCGTCTGCGCGCGCAGCGTCTCGGTGACCGACTCGCGCTCGCGCAGCTCGCTGCGCAGCGCGAGCAGCTCGGTGTGGTCGCGCAGCGTCACCACGACGCCGCCGGTGCCGCCGCCCCCGCGCACGGGCGTGCGGTTGGCGACGATCACGCGGCCCCCGAGCACCAGCAGCGCGTCGCGCACCTCGGCGCCCGCGCCGTCGCCGTCCCGGTCGAGCCCGGGGTCGAGCAGCTCGACCACCTCGGGCTGGAGACCGGCCGCCGCCAGCGGCGTGCCGGGGCCCACGTCGCCGGCCAGGGCCAGCAGCTCGCGCGCGGTGTCGTTGACGACGGTGAGGCGGCCGTCGTCGGCCACCGCGACCAGGCCCTCGCGCAGCGAGTGCAGCAGCGCCTCGCGCTGGTCGGCCAGCGCGCCGATCTCCGCGGGCTCGAGCCCGCGGGTGCGGCGACGGATCAGCCGCGACAGCGCCAGCGAGCCGGCGCCGCCCAGCGCCAGGCCGAGACCCAGGAAGACGAGCAGGTCGGGCACGCTGCGCTCGACGCGGGCGGCCAGCGAGGGGTACGCCTCCGCCACCAGCACCGTGCCGACCACCGCGCCGTCGTCGGCCAGCACCGGCACGGCGGCGGCCAGCGAGTCCTCGCCGCGGTCGTCGATGTCACCCACCCACGAGCGTCCGCGCAGCACGGAGTCGTCACCGAGGTCGACGGGGCGCTCCTCGACCGTCGGGTCCGGCCCGACCACCACGACACCGTCGGCGTCGGTGAGGTAGACGGCGTCGACACCGAGCCGGGCGCGCACGTCCTCGGCGTAGGTGGCCAGCACCAGCAGGGGCGGGTAGCGGTCCTGGAGCCCGAGCCGCACCCCGTCGGTGCCGGCCAGGCTCTCCGCCGCCGAGCGCATCCGCGAGCCCCGCTCGTCGCGGAACGCGGAGTCGGCCTGCTGCAGGGTCACGAAGCCGGCAGCCACCAGGACGACGACCAGCACGCTCAGCTGGAGCAGCAGGAACTGCCCAGCGAGCGTGAACCTCGGTCGTGACCGCAAGTTTCCGAATCTCCTTTGCGACCCAAAGAGTGACGGCTACCACACCCAAGGTGACCATCGCCACATGAAGCACCCATTCTCCCGCAGACCGACGGCGCACCGGTGCGTCGGGGTCGTCGCGACCGTCGCGCTCGTCGTCGCAGCCCTCAGCGGCTGCGGCGTCACGCGCGGCGACGCCGCCGACGACTTCACGGTCTACATCCCGAACAGCCCCGGCGGAGGGTACGACCAGACCGGTCGTGCCGCCGTGGCGGCCATGGAGCGCAACGACCTCACGGGCGGCGACTTCGAGATCAACAACATCATCGGCGCCGGCGGCTCGGTCGCCATGTCGCGTCTCATGAACGCCGAGGGCGACGACCACCTGCTCATGTACATGGGCCTGGGCGTGGTCGGCTCGCTGTACTCCAACGGCAACGACGTCCGCCCCCAGGACGCCACCCCGATCGCCAAGCTGATCGAGGACCAGGAGGGCGTGCTGGTGCCCGCCGACTCCCCGTTCCAGACCTTCGAGGAGTTCATCGAGGCCTGGCGCGCCGACCCCGGCTCCATCGTGGTCGGCGGCGGCTCCTCGGTCGGCGGGCCCGACCACCTCTTCCCGATGCTGCTCGCCGAGGCGGCCGGCATCGACCCGACCGAGGTCCGCTACGTGGTCTACGACGGCGGCGGCCCCCTGACCTCGGCCCTGCTCGGCAACAAGATCCAGGTCGGATTCTCCGGCCTGGGCGAGTTCGAGGGCCAGATCGCCGGCGGCGACCTGCGCGGCCTGGCCGTCTCCGGCGAGGAGCGCATCGCCAGCGAGGCCCTCGGCGACATCCCGACCGTCACGGAGGGCGGGGTCGACCTCGTCTTCAACAACTGGCGCGGCGTGCTCGCGCCCCCCGGTATCTCGGACGAGGACCGGCAACGACTCATCGACCTGGTGGTGGAGATGCACGGCACGGAGGAGTGGCAGACGGCGATGGCCGAGAACGGCTGGATCGACGCGCTGCAGACCGGCGACGAGTTCACGTCGTTCCTCGAGGAGGAGGACGCCCGCGTCCGCGAGACCCTCGACTCGCTCGGGCTGGTGCGCTCGTGAGCGCCCCGGTGAGGACCCCGGGCACCCCGGAGGCCCCGGACTCCGCCACGACCGCGGCCCCGGAGCGTACGCGCGACCTCGGCCAGCTCGGGCTCGCCGCGGCGCTCGTGGTGATCGGCGCCTACACGGTCTACGACGCCTCGACCCTCGTGGTCGGCTTCGCGGACCCGGTCGGACCGAAGGCGTTCCCCTACGTGATCGGGTCCGTGCTGGTGGGCCTCGGCGTCCTGCTCGCCGTGGCCGCGCTGCGCGGCGACGTGCCGAGCCCCGAGGACGGCGAGGACGTCGACCTCACCCAGCGCTCGGACTGGCTGACCGTCGCGAAGCTGGTCGCGGTGCTCGTGCTGACCATCGCGACCGTCGGCTGGCTCGGCTGGGCCGTCACGGGCGCGCTGCTGTTCGCGGGCGCCACCTGGGCGCTCGGCTCGCGCACCCCGGTGCGCGACCTGGCCATCGGCGCGGTGCTGTCGGTGGGCAGCTGGTACGCCTTCTACGTCGGTCTGGGGATCCCGCTCACGCCGGGCGTCCTCGACGGGATCCTCTGAGGAGCACGCGATGGAATCACTCTCCCTCCTCGCGGACGGCCTGGGCACGGCCCTGACGCCCGAGAACCTGATGTGGGCCGCGATCGGCGTGCTGCTCGGCACCTTCGTCGGCGTGCTGCCCGGCATCGGGCCCGCGATGGCGGTGGCGCTGCTGCTGCCCGTCACCTTCGGCCTCGAGCCGACCCAGGCGTTCATCATGTTCGCCGGCATCTACTACGGCGGCATGTACGGCGGCTCCACCACCTCGATCCTGCTCAACACACCCGGTGAGTCGGCCTCGGTGATGACGGCGCTCGAGGGCAACAAGATGGCCAAGAAGGGTCGCGCCGCCCAAGCGCTGGCCACCGCGGCCATCGGCTCCTTCGTCGCCGGCACCATCGGCACGCTGCTGGTCGTCTTCTTCGCCCCGGCGCTGGCCGGGATCGCCGTCGAGATCGGCGCCCCCAGCTACCTCGCGATCATGCTGATGGCGATGGTGCTGGTCACCAGCGTGCTCGGCTCCTCGCGCCTGCGCGGGTTCATCGCGCTCTTCCTCGGCCTCACGATCGGCCTCGTCGGGCTCGACCTCAACACCGGTCAGCCGCGCCTGTCGTTCGACCAGCCGCTGCTCGCGGACCGCCTCGACATCGTCGTGGTCGCCGTCGGCATCTTCGCCCTCGGCGAGGCGCTGTGGGTCGCGGCGCACCTGCGCCGTCGCCCGCTCTCGGTGATCCCGGTCGGTCGGCCGTGGATGGGTCGCGGCGACTGGTCGCGCTCCTGGAAGCCGTGGCTGCGCGGCACGGCGCTGGGCTTCCCGTTCGGAGCCGTCCCGGCCGGCGGCGCGGAGACGCCGACCTTCCTGTCGTACGTGCTCGAGAAGCGGCTGGCCAAGGAGGGCCACGAGTTCGGCAAGGGCGCGATCGAGGGCGTCGCGGGGCCGGAGGCGGCCAACAACGCCTCCGCCGCGGGAACCTTCGTGCCGCTGCTGGCCCTCGGCCTGCCGGTCACGGCGACCGCGACGATCATGCTCGCGGCACTGCAGGGCTACGGCATCCAGCCGGGTCCGCAGCTGATGACCGAGCACGCCGACCTGGTCTGGACGCTGCTCGCCAGCCTGCTCATCGGCAACACCCTGCTGCTGGTGCTGAACCTGCCGCTGGCCCCGCTGTGGGCGAAGCTGCTGCGGATCCCCCGGCCCTACCTCTACGCCGGCATCCTGTTCTTCGCCTCGCTGGGCGCCTACACCGCCAACCAGCAACCGTTCGACCTGTTCCTGCTGCTCGTCTTCGGTCTGCTCGGCCTGGCGATGCGTCGCTTCGGGCTGCCGGTGCTGCCGCTCATCCTGGGTGTCATCCTCGGCCCCCTGATGGAGACCAAGATGCGGGAGGCCCTGTCGATCTCGGGCGGCGAGGTCTCCGGGCTCTACAACGAGCCCGTGGCCGTGGTGGTGTACGCCGTGATCGTGCTGCTGCTGGTCGTCCCGTTCGTCCTGGGCCGCCTGCGCCGGACCCCCCTGAGCACTTCCGCCCCCACCCCTGCGGCCGCCGCTGAGGCCGCCGATTCCGACAAGGAGCAGGTCCGATGACCACGACGCCGGACGAGACCGTCCTGATCGCCTTCACCCCCGACGAGTTCGGGCAGGCCGCGCTGGCCCACGGCATCGTCGAGGCGCGCCGCCGCTCGGCGCGGATCGTGGCGGTCAACGCCACCCGGGGCGACGCCCTGATCGACGAGCGCCACGCCGACGACGCCGAGGTCGCCCACCTCGACGCCGAGCTCGCCGCCAGCGGGCTCGAGCACGAGATCCGGCGCCCGGTGGCCCCCGACGTCGCCGAAGCGGTGCTCGACGCCGCCGAGGCCGACGGCGCGACCGTGATCGTCGTCGGGCTGCGCAAGCGCTCCCCCGTCGGCAAGCTGGTGCTGGGCTCGGTCGCCCAGCGCGTGCTGCTCGGCGCCGGCGTGCCGGTGCTGGCCGTCAAGCCGTAGGCCTCGGTCGGTCGGTCGGTCGGTCGACGCGACCGGCGCGGCACGGTGCGGGCCCCGCCCTGGGGATCTCTAGGGTGGGGCCCGTGCCGACCCACCGCCCCGACGTGACGATCTTCCCCGCCGCCCGCGCCGACCGCGACCGCACGGCCGCCGTGCTCGCGGCGGCCTTCGCGACCGACCCGCACACCGTGGCCATGCTGCCGCCCGGTGACCAGGACGGGCGGCTGCGGCGGATGTTCACCGCGATGTTCGACGAGGCGATGGCGGCGGGCGGCGACGTGCACGTGGCCGCCGACGCCGCGTCCGGCGACCTGCTGGGCGTCGGGGTGTGGGACGCGCCGGGCGCCAGCGTGCCGACCCTGGCGTCGCTGCGCAGCGTCCCGGCGCACGTGCGGGTCTTCGGCCGTCGCATCGTCGACGCCGCGCGCAGCGAGCACGCGGCCCACCTGCACCGTCCGCAGGTGCCGCACTGGTACCTGCGGCTCCTCGGCACGACCCCGGCCGCGCGCGGCCGCGGGGTGGCCGGTGCCCTGCTGGCGGACCGCTTCGCGGCCGCGGACGCCGCCCGGGTCGGCTGCTACCTGGAGTCCTCGACGCAGGCCAACGTCCCGTTCTACGAGCGGCACGGCTTCGTCGTGCGCGGCGAGGTGCCGGCGTACGGCACCACCCCGGCGATCGGGATGTGGCGCCCGCCGACCGGCGGCTGATCGCTCCGTCCCGCTCCCCTACGCCAGGTCGCGCCGCTCCAGCACCGCGTTGGGCCGGAACAGGTGCAGCCCGTCTCGGGTCTCGGGACGCACGAGGTCGAACCCGCCGGTGACCACGACGGACCACCGGCTCGTCGGCCCGACCCCGTGCCCGAGCACCACGCCGTCGCCGGTACGCAGCGGCTCCAGGAGCGCGTCGACGCACACGGCGTGGGCCGGCGGGAGCCGGAACGCGTTGTCGTCGGCCTCGGCGGCGGTGCCGACGAGGTGCAGCGGTCGGTCGAGCGTCTGGGCGCAGACGGCGCAGACCCGGCTCAGCGCGCACTGCACCACCCGCGCCCGGTGCAGCTCGGCGAGGTCCCCGCGCCCGTCGGGCCCGGTGCACACGAAGGGCAGCCCGATCAGGTGGTCGGGCCGGTCCTCCGGTCCGGACGCGTGCGGCGACCCGTGCCCGCGCCGCGCCGCCAGCAGCGACCTCATGCCCGCGCCGAGGCGCCGGCCCGCGACCAGCCGCCGAGCTCGCTGCGGCGCGAGGGACGCTCGGAGTCGCTCTTGCGGCCCCGGTCGGCGACCTCGGCCGTCGGCGGGGTGATCTCGCCGTACTTCTCCGAGCCGTGGCCGGTCACGCTGTTCGGCAGGCTCAGCAGCGTGATGGTGCGCAGGGCCTGGCCGTACTGCTTCCACAGCGGGCCGATCGTGTAGGGGATGCCGTACTCCTCGCACAGCGCGCGCACCTCGACCGCGATCTCCGGGTAGCGGTTGCTCGGCAGGTCCGGGAAGAGGTGGTGCTCGATCTGGTAGCCGAGGCTGCCCGAGAGGATGTGCAGCGTGCGGCTGCCGTCGAAGTTCGCGGCCCCGAGCATCTGGCGCAGGTACCACTCCGCGCGGGTCTCGTCCTCGATCTGCTCCTCGGTGAAGTGCAGCGCCCCGTCGGGGAAGTGCCCGCAGAAGATGATCACGTACGACCACAGGTTGCGGGTGAGGTTGGCCGCGGCGTTGGCCTTCAGCGTGGTCCTCCACGCCGGCCCCGACAGCGCCGGGTAGACGATGTAGTCCTTGAGGATCTGGTTGCGGCCCTTGCGGAAGATCTGCTTGAGCTGCCGCTTCATCTCCTGCGGGTCCTTCTCCAGCTTGCGGATCCGCTCGACGTCGAGGTCGTGCAGCGCCACGCCCCATTCGAACAGCAGCGCGAGCAGCGAGTTGTAGACCGGCTGGCCGAGGTTCGCCGGGTGCCACTTCTGCTCGCGGGCCATCCGCAGGATGCCGTAGCCGATGTCGTTGTCGTAGCCGAGCACGTTGGTGAACTGGTGGTGCACGTAGTTGTGGCTGTGCTTCCACTGCTCGGCCGGCTGCGCGGTGTCCCACTCCCACGTCGAGGAGTGGATCTCCGGGTCGTTCATCCAGTCCCACTGCCCGTGCATCACGTTGTGGCCGATCTCCATGTTCTCGAGGATCTTGGCCAGGCCGAGCAGAGCGGCCCCGGTGGCGGTCGCCCCGGTGCGCAGGCGGCGGTGACGCTTCGGGGCGTACGCGCCGGCCAGCATGGCCACGCGGCCCGCGAGCGCGAGGCCGCGCTGGGTCTTGATCAGCCGGTGGATGTACGCCGCGTCGTCGGCGTCGCGCGACGCCTCGACGCGGGCGCGCAGCTCGTCGAGCCGGGCTCCGAGCTCCTCGACCTGCTCGGCGCTGAGGTGCGTGTACTCCTTGACGTCCGCGATGGCCACGGGTCCTCCTCTGCTGGGTGGGTCGTGCGGGGGTCAGATCGCGATCGTGCAGTCGCCGCTGGGCACGGTGACGCACGTCTGGATCTGCTCGTTGGGCTGGTCGTAGCGGTCGCCGTTGCGCACGTCGGTGACGGCGCCCTTGACGAGGGTGAGGGTGCAGGTGTGGCAGATGCCCATCCGGCAGCCGTAGGGCATCCCGACGCCGGCGGACTCCCCCGCCTCGAGCACCGTGGTGCCCGGCTCGGCGTCGGCGCTGCGCCCGGAGTTCTGGAAGCTGACGGTGCCGCCCTCGCCGGCGTCCTCGCCGATCTCGAGCGTGAACCGCTCGAGGTGCAGGGCGTCCTCGAGCCCCGCCTCGCGCCAGTGCTCGGTGGCGGCGTCGAGCATGGGCGCCGGACCGCACGCCCAGGTCTGGCGCTGCTCCCAGTCGGGGACGACGTCGGCGAGCCGGTCCATGGTGAGGATGCCGTCGGTGTCGGTGAAGACCGGCGTGAAGGTGATCGAGTCGTGCTCGGCCGCCACCCGCTCGAGCCGCTCGCGGAAGATCATCCGGCCGGGCGTGGGCGAGGAGTAGACGAGGTGGACGTCCGGCAGGGTGTAGCGGCCGGCCTCGGCGCGGCGCACCAGCGTCTTCAGCATCGCCATGATCGGCGTGATGCCCGAGCCGCCGACCAGGAAGAGCAGGCGCTCCGGCGGCGGGTCGGGGAGCACGAAGTCGCCGGCCGGGGCCGCGAGCCGCACGACGGTGCCCGGCGCGAGGCCCTCGATGAGGTGGCCGGACAGCAGTCCCTCCGGCATCGCGCGCACCGTGATCGTGATGCGACGCCCACGGCGGCGCGGCGTGCTGGTCAGCGAGTACGAGCGCCACTGGTAGCGACCGTCCACGGGCACCCCGATGCCGATGTACTGCCCCGCGCCGTGGTCGAAGCGCCACCCCCAGCCCGGGCGGATCACGAGGGTGGCGGCGTCCTCCGTCTCGCGCACGATCGACTCGACCCGTCCCCGCAGCTCGCGCGAGGTCCACAGCGGGTTGACGAAGCGCAGGTAGTCGTCGGGGTGCAGCGGGGTGGTGAGGCCCTCGGCCAGCGAGCGGACGGCGTGCCAGTCGCGGCGACGACGCGTGGGGGCGAGCTGCTGGACGGCGGTGCGGACGGCCACGGGCGCTCCCGGAGGGGTCGGATGCGGTCGGACGGGGGACGGCTGTGCGGTGGATCACTCGGTCAGTGATCAGTTGTACACCGGGAACGAGGCCGCGCAAAGGAGGTCACGGACCCCGCGTCGAGGAATCGCCACGGCGTGACCAGAAAGACCAGTACGTCCGTCAGTTCCGCAAGCGTGACGCGCGCCACGTCGCCTGCCACGGTCGAGGATCCGCGCGCCGAGCGTGACGCCACCGCCCCGCGCTCCTCCCGCCACCTCGGATGGCCAATCGTGCAGCCTATACAGTACAGTCTGTGACGACGATCACCCCTGACGAAGGAGAACCATGACCGTCGTCCTCGCCCACTCGCCGGCGCCCTCCGCCCACGCGGCGTTCGCGTCCGCGCTGGAGCAGGCCCGCATGAGCGGCACCGACCTGGTCCTGCTCAACGTGTCGTCCAACGACGCGTTGGCCGACCCCAAGCACGCCTCCGACGACGTCCTCGCCGGCTACCTCGCCGAGGGCGAGCAGGCCGGCGTGGCCACGCGCATCGAGCGCGTCGTCGCCTCCGACGCCGCCGAGGCGGTGCTCGAGACCGCCCGCCGGCTCGACGCCCGCCTCGTCGTGGTCGGCGTCCGCCACCGCTCCTCGGTCGGCAAGCTGCTCATGGGCAGCACCGCGCAGCGGATCCTGCTGGCCGCCGAGTGCGACGTCCTCGCCGTGAAGGTGAAGCGATGATCGGCGACCGCGGCCTGCTCGGCGCGGGCATCGGCCTCGTGCTCGCCGCGACCACCGGTTACTTCGCGGTGCAGGACGCCCGCGGCGACGAGGGCGGCGCGCAGGCCCGCTCCGCACTGACGGTGATCGCCCCGGCCGCCGCGGGCGGCGGCTGGGACCTCGCCGCACGCGAGTACCAGCAGGCCGCGCGCACCGACGGGATCGTCAACAACGTCCAGGTCGTCAACGTGCCCGGCGCCGGCGGCACCATCGGCCTCGGCCAGCTGGTCCGCTTCGACGGCGACGCCACGACCCTCATGGTCACCGGCGCCGCGATGGTGGGCGGCGTCGAGATGGGTGGCGGCGCCAGCCGGATCTCGGACGTCACGCCGATCGCACGGCTCACCGACGACTACGAGGTCATCGCCGTGCCCACCGAGTCCGAGTGGGAGACGCTCGACGACTTCGTCGAGGCGTGGCGCGCCGACCCGACCCTGCCCGTCGGGGGCGGCTCCGCCGGCTCCGTCGACCACCTGGTCGCCGGGCAGCTGGCGGCGTCCGCCGGTCTCGACCCGGCCGACCTGCACTACACCCCGCACTCCGGCGGCGGCGAGCTCACGCTCTCCCTGCTCTCCGAGGCCAGCGGCACCGTTCCCGTCGGGATCAGCGGCTACAACGACTTCCGCGACCTCATCGACGGCGGCCGCCTCCGGGCCCTCGCCGTGGTGGCTCCCGAGCCGCTCGAGGGCGTCGACGCCCCGACCGTGCAGGACGAGGGCTACGAGGGCGTCGACCTGGTCAACTGGCGCGGCGTGCTCGCGCCGCCCGGGATCACCGAGGAGGAGCGCGACGAGCTCCTGGCGATCACCGAGGAGACGGTCGGCACGGACTCGTGGGGCGAGGCCATCGAGCGCAACCGGTGGGACGACAGCTTCACCGGGCCCGAGGAGTTCGCCGAGTTCATCGCCGAGGAGGAGGAGCGCACGCGCGCCCTCCTGACCGAGCTGGGGATCCTGTGAGCGCCGCCGCCCCGGAGGGGGGCGCCTCCACCACCACGTCTCAGGCGGGCACGCAGCCGGGCACGCAGCCGGCCGCGCCGGCCCGGCGTACCGTCCTCAGCGGTCGCGGCGAGCTCGTCGTCGCGCTGCTGCTCCTCGGCGTCGCGGGGGTGCTGGTCTACGGCAACCTCACGATGGACGTCGTCGGCGACGGCGGCCTGCTCGGCCCGCAGGGCTTCGCCTGGCTCGTCGCCGGCCTCTGCGCCGTGCTCGCGGCCCTGCTGGCGCGCAGCGCGTTCGCGAAGCCCGAGCCGGCCCGCACCCGCGACCACGCCACCAGCGCCGACACCAACTGGCGCGCCGTGGCCACCACCTTCGGCGGGATGATCGCGTTCACCGCGCTGCTCGACGTCGTCGGCTGGCTGATCATGGCGACCGCGCTGTTCGCCACCGTCGCGACGGGCCTGGGCAACCGCAACATCCTGCGCAACGTGACGGTCGGCTTCATCCTCGCCTCGATCGTGCAGATCACCTTCAGCGGCATGCTCGGCCTCGCGCTGCCGTCCGGCATCCTCGGAAGGGGCTGACGATGGACCAGCTCTCCAACCTCGCCGGCGGCTTCGGCGACGTCCTGACCCCGATGAACCTGCTGTGGGTCGCCGTCGGCGCCCTGCTCGGCACGGCGGTCGGCGTCATGCCCGGCCTGGGCTCCGCGATGGCGGTCGCCCTGCTGCTGCCGATGACGTTCACGCTCGACCCGCTCGCTGCGCTGATCATGTTCTCCGGCATCTACTTCGGCGGCCTGTTCGGCGACTCCACCGCCGGCATCCTCATGAACACGCCGGGCAACTCGACCGCGATCGCGACCACGTTCGAGGGCCACAAGATGGCCCGAGCCGGACGCGCTCCGCAGGCGCTGGCCACCTCGGCGATCGGCGCCTTCCTCGGCTCGATCCTGGCCACCACCCTCGTGGTGTTCTTCGCGCCGACCATGGCCGACCTCGCCACCAGCTTCGGGCCGGGCGAGTACTTCGCGCTGGCCCTCTTCGCGTTCGTCGCCATCTCCACGGTCGTCTCGGAGTCGCCGCTGCGCGGCCTGGCCGCGCTGGCCTTCGGCCTGGCCCTGGCCCTCGTCGGCACCGACCAATCCACGGGCACCGCCCGGTTCACCTTTGACGTGCCCGCCCTGTTCGACGGCATCAGCATCGTGGTCATCACCGTGGCCGTCCTGGCCGTCGGCGAGGTCCTGCACGTCGCCGGTCGCCACGGGCGTGCGGGCGGCACGGAGCTGATCCCCTCGAAGGGGCGTCCGTGGCTCTCGGGCCGCGAGTTCCGCCGCGCTGCGCCCGCGTGGCTGCGCGGGGCCAGCATCGGCGTCCCGTTCGGCATCATCCCCGCGGGTGGCGCCGAGGTGCCGACGTTCCTCTCGTACACGACGGAGAAGCAGCTCGACAAGCGCAAGGAGACCCCGGAGTTCGGCACCGGCGCCATCGAGGGCGTCGCCGGACCGGAGGCCGCGGGCAACGCGACCGCCGGCTCCGCGATGGGCGCGCTGCTCGCGCTCGGTCTGCCGACGTCGGCGACCGCGGCGCTGCTGCTCGCGACGTTCCAGCAGTACGGCATGCAGCCGGGCCCGCTGCTGTTCGAGCGCAACGGCGAGATCGTCTGGGCGCTGCTCGCGGCGCTGTTCCTCGCCGCGATCGTGCTGCTGATCCTCAACCTGCCGTTCGCGCCCCTGTGGGCCAAGCTCCTGATGCTGCCGCAGTCGTACCTGTACGCGGGGATCACGGTCTTCGCCAGCCTGGGCGTCTACGCCACCGGGGCCAGCCAGACCGACCTCGTGCTGATGTGCGCGCTCGGCCTGCTCGCGTTCGTGATGCGCCGCAACGACGTGCCGCTGGCGCCCGTGCTGATCGCGGTGATCCTCGGCCCCCTGGCCGAGTACTCCCTGCGCGACGCCATGGGCAACTCCGGCAACGACCCGCTCACGCTGGTCAGCAGCCCGATCACGATCGGGCTCTACAGCCTGCTCGCGCTCGGCATCGCGTGGACCGTCTACCGCCGCGTGCGTCCCGGCACCCCGGCCACCGTGGCCGAGGCGCGCGAGGAGGAGACCGCCGACCGCTGAGCCCGGAGGTCACGGGAGACGACAGGACCCCGGGTCCGGCACGGATCGCTCCGTGCCGGGCCCGGGGTCCGTCGCGTGGGCCCCTCAGCGCGCGTCGCGCAGCACCTGGGCGAGCACGTAGGGCAGCAGGCCGCCGGCCCGCAGGTACGCCTCCTCGCGCGCGGTGTCGACGCGCACGAGGGCCTCGAAGCGGGTACGCCGACCGCTCGCGGCGTCGACGGCCTCCACCTGCACCCGCTCCGCGAGCCGGCGGGCGTCGGGGGCGCCGGGCGCGGCCGGCACCTCGAGTCCCGTCACCGAGATCTCCTCGTCCCCGCTGAGCCCGAGGGAGGCGACCGTGTCGCCCTCGAGGAGCTGCAGGGGCAGGACGCCCATGCCCACGAGGTTGCCGCGGTGGATGCGCTCGAAGGACTCGGCGAGCACGACGCGTACCCCGAGCAGGGCGGTCACCTTGGCCGCCCAGTCCCGCGAGGAGCCGGTGCCGTACTCCTTGCCCGCGAGCACCACGAGCGGTGTGCCGGCCGCGCGGTGCCGCTCGGCGACCGCGGCCAGCTGCTCGTCGGCGGGCCGCTCCCCCAGCGCCTCGCCACGCTCGCGCAGTCGCGGGTTCGCGAAGCCGCCGCGCAGCATCACCTGCCAGTTGCCGCGGCGCGAGGCGTAGGTGTTGAGGTCGCGCGGCGCGACCCCGCGCGCGGTCAGGAACCGGCCCGCGGCGCTCTCGGTCGGCACGCGGCCGGCCGGGCAGATGTGGTCGGTGGTCACCGAGTCGCCGAGCACGGCCAACACGCGCGCGCCGTGCAGGTCGGCGATCCGGTCCGTGCCCGCCGGTACGTCGAGGAACGGCGGGCGCTGCAGGTAGGTCGAGTCCTCGTCCCACGGGAACACCGGGCCGGTGGGCGCGTCGAGTCCCCGCCAGTTGTCGTCGCCGTCGAAGAGGGTCGCGTAGGCGTCGGTGAACATGGCCGGCTCGAGCGCGCCGGCGACGACCTCGGCGATCTCGGCCTCGCTGGGCCAGACGTCGGCCAGGTGGACCGGGCGGCCCTGCTCGTCGTGGCCGAGCGGCTCGGCCGTGAGGTCGACCGCGACGCTGCCGGCGAGGGCGTACGCGACCACCAGCGGCGGGGAGGCCAGGAAGTTGAGCGCGACGTCGTTGTTGATCCGGCCGTCGAAGTTGCGGTTGCCGGAGGTCACCGACGCCGCGACGAGGCCATCGGCGCGCACGGCGCGCTCGACGTCGGGCAGCAGGGCGCCCGAGTTGCCGATGCAGGTCATGCAGCCGTAGCCGACGAGCCCGAACCCGAGCTTCTCCAGCGCCGGCAGCAGCCCGGAGCGCTCGAGGTAGTCGGTGACGACCTTCGAGCCGGGCGCGAGGCTGGTCTTGACCCAGGGCGCGGCGACCAGGCCCCGCTCGACCGCGTTGCGGGCCAGCAGCCCGGCGGCGACCATCACGGCCGGGTTGGAGGTGTTGGTGCAGGACGTGATCGCGGCGATCGCGACGGCGCCGTGCTGCGGGCCCGCGGCGCCCTCCGCGTGGGGCGCGAGGTCGGGCGGTGCCAGCTCGGCGATCGCGGCGGCCGCGGCGACGGGCGTACCGGCGAGGTCGTGGCGGTCCTGCGGGCGCCGCGGCCCGGCGAGGCTGGGGCGCACCTCGTCGAGGTCGACGACGACCGTGCGGTCGTAGCGCGGGCGGGCCGCCGGGTCGTGCCAGAGGCCCTGGGCGCGGGCGTACGCCTCCACCACGGCCACGTGGTCGGGGTCGCGGCCGGTGAGGCGCAGGTACGCGATCGTCGCGGCGTCGATCGGGAACACCGCGGAGGTGGAGCCGAACTCGGGGCTCATGTTGGCGATCGTGCAGCGGGTCGCGACGCTGGTCGCGGCGACGCCGGCGCCGAAGAACTCGACGAAGCTGCCGACGACGCCCAGCGCGCGCAGCCGCTCGGTGAGGGTCAGCACGAGGTCGGTGGCGGTGACCCCGGGGCGCAGGTCGCCGACGAGCTCGACGCCGACGACGGGCGGCAGGAGCAGGGAGACGGGCTGGCCGAGCATGGCGGCCTCGGCCTCGATGCCGCCGACGCCCCAGCCGAGCACGCCGAGGCCGTTGACCATGGTGGTGTGCGAGTCGGTGCCGGCCACGGTGTCGGGGAAGGCGGCGCCGTCGCGCACGGTGACCACGTCGGCCAGCCGCTCGATGTTGATCTGGTGCATGATCCCGGCGCCCGGCGGCACGACCGCGAGCCGGTCGAAGGCCTGCTCGCCCCACTTGAGGAAGCGGTAGCGCTCGGCGTTGCGCTCGTACTCCCGCCGCACGTTGAGCAGCGGGGCGTCGGGGCGCGCGACGTGGTCGGCGGCGACCGAGTGGTCGACGGTGAGCTGGGCGGGCACGACGGCGTCGATCGCGGCGGCGTCGAGGCCGTGGCCGACGACGGCCTCGCGCAGCGCGGCGAGGTCCGTGAGCACCGGCACGCCGTTGGTGTCGTGGAGGAAGACGCGGGAGGCGTGGAAGGCCAGGTCGGGCGCCCCGCCCTCGACGAGCCGACGGACGTCGTCGGCGGTGACCGTCTCCCCGTCCTCGTGGCGCAGGAGGTTCTCCAGCACCACCTTGTGGGCGAAGGGCAGCGCCTCGCTGCCGGGCACGGCATCGAGGCGGTGGATCGTCAGCGGCCCCAGCGGGGTGTCCAGGGTGCTGCGGCTGTGGAAGCTATCGGGGGTCATCAGCATCATCTCCTAGCCTATAGGCTACATAATGCCGTCTGTCCGCTGCACGCCGTACGCTTGCGCCCGTGCCACCGGTGTTCAGCAAGAACCAGTACGCCTACGACGAGATCAAGCGCCGCATCCTCACCGACGACCTCGCCGCCGGGTCGGTCGTCAGCCAGGAGCGGATCGCCGCCGAGCTCGGCATCTCGACCACCCCCGTGCGCGAGGCCCTGAAACGGCTCGCCTCCGAGGGGCTGGTGCGTCTCGACACCCACCGCGACGCGCGCGTCACGGCGCTCTCGCCCGAGGAGGCGCGCAGCCTGTACGAGGTGCGTCAGGCCGTCGACCCGCTCGCCGCCGCGCTGGCCGCGGAGCGCCGCACGGACGACGACCTGGCCGAGATCGGTCGCACTCTCGCCGCGCTGGACCCGATCACCGCCGCCGGCGACCTCGACGCCCTCGCCGCGCACCGGGCGTTCCACCGCGCGGTCTACCGCGCCTCGCACAACGAGCCGCTCGTCGAGGTGCTCGAGGGGCTGTGGGACAAGGCCGACCGCTACCGCCAGGTGGGGCTGCGCGCCCAGGCCGACTCGGAGGAAGACGTGGCCCGGGTACGCGCGGAGCACCAGGCCCTCGCCGACGCCGTCGTCGCCGGCGACACCGCCCGCGCCGAGCAGGTGATGCGCGACCACGTCGCGCACAGCCTCGGGCGCCGCGCCATCGCTGCGCTCGAGACGGCCTGAGGAGTCGGCGGCGTCAGCGGCCGTCGAGGGCGCACTCCCCCGGACGCACGAACGGCCGCCCCCTGTCGGGGACGGCCGTTCGCACGAGGGCTGTGGAGCTGGCGGGAATCGAACCCGCGTCCTGCGGCGCAGTGCCAGGTCTTCTCCGGGTGCAGTTCGTGGTGTCGTTTTCTCGGCCCCGACGCTCGCACGAACACGTCGTCGACAGGCCCAGTCAGGAAAGAGTCCCGCTCACCTCTCCTGACAGAAGGTGAGCAGCAAGTCTCCTAGATGACGCCAGGATCCGGGTCGGAGACGGGCACCCGGTCTGACGCTTCGATCACCGCTCAGGCGGCGAGAGCGAAGTCACTGCGCTTGTTGTCGGCAGTTATTGGTTTCCAGCGATCGTTTACGAGATGACGCTGGCTTCTCGACCCGCTTCCCCTGGGACGTACGTCCTCAGTCGAAACCGATCAGCCCCTCTTGAGTTGTCAACCTGAGTGACAGGTGCGGCGCGCCGCGTCGGACGAGCCTACATCGCCCAACCGACGCCCCGCCAACGCTATTCCGTCGGGCCCGCCGTCGTTCCGGCGAGCGCGTCGCGCACGGCGTGGGCCGCCGCCAGGGTCGCGGCGTGCGCGCGGCGGCTGACGCCGGTGATGTTGACGAAGGCGTGGATGAGGTCGCCCTCGCGGGCCAGCCGGACGGGCACGCCTGCGGCGCGCAGGCGCTCGGCGTACGCGATCCCCTCGTCGCGCAGCGGGTCGAACCCGGCGACGGCGACGTAGGCCGGCGGCGCGCCGGTCAGGTCCTCGGCCAGCAGCGGCGAGACGCGCGGGTCGCTCGCCTGCGCCGGGTCGGTGAGGTAGCGCTCGGCGTACCAGTCCATCTGCTTCGCCGTGAGGAAGAACCCCTCGGCGAACTCCGCGTAGGAGGCGCTGCGCCGCGACAGGTCGGTGACGGGGAACAGCAGCAGCTGGTACGCCGGCACCACGGGCTCGCCGCGCAGGTCCAGGGCCAGCACGGCGCTGAGGTTGCCGCCGGCCGAGTCGCCCGCGAGCGCGATCCGGTCGGGCGCGACGCCCCAGGACGGCGCGTGGGCCACGGCGTACTCCCAGGCGGCCCGCGCGTCCTCCAGCGCCGCCGGGAACGGGTGCTCGGGCGCGAGCCGGTAGTCGACGGACAGCACGTCGACCTCGGCGTGCCGGGCGAGGAAGCGCACCGGCGACGCGGTGCTGAGGCGGCTGCCGAGCACCCAGCCGCCGCCGTGGAAGTAGACGACCAGGCCCTTGGGGGTGCCGACGCGGGCGCGGTAGCGGGTGGCGGGGATCGGGCCGGCGGGGCCGGGGATCTCGATCTCCTCCTCGACCGCGACCGGGCCGTCGGGGTCGGCGAAGACGAGCGCCTCCGCGTCGATCTGGTGGCGGGCCTCGGGCAGCGGGCGGTCGGAGAAGTCGGAGCCCGGCAGGCGGTTCAGCGCGGCCAGGGCGAGCGCGATCTCCGGGGCCAAGCGCTCGCCGTCGGCGTTGACGGGGCGCCGCCGCACCAGGGCCTCGAGCACGCGGGGCGGCACCGTGGCCAGCCCGCGCACGACGACCCGCTCGACCTTCTCGACCGCGCTCAGCTCGACCACGGCCGCCATGCTGCCACGCGCCGTCCCCCAGGTCGCGGTACCTCCGATAGTCATCGACTACCGGAGATACCGCGACCCCGAGGGCCCGGGCTCAGGGCGGGCTCAGGGCAGGAGGACGATCTTGCCGCGCGTGTGCCCGGCCTCGCTCTCCTTCGCGGCGGCGACGACGTCGTCGAGCGCGAAGCGGCGTGAGACCTCGACCTCGAACCGGCCGCGGGCGATCAAGTCGGCCACGACCGGGATGGCGTCGGCGCGCAGCTGCAGCTGCTCCGGCGTCAGCGGCCACGGCGCGCCGCCACTCCACGCCTGGATGCCGAGGTCGGGCGCCTTGGGGCCGACCACGATGGTGCCGATCCGCTGGCGGTCCTCGACCAGGGCGAACGAGACCTCGATGGCCTCGTCGGTGCCGACGGCGTCGAGGGCGCGGTCGACGCCCTGCGGGGCGACGGAGGCCACGCGCTCCTGGAGCCCGTCGCCGTACGCCACGGGGATGGCGCCGAGCTCGCGCAGACGCTCGTGGTTGGCCTCGCTGGCGGTGGCGATCACCTCGACGCCCTTGTGGCGAGCGAGCTGGATGACGGCCTGGCCCACGCCGCCGCTGCCGCCGTGCAGCAGCAGCGTCTCGCCGCGCTCCACGCCGAGGGACGCGAGCACCTGGTGGGCGGTCGCGACCGGGATGCCGAGGGCGGCGGCCTGCTCGAAGTCGATCGCGGCGGGCTTGCCGGCGAGGTTCTCCGGCCCGACCACGACGTGGGTGGCGTAAGTGCCGACGGCGCCGCTGACGATCACCTCGTCGCCGACGGCCCAGCCCTGGACGCCCTCGCCCACGGCGGCGACCACGCCGGCGCCGTCGGAGCCGATCCGGCGGGGCTCGACGATCGCGGGGGTCGGTCGCAGTCCGGAGCGCTGCTTCCACTCGAGCGGGTTGATCCCGGCGGCCCGGACCTCGACCAGCACCTCGCCGGGGCCGGGCTCGGGGGTCTCGACCTCCACGACCTGCAGGACCTCGGCGGGACCGGTCTCGGTGTACTGCACCACGCGTGCCATCAGGCGGAACTCCTCGTGCGTCGACGTCAGGGTCTCGTAGGACTACACGCGAGTCCGTCGGATCATTCCGCCGCGTGGAGCCCGAACAGCCGCGCCGCGTTGTGCCAGACCACGCCGGCCAGCCAGGCGTCGTCGAAGGCCGCTTCCCGCTCGCGCAGCGCCTCGAGCACCTCGAGCTGGTGGACGTACGGGTAGGGGATGTGCGGGAAGTCCGAGCCGAACAGCACCTTCTCCCCCACCGCGGCGAACCGCGGCAGCAGGGCGCCGGGCATCGAGCCGCGGTGCTCGCAGACCCCGGCCACCTCGCCGATCCGGTCGGTCGTGGCGTCGAAGAAGTCGGTGAAGGCCATGGTGGTGTCGAGGTGCACCCGCTCGTAGGTCTCCGCCATGGCCAGGAACTCCGCGTACTCCGGCGCCCCCAGGTGGGCCATCACCAGCGTCAGGCGCGGGTGCCGCGCCAGCAGCTCGGCGACCGGCCCCGGTCCGGTGAACTCGGTCGGCACGGGTCCCGACCCGGCGTGCAGGACGACCGGCGTGCCCGCCTCCTCCAGGACCGACCACACCGGCCCCAGGAGCGGGTCGCGCACGTCGAACGCACCCACCTGCACGTGCACCTTGAACACCTGCACGCCGGCGGCGACGCGCTCGGCCACGTACGCCCCCGCCTCGGGCTCCGGGAAGAAGGTCGCGCACCGCAGGGCCTCGGGGGTGCGGGCGGCGAAGTCGTCGGCCCAGGTGTTGAGGAACGTCGCCATGCCGGGCTTGTGGGGGTAGGGCAGGGCGGTGAACCGGCGGACGCCGTACGCCCGCAGCCGCGCGACGTTGGGCTCGTCGGCGTCGTCGTAGCGGATCGGCCACTCGCGCCCGATCAGCGGCCCGGCGGACGCGAACACCGCGCGCACCTTCTCGGTGACGCGCGGCGGCAGGAAGTGCGTGTGGACGTCGAAGATCCCCGGGACCCCGAGCCGCGCGGCGACCGCGTGCAGGTGGTCGACGCGCTCGTCGGGGTCGTGCACCGACGGCGCCGGGCTCACACCCGGTCCATGCCCTTCAGCTGGCGGCCGAGGGCCTGCTGCTTCTCGCGGTCGGCCTGGCGCTCGGCGATCGAGTGCCGCTTGTCGTAGGACTTCTTGCCCTTCGCCAGAGCGATCTCGACCTTCGCCCGACCGTCGGAGAAGTAGAGCGACAGCGGGATGATCGTGTAGCCCTTCTGGGCCGTCTTCTGCGCGATCTTCTCGATCTCGGCGCGGTGCAGCAGCAGCTTGCGCTTGCGGCGGGCAGCGTGGTTCGTCCAGGTGCCCTGCGCGTACTCCGGGATGTGCACCGCGTGCAGCCACACCTCGTCGCGCTCGATGTCGACGAAGCCGTCGACGAGGTTCGCGCGGCCGGCGCGCAACGCCTTCACCTCGGTGCCCTGGAGGACCATGCCGGCCTCGAAGGTGTCCTCGATGTGGTAGTCGTGCCGCGCCTTGCGGTTCTGCGCGATCAGCTTGCGCCCCTGCTCCCTGGCCATCCGACCATTCTCGCAGGGGTGCGCAACGGGTTTGCAGCGGATCAGAAGTAGTTCATCGGGTTCGTCGGCGACCCGTTCTTGTAGACCGTGAAGTGCAGGTGGCAGCCGGTCGACCAGCCCGTGGTGCCCACGTACCCGACCAGCTGGCCGCGGCTGACCCGCTGGCCGGCGCTGACGACGTAGCGCGACGCGTGGTTGTAGATCGTCGAGACGCCGTCGCCGCGGATGGCGCCGTTGTCGATGATCAGGCGGTTGCCCCACACCGAGGTGTAGTAGCGCGAGACGACCTCGCCGTCGGCGGCGGCGTACATCGGCGTGCCGCACGAGGCGCCGAAGTCCACGCCGTCGTGCAGCGAGTAGTAGCCGTAGATGGGGTGCACGCGGTAGCCGTACGGCGAGGTGACCCGGCCGTTGACGGGGTAGCTGAGACCGCTGCTGGAGCCGGCGCCACCGCCGCCCCCTCCGCCGCCCCCACCACCGGAGCCGGAGCCGCCGCCGTTGCCGCGCTCGGCCTCGCGCTGGCGCGCCGCCTCCTCGGCGGCCGCACGCTGGCGGGCGGCCTCGGCGCGGCGGGCGAGCTCGTTCGCGACCTGACGCTCCTCGGCCTGCAGGGCGGAGAGCTCGGCCTGGTCGGCGCTGCGCGCCGAGCTGGCGGCCTGCTCGGCCTCCTGGTGGCTGGCGACCAGGCTGGCGACCTCGGCCTCGGCGGCCGCGGCCTCCGACTCGAGGGTCTGCATCACCACGAGGTTCTCGGCCGCCTCCTGGCGCTCGGCGGCGACGAGGTCGCGGGCCGCCTCGACCCGCTGCTCCTGCACCGCCAGCATCACCTCGGAGGCGCGCAGGGAGTCGTACGCCTGCGCCTCGGTGCCCACGACCGTCGTGCGGGCGGTCTCGGCGCGGGTGAGGTCGGAGAGGTCGTCGGCGCCGAGCACGGCCCCGAGCGCCTCGAGGTCGCGGCTGGGCCCCTGCGACTGCGCGACGATCTGGTCGGCGACGACCTGGCGCTGGTCGCGCACGCCCTCCTGGCCGGTGACGAGCTCCGCCTCCGCGGCGGTCAGCTCGGCCTCGGCAACGTCGAGCCGGCCCTGCATCTCGGTGTCGTACGCCTGCGCCTGGCCGAGCTCGGCGCGCGCCGAGGTCAGCGCGGCCTGGGCGCCGGCGAGCTGCGCGGTCGACGCGCGCAGGGTCGCGGTCGCCTGGGCGAGCGCGTCGGAGGACTCGGTGAGGTCCGCGGTCGCGGAGTCGATCTGCCCCTCGAGCGCGTTCTGCTGGTCCCGCAGGTCGTCGTCATCGTCGTCGGCGTACGCCAGCGGCGAGGCCGCGGCGCCGAGCGCCATGACGAGCACGGCTGCCCCGGCGACGAACCGTCGTCGGAGGGGGGCGGTGAAGGAGCGCATGGGGGAAGCCTTCGCGCGTTCGGGGAAGTGAACCGAGGTGACCGTAGACGAACCCGGTCAGACTTTCAGGTATTTGCGCGTGAGCAGGAGTGTCGGCAGCACGGTCAGCAACGGCCCGAGCACCCCGATCACCAGCAGCGCGACGCCGAAGTCGCCGGCGTCCACCCAGGGCATGAAGCGCAGGGTGTCGGCCGCCCGGTCGTGCACCACGAAGCGCAGCAGCGCGGCCAGTGCGCCGCCCGCCAGGAGCACGCCGAGCAGGGCGGTGACGAGCGCCTCGAGGAGGAACGGCAGCGCGATGTAGAGGGTCGAGGCGCCGACCAGGCGCATGATCCCGATCTCCTTGCGGCGGGCGAAGGCCGCGAGACGGATGGTGTTGCCGACCAGCAGCAGCGCCGCGACCACCAGGATCACCGCGGTGCCGACCGCGGCCCACTGGGCCGCGTCGAGCACGTCGAAGACCGGCTCGAGCAGCTCGCGCTGGTCGCTGATCCGCAGCACGCCCGGGAGGTTCTGGATCGCGCTGACCACGCCGTCGGACTGCTCGGGGTCGTTGAGCGAGATCCAGATCGACTCGTTGAAGTCCTCGACCGTGACCGCGGCGTCGTCGCCCTCGAGCAGACGGGTGTCGCCGTTGGACTCCGCCAGGGCGTACGTCTTGTCGAACGCGTCCTGCTTGCTCTCGGTGCGCAGGCCCGAGGTCTCGGGGCTGTCCTCGATCGCCTGGGTGATCGCGGCGCGCTGCTCCTCGGTGACGCCGCCGTTGCACGGCGCGACGTTGTCGGTCTCGTTGCACAGGTAGACGGTGATCTCGACCTGGCTGCCGAACTGCTCGTCGGCGATGTCGGCCTGCTGCTTGAGCAGCACGCCCACGCCGACGAGCGTGAGGGAGACGAAGAGGGTCAGGACGACGGCGAGGTGCATCGACACGTTGCGGCGCAGACCCTGGCCGAGCTCGGTGAAGACGTAACGCAGCTGCATGGGGGAAGGTGCTCCTGGTTTCCGGGGACGCGGTTCGGCGGGTCAGCTCTGGAAGCCGTAGACGCCCTGGGCCTGGTCGCGCACGAGGTGGCCGTTCTCCAGCTCGATCACCCGCTTGCGCATCTGGTCGACGATGCTGTTGTCGTGCGTCGACATCAGCACCGTGGTGCCGGTGCGGTTGATCCGGTCGAGCAGCTTCATGATCCCGACCGAGGTCGACGGGTCGAGGTTGCCGGTCGGCTCGTCGGCGATGAGGATCTTGGGCCGGTTCACGAACGCCCGGGCGATCGCGACGCGCTGCTGCTCGCCGCCGGAGAGCTCGTCGGGCATCCGGTCGGCCTTGCCGTCGAGACCGACGAGGTCGAGCGTCTGCGGCACGAGCTCGTTGATCTGGGCGCGCGGCTTGCCGATCACCTGCAGCGCGAAGGCGACGTTCTCGGCGACCGTCTTGTTCTGCAGCAGGCGGAAGTCCTGGAAGACCGTGCCGATCTGGCGGCGGTGCCGCGGCACCTTCCACGAGGCGAGGCGGTTGACCTCGCGACCGGCGACGTAGACCCGGCCCTGCGTCGCACGCAGCTCGCGCAGCACCAGGTAGAGGAACGTCGACTTGCCGGAGCCGGAGGAGCCGACCAGGAAGACGAACTCGCCCTTCTCGATGTCGACGGAGATGTCGTCGAGCGCCGGGCGCCCCTGTCCGGGGTAGGTCACGGAGACCTTCTCGAAGCGGATCACTGGAGGGAGGGTAGTCGCTCTTCCTGAGGCCCTCTGGCTAGGTTGGGCGCGTGTTCCCCGCCCCTCGCCCGCGTGTGACGGCGCTCTCAGCGGCCCTGGTGGGCCTCGTCGCGGCGCTCGCCGCCTGCACCGGGGAGCCCGTGGCCGAGGAGGAGCCGCCGCCCCCGCCCCCGACCCTGGCGGACCTCGACACGACGACGATGACGGTGCCGCGCGCCGCGTTCTGCGACGAGGTGGACGACGCGGCGGTCGAGGCCGCGCTGGACGGTGAGGCCGCCGGGACCGCCCACTACGACAACGGGGACGTCGTCGCCCTCGAGGGTGGCGGCGAGGACCGGCTGCACGAGTTCGGCTGCCGCTGGTACGGCGCCGACGGCGCGGACGACCCCACCGCTCCCCGCGCCGCGGCGTGGGTGCTGGTGCCGCCGGTGACGCCCGAGACGGCGCAGGCGTACGCCTCCGCTGCCGCCGACACCGAGGGCTGCGAGCCGCTCCCCGCCACCGACGCCGACGGGACCGACGCGGAGGCCGGTCCGGCCGGGTTCGGCGACCCCACCGCCGCCCTGCGCTGCACCCGCACGATCGCCGCCGACGACGGCACGGAGACCACGCAGGTGGAGGTCTCCCACCGCGGCCTCTTCGGCGACGCCTGGCTGACCTGCACGCTGGCCGCCCCCTCGGCGGGGCAGCAGGCCGACGACCCGGACGCCCTGTCCGCGCTCGAGGAGCGGGCCGACGCCTGGTGCGCCGCGGTCGCGGTCGCCGCGGCCGACTGACGGCGCCGCGGGAGGGCGTACCCGCGGGGGTCCCGGGGCGTGCGACCCCAAGTTGAAGTTCGAACTTTAGTTTCCCAACCGTGACGCCGCCCGGGCTCGACCGGGATCCTCGCCGAGGCTCGATCCCCGGCGAGAAAGAGGCTCATGCACCACCGCGTCCCCCGCGCCCGTGTCCCCCGACCCTGTCAGGCGCAGCGAGGTGGTCGTCGATGACGCCGCTCGCCGCGGACGGACTCCAGCTCTCCTACGAGCTCGGCGCCGGCGCGCTGCTGCTGATCGCGGCGGCAGCGGTGGCCGCGCTCCTCGCGCTGATCATCGGCGCGAAGATGCACCCCCTGCTCGCGCTGGTGATCGTCTCCATCGCGACGGCCTTCGCCACCGGCGTCGAGGCCGCGGACGTGCTCGACGTCCTGCTCGACGGCTTCTCCAGCACGCTGGGCGAGGTCGCGCTGCTGATCGGCTTCGGCGCCATGCTCGCCCGGCTCGTCGAGACCAGCGGCGCCGCGGAGGCGCTCTCCGAGGGCCTGGTCTCCCGGCTGGGCGAGAAGCGCGCCCCGCTCGCGCTGGGCATCGCGTCGCTGATCTTCGGCTTCCCGATCTTCTTCGACGCCGCCTTCATGGTGATGCTGCCGATCATCTTCACGGTCGCGCGCCGCGTGGGTGGCGGCGTGCTGCTGTACGCGCTGCCCGCGGGCGCCGCGCTCACGACGATGCACGTGCTGCTCCCGCCGCACCCGGGCGCCGTGGCCGCCACGATCCTGCTGGGCGCCGACGTCGGCCTAGTGATCCTCATCGGCCTGGTGGTGGCGATCCCGACCTGGTTCGTCGCCGGTTATCTCTACGGCACGTGGATCGGTCGCCGGATCGTGCTGCCCGTGCCGGACGTGCTGATGGGCGGCCCGCAGACCGAGAAGGAGGACCGCGGCGCCCCGCCGAAGGTACGCACCCTGCTGCTGCTCCTGCTGCTCCCCCTAGTGCTGATCTTCCTCAACACCGCCGTCACGACCGCCGCCCGCACCGGCGCGGTGTCCGAGGACGCCACCTGGGTGCACCTGCTGCAGCTGCTCGGCTCGACGCCGATCGCGCTGCTGATCACGGTGCTGGCCGCCTCCTGGGCGCTGGGCACGCGGCGCGGCGAGAGCCGCACGGTCGTGGAGGACCTGCTCGACAACGCGCTCAAGCCGATCGCCCCGGTGCTGCTCATCACCGGCGCCGGCGGCATGTTCGGCGGCGTGCTGATCGCCTCGGGCATCGGCGACGCGCTCTCCGACACCCTGCAGGACACGGGGCTGCCGCTGATCGTCGCGGTCTTCGTGATCTCCGCGGTCATCCGGGTGGCGCTCGGCACCGCCACGGTCGCCATCACCACCGCGGCCGGGCTGCTGTCGAGCTCGGTCGTCGCGGCCGACCTCAACCCGGTGCAGGCGGCGGCGATGGTGATCGTGCTGGCCGGCGGGTCGTCGGTGCTCTCCCACGTCAACGACGCCAGCTTCTGGCTGATCGGCAAGCTGCTCGGCATGAACGTCACGCAGACCTTCCAGACCTGGACGGTCGTGAAGACGCTCGTCGGCACCGTGGCCGCGCTGCTGGCCGGCGTGATCTACGTGGTGGCGTCGTGAACGCGCCGGTGGCGGTGCTGCACGCACCCTCCGACGCGGGCTCCGCGGCCCTGCTGAGCGCCGCGCGGATCGCGCACGACAAGGACGCCGAGCTCGTGGTCGTCGCGACCACCTCGGGCGTCGACGACGACCGCTCCGAGGAGGTCGAGCGCGAGGTCGCCACCGCCCAGGTGCAGGCGGTCCTCGGCGCGGACGTGGCGTGGCGGCTGCAGCTGGTGCGCCCCGGCGCCGACGCCGCCGAGATGCTCGTGGGGGCCGTCGAGGCCCTGGAGCCGCGCGTGCTGGTCGTGGGCTCGCGGCAGCGCACCACCCTCGGCAAGGTGCTGCTGGGCCGCACGCTGCAGCGCCTGCTGCTCGAGGTCAGCGTCCCCGTGCTGGTGGTGAAGGCGGACCGGCCGGTCCCCGCGACCGCGCTCTGAGGGCGTACGCCTTCCCCACCGCTGCTGGTCGACACGACGACGGCCCCTCCTCGGTCGAGGAGGGGCCGTCGTGGTGCTGCGGGGCCTGCGGGTGCGTCGGGGACGTCAGCTCACGTCGGCCTTCTCGGCGCCGCGGCGCCAGCGGATGCCCGCCTCGAGGAAGCCGTCGATCTCGCCGTCGAAGACCGGCGTCGGGTTGCCGGTCTCGAAGCCGGTGCGCAGGTCCTTGACGATCTGGTAGGGGTTCAGCACGTAGTTGCGCATCTGGTCGCCCCACGAGGCGGCGACGTCGCCCTTGAGGTCCTTCTTCAGCGCGGCCTCCTCCGCCTTCTTCAGCGCGAGGAGCTTCGCCTTGAGCACGACCATCGCGGAGGCCTTGTTCTGCAGCTGCGACTTCTCGTTCTGGCAGGACACGACGATGCCGGTCGGGATGTGCGTGAGGCGCACGGCGGAGTCGGTGGTGTTGACCGACTGGCCGCCCGGCCCGCCGGAGCGGAAGACGTCGGTGCGCACGTCGTTCTCGTCGATCTCGATCTCGTCGGTCTGCTCGAGCACGGGCACGACCTCGACGGCGGCGAAGGACGTCTGGCGGCGGCCCTGGTTGTCGAAGGGGCTGATCCGCACGAGGCGGTGGGTGCCGACCTCGACGGAGAGGGTGCCGTAGGCGTAGGGCGCGTGGATCGCGAACTCGGCCGACTTGATGCCGGCCTCCTCGGCGTAGGAGACGTCGAAGACCTCGACGGGGTACTTGTTGCGCTCGGCCCAGCGGGTGTACATCCGCATCAGCGTCTCGGCGAAGTCCGCGGCGTCGACGCCGCCGGCGCCGGCACGGATCGAGACGATGGCCTCGCGGGCGTCGTACTCCCCGTTCAGCAGCGTGCGCACCTCGAGCGCCTCGACCGCCTTGTGCAGCCGGCCCAGCTCGGCCGTGGCCTCGGCGATCGAGTCCTCGTCGCCCTCCTCGGTCGCGAGCTCGACGAGCACCTCGAGGTCGTCGACGCGGTCGGCGAGCCTGGAGAAGCGCTCGAGCTCGCCCTGCAGGGCCGAGAGACGACCGGTGACGCGCTGCGCGTTCGCCTGGTCGTCCCACAGGTCGGGCGCGGCGACCTGCTGCTCGAGGTCGGCGATCTCCGCCTTCATGGCGTCGACGTCGAGCACCTGCTCGATGGTGCGCAGGGTCGCGCCGAGCTGCTTGATCTCTTGGTCGAAGTCGGGTCCAGCCACGAGGAGGAAGACTACGGCAGTCCGGGCGTCGGGCGCGCATGCCCGACGGCGTGCGGGCTCAGGGGATCGCGACGCAGACCGGGGCCGACGGCTCCGAGGTGCCCGTGGCGTCCTGCGCGGCGACGGTGACCCACACGGCCGCGGAGGTGCCGATGATGTTCGCGCTGGGCGTGGCGAAGGTGCCGTAGCGCTGGTACGCCTCCGGGGCCGGCGGCGTGGTGCAGCTCGCGCTCGGCGCGGTGCGGACGACGTACGCGCTCGCCCCCGGCACGGCCGCGAGGTCGAGACCGGCGTACGCGTTGCCCTGCGCCCGCTGGCCGCTGGTGCGGGTGGCAGGCTGGGCGGGCGTGGCGAGGCCGGGCGCCGCGCTGACGGTGGCGACGGTGGAGTCGGCACCGGCGTCGGCACCGCGCACGGGGCGGATGTCGTAGGTGTACGTGCGGCCGGAGCGCTGCCCCGACACCGACGTGGTGGTGGAGGTGACCGTGCTGGTGCGGGTGGCGCCGGTGAGGTCGTCGCGGACGGTGACCTCGAAGGCGGTGGCGCCGGCCGGTCGCGTCCAGGTGAGGCGCACGCCGCCGGGCGTGCGGGTGACGTCGGTGACGGTCACCGGGGTGCGCGGCCCGACGGGGCGCGGCGTGATCTTGGCGGCGGGGGCGGGCCCGACGCCGAGCTCGTGGAGGGCGGTGGCGACGCCGCGGGCGATGATCTGCTCGCCGTTGACGTCGGGGTGCAGCCCGTCCCACGTGTGCTCCGGGGTGAACCCGAGGGTGGCGTCGGCGACGACGACCCGCGCGGCCGGCGTGCTGAGCTCGGTCGCGAGGGTGGCGAGGCCCGCGTTGAAGCGGCTGACGCCGGGCACCCAGACCTGCGGGAGCTCGACGAGCACGACGTCGACCCGGGGCGAGGCGGCGCGGGCGTCGGCGACGAGGGTGCGGACGGTCTCGACGGAGACGGCGGGCTTCACGCCGGCGCGCAGGTCGTTGATGCCGAGCATCTCGACGAGCACGTCGGGGGTGGTCTGCGCGACGAGCTGGCGCACCGGGACGTCGAGCCGGTCGAGCCGCATGCCCCAGCGGGCGGTGTGGTCGAGGTCGAAGTCGGCGTTCGCGTAGGCGTGCGAGCCGTGCTCCTCGGTGACGACGTCGTAGAGGTCGTCGCGCACGCCGACGAAGTCGAACGCGGTGCCGGAGTCGCGCAGGTGGCGCGCGAGGCGGTAGCGCCAGGTGACGTCGCCGGCGCTGCCCTGGGTGACGGAGTCGCCGAGCAGCGCGATGCGGGTGGGCTCGGGCGCGGCGGGCGTCTGCGGCGCGTCGGGCGTGCGGGTGGTGGCGTCGGGTCCCTGGACGGCGTCGACCTGCCCGGAGGCGCGTCCGCCGTCGTCGCCGGAGGCCTCGGTGGCGGTCAGCGACGTGAGGGTCAGCGCCACGGTCACGACCGCGCCGACGACCCCTCCCAGCAGCGCACCCCGCCACCGGTTCACCGCACGCACCACGAACTTGCTCCCCACCGATCGGACTCCCGGACGCCGCGGCCGTTGATATCACGTCGACGTTGCCGACACATCTCGAACGCGGGGGTCCGTGACCGGACCGTTCCGGTGCGTCGCGTCGTGGCGCGGAGGTCGCGGCGAGCATGTGGCGCGATCGTCACCGTGCGCCCCGCCCGTCGCCGGTCCGGCGGGGGTGGTCAGCCGAGCTGCAGCGCCGCGGTGCCGGTCGCGGCGACCTCTGCCTCGCCGGGTCCGCCGGGCAGGGTCAGCGGCAGGTCCAGCGGCGCGGCGATCCGCACCTCGACCGACCCGTCGACCACGCGGGTCTCGTAGGCCAGGCCCGGGTAGCGGCCGTAGGCGTCGATCGAGCCCAGGTACGCGTCCACCGCGGCCGCCGCGGCCCGCTCGGACTGCTCGACCCGGCCGCCCGCGTCGAGCCCGCCCGTGTAGACCTCGCCGCCGGTCGCGCCGGCGTCCGCACCGGCCAGCGCCGCCCCGTCCGCGATGGTGGCCAGGCCCTGCCTCTGCAGGTAGGCCGCCGACGCGTCGACCACCACCGCGACCAGCAGGAACAGCACACCGGCGAACCCGACGATCAGCACCGTCGTCTGGCCGCGCTGGTCACGCCACCGCGGGCGCCTCCCCCGCCTCACCGGGCCTCCCGGAACTGCCCGTACGGCACCGAGTGCACCGCCTCGAGCGCCACCGTCGGCTGCCCGCCGCCCAGGACCTCCGGCATCAGCGGCAGCGCGACGGCCGAGTCGACCCGCACGTGGATCACCGCGCCCGGCATACGGCAGGCGTCCGGCCCCGTGCGCTCCGCACCACCGAGGTCGGCGCGGCACAGCACCCGCACGTCGACCGGCTCCTCCAGGCCCTGGTCGGCGAAGGCGAGCTCCGCGGCGGTCGTCGCCGCGCGTACCCCCTCCGCGTGCGTGTCCGCCAACGCGTACGCCCGCGCCGCGGTCCGCGAGGCCGCCGTCGCCGCGAACGCACCCCGCTGGGCGTCGAAGACCGCCAGCACGACGTAGACCACCGGCACCAGCAGCAGGATGCCCAGCCAGGTCAGCTCGACGATCGCGCTGCCCCGCTGGTCGGTCGGACGCGGGAACAGCCACGCCCGCGCCCGGCCCACGGCCAGCGCGACCACACCGGCGCTCACGGCGTCTCCTCCACGGCGTGCCCGTGGACGCGCAGCTCGATCCCCGGACCGCCCAGGCCCAGCGCCGGCACGGTCGCGACGACGGTCACCCGCACGCCCGGCTGCCCGTTGACGGAGTGCGCCTCCGCGCGCACGTCCTCGGCGTAGGAGGCGGCGACCGCGCGGGAGATCTCCTCGCGGGTGCGGGCGGCGCCGTCGGCGAGGTCGCGGTCGTACGCCGCCGCATGCCGCGCCCCCTCCGAGGCCGCCGACGTCAGCGTGTTGCGCACGTGCAGCACGAGCGCGACCTGCACGATCCCGACGAAGAGCGGGAGCAGGACCGCGAGCACCAGCACGAAGTCGACGACCGCCGAACCGCGTTGGTCACGCGCCGGGCGGGGACGCCCGCGTGCCGGCGAGGCTCGCTCAGCCGAGTCCACTGACCGAGCCGAGCGCCCGGGTGAGCATGGCGTTGAGCTCCGGGCCCGCGAAGGTCCAGATCGCGTAGACGAGCCCGGCGGTCATCACGGTCACCATCACCCAGCCGGGCACGTCGCCGCGTTGCGTGCGGCGCCGCGCGCCGATGGGCTCCGGCAGCACGAGGGTGGTGAGGCGGGCGAGGAGGGCGAGGAATCCCGAGACAGACATGTCGCTCCTGGTGTGGTGGGTGGACGGGTCGGTGGTGCAACGGACAGGACTCATGGCGCGACCAGCCGCAGGCCGATCACGCCGGGGTAGAAGGCGAAGAGGACGGTGACGGGGAGAACGAGGAAGACGACCGGCACCATCATGAAGACCTCGCGACGGGCCGCACCCTCGATCAGCTCGCGACGACCGGCGTCGCGGACGTCCGCGGCCTGCGCGTGCAGCACGTCGGCGAGCGGGGTGCCCCGCTCGACCGCGACCGCGATCCCGGAGGCGAAGCGGGCCACGAGGGGCAGGCCGGTGGTGGCGGCGAGGCGGTCGAAGGCCTCCGCGACGGGTACGCCGGTGCGTACGGCTCCCAGGACGCCACGCAGGTCGCGCGACAGCTCGCCGCGGGAGCGGGCGACGACCCGCTCCATGGCGGGGACGGGGCCCTCGCCGGCCGCGACCGCGAGGGCCAGCAGCTCGGCCACGGTGGGGAACTCAGACAGGATCCGCCGCTCGCGGCGCCGCACCTGGCTGGTCAGGTGCTGGTCGCGCAGCAGGACTCCGACGGCGAAGGCGAGGAGGCAACCGACGAACGAACCGAGCGCCGCGCCCGGGTCCCCCAGCGTCCGCAGCGTCCCCCAGGCGGCGGCCACACCGAATCCGACGACGCCCCAGACGACCTGCTCGACCCGGAAGTCGTGCACGGAGCGCTCCAGCCCGGCACGCTCGAGCCGCCGCCGCACGGACGTCGCGCCGCCGAGCACCGTCTCGAGGCCGTTCGCGACCCGGCGTACCACCGGCCCGAACACCGCGAGCGGCACACCGGCGATCCCGGGCGCCCGCGGCGCGTCGACGACGACGCGGCGGGGCGCCGCGCCCGTTCCGCGCTGGACGTCCCGCACGAACGGCAGCACGCGCAGCTCGAGCGAGGGGCGACGCACGGCCCGGACGCGGGCGACGACCAGCAGGAGACCCATCCCGGCCGTCGCTCCCAGCAGGGCACCCCACAGCTCGGGCGTCACCGCAGGATCCTCTGCTCGGTCGGCAGCCGACCGATGAACATCATCAACCGGTAGGCGGCGACGCACACCAGCGCGCCGACGACGAGGATCACGGTGCCGGTGGTCGAGGCGTACCGCTGGATCGCGTCCCCCTGGAACGACATCATCAGCAGCACCAGCCACGGTGCGGCGACGGCCAGCCGCGCGCCGTTGACGGTCCAGGCCTGCCGCGACTGCATCTCCGAGCGCAGCCGCGCGTCGTCGCGCAGGTATCCCGACAGGTTGCGCAGCAGGCGGCCCAGCTCGCCGCCGCCGACCTCCCGGGCGATCCGCAGCCCCTCGACGACGCGGTCGCCGACCGGGTCGGCCAGCCGGTCCTTGAGCCGGTCCAGGCAGTCGGAGAAGCGGCCGGTGACCTGGTAGTCCGCCGCGAACGCCGAGAAGGCGGGCCGCAGGGGCTCGGGGCCGCGCTCCCCCAGGCCGGCCAGCGCGTCGGGCAGGGAGAGCCCCGCGCGCACGGCGGAGGCGAGGTTGTCGACGGCGTCGGGCCACACGTCGGCGAACTCCGCCTGGCGCTGACGGGCGCGCGAGCGGACGACCGCGACCGGCAGGTACGCCGCCAGCGTCGCGAGCACGAGCGCCACCGGAGGGGTGCGCGTCAGCGCCTGGAGCAGCACCGCGGTCGCCAGGGCGAGCACCGCGCAGAGCGCGACCAGGCTCGTGGGCGACACGTGCCCGAGCCCGGCGCGGGCGAGGGTGTCGCCCAGCCGGCCGCTGCGCCGCTGTCCGCGCTGCGAGGCGCGCGGAACCGTGAACGCCGACCAGACCAGCAGCAGCCCGATCCCCACGCCGAGCCCGACGAGCGCGCCCACGTCATCCTCCCGCCAGCACGCGGTGGACGTCGATGCCGCAGCGTTCGAAGGCCTCGAGCCTCGGCGGCATGCCCGCGGTGCGCCGCAGTTCGCCGGACGAGCGGACGAACAGCGGCTCGACCTCGATCGTGTCGTTCTCGACCCGGCCCGGCACGCCGACGATCTCGTTGACCCGGCGCACACCACCGCCGTCGACGCCGAGGTGGACCACGATGTCGACCGACGACGCCACCGTCGGCACGACGAAGCGGGCGCTGACGTTCTCGCCCGCGAGCAGCGGCAGGGTGCACATCTTCACGAGGGCCTCGCGGGCACTGTTCGCGTGCAGGGTGCACATCCCCGGCAACCCCGAGTTGAGGGCCAGCAGCAGGTCGAGGCACTCCTCGGCGCGCACCTCGCCGACGATCACCCGGCTCGGCCGCATCCGCAGCGCCTCCTTGACCAGCGAGCGCAGCGGGACCTCGCCCGTGCCCTCCAGCCCCGCCTGCCGGGTCTGCATCGCGACCCAGTCGGGGTGTGCCAACTTCATTCAAGGTCTAACGTGAGCGACATGACGACGCAGAGCAGGGCCGCGGTCTACGTGCGTATTTCTCAGGACCGTGAGGGTGCGGGCCTCGGCGTTCAGCGGCAGGAGGCCGACTGCCGGGCACTGGCCGACAAGCTCGGCATGACGGTCCTGCAGGTCTACGTAGACAACGACACGAGCGCCTACAACGGCAGGGCACGGCCGCAGTACCTCGCCATGCTGGAGGACGTGAAGAGGGGCAAGATCGACGCCGTTCTCGTGTGGCACACCGATCGTCTCCACCGCTCAACACGCGACCTGGAGGCCTACGTCGAGGCTGCCGGTCACATCCCCACCTACACGGTGAAGGCCGGTCTCCTGGATCTCGCTACACCCTCCGGTCGTCTCGTGGCTCGCCAGCTCGGCGCAGTGGCTCAGTACGAGTCGGAGCACAAGAGCGAGCGTCAGCGCCGCAAGGCCGACGAGCTGGCCGCGAAGGGACTGCCCCTCGGCGGAGGTCGTCCGTTCGGCTACGAGAGCGATGGGCTCACCATCCGCGAGAGCGAAGCCAAGGAACTGCGCCAGATCATCACCCGAGTGCTCGCTGGCGACTCCCTGAAGTCGATCATCCGCGACCTCAACGAGCGCGAGGTGCTGACCACCCGCGGGGGCGCCTGGGGATACACCTCTGTGCGCGCGCTGCTCCTGCGTGAGCGCAACTGCGGACGCATGGTCCACCGTGGTCAGGTCGTCGGCAAGGCGGCCTGGGAGCCGATCGTGAGCGAGACCGACCACGATGCCGTCGTCGCTGTGCTCAGCGACCCGAAGCGACGCACCACCACCTCCCCGGCACGCAAGCACCTCCTCTCCGGGATCGCCCGGTGCCACTGCGGAGCGAAGGTGAAGGTCGGAGCCGTGAGCCCGAAGGGCAAGCGCTACGAGATCTATAAGTGTCCCGAGACCGGCGGTGGGCACGTGGGCCGCACCCGCTCGAAGGTGGAGGACGCCGTCATGGAGCGCGTCATGGACGTACTCGACGTCATCACCATCAACGGTGACGACCGCTCCCCCGCGCTGGAGGCCGAGCGCACGAGGGTCCAGACCGAGCTGGACGACGCCGCTGCGCTGTACCCGCACGCCATCACCGCAGCCCAACTCGCCGCGATCTCCACGCGGCTCACGCAGCGCCTGGAGGAGATCACCGAGGAGTTGTCTCAGGTGACCCGTGGGACGGCTCTGGAGGGCACGGCAGGGCTCTCACGCGAGCAGTTCGAGGCACTGCCCCTCGACCGCAAGCGCAAGATCATCGACGCGCTGGTCACCGTGACCATTCACCCGGCCCAGCGAGGGCGCCACGGAGGCCACGGCGTGGAGGTCAAGGTGCGCGACGGTGGTCGCTTCGGCTTCCGAGTGTCGAGGGCGATGCGCGACAGCGTGCGAGCTGCGGCGTCCTGAAGGGGTCAAACCCCAACTCTCACGCTACGCGAGTACGTACGGCAGACCGCTTGGCTTGGACTTCGAGCAGACGACCCCTCCCTGGCAGCCTCACACGTCGGCTTGCGCGTTGTCTCAGGAACCCGCGAGGTCGCGCACGCCTTCGCAGTTCAGCCGAGTCAACTATCTCGTGAACTCAATGTTCATCAATGCTCAACCTTCCGCGACATCCATGGGCGCTACGTCAGGTGCCATGACACGACTGGCTGATCATGCGTCGATAGCTGAGGCCAATCTCTTCCCCTATCGCGGCCCCACGCGGGCGTTGTACACCTACCAACTCACTCGATGGCTGGAGTGGTGCGAGAGCGCTGGGCGCGACCCTTTGGAGGCAACTCGCACAGACGTTGAGCGCTTCGTCCATCATCTCCACGTCGGCCTCGGCCACAAGCCGTCCAGTGTCCACACTGCTCTGACACCCGTTCGAGGGTTCTATCGCTTCGCGTACGAGGAAGGTCATATCGCGCGAGATCCGGCGGTGCGGGCTCGGCGGCCCCCGAATCCGAAGCCATACCGCGATACGGTCGGTTTGGATCAACTTGAGATGCGTCGGTTCCTCTCTGCAGGAGCAGACATGGGGGGCCGTCACACAGCGGTGGCATATCTGCTGGCGTGCTTGGCCTTAAGGGCCGCGGAGGCGTGCTCGGTGCGGATCGAGGACTTCCGGGAAGTGCTGCGTGGGCACCGAGTCCTGTATCTGGTGGGCAAGGGTGGCGTACACGCTCGAATGCCCGTTCCCGTCTCCGTAGCGCGGGCGCTCGACGAGGCGTGCGGGGGCCGGACCGAGGGCCTGCTCATTCGCCGGAGGGATGGCAATGCATTGAGCCGGCAAGGGTTGCGAACCCTCACGAGAACAATTGGCAAGCGCGCGGGGATTGAGGTGCCGTTGACGCCCCACCTGTTGCGCCATAGCGCCATCACGAACGCTTTGGAGTCGGGCGCATCGCTTCGCAAGGTTCAGGACCTAGCGCGGCATGCTGAGCCTCGAACGACCATGCGGTACGACCGCAACCGCACGAACTTGGACGACCACGCCGCACACTCGCTTGCCGCATTCATCGTTCCGGCGGATCCCAGGACCACAGCTGTTCGGTCGCCGAGCCCGTCCACTCACTAATCCGGCTCGCGCAGTCACCGTGCTTTCGTCGAGGGCGGACGGCCAGTCATCGTTCGAACCGGGCTTGGCGGCTGCGCTCTCGAGCAACAGGTCCCAGGTTCGCTGTCAACATCGCCCGCGCTCCACGCAAGCGAGCACGGCCTGCAGCGTGACTCCGCGAGCCGTATAACCGCAGAGCGGAGCTCGTCGGCGGTTCAGTTGAGTTCGGCCTAGCGCGCGGCGGCCACCAAAGTGGGCTGGGAGGGTGGCGTAAGCCAACCCTCCCAGCCCTTTCTCTACGAGGAACAGTCACTCGGGTGCGAGCGGCGACGTTCCCGACCTGCTCGTTCGCGTCGTCAGCAGCATCACCACTCGTCCGGCCAGCCCGAGCGTTCCAAGACGAAGATCTCGCCGGCATTCGCCATGCCGGACGTCATGCCCGCTTCGAGGGCCGCGACGAGGGTGCGTGCGTACTCAACGTCCAAAGTCAGTCGAGTCCAACGGCGGCCGTTCCCGTCGACAACAAACAACATCGCGTACCCGGTGACGTTGGTCGTGTCGAGGCCGTAACGCGCGACAAGCCTGGCGTACTCAACCTCCCCGAGGTCCTGCGGAGTGAGGAAGGCGTATTCCTTAATCGTCTGCTCGCCCACGTCAGATCACCGCTGCCGACAAGCCGAAGAGGCGAGGAAAGCGCGTTCCGAGTCGAGCGACTGAGGCCCGGTCCGTGTTCGGATGTGCAACGGGGTAAAACTCCACGACACGAAGTGCCAACAAAGAGTTGGGGTTCATTGAAACTCCCGTGATAGTGCGAGCACCCCTTCGGGGCGCAAAGCGTGGGACTCACGCTCTAAGTCGCATCACGGTCTCCACCTCGATGTGCAGGTCCAACGGCTCAACGGAAGGAGCCGTGGTTCAACGCAAGCCTAGAGCACTCTTCACCGGTCAGCCGGTACCGCTCGTGCAGGCGGGAGGTCGCTACTTAGCAGGTCATGCGGTTGCACCGACAACTGGAAAGCCAACCTCTCGACGGTCTGGAGGGTCAGATTCCGTTCGCCTCGCTCCACCGAGCCCATGTAGGTGCGGTGCACGCCCAGGCGCTCGGCGAACGCCTCTTGGGACAGTCCCCGCGCTTCGCGGTAGGCGCGCAGATTGCGCCCCACAGTGCGCTGGAGTTCTCCCAACATGACGACGGAGATGCTGGTCGGCGCATACCTTTGAGTCGACAGACTCATAAGTAGCAAGGGGTAGCGACGGTGGCGAAGCCGTACTTGGTGTACGAGGTGGCCGTGACCGCTCAGATCATGCGCAGGGTGGCGTGCAGCGAGGTGACCGAAGCGGATGGTCGCTTGAGGTTCGAGGCGGACGGCCTCGTCGTATTCGAAGCCAGCGTCGACCAGGTTCGCTGGTGGCAGCTGACGCCTCGACGAGAGAAGGTTCCCGGGGTGCGTCGTTCCCGGGCTGTGGGCCGTGGCGCAGTTCTGTTCGACGCCGGTTACCGCATCGGACGAGGGGTGAAGTGATGGGCGCTGACTCGGCCCCTGGCCCGGAGACTCCCGACTCGGCTTCACCCGAGGCATCTTCCGAAGACCTCGACGCCGAGCCGGAGCGTTCGAGCGAGCTCGGGACTGCAGCCGCATCCGAGTCGGCGACCTGCTTGAACGGGCACGTTGTTCCGTCCGCGCAACGGTTCTGCGGTGAGTGCGGACTCCCGACCCACCTGCGTCCGCCGACTTTCCTGCCCCCGCCACCGTTCCTGCCTCCGCCGCTGGTCACGCGGACCGCGGCTGATTCCGGCAACCGCCCGCGAAGGCGGCGTGGTCTTCTTCTGGGCGGCCTTCTAGCCGGATGCCTGGTCCTCGGCGCAGGCGGGGTGGCGCTCTGGGCCATGGCAGGCGACGATGAGGAGGAGGGCCAGGAATTGACCGTGCGGGTTCGCGACACCGCAGGTGAGTGTGATGACTACACGGCTTCTTACATAGCCGGAGCACGTGTGACGGTGCGAGATTCCGGTGGGGCCATCGTCGGCACAGATCAAACCTCGGGGACCGGCCGCATGCTCGGCGGTGGATGTGCATGGGACGTTGAGTTCGACTCCGTTCCGCGGGCGTCGGCGTACACGGTCACGATCGAGCTGCCGCAAGGTCAATGGGCGTCCGTCGCGCCGCTTCCGCAGGAGCTCACCTACTCGTACGAGGAGATGGAGGGTTTCGGCTGGGTCGTCGATCTCGGCAAGAACTTCTAGAGTCCCGAGCCCGGGGTAGCACGCTGGGGCTACCTACCTCCAGGTCCAACCCTCGACCGGCGTCGCCGTACCCACGTGCGTCGGGTAGCGGACCGTCGCCTTCAGCCGCGGCTCCCGCCCCCTGCTGCAGACCCAGCTGGTCGAACGCACCACAACTGCGCGCATCGACCTGCGCACGATGCATCGAAAACCCATGCCCACGTTGCCAGATCGGCGTGCGTCTTGCGGCGACCCCCGGCGAAGCGCGCTTTGGCGGCATGAGCACTGCGGACGTCCTGCACCGTTAAGCGTCCGCCTTCGCGACCGACTGAGGAACTACCTGTCCCCTGACTTGTCGTCGACCTCGCGTTGGGTGCACTAGGTCTGCGCGGCAGCTAGATCCGACTCGGGCAGAAGAGCGCGACAGCGGTGCCCCCCAACTCGGCTGCGGATCCCTCGTCGAAGCTCAACAACATCGATGCGCTTGCTAGGTCCTCGCCGTCTCGCAGCGATGCGCAGGTGACAGCCGCCAGTGCGGCGGCCTCGTTATCGCTGGCGCTGGCCGCGACGTCGCCGGAACTGGCGAGGGCTTGTGCGAAGTTCGACGCCGCGCCTAGAACGTCGTCGGTTTCGAAGAGGGTGAGTTCGGCCTCTTGGCCAGGGCACTCTTGCGTCGCTGCTGCGATGGTCGGCTGATAGTCAGCGCTGGTCCCCCCGAAGTCCTCGATGGTGGAGGCGAGGTTCCAGTGCGATCGGGCTCCGGCCTCGAAGGCTTCGCAGGTGTCCATCGCGAGGGCCCAGTGGGCTACTGCTCGCGTCTGGTCATCCGCGCCGTTCGCCAGTAGCGCACTCATGAGGGCGGGGTCGTCACCCGGGTACAGGCTGTGATTGAGCAGGGCCGCGGTGGCCTGACCGCATTGTTCGACGTGTCGAGCCGTCGTCGCGGGGTCGTCGTCGCGGGGATACTCGGCGAACCACTCCTGCAGTTGCTCACAGTCTGGGCCCTGGGCGAGGAAGGTGGCGCGGTCGTCGAGCTCGTAGTCGAAAGCGGCTGATGTCTCTGGACTTGATGGTGCGACGTCGGTCGGTTCGGCGTCTGTTCGGGTGGCGCTCGTCTCGGTGCTCCCCTGGTCCGGGTCCTGGGGGTTTGAGCAAGCGGCGAGGAGCAGCGTCGCGGTGGCTGCGAGGGCGAGGAGGGCGAGCGGTGTTGACGAACGCGCCTTCACGAGAACCACAGCCCGGACTGGTCGATGTAGGCAAGGGCCGCAGCAGTATTGGTAGGCGTGTAGACATCGTGAAGAACGCCGCGAGTCTCGCCGGGCGGGATGGGACCGTCGAAGAATCCTGTGCCGCCTCCGATGATCGTGCCGTCGCTGCCGAGCAGCACCACGTGAGTGGCCGCGTCTTCGGGGAGGTTTCGAGAACCCGAGTTGCTGACCGCGAGCGACACGTTCTCGTACTGGCCGGACGGTGTCGGCGCGGTTGCAGTGGCCGTAAGCGGCAGCGTCTCCTGCTCGCCGATCGTGGGCTCCCCGATGACGACATCGAGGCGATCGTCGGCGGAGGTGATGTCGACGAGCGTCGTACCGAGCGCAAAGAACGAGTCGGCTGGAACGCGGCCGTACGACTCCGTCGAGGAGTCGATGACGTCAGACCCGTCGAAGCCCTGAACGGTGATGTCGATCATGTCGATCGCCGGGCCGTTGTTGTAGAAGACGGCTCCGACGTGGGCGTGGTACCCGCCGAGGGCCTCCTGGGTCGTCCATCCGAGGTCGACGAGGCTCACGCCGGGGGCGGAGGTGGGTTCGTAGTCGCCCATCGGGGCAGTGGGATTCGCTTGACCCCCGTCGGCTGAATCTGCGGTGCTGTCCTGCGCGGGAGCATCGCTTGCCTGCGGTGCTGCGTCGGCCGGCTCGGGGGCTTGGGTCGGTTCGACCGTCTCCGTGATGGTCTCTGTGACGGTCGCTTGGGCGTCACCGCTGGAGAGGTTGGCCCGTTCGTCCGACGGGGCGACGAGGAGTCCGATGATGAGCCCGATGAGCAGTGCGACGACTGATCCGGATGCCGTGACGGCGATGACTGCTGGCTTGCGCACTGGTGCCTCTTGTTCTGTTTCACGGGGACCCGATCGCCCCCAGACCGGACCGATCTAACCCCACTCCGAGCGTCGGCGCAGTGGATTCGTTAGGCCGGCAGTTCGCCGAGTCCGGTGCTGGGCAGTTGTGTTGCTGCGCGTCGACGGTCCGTGCTCCGCTGGCGGGTTGTGACGTGGTCGTGTATGTGCCTGGAACGCAAAAAAGGGCCGGAGGAGGGAAGGTGGCTGGCGCCACCTTCCCTCCTGTCAGCTGCGAACTATGCGAGTACTGCGTGCAGGCTTTGCAGGGCCTCGGAGTCGATGCGTGCCCACTCGCCTGTCACTGCCCGGAGCATGTTTCGCTCGGGCCTGGTTGCGCCTCGCACAGTTGCGTCGTGGTGCTCGAAGGTGTTGACCGCTTGGAGTACCCCGTGGGCTGTTCCTGCCCATGGAGCGACGCGGATGTCGTGGCGGTACAGCTCGTCGAGCCTGGCGCGCTTCTTGTCGGCGATAGATCGGGCGCGCCCGGTGAGTCTCGCGCCGTGCTTGTCGACGATGGGTACGTGCCGGTCGAGGAACTTCGACCATTCGCGTTGCGACACGGTCGTCTGGCACAGCCGGTGGATCTCGGCGGCGAAGGATTCAGCGACGCTGTGGACTACCTGCAGGGCCTCTCGTGCGTCGCTGAGACGTGTCGTCGAGTGGCGCGAGTGCTTGACCTTGAAGGTGGGTCCGCGTTCGGCCAGAGCCGTCTCGCGGGTGTTGTCGCACACGACATCGGTGATGGTGCGTTTGAAGGTGGTTGCGATGGAGCCGTCGAAACTGGTCGTGGCCAACAGGTTGGGACGGAACTCGACGCCTTCGGGGGTGATGATCGATTCGGGCATCGAGACCTCCACCCATGCGATAGCGCCGCTGCGCAGCAAGCCCGCGGAACTGATTGCGAGGTCGGAGTCGAGGATGTCTGCGACCGTCGCGACCAGCCATTCGTCGTACTGGTGCATGGCGTATCCCTGGGCGAAGATGCCCATCACCTCGAAGGTGTCGTCGCGGCAGATGGCCTGCCGCTCGTTCAGGTAGGACCAACGAGCTGGGTGTCCGTTCTGGTCGAGGTGCGTCATGGTCTGCAGGTCCGCGGGCAGCTCGGTCGCGACGGGCACCGAGATGGCGTGCCAGTCGAAGAGGCGGCGTCGTACGTCCTCGACCGGGATCGGCCCGGGATAGTGGTTCGGCTCTTCGGCCTGCAGGTCGGCACGGTAGTGCCACGCCGTGCCTCGTGCGTCGGTGTTGCCGATCAGCGTGCGGGTATTGAGGTCGCTGAGTGACTCTCTGGACATGCTTCTCCTCCGAAATAGCGAAAGCCCCGGCGTGAAGCCGGGGCCGTGGATGGGTTGGGGATGTTGGGTTGGGTGGTGGGGGCGGGTGGTCTAGTAGTTCGTGACCTGCGTGGCCTCGGGTGACGGTGGTTGGGCCAGCAGGCGGTGCAGGAGGATCACGAGTGCACGCGCGCCTGCTCGTGCCGGTGGGCTTTGCACCAGCAGGTCGATGAGGCGGATCGCGGTGTCTGCGGCCGTGTCGATGAGGTCCGGTTCGTCCTGCAGTCGTGTGCGCAGTTCGTCGATAGCGCGCCTGAGCCGTCGCAGGACTTCTCTGACTTGCGTTCGAATAGTTCGGAAGCGGTTGTGGACCCTCGGTGCGCTCATGCCTGGCCCCCGAGCCCGTCAGTCAACACGCATCGCGCCAGCCGGGTCGCGGAGTGCTGGGCGGTGGTCGGCGAGATATGGCTGTAGACGTCGGCTGTGATGGTGATGGATGAATGACCTAGGCGGCGGCTGACCTCGAGCAGCGTTTCGCCCGACGACAGTCCGATGGACGCTGAGGTGTGGCGCAGATCGTGCAGGCGTATACGTGGGACGTCCATGCTTCGCTGCAGGGAGTCGAAGCGGCGCGAGACGTACGCGGGGTCGAGTTGAGTCCCGGTCGGAGTGGTGAACACCAGCGTGGGCCTTGCTCGCTCAGAGGCGGGTGGGCTGGCTGAGTTCTGTCGAGCCTCCTGTTCTTGGGTCGTCATGTGCTCGGCGAGCCAGCCACATAAGCGCGTATCGAGCGCGAGGGTGCGACCTCCTCGCTCGGACTTGGGTGGGCCGGTCACGAGTTGGCGTGCGACTTTGACGGTGGATCGTTCGACTCTGAGGCGTTGCTCGACCAGGTCCACTTCGGACCATCTCAGCGCCAGGGCCTCCCCTCGCCTGAGGCCGAGGAGGCCCAGCATCAGGAAGAGGAGCCACAGGCGGTCGTGCTGGGTTGCACGCAGGAATGTGGAGAACTCCTCGGCGGTCCAGGCGGTCGGGCGCGCTCGATGTGGGCGGGGCAGCTCAACGGTGGCCGTGGGGTTGCGCTCGATCAGGCCTCTTCGGACGGCAGTGGTCAAGGCGCTCGACAGCGTTGCGTTGATGCGTCGCAGGGTCGCTGGCGTGAGGCGGCTCCGATCGCGTCTGCCCAGCTCGGCGTACATGAGCTCGATGTGATCGGCTCGGAGCTCGGCGAGTTCGATGTGACCGAGGTGGGGCACGAGGTACCGGGTGACGTGTGCTTCGTAGGAAGCTCGGGTTGACGGACGCAGTGCCTGCTTTCCGTCGATCCACCGTCGTAGGTACGTACCGACGTCGAGGGTGCGCGTTCTGGCTGATGGGTAACGCACTTCGCGGGCGCGCGGTGGTTGTGAATTTGCGGGTGTCATCGCTGCCTCCTATGGACGCAAAAAAGCCCGTCTGCGATAACGCAGACGGGCTGGGTCGGAATTGCTGGTCGCTCGGTCAGGGCCAACTAGGGGCGCACGTCTCCCGAGCGATGAATTAATTATCGCACATTATCTATCTGTTTACCAGAATTCGCGTTCCGCGAATTCCTTACAGCATTCAGAACGCGTTTCTGGACGATCGTCGTATTTTTCGTACGCGCGTCAGTCCCGTCGGCGGGGCGAGCACATCGCCGTGCGGCGGTCGGCGGCTGCTGCGATCTCGGCGAAGGAGCGCGCACTCAGTCGCTGCAGGACGTGAGGTTCCTGCAGCCAGACACGGCCGTTGGGCAATCGGGTGCTGGGCAGGCGCTGCTCGTCGATGAGCTGGTGGACTCGAGATGGTGAGAGCCGGAGGTAGCCGGCGGCTTGCGTGGGGGTGATCCATGTTCGGCGGTCGTCGGGTGGACTGTGGTAGGCGGCGTGCCGCTTGCGGCCCCTGTCGCGGGCAGCGCGCTCCCTCTCGCGTGCGGTTGCTTCCGCCTCGACGACGGGGCGTAGAGCCTCTACGTCGCTGCGGTGGTAGCTGGGAAGGGCCTGATGCGACGGGCGTCGGCGGATAAGCCCTTGATCTGCCGCCTGGCGGATCCGGCTGGTGGTGCAGTTCAGATGTTGTGCGGCGCCGGTGAGAGTCAGCCATTGGTCTCGTGCGTGTGCGTGGTCGTTCAGTGACTCCGGATCAATCCACCAGCGTTGGTTGACCTTGCTTGCTCGGAGGTGGCCGCTGCGAATCATCTGCGCGATGCGGCCAGGCTCGACGCTGAGGGCGGCGGCTGCCTCTGCCGTGGTGAGGCCCGGCGGAGTGTCAGCTGGAACGCTGGTCGAGATCGCTCCTCGGGTGCGTGCGGCGGCCCGTCGTTCGGCGAGGGTGGCTGCACGTTGCTGTTGGAGCTGGCGTCGCTGGCGGCGGGCGTCCGTGTGCTGCCTCCACCACTGGGCGAACTGCTGGACTGAGTCCTCCTGGAGGGTGGGTCGCGCTCCCCTGCGCGGTCGGCTAAGTAGAAGCGTTCCGGGTTGTCGGCTGTGCCAGTCGATGGTGGACACCGAGCATCCTGCGACGACGGCGGCTTGTTCCTGAGTGAGCCATGTCGTCTTGTGGGGAGGCTGGGGCTGAACCCGTTCGCGCTGAGGGGCGCTGGGCTCCTGCATGGCTGCCTCCTGCCGGGGTTTGCCGGTCGCCGAGTGGGGCTTCGCCGGGGGTCTCAGGCGTGGGTCGGGGGGCGGACGACGAGGGTCCCGTCGCTGCGCCTCTCGATGTCGATGGAGACGTCTGCGGCAGGATCGGCGACGCTGAGGCCTGCGCCATTGCCTGCGCTCAGGCCTGCGTTGAGAGCGCGCAGGCGGCGGTTGCTGTCGAGCAGGTGGTCGACCTGCTTGCGGGTCATGACCTTGTCGACGAGGCGCCGCGGCGGACGGAGTTCCAGGCATGAGAGTCGCTGGAGGACTCGTGCGATGCGGGACTCGAGGTCGTCGATGCCTGTCTGGTCGCCGCGAAGGCTGCGTACGAAGTTGTCGAAGGGGTTGTCCGGGTCGTTCTGCCCGGCCTCGACGCCTTGGAGCACGATCACTCGTCGTTTGAGCGCGATGGCCAGAGCCGCGATCTCGAGGTGGGTTCGGAACTCTCCACCGTCGCTGCTGATGCCCGGGAAGGATGCCTCGAGCTCGGTGCTTTCGACGTGGTCGTCGGAGAACGCCTCGAGGGCGTCCTCCCACTTCCTCACCCTTCGCAGCGCGGTCTCGTGCGCCGTGTCGATCACATGGACGGCCGAATCGAGGCCGAGGGAGGCGCCGACCTTGCCGCGGTCCAGGAGGAGGGCGGTGGCCTTCTCGATGGCTTGGCGGCAGCCGGCGAGGTCGTTGCGTTCCTTGTCGAGGCGGTCGTCGTTCATCTTCTCCAGCAGGCCAGTGATCTTCTCGATCGCCTGGTGGCGTTGCTGATCGGCGTAGGCGCTGGCGCCGACGGCGACCGCCATGAGCACCAGTGGTGCTGCGACCGTCAAGGCGGTGCCGGTCGCTGCCGTGGTGGCGGCGGTCCCGACGGCCGTGCCAGCCGCCGTGCCGGCGGCTCCCGCGGACGCCGGCTCCACGGGGACGAAGGAGGCCTTGGCAGCGATTCCGCTCTTGCCGACGAGGTCGCCGTAGATACCGCCGCTGACCGCTCTGGACCTCATCGGCCTCACGAGGCCCTTGCCGACCTGTTCGGCCACCTTCGCGGGCACCACGAGTCGGTAGAGCACCTCGCTGGACTCTGCGATGTCGCCGACAGCCGGCACCTTCGTGGCGTGATCGGCGACGAGGCGGCTCAGCTCTCGCGCGAGCGGGCTGGTGGCGTGAAGGACGAGGCCCCCGCTCCGGTCGCTATCAGGCGGCGTCGAATGGGCCTCGAGCGTGACCAGGGGTGTTCCGGCGAGGGCGGCCAGCGCCGTGCGCATCTCGTCGAGGCGCGCTGGGGTCAGTGGTGCATCCCCTAGGGCTGCGGGCAGGGTGGTCGCTTCGGTCGTGATGGTCCACACCGGAACGGCCGCGGTTCGAGCTGATGTACTCAATGGTCCCCCTCGCTGGTGGTCGAACCGTATCGCGGCGGGTGCGCGAGCCGGGGCGCGATCGCGTTGGTGGGGCACCCGTTTGACCGTTCGGGGTCGATGCAACGACGCCGCCGTCTCCGCCGCCTGAACAAGCTGGTTGGTCGGTCGCACAGCGTCTGGCGGCGCTCACCTATTTCGCCTGTCACACCTTCAGCGAAACCGCGGCGGGATCGGTGACCAGGACGTAGCGTCCGGCTCATGCGTCGTGCCACTTCCATCTCCCTTGTCGCTCTCGCCCTGCTCGCGGGATGCGGCGGTGAAGACAGCGAATCCAGTGCGACGGAGACGGTGACCCAGACCGTGACGGCGACCGAGGAGGTCACCTCGACGGTGACGGTGACCGCGGAGCCCGAGCCGAGTCCTGCTGCTTCCGACTCCCTCGACCTGACCCCCAGCGACGGTGACATCGAAGCCGCTGCCGTCTACGTGATCCAGACCGAGTCGCAGTCGTACGCGGGCGCCTCCGACGAGCTCGTCCGTCAGGTGCTCGACCTGACCTGTTTCAGCTTGATGAGCCTCGACGGACAGACCGTCGGGGATGACCAGTTCGAGCTGGCCGAAGTCGGTCTTGACGCCGCCGGCGTGTACGAGTCCGAGTACCCGATGTTCATCCGCGCCGCGGCCGGTGGATTCTGCCCTCAGGTCCTGCCACCGGTCGTGGAGCGCTACGGATCGTGACGCAGACAAGCTCGGGGCGCTGCCGATGACGAACGCGGCAGAGCCGCCGTCAGGCCCCCCGTCGGGGCCCCCGTCGCAGCCGTCCCCCGCTCGCCAGCAGGCACGGCGTAACCGTGCCCGGGCGTGGTGGCATGCACCGGCGGTCGCAGGCCTGTGCGCCGGCGTTGTTCTCGCCCTCGGCGCGGCCGTCGCCATCGTCTGGGTCGCAACCGACGACGATCCCCAACCTTCCGCGCGGGAGACGGCGGCACCCGTAGCGACGAGTGAGCCGACCGTGGCGCGTGTGCTGCAGCCGGCCTTCGAGGCGTGCGACTCCGATGACGTCACGGAGGTGATGGACCTGGCGGACGAAGGTCGCAGCGTCCTCATCGACACGCGTTCCGAGCACGGCGCGACGCTGCCCGTCCGCTGCCTGTTCCAGGAGTTGGGAACCTCCGCGGGCCTGGTCAGTCGGGTGAGCACGACGAATGCGCTGATGGGATCGCAAGAGGCCCAAGAGGGTTCGTTCACCTACACCTGGTCGTACCACCCCGACACCGGACTCAGCATGGTCGTGACCGAACAGTCTCAGCCGGATTGAGGTGCAGCAGCACCCACCGGCCCACGGCCAATCCCCCCAGCGGCAGCGACCGGCAGTGATCGGATTCGTTATCCGATCACTCACGCTCGTCTTCGTCGCTCACGGACCGACGGTCGCACTTGTCGGAGGCTGCTCGGTTGCGGAGCGGAGGGACGTCGGTGTCGATGTCTGCAGTTTGCTGTGGACCGTCGGCAGCGAAGTCACGGCTCCGTCGAATCCTGCTCTGCCTGCCCGCGCTCCAGCTCCTGGACCCGCGTCCAGTACAAACGTCCGATTGCCTCGATCAGCCCCTCTGCGCGTGGGTTGTCACCGAACAGGTAATCGTGCAGCAGTCCCGTCCCTTGTAATGCGGGCGGAACGAGTTGAGTTGGGGGCTGGCGCCGGTTTCAACCGCCGGATTCTCACTCACAGACCGCCACGCGGTCTGGGATGACAACGTGAGCCATGCCGGTCAACTTTCCTCAAAGCCCGACTGGTCGAACTTCAGCGTCTTCGCGTTCTCGGACACTGTGCGGACGCGGCTCTCGTTGAAACCGCCGGAGTCGGTGGCCTCAATCTCGATCCGGACGGTCACGCTGGTGTTCTCGCCCGAGCGCAGGTGCGCAAGTACCTCGTCGGCGACGTTCTTGAACTCCAGCGCGATCTTGTCGGAGTTGAGCGTCTTGACCCCGTAGAACCGCGTCGGCCAGACGATGTCGACCTTCGGAGACGGGCCGGGGCCGGGCTGAGCTGCGGGCGAAGGGCCCGGACCCGGCTCAACATCAGGGCCGGGAGCCGGAACCGGCCCGGGCTCGTCAGAGCGCTGCTTCTGCGCAACGTCCGGGCGGACCAGCAGGAGCGAGTCGGTCGCGACCGGCGCGCTCTCCTTGTCCTCCGGCGTCCAAAGTCCGATGTAGCGTCCGGCCGCCTCGTCGTAGCCAGCCGCCAGTGCGAACGCGTCGGTCTGCCAGATCATCGGAAGGTCGAGGATGCCAGCGTCGAGGACAGACCGGTCGCGCAGCCGCGGCATGTACGGGTACTGCGAGTACAGCCCCCACAGCGAGCCGAGCGAGACGTGACCGTCCTTCCAGATCTGTGGCACCTTGCTGATCGCGAGCCGGATGGTCGCCGCGGCCTGGCGCGTCGACAGGTCGCCGTCGTTCCCGAGTCGACGAGACACCCGGTCTGCGAGCGAGTCGGACTGCCCTTCGACCTTGGTCTCCCGGATGAGGAACGGGGCACCGGGGTCAGGCTGGGCCGGGACGAGCGCCCAGGTGAACGTCTGGAGCAGGCGTGACGTGACCGTCTGGTCGGCCTGGGTCGCCCGCTGCGACGCCTGGTTCTTCTGGTTCTGCGTCAGATCGAGATCGGCCTCGTTCGACAGAACGTGCTTCCAGCCGAGGTAGTCGCGCGTGGCGTTGTCGAGCTCTTCGAGCCGAGCTTCGTCAGCCGCGAGATACACCAACGCATTGCGGTGCGTGCGGTTCGCGCTGCCGCGATGCTCGGTCGCCTTGTGGGCGAACTCCTTGGCGGCCGACTCCGCACCACGCTTGTGCGCGACTTTCGGGTGCAGGATGACCAGGCGTGCCTCGTCGGTGTCGGGGATGTCGGCGTTGGACTCCGGGCACACGTGTACGCCGACGAAGTCGCCCCGCTTGCGCCCCTGGTCCTGGAGCCGTCGGACGATCTCGGCCCAGACGTCTTCCTTGTGAAGTCGCTCGGCCTGGTCCTTGGCAGTGCGCGTGATGTTGGGCTGGACGTCGTACCAGTACTTGCCCGAGCCAGAGTAGAAGTACGTCGCGCGATCACCGAGCTGGGTCAGTGCGGAGTGGAAGTTGCCCGGGACATCGCCCGGGATCGCGGTGCCGAGGAACACCCGCTGCGTGCCGATGCCCTTGTGCACCGATCCGGGCGCGATGGTCGGAGCGGCACCGAAGAACACAGTCCGGGCCAGACGCTTGGTCAACGCGCGCTGACCGAAGAGCGGCTTCTCCTTATCGATCCGCGCAGGCTCGGAGTTCGAGCCATCGACGTCGGCATCGATGATCGCCTTCCAGGAGTCCTGGAGGTACTGCGTGAGCTCGGAGTTCACGTTCGACGTAGCGAGCGGGATCGAGGCGGGCATGATCATCGGCGACTGGTCTTCACCGGTCCACAGCGCGTGGATGACCGTGCTCATCAGACGCAAGACGCCTCGGGTCCGCTGGAAGCGCTCCAGCGACGACCACTCCTCGTAGAGGGTGTCGAACAGCTCGGGGTGGATCGGGTACGTCCGCTTGATCCGGTCCTCGTAGGCCGCGTCGCGGGCTTCACGTGGGAAATCGTCGGAGAACTTGCGGTACATCTCGACGTACGCCCGAGCCGTCGCGCCGATCGCTGCGAGCGCAGCAGCGTCGGGCTGCTTGAAGAGCCGCTGCTTGACGATGTGGTACGCCTCGTCGGACGACGCTGGGCGCCACTGGTCCGCCACCCGGCGCACGACGTTCTGGAGACGCTTGAGCGCTTCAAGTCCGTTCTGACCGCCGACCTCTTCAGCGTTGCCAGCGACGATCCTGTCGTTGGCGTCGCCAGTCTCCGAAGCCGGGATGGAGATGGCGAGCAGGACGCCCTTGGTGCCCTTGGCGGCCTCGGTGAGCGACTGAGCAAACGTGAACTGGTCGTCGAACGTACCGCCCGCGAGGTCGTCACGACCCACGAGCGAGCGCGCGTAAGCGACCCACTCGTCGATAAGGATGACAGCGGGTGCGTACTTGGCGAGCAGCTCGTGCAGCGCGTCGCCGGGATGCGTGCGGTCTCGGTCCGCCTTGGCCACCACCGCGTAGGCCTCGGCTCCACCGAGCTGCCAGGCAAGCTCGCCCCAGATCGTGTTGACGTGGGTGCCGTCGTCCTTGGTCACGCCGGACGGGCTGAAGTGGTTGCCGACGATGGCGACGCGGTTGACCTTGGTGGCCGCGTAGCCGTTGGCGGTCAGGAGTTCCTGGGTCTCTTGCGGGAAGTTGCCAACGGGCAGGCCGGCGGCCACATGCCACAGCGAGAGCATCGAGTGGGTCTTACCGCCACCGAAGTTGGTCTGCAGATTGATGACCGGCGAGGCGTTGTCGTCCCCGGCGAGCCGGCGGACGGCGCGCCCGATGAGATCACGCAGACCTTCCGTCAGATAGGTGCGTCGGAAGAACTCCACTGGGTCTGCGTAGTCGGAGTCGACCTCGCCGCCGGTGGCCACCTTGTAGAGGTCGGCAGCGAACTCTGAGGCGTGGAAGTTGCCGGTTGCGACGTCGTCGTGGGGCTGGAGGACCTCGCGCCAAGGGCGCAGGCCTGCGGCTTCGGGGTTGTCGACGGCCGCCTTCAGGACCTTCTTGTCGTCCTTGTCGGCGGTGACACGGCGCAGATTGAGCCGGATGCCGCGGACCTCGTCTGCTTCCTTGGCGGCGCCGATCAGCTTGAGGAGTCGCTCGCCCGTGTCGAGTGCCCGGTAGGCGTCGTCATCGGTGAAGGTCTTGTTGTGCGCCCACTCATTGCGGACCTCGCGAAGCTCGCTCGCGAAGGTCTCGCCGGTACGGCCGATGGCCTGGTTGAACGGGTACCAACCCGGCTTGAACCCGGCGGTGATGTTCCCCTCGGTAAGGATCCGGAACTGCACCTGGGGGTCCAGCGCGTCGTATGTCTTCGTCGAAGGTGCGCCGTTCTTGCTGTCCTTCGCCTGCACAAGCTTGGTCCACACGGCGCCGAGCGACGGATCGCCTTGACCGACGACGGTCGAGATGAAGTCGTCGAGTGCCGGCGCGAGCACCTGGAACATGCGGTCGATGCGGTCGCGGTTACTCAGTGCCATGTCAATCGTTCTCCGTGACGGTGTCGTCTTCGAGCTCGTCAGGTTCGAAATGAGCCGAGTCTTCCTCGGCGAAGCCTTGGTCGATGTCGCGCTGGACGTTCTTGCCGATGGCGGCCTCGACGAGCTTGCACAGGCTCTCGCGACGGGCCTTGAAGAAGGCCTCGAAGTCGTCTGCACGCAGAAGTTCAGCAGGAACGAGGTGCGTTCCCAACAGCTCGTTGAGGCGCGGCGATTCGAGCTGAGCACGCGACTCGATCACGGTCAGGTACGACGACGGCGCAGCCCCGCCGATCGTCCGGTTCGTGCGGGCGCTGATCGTCGTCTTGTTGACGATGCTCTCGCGGTGCTCGTCGTCGATGCCGGTGTCGTTGCACCACTTCTGCGGGAAGATGTGGTGGATGTCGACGGCAAGGTCGACGTACTGGACCTTGTCGAGCGCCTTGTCTTCCATCCAGTCGCGCGCACCGCCGGCCAGGATGAGCGCGGCGATGCCCTTGTACGCGGCGGCGTTCCGGGTTCGGAGTGAGTGGAGACGCGACTCGGTGAAGTTCGCGTCCTGAACCGTTCGCGGCACCGGCTTGGACTCGTCTTGAGCCCAGAACGGAACCATCTCGATGTCGCGCGCGAACCTGGTCTCGATCGCCGATCCATAGAGCTCGCCCAGGACACCGCACCAGTACCAGCGGATCAGGCGCTCGCTCACGCTGATGAGGTCGGCGTCCTTGCCGAGGACGACCTTGATCGCGGCCAGAGGCACCAGCTGCTTCGGGTACGGCACGTCACGCGGAGCGAAGATGTGCCGGTCGGCAAGGAACGTGGCAGCCCACACGAACGCCTCGCGGAGCTGGTCGCGCCACTCCAGGTAGTCCGCCAAGGTGAGTTTGAGGACGTCCTCGCGCTTGGCGGAGATCGCGGGCGGCCGGTCAGAGGTGTCCGCCAGGTTCCGCTTACGGGTGGTGAGCATCGTGATGGCCTGCAGGAAGTCGGTGTTCTCGACGGCAGCGAGGACCGGGTAGGACGACCACTTGAGCTGGGTCTCCTTCCAGTCGTCGTTCAGGCGGAAGTCCTCACCCGACTTCTCGTAGTACCCGGCGTCGCCCGCGAAGACGGCCGTCAGCAGCTCGAACACGTTCAGCGGGAGGCCGCCGATGTTGACCTTCTCAAAGACCGTGGCCACCGCGGCCTTGTCGGTGCTCTCGTCGAGCACGATCGCCGGGATGTCGTACGTCGCCGCCGGCTTGATGAACTGTTCGTGGAATCGCTTGCCGAGCTCGCGGTCCTCAAGCTCCAGAATCCAGCTCATGTAGTCGCCATACAGCAGATTGAGCGGGAAGTAGCCGTGCTCGCGCTGCTTGTCGTGGTCGCTCAGGTCCAGGACCACGTCCTTGCCGAAGTTGGTACGAACCACACCGTCCGCAGGAATGCTGATGAGCGCCTCATCCACACGGTTCGAGTCGCTCAGCGCGGTGTCCATGTGCACGAGGTAGCGGCGGTCGAGCAGCTTGCCGCGACTGTCCTTCGTCGCAACAGCGCCGTCGCCACTGAGTGCTTGAGTCAGTGAGGTCAGACGCTGTTGTCCGTCGAGCAGAAGGAACTTGGCCTCGGTTCCCGCTGCCAATCCCACGCCCTCGATCGCGCGGGGCTTGAAGCGGACCTGGGTGTTGCCGGTCTTCAGGAGCATGACCGCACCGAGCGGGTGCCCGCGCAGCACCGTGACGAGCAACTGCCGGATGCGCTCGTCTTCCCACTTGTAGCCGCGCTGGAAGTCTGGGAGCTGGATTTCACCAGATCGCGTCCAGGCCAGGTATTCGCCAAGCTCGTACATCGGCGTCAAGAAGCCCATGTCACTCGTCTCCCTCATCGAAGTCGAACGCGCCCTGCTGCGCGGTGGGCTTCTTGACCGATCGAGCGACCTCAAGGATCTCCGGCCACGTCGTGACCAGCGTGTTGAAGCTCAACGCGTCCTTCGTCCACCCGTTGCCTTCTGCGATGCGGAACAGCAGGTGCGCAAGCTCCTTGACCAGGTCAGCATCGACGGCGCCATCTGTCCGGCTCAGCGCAGCTTGCAGGAAGTCACCAGCTGGCGCGATGCCGTCCCGCTCCAGAGTCTTGACAAGGTGGTGGAGCGCCTCCCAGTTGCTGGTGTGGTCGTCCTTAAAAACGTCGTAGTCCCACGATAGATCGGCAGGCTTGATCAACTGGACGTTCCCTGCTCGGCTGGTCAGGATCTCATCGCGATCCATTACCTCAACGCTCGTGTTCCGCGCGCGCGCGAGATTGTCTGCGTCCCCGAACTTGCCGACGCCGTAGCCGTGCTGGCGATACCAGGCAATAGCGAATCGCGAAGTGGAGTCGAAATCGCCCTCCTGCTCGTTGAGCACCTGGTCGAGAATCTCGTTGATACGCGCGAGCGCCGTGCGCACGGTCATCTTGGATCCGTCGGGCTCCAGAACGGCGCTGTACCTACTGAAGACGGCCATGCCGGGCCCAATCGCGGCTTGTGGAAGGTCGACCGGAGCGATCTGACCCTGCTGAAGCTTCCTCAGCGCATCTGGCAGTTCGGCAGCCAGCGCTGCAACGAATCCCCGCCTGTCCATTGACCCAGCGTCTCTAGACCTCGGGCGCAGCGAAAGGACGATGGACGATGCGAGCGCGTTCTGTCCCTGCGCGGTCATCCGGGAGCTCGTCTCAGTCCTGAGAGGCCAGGTAGAGGTAATCTCCCAGCCCGATCGGATCATGCCCTCGAGCAGCGTTTCCCAACCGGTAGACGCTTCGCCTGTCTCGTCCGACTCGCTCTGCTTGAACGCGTAGTAGACCGTGATTGGGAACTCTGTAGAGGCGACCTCACGGGCGCGCTCAAACACTCGTCGAAAACCCTGCTCAAAGAAGTCCTTGGCGTTTCCGTTGCCGTCGTGACGGTATGGATTTGCGACCAGCTCCTCAGCCTTCGGCACCAAGAGCGTCGAAAGTAATTCTGGGTGAATGGTCCGCAGGGATCGGCGAAGCCAGACGTAGAAGAAGTCAGACAGGTCGGAGTAGCCGATGTTGTCGTAGTACGGCGGATCCGTACTGATCACCAGTCCATCGAGCGGCCTGTCGAGTGCGCTAGCTTGTGCGATAGGCCCGGCCGGGACGTCTCCGCGGCTGAACGCTTGGCTCTTGAATGCGCGAGCAGCGCCATCCAGGAGCACCTTCCAGGACCCCGATGATTCGCCGAGGGGATTCCCTTCGCCAAAGTCCCAAACCATCGGAATCGCCTGCCGCGCGAACAACTGCCTCGGGCACTCGGCATTCGGCTCCCACCGACACAAGGCATTGCCAAGGTCGGCGAGGCGGCTGACCGTCATGCCCAAGTAGGTGCTGACGGCGTCGGCATACTCTTCCGTTCCACCATCGGCGACGACGCGCTGACGCGCCTCCACCACCAGGTCGCTGAACGTCGTGAGCGTGACCAACTGCCTCTTGGTGAATAGGTCAGCGAACTCCGTCAGGCCATACGTAGGCGCCTTGAGGTCGCGCGGGTAGAAGCCCAGCGAGCCACTGATCGTGTCGTCGGGAACGACAACACCCAGCGCCAATCGCTCCTGATCCTCAGTCGGCGGGAGATATTCGCGACGCCGATTGCCCTCGACGCAGATTGCCATCAACTGCTGGCCGATCTGCCGAGCCCGTCCCTGATCACGGATATAGCTCAAGGGAACCGAGGATTGACAGGCGACGCACGTGGCCCCCGTGCGGCCAACCGTCCCGTCGGTGGCCGCCTTCGGACCGCCTGCGAGGCCGTGGCCGATCGAAAAGGCCACGCGCTTCCCGCTCGGATGAGTCGGGTCGGATACAACCGACGGGACCGCGTACGCCTCCTTCCCCTTCTTCTTACCAAGCCACCATGACCGAACAAGCGGTAGGTCGATCGCGCAGGCCGGGTTCGGGCACGACACGGTCCGCGTCCAGATCCAGGCGATGACTCGCGCCGATCGACCGTCGCTCGTGACCGCCGTCGGGTACAGGTCCGAGAGGCGCGAACGTGCCTGCTCAAGCATCCAGTCGCCATACGCACGGACGTCCGCCGCGAGCCCGTCCGTTCCAGACCAGCCCATTCGCGAGTCGGCGACACCCGGGAAAACGGGGGCTCGTCCGCCAACGAGCGGCGGCATCTCAACCAGAGCCTTGTTGATCAACACCGCCACCGGATTCAGGTCCGACGCGTGCGCCTGGAGTCCGAGTCGCTGCGCTTCGAGCGGGATTGTTCCGCCGCCAGCGAAGGGGTCGAGTACCGGCGGCGGGTTACCACCTGTGGCGCGCACAATCTCGGCGCGCGCCTCGGCCAGCAATCCGGCATCACTGACATTCTCCCAGACAACAAGCCGCTCGATGATCGAGTGGAGGCGCTCGCGCTCCTGGCGCTGTAGATCCTCTGTCGGAAACTCGTCAGGACGCGACGACGGGTCATCAATGAGCTGCGCGAACAGGACGGCCCGGGCAGCCGCAAGCGGCCGGCGCGCCCACCACAGGTGCAACGTCGACGGATGGCCGTGCCGGATCGACTTCTCCCGGGCGGACTCCCGGTTGATGGCTTCCAGCGGCAGAGCCACCTCGATCAGCTTGCGCTTGTGCACTAGTTCCTCGACCCTTCATGCCCGAGATGACGGGCGAACCTCACCGACGATGCGGCGCGTGATGTGTGCATGAACTTACCGTTGGGGCCCGACGCTTTGGGTGGAACGGGAGTGAATGGTGGGGCCCGCGGGCGTCAGAAAGGTGCTGTTCCCTTGGCCCAGGTCTTGTCCCAGTCGCCGCGGATGCCGGTGGCCTCGAAGTCTCCGAGGTCGGTCGTCGCGAATGGGTCTCCGAGGTAGCGGACCTCGTCGTGCTGCGCGCCGCGCTGGTCGACCCGGACCAGCGCGAGCCGGTAGCGCGGCACGGCGTTCTTGCCAGTCATGACCTCGTTATGAGTGACGAAGAAGTCCTTCGAGCCCTCGATCCGCGCCTTGACCTCGATCCGGTACGTGTCGCCGTTGGTATCGGTGGACAGGATGTCGAAGCCCTTGTTGTTGAACGCCTGCTCAACGGGCTTGCGGCCGAGTTCACGCTCACGGGCGAGGACGAGGTCGACGCCGCGGCGCTCGACTGCCTTGGTCTCCTTCGCGTGGATCGGTGCGGTCGCCGGGATCTCGCCTTCAAGCATCCCGATGGGCAGCACCAGTGCCGCGGTGACGATGTGCGGCGGCTTGGTCGACATGAGCTGCTGCTGGTCGAGCAGCGCGAGGCGCTTGCGGAGCCGTGAGTCGAGTTCGACGGCCTTTCGGTTGAGGCTGTCGGAGGACTCCTTCGGCTTCTCGCCCTTCTGTTCCTTCTCCGATGCGACGGCGGCGTCGAGCAGGAGTCGTTCGCTTTCGGCGCTCAAGCGCTTGGTGACCAGGTCGCGCGCCTTGGTCAGTTCGTTGAGGCGCCGCGGCTGGACTTCGGCGAGGTACTCGGGCAGCTGATTGGCGATGATCCAGCTCGTCGCCTTGTCTTCGGCGTCGCCGAGCCAGCTCAGACGCCTGGCGGCGTCCGTTGCCGGGCCGGGCGGTGCTGCGACGCAATCCAGGTACGGTGCCGGCCCGGCGGGGCTGACGGTGCCGAAGCTGTCGACGTAGGCGTAACCGAATCGTCTGGCCACCGATTCGCCGGTCGCATCGGCGACCTCTTCGATGACGCCGACGAGGAGCTGCGGCTCCTCCAGAGTGGACGAAACGAGGACGGTGCCCTGGTTGAGAGCTCCACCGAAGTTGCGGATGGCTTCGCTCATGACCGCGTCATGGAGCGGGTGCCCGGGCGCGAGCAGGTCCGCGCGGGTGAGGTCGTCGGGCTGGACGTGGCTGAGGTCGAAGGTGACCCGGTCGTACTTGGTGGCGATTGGGCCGGTGCCGGCCGAGCGGATGTGCTGGGGCACGTTGGCGATCTCGTAGCGCCCCTGTTCGCGCTTGACGATGCGTCCGCCGAGCTTGGTGAAGGCTGCCTTGAAGGCGAGCTCGATGTAGTGCGGCTGCAGTCGGCGTGCGCGGGCCTCGTCCATCGCGGCTCGGAGCGCGTGCAGGTCGGCATCGGCAAGGTGGTCGGATGCGAGGGCACGCTCGTCGAGCAAGTCCTTGAGCCCGTCGCCCACGGATGCGTCGATGACCTCGTGCATCTTCGCCTTCACATCGGCCCGCTCGCCGTACTGGATGGCGTCCAGGAGCAGGTTGCGCAGCGGTGTCTCGGTGAACGCTTCGCCGAGGACGTCGAAGACCTTGCCGCCGTAGGTCTCACGCATCTGGTCGAGCTTCTCCAGCAGACGGGTGAACACCTCGCCCTCGCGCGTGTTGGAGGCGACCAGGTTCCAGAGGCGGCAGACCTCTTCCTGGCCGATGCGGTGGACGCGACCGAAGCGCTGCTCGATGCGGTTGGGGTTCCACGGGAGGTCGTAGTTGACCATCAGGTGCGCGGCCTGGAGGTTGAGACCCTCACCTGCCGCATCGGTAGCCAGCAGGATCTGGCAGTCGCGGTTCTTGGTGAACTCCTCAGTGATCTGCCGCCGCTCGGCACGGCGGACACCACCGTGGATGGCGCGGACCGCGTCCGGCTTGCCGAGAAGGGAGCCGATCTTGCCCTGGAGGTAGTCGAGGGTGTCTCGGTGCTCGGTGAAGATGATGAACTTCCGCGGCCAGCCGTTGGCGTCGGTGACCAGCGCGTTGTCCTGGAGGATGGTGGACAGCTCGGTCCACTTGCGGTCGGTGCCGGCCTCGCGCACGAGCCGTGCCGTCTTGACGAGCTCGCCGAGTTCGATGAGTTCGGCGTTGAGCTCCTCGACGGTTTGGGCCGCCGTGGCGGCGTCGAGCAGTTCTTCTTCGGCCGCCTCGATCTCTTCGGCGTTGAACTCGTCGTCGTCGATCTCACGCAGGTCGATGTCGGGCTCGACCTCGCGGTAGGTGCCGTTGAGGATCTCCTGCTTCTTGCGCTCCAGCCGCTCGGTACGTCGAACGAGGCTCTTGTAGATCGCCTCAGGGCTTGAGGCGAGGCGGCGCTGCAGGACGGTAAGGGCGAAGCCGACGGTGTTCTTGCGCTTGCCGCCGATGCGTTCGGCGCGGTTCATGCCCTCGCGGACGTAGTGGGTGACGTCCTCGTAGAGGTCGTACTCCAGCGCTGTGAGTTCGTACGGGACGGTTTCGGCGATGCGCTCGGGGAAGAGCTTCTTGCCCTCAAAGGTCAGGAGGTCTTCCTTGACCATGCGGCGCATGATGCCGCTGACGTCGGCGCTCTTCTTCTGCTTGCCCTCGAACCGGTCGCGGTCGAGCAGGGTGAGGAAGAGCTGGAAGTCCTCCTCCTTGCCCGAGTGCGGCGTTGCGGTCATCAGGAGCAGATGGCGGGTGATTTGGCCGAGCATCTCGCCGAGCAGGAAGCGCTTCGTCTTCCGCAGCTCGCCCCCGAAGTAGTGAGCGCCCATGCGGTGGGCCTCATCGACGATTATCAGGTCCCACTCGGTCTCCTTGAGCTGGGCCTGAAGCCGCTCATTGCGCGACAACTGGTCCATGCGCGCGATCAGCAGCGGGTTGGTCTCAAACACGTTGAAGTTGACCTGGGCGTCAATCAGTTGGTTCGTGAGCAGGTCGAACCGGAGGCCGAACTTGAAGAACAGCTCGTCCTGCCACTGCTCGACCAGTCCGCCAGGCGCAATGATCAGGCACTGCTTCACGTCGTCGCGAAGCAGCAGCTCTTTGATGTAGAGGCCGGCCATGATCGTCTTGCCGGCACCGGGGTCGTCGGCCAGGAGGAACCGGAGCGGGGTGCGCGGCAACAGTTCGCCGTACACGGCGCGGATCTGGTGCGGCAGCGGCTGTACGTCGCTCGTCGCGACGGCGAGCATCGGGTCGAACAGTCCGGCCAGCGAGATCCGCTGCGCCTCCGCGACGAGTTTGAAGTCGCTGGCCGCAGCGTCGAAGTCTCGGCTTCCGCTCTGGGCGATTGAGAGCTTGTCCTGGTCCTTGCGGAACACGACCTGCTGCCCGAGACCGCCGCCGGAGTTCTTGTAGGTCAGTTCGAGCGCGTCCGTGCCGTGCCACTGGGCGGCGATGACCGTGATGACCTCGGCGGGGATGAGCCCATCGATTCGCAGACCGGGCTTCAGCTCTTCAAGCTGCACGATGGACCTCCTGGTTGACAGCCTGCGGACGCTACTGGGCAGGGCCGACAGTTTTCCGGATCCCGCCGATTCCGTCGGCGGTCCTTACTAATCTTCGCAAGGATCACATCGAGTCAGCAGGGGACATGGAACGAGAAGAGCGTCAGCGCCTCAAGAGCGTTGCCGAAGAGGTCACCGGGTGGGCGAAGCGAGCGGCGAAGCTCGCGAAGGAGCGACAGCAGATCGCGGACGAGCGCCGGGCTGCAGTCGATGCCCTCATGGCCCGCTTGATGCCTGTCTCGGGCCAGCGTGGCGTCGCCTGGCGGACGCTCTCTCTGACTCCTGGCGACAGTGACCTCGTCACCGCAATGGCGCGCGGCCACCAGATGCCCACGTACTCCCCCGACGCCGCCCGAGCGACCGAGGAGATGGGCGGCGACGGCTTCGCCCGCGCGATGACAGACGCGAAATCGGTGCTCGGCGCGCGGCGCATGTTCTCCAGTAAGGACAAGAAGGACACCGGCGTCAGAGCGGCTGAGTGGATCTCCGGGTTTCACTCCTGGCTGGGCGCCACGAACTTCGCAAGCGAGCTGGAACGCCTCGAAGGCTGGGACAAGAAGTCGGTTCCCGCGATCGGGACGTCCGCACTCTTGACGGACCAGGCGGGCTTCGCATCGTTTCTGGCGAACGGGTCCGAGCTCATGGATCGACACGCGTTCGACTCGGCCGCCTCAGCTACGACCGCGATCGATCGAGCCCTGCAACGCGAAGGCGACTTTCGTTCCGCGGTCACCAATGCCGGCAGTGCTGTCCGCCAGGCCGAGGCACGCAAGCTCGTCTCCGAAATGCCTGTCGAGCGGCTCAAGGACGCCACCAACGGCCAGGTACGGATCAGCGCACTCACGTCTGCCGGCATCAAGAACGTTCAGCAGGTTCTGGACCAAGGTGGCCGGATTCTCGCTCTTCCAGGAGTTGGCGAGACGACCTGCAACCGCATGGTTGGTGCTGCCCGCACGATCTGGCAGACCACCGTCGATGAGATGCCCGTGCGGATCGACATCAGGAACCGTTCGTCAGCCGCGACGGACTTCCTCAAGGCCATGCGCGCCTGGGACACCGCACGGTCGATCAAGAGCGCCACGTCCGACCTCGAGGCTGCGCAGGCGCTCCAGCCGATCATTTCGGCATTGAATCCGAGCGTCTCGCACGTCGCCGTCGTTCCCGAAGGTCGCTCGGTCAAGGATCTCCGGTCAGCGATCGCAGCCGTCGAACACCGTGCTTCTCTCCTCGCTGGCACCGGTGGCTCAGCGGCCGGCGACCCATGGGACGACTTCGTCAGTCGACCGGCCGACTACTTCGCGATGCTGTCGGAGCTCGGCTTCCTCTCCGATGACGAGGAGAAGAGTCAGGGCGACCTGCCGACTGAGATCGTCGACGCGATCCGCGAGCTCAAGTTCGATACGACTCACCTCAAAGCATCGCTGCGCGGCTACCAGTCCTTCGGCGCCCGCTTCGCCGTCGTGCAGCGCAAGGTGATCATCGGCGACGAGATGGGTCTCGGAAAGACGGTGGAGTCCCTCGCCGTCCTCACCCATCTCCGCGCCAAGGGCGCCCACCACTTCCTCGTCATTTGCCCAGCAGCGGTCGTCACGAACTGGGTCCGCGAGGTCGGCACCAAATCCCATCTGCGTGCCCACCGACTCCACGGCCCCGGGCGCGACGGCTCGCTCACTTCGTGGATTCGCAACGGCGGGGTGGCTGTGACGACGTACGACAGCCTCGGCTGGCTGGACGGCCAGATACCTGGACGTGCGAAGCCCGCATGCCTCGTGTTTGACGAGGCCCACTACATCAAGAACCCCGATGCCCAGCGCACACGACGATCCCTCCAACTCATCCGAGCCAGCGATCGGACGATCCTGCTCACTGGCACGCCGTTGGAAAACCGGATCGAGGAGTTCCGCAACCTCGTCGGCTATCTCCGCCCTGATCTGATGGTGCGCGCCACCGAGTTTGCTCCACGCCAGTTCCGTAAAGAAGTCGCTCCGGCTTACCTCCGCCGCAACCAGGAAGACGTCCTTACCGAGCTCCCTGAGCTGGTCGAGGTTGATGAATGGATGCCAATGTCGGCGGCAGACGAACAGCACTATCGCGCCGCAGTCATGGATGGGAACTTCATGGCCATGCGCCAGGCCGCTCTACGCGCCGGCTCCAGCTCCCAGAAGATGCAGCGGCTCATGGACATCGTCGAGGAGGCCGAGGACAACGAGCGCCGAGTGCTCGTCTTCTCGCACTTCCGAGGCGTCCTCGATGACATCGCGTCCCTGCTCCCCGGCAGGGTCTTCGGACCACTCACCGGCTCGGTCCCAGCTGCGAAGCGTCAGCAGATGGTCGACGAGTTCTCGCGCGCGGGCCATGGCGCCGTGCTCGTTGCCCAGATCGTCGCCGGCGGAGTCGGCCTCAACATCCAGGCTGCGTCTGTCGTGGTGATCTGCGAGCCACAGCTCAAGCCGACGACCGAGTGGCAGGCAATCGCACGCTCGCGCCGGATGGGGCAGCTCGAGTCCGTACAGGTCCACCGACTCCTGTCCGAGGAAGGCGTCGACCAGCGTGTCACGGAGATCCTCGCGCGAAAGAGCGAGCTGTTCGCCGAGTTCGCCCGCGTCTCCGAGACCGCGGACAGCGCGCCCGAGGCGTTCGACATCAGCGACGCGGAAGTCGCACGGGAGATCGTCGCTGCCGAGCGTGAGCGCCTACTCGCCTAAACGGGGACTCAGAGGCGGTCGATCCAAGTATCGTCCTCGCGGTCATCCCACTGCGAGGTGGCGCTTCGACCGGCCGAAGGCTGCTGACCGAGGCGTGACAACACCTGAAGACCTTCATCGAGGGTGAGGGCGCGCAGCGACTCCACGGCACGTCCGGCGGCCGATTCAATGGCCTGCTGCCGGTCAGCCATGGACGTCAGGCCACGGGCGTCGAGGGCCCTGCGCAGAAGGTCAACCTGCCAGTCTGCGATTGGAGTCGGCGTCTTCGGAGCGTCGACCGGCGCTGGTCTCGGGTCGTCGCCGAAGAGGGAGAGATCGTCGGACACAGGTCAACTGTAGGAAGCGGCAGGGCGCCGGTCGTTCCGGCGTCCGACCGTTCCCCTGGCGGCGAGGCCGACCCAGCGGAGCAGCACCGCGATCGCTAGCAAACCGATCTTGATCGCGTCCCATGCGAGGACGAGGACGAGGAGGTTCAGCCAGCCGGGTGCGCCGCGGGTGACGGCCTCGGCGGCCAGATGCTTCGGCGAGGGCCTCGCCGAGCAGGCGTGCAGGGTCGACAATGTGCGGAGCGGTCATCGTGATGACTCCGTTCGAGTGAGCTGTAGGAGGTGAACTCGAAGGATCGCGCGGTGGCCGCGTCTACGTCTGACGTACACGCCGGCGACGATCTCGGCGACCGCGCTACACCACTATCGGGGACTCGACTGACAAGGGCGTCCAGTACCTCGCAGTGCGCTACACCCAGCGACTGGCCGAGGCCGGTGCTGTCGCGTCGGTGGGGTCGACGGGCGACTCGTATGACAACGCCCTGGCCGAGGCGTTCAACTCGCTATTCAAGGCCGAACTCGTCCGCAACAAGGGGCCGTGGAAGAACATCGACGACCTCGAGATCGCGGTCGCCGAGTACATCGACTGGTTCAACCATCGACGTCTGCACGGCGAGATCGGGCTCGTCCCACCGGTCGAGTTCGAGGACGACTACTACCGGCACAACCCTGCGCCGACTACCGTCAGCGCGTCACTTCAGAGCCTCCACTGAACCCGGCACGCGACAGGGAGAAGGCGAGACCGGCGACTATGTGTGGGAGCCGGCCGAACTTTGGGCGCAGCTAGCCAGGATGGGGCGCCATGCGGCCGTCGCGTGGGCCGGACCATTGAGGGTGCCAGGGCGTGCGTCCGCGTGGCGATCGGATCTGATGTCCGATCGCTCCACTGCACGCTACGCGGATTTGCGACGGTCCGGCAACGAGGTGCTCGCGCCCTCGGTGCAGCGAATTCTGGTCTCGACACCCGCAGCTCGAAGCGTCGTCGTCCGTTGCTCTCGCCGCAATCTCGCGATGGCCTTGGCGCGTTGAAGCTCGACCACAACTTCGCGCGGCAAGGGCGGAGCCAACGACTGCTAGGAAACGGAACGTGGGTCGCCCGCGTTGCACGAGGGGCGATCCGTCTCATGCATGGGCTAGGAACTCGTTGATCGTTCTGACGACCTCGCCTGCTGGCGATAGCTGCTGCTCCTGCATGACGGACAGGAAGGCCCTGACGTCCGGAGTTTTCATGCCTATCCCGAACTGTTCTTCGAGCCAGGGTTTGAACGGCGGGCGGCTCCGCCGGCCGGCGAATCGCTCGAGGATCTTCGCCCAGCCGGGGAAGTTGGGATGAGATGAGCGGATTGCTGCTTCGCTGATGTAACACACGATGTCGGGACGCCGCAGACCGATGACGTCAATGCGTCGCCCTCTGGACCGGCACGCTTTCTTTAGTTCACGGACCGCCTTTTCCTCGTTCGTCAGGTTGCGCAGCGCGTTGTTCGAGATGCGGTCGGCCCGAGAGTAGTCGAGCATCACTGTGACGGGCACGTCGAGGTACCGATCAATGAAATCGAGTTCGGCTGTCGCCAGCAAGTTTGACGTGCCATGCATCCTGATGACTGCGACCCGCTGCTCGCGTAGCTCCAACCCGAAATTTGCCTCCAGGAACAGTTGATCGTGCAGACCTTCCACGATGAGGATGTGACCGATTCCAGACAGCAATTCGCCTCGGGTGAGACCAAGGTCGGACGCGATCGGGGACCCAGCACCCGCAGGGATGGATGGCACCTGTTGAAGCTGTCCGCCTGTCAGACGAAACGTGGTCCAGTCGGGAAGGTCAAGGAATGTGGGGCTATGACTGGCGATGACCACGTTCTGGCCTCCGCGTCGCAAAGACTCAAGCGCCCGAGCGACCGAGTTCTGGGCACCGACGTGGAGATGCGCCTCGGGCTCGTCGAAGACACGGATCACCACCTTCTCCTCGAAGTGTCGTAGTTCCGGCAGCAGCGCCTCGAAGACTGCACGTCGGGTCACCGTCGGATTGCTGCCAGCGACCTCTCTGGACGCTTTGACGAGCGCTGGCTCGAGCTCTTGCAGTAGGCGATCGATGGCCGCGTTTGACCATGAGAAGTCTCGTTCTGCCTCAACTACGACGTCACTCGCCCGTGCAAGCGCGTCGAACACGACTTCGTCCTCTAGGTTGTTGGCGGCTCGTCCAAACAAGGTCAACCGCATCCGAAGTTGCTCGACTACTCCCATCGCCGACGCGAGGGCCTCATCCATCCAGCGACGCTGGCCGGCCGACAGGTTGCCGAGTTTGCTCCCGTCGACTTCACCGAGTTCCACGCGTTGACCGTCCGGGTGCTCGACGCCGAACCTCCAGTCCGCGTTCGAACCGCCGTAACTTTCGATGTACAGCGATGGCTGGGTCAGTGAGAGTTCCGTATTGACGTGTCTCGCAACCACCTCATGCAACCACCACTGCATATCCGACATCGAGATTGGTGTAGTGACTGGTAGACGATCCTCCATAACCTGGATCAGCGGACCGCTGGCCGCCAAGGCCTCGTCGAACGCGCGCTCAAGTCTGGGAACTCTGAACTCGCCGGGCGGGGGGAGCCGCTGGACCCGGCATGGGACCTGGTTGGTGAGCGGTAGTTCTACTAGAGCTTGGAGGTCTGGGAGGCCAGCGACGGGTTCTCCAGCCACGGCGAAGGCCGGAGACGCGTTAGATGCATCGGCCAGGTCGATTCGGGTTGAGCCGACCCGGGTCAGCAGAGTTCGTCTGTACAGACGCTCGTAGGTGGGCGATCCGCTCGCGACGAAGTCCTCGTTCGCCCCGCAAAGATGGCACATGCCGCCGCTACCGACACCGCAGTGTGGACAAACCCAAGGCGCATCCGTTTGTTCTTTGAGAGCCACCAGCGTGTATTGGATGAGTGGACGCGCTGACGCCGCCAAGCAGGCGATCTTGACCTCATCGGGCAACTCCCAGGCGGCAACGGCCTCAGCGAAGGTCAGACCGTGGGCGACGCCCTCCCGGCGCCACCACATCTGGTCTCTCCTCACCTGGGCGAGAGCCGGCTGCGCCGCCATGACCTCGTCATCGAAGTCGGCGGGCTCGCCTGGGAGACCGTTGCTGTCGTTTGCGACGATCAACGACGCACCCTGGATGGCGGCCAGATTAGCCCGATCCCGCATGGCCGCGACGCTTTCGTCCGATCCTGCGAGCAGCGTCAGTGCCTCGAGCACGTTGCTCTTACCGGCGCCGTTGGCTCCTACAAGCGCAAATGCGTCATGCCAAGGGATCCAGACGTCGACCAGATTTTTATAAGCGGGGATGTGCACTCCGAGAATCTGGATCTCGTCGTCCGACATATATGCGCCTCCGTCTGATCGGCCACTCCTGCCAGACGTTAGTGCAGTGGCCCCATCCCTTGTCGCAATCGCTGACATCATCGGCAGCCAGCACTGGACCACCATCCGGCCCACCCGCCCGCGAACCGCGTCCGCCGCCTGTGTCCCATACTGACGTTCATGGCGGCGTAGAGCGAGGGGGGCGAAGATGTCAGAGCTTGGTGAATACGGCGACGGCCGTACGTTCCAGCTGCCGCAAGGGTGGAGGAAGGCGCGAGCCGAAGTCGTCGAGATGGCACTCCGACAAACGATGGATGCGCTTGCGGCGCCACGTGCAGCCGAGCGGTTGACTGCCTATTACGACCCCCAGGGCAACTACTCCGGTTTGCTCTTCGCTGAGGTCGGGGAGAACCAGGTTGCCTCGGTCACCCCCGCAGATCTCTGGGCGGTTGCGACGCTGTCCATCGAGGTGAACAGTCGTCAGGCGCGCATGATCTTTGGGACCGCCAGCGCTCGGATCGGCTCGTTGCTGTCCGTCCTCCCGCACGATGCGGCGTTGACCGACTTGGACCACACTCCGCTTGGCGCCGACGGAACGCTGAATCGGATGTGGGACCTGTATGAGACGTTCAAGACGCTGCTGGCCACCGAGGCGAAGCGTTCCGAGCATTGGGTCTTCGCGGCGAAGCTCTGCGCGCGCAAGCGCACAGCACTCTTCCCCGTGCGCGACTCTCTGGTCCGCGACTACCTGAGCGGCGGGCGTCGGCATCAGACGGGCGCGGGATGGCCGGGCGACTTCAGTGTCGACCTGCAACTCTTCGCTCACTTGATGACCCATCCCGAGGTGCTGGACGGGCTGCAGGAGCTGGAACGCGAGGTGCCCTTCCCTGTCGACCGGCACCGCCTTCGGCTGCTCGACGCAGTCCTGTGGACGCGTGCGAAGTTCGGCTAGTACCGATGCAAGCAGCGCGATGCGGAGCGATCAGACCACATTCCGATCCGCCCTCTCCTAGACGCCGACGGGTCTCGCATCGTTCTGTACGTCAGCCTTACGGCCGAATGAGGTCACCGCCACTGGTTCGCGTCGTCGAGAGAGGAACTGAACAGGTGCCGCCTTTGCCCAGGAACAGAAACCTGCGTCCCGAAGCCGCCCGGCAGGCTTGGAGGCACGCGGCGTCCATCGCGGCTCAGAGCGCCGTTGCGGACTCTGACGGATCTGATTCAGCTTGACTGAAGGCGCTCGAACCGCCTGCAACGCAAACTCTCCGCTCTGGCACGGGACCCATCTAGAACGTAGGACTCGCTGCAGTCGGGCGAAAGGACAAGTTATGGCGTGGGACGTGTCAGCAGCACTGGCACAAGAGATGGGCGACAACGGACCGTGGGTGCGCCACGTGAGGCGAGCCTGGCGCATGTGCGGTACCGCCGCGACCGACGACGTCCGGACGCCCCCGAAGCCGCGCACGCACTCCCCCGACGACTGGGACGCATTTGGCAGGGCCATTTCCTATGCGGCAGCGCCACTGCACTTGCTGGTCTACGGCCTCGGCTGGTCTCGGCCTGATCTCGGTCTGGCCGCGTGGCATGCGAACGGCTTCGCCTCAGGGGAGCCAGTCCTCGACGTCGTAGCGCGGTGGTGGCGTCCCTCGGACGTCGAAGACATCTTGATGTGGGCACCCACCGAGGGTTCGTACGCCTTCCAGACAATCGATGCTCAGGTCCGCGACGAACTCGGCCTGACGGCAACACCATTTCCCGGGCCGCTTCGCGACTCCGAGCTGTGGCAGCGTCGGCGGACGGCGCCGATCGCGTCGACGACGTGGCAGACCGGCGGGTACGAGATGCACCTGCCACCCCATTTAAGGACTCCTCTCGAGGAGCACTTCGACGACGGATCCCAGCAAACGGTCGACTTCCGCCCGGGGACCGTGTGGGCGTACGGACCTGGACGCTGCGTGCTGGTCGTCGACAACTACGGCGGCTGGTACCGCAAACTCTTCACCGCAGCACCCGACGCGCCGGTCGATGTCTCCGTGCGCACCACCGGCTGGATGGGGACCTACGAGAAAAGCCCCACCACCAAGCTGATGCACCGGACCAGTGAGGAAGTACACCTCTGGGGCCACCCCCCAGTCGCCTGATGACTCTCGACCCATTGGCGCACGACGGTGTCATCCTCATCAACCAGGAGACGAGTGTCAGTGGACCGATGCACAGTGGGGTCATGAAGGATCAGCGGGCGCAATACGCCGAGGTGGCACGTGCGGCGGCGGAGCACATCCTGGGTGAAGCGCCATCGGCGTTCACGCCGCAGCGGATGACCAAGTACGCGCATTGGTTCACCGATGCCTCCGACACTGCGCTCATTGCCGTCGTGACTCCGGGCGAGAAGGTCACGGCCGCTGATGAGGTGCTCGCCTACGCGCTGGCATGGCAGGGCGATCGCGATCTGCACCTGGTTCTGCCCGACGAACTGATCGCGGTGACCGAGACCCGCGTCGCCTGGTTGCAGACGCACGTCCAGATGTGGCACTACGCCGGCGCCGGCGCGCCCGACGCGATTGTCACCCCGAGCCGGCCCGAACTGTTCGAACGCCTGCGAAGCCTTCGTCACCGCGCATCTCGTTCCACATCGTTGACCGACGAGCATTCGTCATGGATCGACTCGATCGACACGGCCGGCCTCGCCGAGAACAACCGCAGCTACCTCTCCTGGCACCACGAAGGTCTGCAGGTGCTGAAAGTCAGCACACGACGAGGCGGGCTCCGCGTGCAAGCCGGGGTCCAGTACAAGACCGCCCCCGCCGGCCGCGAGCCGTTCGACAAGACCTTCAACAAGACGCCGACCGCCGGCGAGATCGCCGTAATCAACGCCAAGATCAGGCTCGCGATGGAGGACCAGGGCAGCCAGACCTCGCAGATGCGCGAGCACAAGCTGCAAGCCGACCTAAAAGGCGCCGCCTCCACCTTCGGTCTGACACATCTGTGGCGCGAGTTCCCTGCATGGCGCGGACTGATCGCGTCCGCACCGCAAGTCGTGGGAAGAGCCGGATACATCGACTTCCTCGGCGCCGACGCGCAAGGCGGACTCCACGTCGTCGAGACCAAGATCGGACACGACCCTCGTGTAGTCCTCCAAGCACTCGACTACGCGATCTGGGTCGCCGCCAACGACGACCTCGTCCGAACCACGCTGGCCGCCAACGGGCACGTCATCGAGCGGCCACACAGCAAACGAGCATCGACCGCTCCGGCAACGCTCCACCTCGTTCTGGGCCGTACCAAAGGCGGCACCGCGTTCAGTCCCTACCTCGCCGGGCAGATCGAGGCAATCGCCGGAGACGTCGACGTGCGCATCCACCTCATCAAGGACCTCAAAACCCCGTTGGACATCGTCACCCTGCCGAAACGGCAGATGTGGCACCCCACCGGTCTCGTGTCCGCGGCGGTGACCGGCCCCCGCTGGCCTGAACGGCTCACCACTGGACTTGCGGGAGACCAGCAGTGACGCTGCGTGACCTCTACTTCAACGACGACGCCTCGGCCGTCCTTCCAGGCGCGCAGAATGCACTTGCCGAGTTACGCGCACGCGGGTCGACCCATCGCTACGTCCGGCACGTTCGCAGCTCACAAGCCTTCGCCCTCAACCTGTTCGCTCCCCTGAACCACATCGCTCGAAGTGAATTGCTGGAGCTCCTCGGACTGGGAATGGTGTCCCACCCCGACGCGGTCGCATTCGAATGGGAAGACGAGCTCGACCGCCTCGCGGAAGCCTCTCCCTGCAGCCCGCACCGAACTCAGGTGGACGTCCTGATCCGCGGCACCACCAACGACGGGCGCCGAGTCGGTGCACTGATTGAGGTCAAGCTGGGCGAACACGACTTCGGCGCCTGCAGCGCTTACGACAGCAACACCAACCCCGACCGGACACCGTGTCGAACGCCCGGACTCTTCGGCGACGCCCCGGACAAGTGCTTCCAGCTCAACAACCACGGCCGTGGCCGACGCACCTACGACCGCTACCTAGGCGACGTCCCCATCTCAACGCCCAGCACCCGCGCCACCGACGGCGGTTGCGTCGTGCGCCAAGGCCGCAGCCAACCCATGCGCAACCTCGCGCTCGCGCACATGCTGGTGAGCGAAGGCGAACTCGACGCAGCAGTCTTTGCACTGTGCGCCCCCGAGAAGCACCCCACCATCTGGCGACGCTTCGAGGAGTTCCAGACCGTGTTCGGCGACACGTCACGCGTACGAACGGCCCGGCTGCCCGCCGAAGTCGTAGCAGCGCATCACCCCGACGTTGGGACAGCCCTGCGCCGACGCTATGAGCCTGCGCTCGTCAGCTTCGATGCGGTCCGGAGTTGTCACGCACGAGCCGCACGAACTTGATGGACAGGCAATGGACCGCGTGCATCGCGTTTGCCCCGCTCGAGCGAACGGAGACGCGCGCCGTCTCGAACGATGTGCCCGTCGCCCGGAGTTTTGAAAGGAACTGATTCATGGTCATTGACCTTGACTGCCCGCAGTGCAACACGGACGAGGAGGTAGTCCTCGCCGAGAAGTTGACGGGCACGCAGCGACGGTTGCGTTGCGAGACCTGCGGTGTCGAGTGGCTGCGAGGCGAGCCGACGCGTCCGAAACCGTCTCTGCCCACCCTGGCGGACATACGCCGTCGGTTCCCACGGCCCGAGGATGTCGACCCAAAAAGACTCGCGCACGCTCAGGTGCTCAAGGAGGACTTTCTCCGACGCAACCCCGTCCCGGCTCCTGAGGTCACCGCCTATTGGGATCGCTATCGAGCAATTTTCAGCGCGGAGGGCCTCCCAGACGCTGCACCCCAAGACCTCAAAGACTTTGCCAACTCCAACGTTGGCGCAAATCCAGGCAACATGTCGGTCTTCAATAAGGAGTGGCACCGATTGGGCGCGCAACAATCAGCCGTCGACGTGCGAGAGTCTATTGAGTACCTCTTACGGGGCCCCGAGCACATCCCACTTGAAGACCGACTGACGAACCTCATCGCGGGCGATATCTCCATCGGCTTCAAAGGTTTCCGAGAATCGCTCCTGACGAAAGTCCTGTGTATCGTCTATCCCGAACGCTTCTTGACTATCACCAAGTACACCGGCGAGGCGGGTAAGCGCGAGATTGCGAGAGCATTGTGGGGCATGGAACTTCCCGATCCCGAACGGACGACGTGGACCATCGGCCGACTTGTGTTGTGGAGCAACGATCTCGTGTTCGCCTTAATAGGTGAGGGCTTCACTACCGGGCAGCATGCTGCTGAATTCCTTTGGTCTACTCGGACGACGTCGCAAGTCACCTGAGGATCCCCGTACGCCTCATCCGTAAGCCTCCGAAGCGTTCAACATGCATTCTGACGCCGCGGTGGCGCGACGATCCACCGGCCTCTCGCACCGCCACGTGCGTCGTAGCTTGACGCGACGTCAGGCCCTCCAGCCGGGCCCGGGGAAATCAACTCACAACGATCCCCGCTGGGGCGCCGCTACGGCTTTCACCAGATCGACCGTCGTCTTCAGGTTGTCCTTCTGTACCAAACACACGAGGATGCGGTGCGGCGCCGGCCCATGGAGACAGGAGTGGGCGACCTCGCCCGCGATCGGCTCGACGTCACACGAGACGTACGCGTGCAGGAACGGCCGCGGTGCTCGGCGGGCAAAACCCGACACGTTGCCCCCGCTCGTCTGCCGCCAGTGCCACCGGCTGAGGTCCTCCCAGCGGTAGCGAGCGCCGTCCGTCCCGTTCCAGTTCCGGCGGACTACGACATCAGGTCGTGTCACTGTTCGGTTCCCTTCACGATTCGACGAACGAGCGCGCCAGAGATGCCGCATGCCCTCGCCACCGCTTCCTTCGGTACGCCCGCCGTTGACGCGGTGCGGATGGCGTCGTTGCGAGCGATGCGGACGGCGACCGCCTCGTGCTGAAGGCGCGTTGCGGCGCGCGCGAGGTTTGCAGCGTGGGCCAGCGGGTCGTCAACCGTCTTCTCGTGCGCCATGCAACGAAACTAGCACTGCGGTTCGGTCAACTAGAAGGCTGATGAGCCGTTCGCGCGCTCGGACTGCTCCAATGGACGGCCTTCCGACCACGACACCTGCCAGCAGGACGCACTGTGGTTCTAGTAAGCCCAGTCCGCCAGCGGTTCGCGGGCAGCCCGGCCGATCAATTAACACCTTGCTTCGAAGGAGCATCGATCCTGCCGGCTCTGGGACGTCGCGACGCACACCTAGCGCGCTGGATTGACGCGCTGGCGGAGACCTGTACGCCGAGGCACTCGCTGCCTGGGCAAGGTCGGATAGCGACGCCGACGTGCCAGTGAGAGCGGATTCAGTCGCCGACGCCGAGGATCAGGCGAGATTGTTGCTCGAGGCTCTCGGTCACTGGGCTTCCCAGGGTCCGAGGCTTTAGGAACCTTCGGGAGTCAGCGGTCAACGGGGTACGCCGGCGCGGCCGGCAGCGCAGCCCCAGGCCGTGGGCGGACGACGAGGACTGGTGGATTTTTTGAGCCAGATGGGGACCTCAGCCGCTTGGCTCGGGCCCTTCGGCCAGCCCCGGTGCGTCAAACATCCCAGCTCCCGACGCAATCGGTCATCCGCCGAGCTCGGTCGCTCGATCTAGGAACGGCTCGAACAAATGCCAGTCGAGTTCGACCCTCTCGGACCATACGGTGCCGTTAAGTCGAGTACCGGATGCGTTCTTTGATCGTGCAGCTCTGCTTCAACATCCGCACCGACGCCGGGCTCAGTTGCCTCACTATCGCTGCGCAACCGGCTCAGTGGCGCCATCCGCTCGGTCGGAAACGGGGGCGGTGCGTTGTCGGTGGTCACTCGTAGGATCCGAGCAGCCGACGTACGAACTGGCGCCCGCGCACCATCGCCGCGCGTCCTAGGGACCCCGCAAGCCCATGGCGGACCGCAGCGATGGATGAGTCAGGAGCGTGACCAAATTTGCTAGAACCCGATCACCGAGCGCATCGAGACGTCTGCGTTCGCTGCGCATCTCACACGGTCACCCATGTCGTGCCCGGGCTGTCGACCGACTCGAACACCGCCCCGGACTGGGTGACCTTCACTGGATGTGTCACTGACCCGTTGCGCGTGGACCGTGTATGCGGCGCATGCGGTCTGGCATGGCGGGCCGATGAAGCCGCCGGGCCTCGTGGCACCGCTCAAGTCTCGCGTCGCGGCGACGTCCGGCTGACCGGCCCCGGGGGCGCCTCCTTCGCGCTGATGCGGGCTCAGCCTGCGGCACCGCATCCCACCAGACCGCTGAGCCTCGATGTGGAGATGCTCTCCCCGGAACGGCTCGTACGGTTCCTCGCCCGCCCAACCACACCTGACTTCATTCGCGAGTTAGAGGTTTTCTGCATCGAAGCCGCTGCTGCGCACCACCCCGAACAGTCCGTCAGCGGCGTCTCCGACAATGCTGCCGGCATCACGATCGACATCACCGGCTCGTCACCCACGACCGTCGACCTAGTTGTCACCGTTGTCGTCGCCTTGGGTGCCGACGTCCGCGACCACGACCACGTTCACTTCGAGGCCGAACGCGCGAGCCTGATCGGCGCGGCACACGATCTTCGAGGACTGCTCCCGTGACCCGTGCCCTTCCAAGCATGGCCGAATTGCTCGACCTCAGCGAAAGCGCACGAATCACCAGCGTCAACCTGCTGCCTTCCTCCGAAGACGTGGCGATCAGCAGTGCCCCGGGCGGCGATCTCACGCTCCACGTCGCTGCCGATGTCAGTGATCTCGGAGTCGTCGCCGGCTTAGCTGCGGCAGCTCATCTGCCAGGCTCCCTCATCGTCCTGAGCGGCGTTCAGAATGCCGGCGACTGGTTCGCCCTCCTTGAACCCGCTGCGGACTCCCCCGGCCCGTCCGCGACCCCCACCCACCAGTTCGGCATTCTGCGGGCCCTCGACGTTGTTGGTCTTGGCGTCGGACGGCTACATAGCCACCCCCTGGAGGAGCACGCCCTGCTCGAGCACCTGCACCGACACGGCCAGGCCCGGACCAGCGAGTGGACCGGGTTCGACGTGGCCTTCGCGATGATGATCAACCTGTGGACCCACGATCTCTCGGACGTGGTGCGCAGAGCTGAGCACTACTTGCAATCAGCCAGTCCCTCCGCTGGCCTCCGCGAGAGTCTGGTGGCCCAGATGGCCGACTGGGCCCAGAAGTACGACGGCCCGGAGTAAACCAGCCACCGCACCCACTTCACTTCGAACGCAGCACCCCACAGCCAGCCAAGCGAACCGACCACAAGAGGGAATCCCATGGCCGCTAACGGAATCTTTTGTCTGGAGGGCGAGTGGGACACCGATCTCAGACGCAGGCACAGCGTCGAGCCCGTACTGGAATTCCTCGAACGAATGCGGGAGACCCGGTACGTCCACCGCGACGTCGCCACGACAACAGAATTGGCGTACTACCTCGATCAATGGGGTCAGGCGCGGTACGACGACTACCAAGTCCTCTTTCTCGCCACCCACGGCGATTTAGGCACACTGTCATGGTCACGAAAGCACACGACCTCGCTTGCCGACCTTGCCGACCTGATGCCCAGCAACACGCAACACTGCTATGTCTATCTCGGTTCGTGTCTCACCCTCTTCGCTGAAGCCGAGGCAAAAAAGTTTGTGGCTCGAACCGGGGTGTCCGCACTGATGGGTTACCGAGAGGAGGTCGGATTCATTTCGGGCGCAGCGTTCGAACTCATCCTGCTCTCCTATGTCGCGAATCATCGGAGCTACCCCAAGCGACTCTTCGACGACCTGATGGCTACCCATGGCGGTCTTGCTCGGTTGCACGACTTCACCATGGTTACTCGCCGCAGCGTGCTCTCAAGCAAGGATCACCCCTGAGGAGAAGCAGATGTTCGAGCGACCAGATCAATGCCCAATTGACCCCTTCCAGAGACGTGCGATTCAGACCTGATCCACATCCACGATGCAGTTCTAATTGTGCAACCACATCGGCCTCAACTTCTGCGGCAAATGAATCGCTTATCCGCTATCGCGTTGCCTCCCCAGGGTTGCCTTCAACTGCTCTTAGTGACCAACGAGCGCATCTGAACTCTCGACTGAGGTTACGTGATTTGGATGCGCGACCTCTTGGGAGCGTGGGCCCTGCGCCTGTAAGCCACGATCAAGAAGTCTGAGTTCACTCGGGGATGGCACGAGCCTGCGTGCTGATTGCTCGAGTCGGACGCCATCGGCGTCCTTCGAGCATCTATTCTTATATATAGGGCCCGATGGCTTTTTTTCGTTCTTCCGTTCTACCGCCCGTAGGGCGGAACGGGAACGCTCACAGGAGCATGCCTGCGGACGTCGCCTCCTGCGGGCGACGTCCGCGGACCGGCACTTCGCGTTGAAGCCCTTGCTCACCTGCGTGGGTCCCTGACGGACACAGGAGGCCCAGCAGACGGAGGGAGGGCTACTCGGCGGCCTGCACCTCCGGCTCGGCTACGGCGACGAAGGAGTTGTTGACCTTCCTCAGATGACCTCTCTCGATCAGGGCGTTCACGGCCCACCCCTTGGCCTGCCCGTTTCCAGGAACGAGGTCCTTCACGGCGGTCTTGGTCGACAGCGGTTCCGTGGCTTCCGCTACCGCTCGAAGGATTGCCTCCTGCAACCGAGCCTCCTTGCCGAGCCTCTCGCTCTCACCGGGGCTAGCCGTCAAAGAGATCTCTACTCGAGTAGGAGAGTGTCCATGGACCGTCAGTTCTGCAATCAGCTCCTTCTCGCCGCCGAGGGTGTAGCGCCCTAGAGAGCCGGGGCGGTCCTTGACCAGTCGCAGGTGGGAGCGTCCGGGACGACCGATGGCGAACGGTTCGACGCTGGTCATCTTGTAAGCGGCCCCGTCAACTGCGGCAAGCTTGTGCTGGGCGCCGAGGCTGAAACGTCCTCGATCCTGGGCGCTCTTCACCTCGTGATCGAGCAGAACCACGGCGGGCCCCGCATCGGCGATGGGCTTGGGGAGCGAGTTGAAAAACTGTGCAACGTCAGCATTGTCGACGAGACTCTTGCCAGCGATCGTCATCGCCTCGGTGACGCCGTCGATGATGACCAGCGAGATCCTCGCCTCGACTACCCGGTTGATGAACTCTTCGCGCTCCGCGGCCCTTAGGGCCTCCGTGGGCCGGATGTAGATGAACCTGTCGAGGATGACGTCCCGATCAACGCCCAGAGCCATGAGCCGCCCCGTGATCGCAGAGGCATCGTCTTCGAAGTCGATGTAGACGACACCGTGGCCAAGACCGAGCTGTTCGGCAACCCACAACAGGGCCAGCCACGTCTTTCCGGCAGCCGGTTCACTCGCGACGGTGTGGACCTTTCCGGCGTACAGCAGGAAAACTCCGTCGTCCCTGACGCCGAGGGTCGGCTGGACCGGCGTGAAGTCGCCATCCAAGACCATTCCGAGGTCGACTGGCTCCCACGACCCAAAAACTCGCCGGGCGGCATGGTTGGAGGCCGACTGTGGGCTGGGGGTGATGATCATCTGTTGCGCTCCCCAGCGCGAGTGATATCAAGCGCCCCCGTGTGAGGCGCCGTGGCTCACGCTAGGCGGCAGGCCAGGGACAAAGAGTCGGTGAACACAGCGCGTACCATACAGGTCCTGCCCACGGGTCCCGCCGATGGGCGACAGTCGCAGGCGGCCTCGCGCGCCCGGTCGGGGACAAGGGACTAAAAGGTCGCGGGCAACTGCCGCTTCTCGGAATCGGCCCCGACGTCGACCGCCCACGCGGCGCCAGCTCGACCCCGCCCGTGGACGTGGGCGTTCCACGCCGCACAAGGTGCGTGGGTCGGCTTCTCGTGAGGCGTACGAACTTCATACCGTCTGATGACTTGCGGTGGGGGTTCTCCTTAAGGCAGGAGGTAGTCATGCAACCTGTTCTTCAGGCTCGACTGAAACGAGCGCGAGCTCTCGAGCTAGCGCGTCTAGGTGCGTCGTTCGATGAGATCGCGCGCCAGGTTGGGTTCTCGCACCGCGGGTCGGCGCATCGGGCAGTTTTCCGGGCGCTTGACGAGCACGAAGCCCAGGAGGCCGATCTTCACCGCCGTCTGGAGGGGGGCCGGCTCGATGCCCTCCTGAACGCCGTATGGGACCGCGCGATCACAGGGGACACAGAAGCCGTCTCGGTCGCTCTTCGCATCTGTGAGACGAGGATCAGGCTCTTCAGCCTCTCGTCCGCGCGGTCGGCCGAACCAGCGGAGCGCGACTTCATGGCGCTGGTCGTCGGCCCTACCCCGGCTGACGCGGAGACAATTTCGCTCGACGAGGCTCGCCAACTCTCCATGCGGCGGTAACGGCCGCCACTTTGGGTCCTCTTAATCGGTGTGGTCTGCGCGTTCGATTCGCCCGCGCCACCACGTCCGCCACGGTGGAACGAGAACGGAAGGGTCTCCAAGTAGACCTTCGCTCGGCGGTCGTTTCGTCTGGACGATGCGCGCGAGTCCTGCCCGAGGTGGAACGTCGGGATTTCCGAGCCGCTTGGACTCGCGTCTGTTGTCCCCCGGTGCGGAAGATATGGGTCAGCAGCCGCGCTTGGCGACGTCGACTCGAACCATCTTGTCGTTGACAGCGTGAGCATCGCAGACCACAAAGTTGGACTCGACGAGCACCCCGAAGGCCGCATCGGAATCGCCAATGGTCAGCTCGATCGACTCCGACTCGAGCTGCGCTCGTGCGTCGACGAGATTCATGCCCACCACGTCAGACCCAGCGGGGTCCTCTCCACCACAAGCCGTGCTCAAGGTCATGCACGCGGTCACCGCGGCGACCCTCAACCAACCGTTCACGCTACTACCTCACTGTGTTCTGGCGCTTCGTGCGCGACACTAAGACAGTGAGACCTCCTCTACAGAGGGATTGGGAGAAGTCGCCCCGACACACACGTCCTGCGGTTGTCGGTTCCCTGGGTTCGATGAGTGGGGATTTGAAAGATGAGAGAAGCGCCTGAACCGCGACGCCCATGCTGACCGTGCCTGGCCTTGCGTCGTCTCAAACGCACATCACTCGCGGGCGTAAGCAGTAGGCGGTAGGCAGTAGGAGCACGCTCAGCGTTTCCCGACTCCTGCTCATTCATCGGGGTCGTGTTGACGGCGAGACGCCACGAAGGTGGTTGCGACGACGGCAACTGCGAGCACAAGGGCACACAGCATCCCGACCATCTCCTGCGTCTCTTCACTCGGCGACCCAGCGACGGGATCCACACCCCGGCCGAACGAGGACATCGCCCCGACGGCTACGCCGATGGCCGACCATCTGGTGGGGCGGCCGTACTTGGCCGCGGCCTGACCAGTGGCCCACGCGAGGCCGCCGGACACCACTACGGCGACAACTAGGCCCAACGTCACGCGAGCTACCTCTGCGCCGGTGTCAGCGGCGAAGGCGGCCCACATGGCGGCGATCGCCAAATAGACGGCTACCCACAGGGGAAGAGCCACAACGAGCTCTACGCCCGGCGGGACCGTCCAACGTGAACGGCGGTCCACACGCACAGGCGGCACATAGGGCACCTGAGGCAGCCCATGAGGGTGCGGGAACGGATGGCGCCCCAGACGCTCACTCTCGTGGCCAGCAGCGAGGCCCGGCGAGGGGGCTGCGGCCCCGTCCTCGGTCACTGCTCGTGCGAGCCGGTTGTTTGCCTCGCGGCCTGCTATCGCGGCGAAAACTGCATGCGCCTGAGCGAGATCGGCCGAGGTCTGCGTTCCCGCAGCCGCGCGCTCCGCAATTTCGTCGAGTTCGAACAGCGACCTGGCGTCCTGTGTCGTCCGCTCCGAGATGTTGACGTCCGCTGCCACCTCGCGAGTTGGCGACCCATCTGTAGACGTATGAGCACGACGTGCCCGGTCCGACAGTGCAAGGCTCGCGACCTCATTCGCTGGTCGGACGCCTCCCGGCCAATCGAACAACCACAGCGCCACACCCGTGGCGTCGGCGTAGTCGATCGCCTGCTGCGAGTAGGAAGTACCTGTGAAGAAATGGAGGTCCCGTGACCCACCGCGAGCGCCGGCTCCGTACAGCTGCTGGACCGCTGGCGCGCCTACCTGATGTGCTTTGAACTTGACCTGTGCCGCCACGTCCTCGCCGAGAACGTCGAGGCCCCCGTCAGCACCGCCGGCGGTTACGCGCGCGTCTGAGTAGCCGAGATACACCAGCCAAGCTGCGCCAAGGCCCTCGGCGATCTCCCAGTCGGAGACTTCTCTCGGTCCCCCGTACACCGCTGCATCTGTCCGCACGCGAGCAGCGTAGATCGGAGTTCTGACAGTCGGCAGGCCTACCCATCGACGCCGCACAACCGTTGCGCAGGCGGTGTCGACGGGCCCATCGCGCTCGTCTCTAATTGGTCGTCAGCGCCCGCCGGCCACACGGCGCCGACGATGCCGACGACGCTGCGTGGTTCCCGCCCGAGTCGTCGGTGAAAGGCACCCCATCGCAGCCTTTGGGGACCGCGACGTGCTCATGCGAGTCGGCGGGCTACGCATCAGCGAGACCGACGCCGTCGCCCTGCTCATCCTCGCCTGGAACGTCTACCGAGCCGGCGAGACCAGGACCAAACTGCAGCTACCCACGGGCGGGCTGACGAACAAGAACTTCCCGGTGCCACGGTGAGAGACGGTCAGGCGCTCCGCTCAGTCCGCTTGCGTCGGCCCGCCGCCTTCTGATGCGGCTCGGAACTGCAGAAAGGTCAGGTCGGCAACGACGTGGCCACCCAACTTCCAGCCGCTGCCCGTCTTCTCTAGGATCCCACGCACCGAGAACGGAAGCCGCTTCTGATGCGCCCAGATGGCCCAGTCGTAGTCGTTTCCACGCAACGAGACCGAGACCTTGGCTGAACGGTGGTCGATGTCTGCGCGTATGACCACGTCACCCTCGACATCGAGCGACTTGTCCGATTCGGACAGTTTCAGTCCGATCACCGGTCCGACGATTTCTTCCTCGCGCGGCTCGACCCTCTTGACCAGACGATCCTCAATCGACTCAAGCGCGATGATCGACTCCCGATCAATGTGAAGCTCGCTCGCAACGGTGTTGTCCACGGGCTCGAGGGCTGACCACTCGAAGTTGAGGCCGAGACCCGCGACACCCTCGGTGGATCCAACCGATCGAAGGGCACGGACCAAAGGCAGGCGCATACCGCCAGCAAGAGCATCCTCGAACGCCCCCGCCTGCTTCTCGTCTCGTGCCAGATCCCTCGTGACCTCGAGACTGCGTGCCAGCGTCGTCATGACGCGCCGCGTGTAATTCTCGGTTCCTGGAGCCGCCGCATCGGCGTTCTTTCCTTGCTGCTGTTCTGCGGACCGCGGGTCACTGGAGTCTGACGCCGAGTGCTCTGGGACGTTGAGGCGGGCCGCCACAGTGATGATGAAACTACCCCGCTTGGTGTGCCCCATGCGAACGTCCTCGTTGAGGAACTCCTGTACGTAGTTCGGGATCCGGCCACCCACAGCACTGCTGCTCGGGTTGTGCGCCACCAGGGCGGACGATCGAATCATCGTGTCGATCCCGTCAAGCAACACGCTAGCCTGCCGGAGCGGAATGGTGCCGTCACGTGACGTCTGGTCGAGACGAAGAAAGAACAGATCAGCCCGGACAGACGCCACATGCTCCGCCACCGCCGCAAGCGTCCAGTCGTAGACCGACGAGATCGAGCTGACAGCCTGCGCCAACCGTCGGCTGTAGTCGTCTAGGGCTGAGTTTCGCGGGAGGTGGATGAGAGAGGGGAACCCCGATGTCACGTCGGGATGCGACCACACCTGCTCAAACCCAAGATCCTGCTGGCACGTCCAATTCTCAGTCCCCAAGAACTGCGCGATGGCGGCGTCGGTGAGGATGTCCGTGTACTCACCGAACTGCTGACTCAGACGGTCTGCGGCTGCCACTTGCTCGCCTCCTCCATCAGCTCAAGAACCTTCGCCGGCGAGAGCAAGTTGGCTTTGGGAAGATGCACGGTCTGATGGCCCTGGGACGACTTCAAGGCCGGCAGATCGTGACCCCACAGGTAGTACATGTGACTCTTCGAAAGCAGGCCCGTCTGGTCGAGGTGGACCCAGTCCCAATAGTCCACCGCTGTTACCATGACGCACAGTAGCGCCGGCGTTCCCCGGTTTAGCTTGCTCATCTTGGCCACCGAGCGCGTGTCGAGCGACCACGCGATCGTGTTCTGCTTGGTCGCGTTCTTCCGCCCAGTGCACTTCAACTGCACGTCGATCTTCGGCCCATAGCGGTCGGGCGAGTAGTCCACGCCGGACGACAACGTCACGTCCATGCAGTCGTAATCCTGGCCCCACTCGCCAACGGTCAAGCCGGTCACGCTGGCGAGCACCTTGATGTACGCCTTGCTGATCTCTTCTCGCATCGCGTTGACCGGCAGCGATCCCTCAGGATTGGTGTGCGAACCCTTGGTAGCGGTCACCAGGCGAACTCCCCCGTGTGCATAACGCTCATGGAAGCAGGTCTCCTGTGCGCACAAGGCGAGAACGACGGAAGTCGCTTGAAGAACCACCCTAGGTGGGCCCTATGGAAGTCGTAGCACCAGGTGGCCTCGATGCGTCGTGCTGTTGAGCTCGGCGCTTTCATGGCGGGATGCACTCCAGTCGTAGACGCCTGATCGGCCAGATCGGAGCCCACGAGTCCTGGGCCCGCACCACCGACCGCTCCGCTCGTACAGCGCCGGCACGAGCGGCCCTCGAGCAGAAGTTCCTCGATGAGGCCGACGGTGACCCCATCCGCGCCGAACACCTTCGGAAGGCGCACTACGCGCGGATGGCCTTCAAGTCTGCGGAGGCACGGCGGCGTTGAAGTCGGCAGAGGACTTCAGTACTACCCCGGGCGACTCGGGCTCGTAGGAGCAGAGCGCGTTCAGCACAACGCCGGCGATGTCTCGCAAGGTCCAGGGCAGGTCATCCCAGTCGTGCGAGGCAAGCAGCTCAGCCGTCACCTTCTCTCGTGCGCTCTTGGGTTGGCGGTAGTGGACGCCGCCCAGGACGTTCGCCGCGTACCGCACTACGTCATCAACCGACCGCGATTCGGACGCCTGCGCGCCGCGGACGGCGATTTGGGCAGCCTCGAGCGCGCAGAACTCCATTAGCGTCAGCGAGGCCGTGTTCGTCTCCGTGTCGTACGGAACCAAGCCACGGGACAGAATGGTGGCCCCATTTCCATCTCCGGTGCCGACTACCGTGACGCTGACCGGGGTTCGGACCTCGAACCGAAGGCCGTCCACCTCCGCCCCGAGAGCGTCCTGAAGCAGGGTCGGGGCTCGTCGGTCGACGAGCAGCAGTCGGAGTAACCCAGCCGCCCTGATGACGTCGTAGCGGGAGTTGTCAGCCGCGGTTCGTTGCCGAAGTTCGATCAGAATGTGGCCGAGCAACTCTCGCGCCGCGATCTCGTTGTCGGACACGATCGGCAGACTACGGCTCGTGTCGATCGCAGCGTTCGTGCTTGCCCTGTGCAGCCTGGTTATCGCGACCGCCAGTCTTGGCTGGCAGGTCTCGATGTGGCTCTTGACCGCCGGCCGTCCGCGCGTGCGGCTCAAGCACGGCCTCGCCTCCCCGGTCGGTAGCTACCTGTCCTACGTTCCGAAGTCCGGCGCACCCGCCGATCTCTACGCGCTCACACGGCAGGGCATCAGCGGCGAGGAGGTCGTTGCCGTTCAAGTCGCGAACGTTGGACGCATCCCACTCGTCATCACGGGGTACAGCCTCGCGCTCGAAGGCGGCACCGTCAGGTATCACGTGCACGGCGAGGCCGTTGGCCCGACGCTCCCCCACACCATCGATCCTGGCGCATCGGCGATGTGGATGGCGCCCATGGAACGAGCAACACGCTTGGCTCACGCGTCGACAGGCGTCGAGGAGCACCGCAACCGCGCTTTCGTAGTCGTGGAAACCGGGTTAGGACGAGCGGTTCGAACGAAGACCGCAGTCGACCTGGCCGAGGCCCGGCGTCGGAACGGACATGAGTGATCCCAGGGACACCGGACCCCTCTCCCGTCACGCCGCACTTCTCGCCAGGGGCAGTGTTTGTTTCCCGCCTACTGTCGCAAGCAAAGTGATCCGGGGCGCCGGACCCAGCAAACCGACCGCCACGCCCACTCTCGCCAGCCGACGCACAGCTAGGCCCGCATTCAGTCTTCGATGCCGGCGCAAGTAGATCGGAACAGCAGGGACAGGTCGCAGCCCCTTCCAACTGCTCCGATGCCGACGACATTGCACCGGGGTTGCTCGCACCTCCTCTGGCCGGGGCATTTTTGGCGTGAGATGGCAAGAGTCGGCGAAGGCACGGCGGGGATGATCGGTCGCCGCCTTTCGGACCCGACATGTTCGCCCTCTGGTGCACTCGGGGTGCGGGAACCGCAGCTCGAAGACCTCCTCGGCCGACACGACGCGATCACCGCCCGGGATCGCGGCCGCGAGGCAGTTGAGCATGGTCGTCTTGCCCGCCTGCGTGCCGCCGGCGACGAGCACGTTGAGGCCCGCACGCACGGCGGCGGTGAGGAAGGCGGCCGCCTGCGGGGTGAGGCTGCGCAGCTCCACCAGGTCGCCCAGCGTCGCGGCCTTGAGGAGGAACTTGCGGATGTTGACCGCGGTGAACCCGCGGCTGATGCCCTCCAGCACGACGTGCAGCCGGTGGCCGTCGGGCAGGGTCGCGTCGACGAAGGGCCGGGAGATGTCGAGGCGGCGGCCGCTGGTCTTCAGCATCCGCTCGACCAGCTCGGCGACCTGCTCGTGGCTGAGCATCAGCGGGGTCAGCTCGTGGCGACCGTCGCGCGCGACGAAGACGCGGCTCGGGTCGTTGATCCAGATCTCCTCGACCGTCGGGTCGTCGAGGTACGCCTGCAGCGGCCCGAACCCCGCCACCCGCGCCACGAGCTCGGCCACCACGCCGGCGGGGTCGGCGAGTCGCGCCACCGTGCCGGCCAGGGCACGGTCGTCGTGCTCGCGCGCCGCGTCCTCGGCCAGGCGCCGCACGGCGGGGCCGTCGCGCTGCGGGTCGACCCCGTGGGCCCGCACGAGCTCGCGCACCCGCGCGTCGAGGGCGTCGACGACGTCCGCGGGGGCAGGACGCAGCGGGCGTACGCCGGTCGGCGGACGCTGGCGCGCTGCCTCGTGCGCACGCGCGTCGGCATCGGCGATCGTCATGACGGTGTCCTCGTCCCGAGTAGAGGTCCTGTGCGATAGCGGACTTCATTGGACGCCAACCGATTCGCCGATCGCAACCGTCAGGTCACGATTTCACCGAATCTGTGGACAACCGCGCCGACGTCGGATCACCGCACGACGCTGCCGAGGAGCCGGTCGAGCGCGTCGTGCGCCGACTCCCGGCGTCGCTGGCCCGGGGCCCCCTGGGCGACCCACAGCGCCGCCTCGTTCATCGCGCCGGACAGCTGCGCGGTGGTCGCGTCCAGCAGGTCGGCCTCGACCCCCACGGCCTGCAGCGCCTCGCGCAGGTGCACGACGGCGTGGGCGGCGTCGATCTCGCGCCACTGCTCCCAGCCCAGCGCCGCGGGTGCGTCGCGCAGCAGCACGCGCGCGACGCCGGGCGCCGTGACCGCGTCGACGAAGGCGTGGCAGCCGGCTCGCAGCTGGTCGCCCGGGTCCGCCCCGGCCGCCTCCGCCGCGACGACGACCGCTGCCGCGACCCCTTCCTGGTGCTCCGCCACGACGGCCGCGAGCAGCCCCGCCTTGTTCCGGTAGTGGTGGTAGACCGCGCCCCGGGTCACCGACGCACGCTCGGCGACGTCGTCCAGCGAGACGCCGGCGAAGCCCCGCTCGGCGAACAGGTCGGCGGCCGCGGCCAGTACGTCGGCGGCGGTCTGCGCGGCAGCCGCCGCGGTGGCTCGGGGCATGGCTCTTCCTTTACGTGCACAACGTATGTATGTTGCTCTTACATTCGGATCGTACGTAAAGGAGCGCGTCATGCCCACCACCGGCTTCTACCCCGTCCTGATGTCCGACGACGTCGCCGCCGCCGCCGCCGCCTTCTACCGCGACGCGCTCGGCTTCACCACCACCTACGACTCGGACTGGTACGTCAGCCTGCGCCTCGACGACTTCGAGCTGGCGATCGTGGCCCACGACCACCCGACGGTCCCCGCGGCGTACCGTCACCTCCCCCGCGGCGTCCTCGTCAACCTCGAGATCGACGACGTCGACGCCCTGCACGCCCACCTCGTCGACGACCTGGGCCACGAGCCCGTGCTCGCGCTGCGCGACGAGGACTTCGGCCAGCGGCACTTCATCGTCGCCGCGCCCGACGGCGTGCTCCTCGACGTCATCCAGCCGATCGCGCCGAGCGCGGAGTTCGCCGAGGCGTTCGCCTGACGCTCGCGGCCGCAGAGCCTCCGGGGTGCCCGGATCGCGACCAATACACCCCTTCCGCCACACAGACCACACTCGTCCCACTACATTGCTCGGCTGTGCCGGTCAAACATCTCGCCCGCGTGTCGCGCCTGCGCCTCGGGGCGGCCCTCGCCGTCGGCGCGCTCCTGCTCGCCCCCGGCCTGCACGCGGTGCTGCCGCCGGACGCGACGCCCCCGACCGACGCGACCGCCGACGTCGTGACGCTGGACGCGGCGACCGGTTCGACGACCGGCACCGCGAGCTCCACCGACACCCCGGGCACCACCGCGGCCACCGCGGCCACCGCGAGAACCTCCGCCGACGCCAGCACCACCGCCGCTACCACCGCCACCGCGACCGCGGCCTCCCCGGTCCGCGTCGCGGTCTACATGCCGTTCGACAACGGCGGCCGCACCGGCATCGTGCTGCCCCGCGACCACACCCCCCGCCTGCTCGGCGGCTTCTCCTGGGACCTGCACAAGGCCCCCGGCGCGGCGGTGCGGCCGCAGATGTCCTCGCCCGACGGCGAGGTCTCGCTGCGGGTCGCACGGATCGACAGCAACAACAACGGCGCCGGCACGATGGTGACGCTCGACGTCAGCGTCGCGGGCACCTTCGTGGGCCAGATCCGCTTCGGCCACCTGCGCGACCTGCGCGTATCCACCTCGTCGGGGCCCTTCTCCCCCGGCACGCAGATCGGCAGCCTCGCGGTCGGCACGGCGCCCTACGCCGGCTGCGCCGACGGCACCTCCGACGGGTGGCCCTACTCCTCCTCGTGGCGGGTCTGCACCACCAACGGCATCCACACCCACACCGACCTCCAGCGCTCCTGCTGGGCGAGCTTCGGCACCAACGTGACCGTCGGCGCGACGACCCCGATCGCCGTCATGTCGACGGCCTCGGCGACCAGCCGCAACGCGCAGTGCAGCGCCGCCGAGCTGCAGGACGCGGTCCTCCCCGCCCCGGTCGACGGCCAGTTCGTGGTCTCCGGCGGGCGCACGTACCGCCTCGCCGGCGGCGCCCCGGTCTACGTGTCCTCCTGGGCGCCGTTCGGCGGCCAGAAGCCGACGATCACGTACTCCGCCTCCCAGTTCGCCGAGCTCGCCCGCTACCCCGCCGACGGCACGCTGCTGCGCGGCCTGCCCTCGCAGCGCCTCTTCCGCGTGGCCGGCGGATCGCCGCTGCTGCTCACCTCCGCTCCCGACGGACCGGTCGTCGAGGTCGACGACGCCGCGCTCGACCGGATCAGCACCAGCGCGCCGTGGGACCGCCTGCTGGCCCGCCCCGCCGACGGCACGTTCCTCATCGCCAAGCCCTCCAACGCGGTCTTCCGCGTCGCCGGCGGGTCGCCGCAGTGGGTCGACTCGTGGACCGCGTTCGGCGGCCGCCAGCCCACCGTCACCGTCGACGACGCCACCATCGACCGCGTCGGCGAGGGCGGCGACTGGGACCGGCTGACCGTCTACCCCGCCGACGGCACGGTGCTCCGCACGGTCTCGGACGGCCGGCTCTACCGCGTCGCCGGCGGCGCTCCGCTGCACGTGCGCTCGCTGTCGCTGCTCGAGCGCAGCGATGTGCCCGTGACCACCGTGGCCGACACCGTCGTCGACGGCGCCGGGTGGTCCGGGCGCGGGCACCGCAACCTGCTCGGCACCCCGGCCGACGGGACGTTCGTGTACGCGCACTCCGGCGGCGTCTACACCTTCGTCGGCGGAGCGGCGTTCTTCGTCGAGAGCTGGAACCCCTACGGCGGGCCGAGCCGCAGCGTGCACGTCGACGCCGAGGCGCTCGCCCAGCGCGGCACGACGGCGCAACCGTGGGGCGGGCACGTGCGCAAGACCCCCTACGACGGCACCTTCGTGCGCGTCCTCGACGGCCCGTCGGCCGGCACCGCCCGCGCCGCCGGCCGCGCCCTGTTCGGGCTCTCCTCCTGCGCCCGGTTCCCCGGCTGCGCGGGCGCCAGCGGCGTCACGGGGCAGGCGTACGCCACCTACACCGACTGGATCCCGAACGCCGCCGCCGGCACCCTCGTGCGCTTCCTGCCGACCACGGGCGCCTTCCGCTTCGACGGCGCGGGCGGCTGCTCCCCGGTGGCCTCCGCGCCGGCCGGGACCGTCGAGGTCAACGACTACGACCACCCGTGCACCCTGGCGGCCCCCGCCGCGCCCGGCACGCCGCAGGTCGTCGTGGGCGACCGCAGCGCCGAGGTGTCGTGGACGGCGCCGACGCAGACCGGCGGCCGCCCGCTGACCGGCTACACGGTGGCGGCGACCCCCGCCGGGGGCGGTACGCCCGTCTCCCTGGACGCCGCGGCCGGCACCACGCGGGCCGTCCTCGACGGCCTGGCCAACGGCACCGGTTACACCGTCCAGGTCCGCGCCCGCAACGCCGTCGGCACGAGCGTGCCGGCCACCGCCGCCGGCCAGGTCGTGCCCCGCGGCGTCCCCGGTCAGGTCGGCGGCGTGAGCACGAGCGTCACGGCCAGCACGCTGCAGGTGAGCTGGTCGCCCGCGTACCCCAACGGGGCGAGCGTGAGCGGCTACGTCGTCACCGTGGGCGGCACGACGATCGAGGTGCCCGGCGGCACCACGCGGGCGACGGTGCCGGGGCTGACGCAGGGCCGGCACACGGTGACCGTGACCGCCCGCAACGTGGCCGGGTCGTCGACGCCGAGCGCGGCGCGCACCGTGGTGGTCACGGCCGCGCCCCCGCGTACCCCCGCCGCTCCGACGGTGCGTGCGAGCGGCACGACCGTGACGGTCAGCTGGGCGGCCGCGGACGACTCCGGCGGTCCGATCACGGGCTACACGCTCGTGCGCGACGACGTGCACCGCGTCGAGCTCGCCGCCGGGCGTCGCAGCCTCACCCTCTACGACGTGCCGGTGGGTCGCCACACCTTCGTGCTCGTCGCGACCAACGCCTCCGGCAGCACGAGCAGCGCGGCGACGACCGTCGACGTCCGCGCGACGCCCTGACCCCGCGTCCCCCGCGTGGGGCGGCGGGTCAGCGGCGGCGCAGGGACCGCTCGATGACCTGGTTGGCGGCGCGCTGGAAGCCGACGACGACCCCCTCGAGCGTGACGCGGCGCAGGGCGGCGACGGTGCGCTCCATGCGCGCGGCCTCCTCCGGCCCGTGCTGCTCGGCGCGGAACGGACGCACGACCTGCGTGCGCAGGATCTCGGTGAGCTCGTCGGCGAGCTCGCTCATGTGCCGGTTGATGGCGTCGGTCGACGCGATGATGCTGGTCAGCGGCACGTCGAGGTCGAGCATCTCCAGGCCGAGGTCGAAGCCGGCGAGCACGACGTAGCCGTCCCCGTCGACCGCGACCGCCCCCACGGCCGCGAGCGTCTCGATGTCCTCGTCGGACAGCGCGCGCCCCGCCCGCTTCTCGAGCCGGCGGCGGCTCTGCCGCTCGGGCGGCGTGGTCGTCCAGGAGGTCAGCATCGCGCGCTGCAGCGCCAGCTCCTCGACGCTGGCGCCCTCGGGCAGCGAGCCCAGGTAGCGCTCGATGGCCTGCAGCGTGAACCCGTGGTCCTGCAGCGCCCGCACCATCTCCAGGCGCGCCAGGTGCGCGTCGCCGTAGTACGCCACCCGCCCGCGCCGCTCGGGCGCCGGGATGAGGCCGAGACTGGCGTAGTAGCGCGTCGTGCGGACCGTCGTGCCGGCTTTCGCCGAGAGCTCGTCGATGGTCATGCCGGCCGCGGGTGCGGGGTCGGCGAGGTCGCTCGGCTGCTCGGTCACGACCGCGACAGTAGTGCTGTCAGGTTTCCGGGGGCAACGCGACCACGCCCGCGAGGGCGTACGCCGCCACCCCTTGCACCATGACAGTTTCGCTGTAACAGTTGCGCTGTCGCATGGTCCGCCGACCCAGGAGCCCGCATGTCCCTCGCCAGCGCCGCCGACATCCTCGACACCGAGCACGAGGACTTCCGCGCGATGATCCGCACGTTCCTCGAGAAGGAGGTCGTGCCCCACCACGACGCCTGGGAGGCCGACGGCGTGGTCGACCGCGAGATCTGGCGCAAGGCGGGCGCGACCGGGCTGCTCAGCTTCGACGTGCCGGAGGAGTTCGGCGGCCTCGGCCTCGACGACTTCCGCTACAACATGGTGGTCGCGGAGGAGATCAGCCGGGTGGGCGCCAGCGGGCTCGGCTTCCCGGTCCACACCGACATCATCGTCCCCTACATCGCCGAGCTCGGCACGCAGGAGCAGAAGGAGCGCTGGCTGCCCGGCTGCGTCTCCGGCGACATCGTCACCGCCATCGCGATGACCGAGCCCGGCGCCGGCTCGGACCTCCAGGGCATCCGCACCTCGGCCGTCGACAAGGGCGACCACTACGTCCTCAACGGCTCCAAGACCTTCATCTCCAACGGCATCCTGGCCGACCTCGTCATCGTGGTCGCGCGCACGAACCCCGACGCCGGCCACAACGGCATCAGCCTGCTGGTCGTCGAGCGCGGCATGGAGGGCTTCACCCGCGGCCGCAACCTCGACAAGGTCGGCATGAAGGCCCAGGACACCGCCGAGCTGTTCTTCGACAACGTCGTCGTGCCGAAGGAGAACCTGCTCGGCGAGGAGGGCTCCGGCTTCGTCTCGCTGATGGTGAACCTGCCCCGCGAGCGCGTCTCGATCGCGGCCATCGCCGTCGCCGCCTGCGAGCACGTCCTGCGGATCACGATGGACTACGTCAAGGAGCGCGAGGCGTTCGGGCGCCCGATCAGCAAGTTCCAGAACACCCGCTTCACGCTCGCCGAGATGGCCACCGAGGTCCACATCGCCCGCGTCTTCGTCAACGACACGGTCATGAAGCTCAACCGCGGGGAGGTCGACACCGCGCTCGCCTCGATGGCCAAGTGGTGGACCACGGAGCTGCAGACCAAGCTCGTCGACCAGGGCGTCCAGCTCCACGGCGGCTACGGCTACATGATGGAGTACCCCATCGCGAAGGCCTTCGTGGACAGCCGGATCCAGACGATCTACGGCGGCACGACCGAGATCCAGAAGGAGATCATCGGTCGCATGCTGGGCCTGTGAAGCGCTTCTAATTGATGCGTATCATTTACAGGAACTCGGGCCGTCAGTAGGCTGCACAGGTGACCGACGCACCGACTCCCCAGCAGGTCCGACGCGCTCTGGTGCGGGCGGAGCGGGGGGCGAGTCTGGACGTCGCCGAGGCGGCAGCGCTGCTGGCGGCGCGGGGCGAGGAGCTCGACCGGCTGTGCACGGTGGCGGCGCGGGTGCGCGACGCGGGCCTGCTCGCCGCAGGACGCCCGGACGTGGTCACCTACTCCCCGAAGGTGTTCATCCCGGTCACCCGGCTGTGCCGCGACCGGTGCCACTACTGCACGTTCGTGGAGACCCCGAAGCAGGGCGAGCGGGCGGGCCGGGCGGCGTACCTGGAGCCCGACGAGATCCTGGAGATCGCCCGCAAGGGTGCCGAGGTCGGCTGCCTCGAGGCGCTGTTCACCCTCGGTGACCGTCCCGAGGACCGGTGGCCCGAGGCGCAGCAGTGGCTCGACGAGCGCGGCTACGACTCGACGATCTCCTACGTGCGGGCCATGGCGGTGCGGGTGCTGGAGGAGACCGGCCTGCTGCCCCACCTCAACCCCGGTGTGATGACGTGGGAGGAGATGAACCGGCTCAAGCCGGTCTCCCCGTCGATGGGGATGATGCTGGAGACCACCTCGACGCGGCTGTTCACCACCAAGGGCGAGGCCCACCACGGCTCGCCCGACAAGGACCCCGCGGTGCGCCTGCGCACCCTCACCGACGCCGGGCGCCTGGCGGTGCCGTTCACGACCGGGCTGCTGGTCGGGATCGGCGAGACGCTCACCGAGCGCGCCGAGACCGTGTTCGCGCTGCGGCAGGTGATGCGCACCTTCGGGCACGTCCAGGAGGTGATCGTCCAGAACTTCCGCGCCAAGCCCGACACCGCGATGCGTCACAGCGACGACCTGGGCCTGGACGAGTACCGCGCCGCGATCGCCGTCACCCGCGTGCTGCTGGGCCCCAAGGCACGCGTGCAGGCCCCGCCGAACCTCGTCGACCACTCCGAGGGCGCAGCCGAGTGCAGGGCGCTGCTCGACGCCGGCGTCGACGACTGGGGCGGGGTCTCGCCGCTGACGCCCGACCACGTCAACCCCGAGCGGCCCTGGCCCTCGCTGGAGCGGCTGCGCTCGATCACCGCGTCCTGCGGGTTCACCCTGCGTCCGCGCCTGACCGTGCACCCCGAGTACGTCACCGGCGCGCTGAGGGCCGAGGAGCCCTGGCTCGACCCCCGCGTCGCCGCGCACGTCACCGCGCTCGCGGCCCCCGACGGCCTCGCGCGCGACGGCGTACGCCCGGTCGGCCTGCCGTGGCAGGAGCCCGACCCGAGCCTCGCCCAGAGCGACGGGTTCGGGCAGGGCTTCGGGCGCGTGGACCTGCACGCCGAGGTCGACACCACCGGACGCACCGAGGACCGGCGCAGCGACTTCGACACCGTCTACGGCGACTGGGACGCCGTGCGGGAGGCGGCGCGTGCGGCCTCGGGAGGCGGCGACGGGACGGGGGCGCCGGCGGTCAACCTCGCCGAGGGCCGCGAGGCCCTGGCGGCGGCGGAGCGCGACCCCGGCAACCTGTCGGACGCCCACGCGTACACGCTGATCACCGCCGAGGGCGACCTGTTGGCCGAGGTCTGCGCGCTGGCCGACCAGTTGCGCGCCGAGACCGTCGGTGACGACGTGACCTACGTGGTGAACCGGAACATCAACTTCACCAACGTCTGCTACGTCGGCTGCCGCTTCTGCGCGTTCGCGCAGCGGCGCACCGACGCCGACGCGTACTCGCTCTCGCTGGACCAGGTCGCCGACCGCGCCGCCGAGGCGTGGGACCTGGGCGCGACCGAGGTCTGCATGCAGGGCGGCATCGACCCCCAGATGCCCGGCACCGCGTACTTCGACATCGCCGCCGCCGTGAAGGCCCGCGTGCCCGAGATGCACGTGCACGCCTACTCGCCGATGGAGGTCCTCAACGGCTCGAACCGCACCGGGCTCTCGTTCGAGGACTTCCTCATCAAGGCCCGCGAGGCCGGCCTGGACTCGCTGCCCGGCACGGCCGCGGAGATCCTCGACGACGAGGTCCGCTGGATCCTGACCAAGGGCAAGCTGCCCACCGCGACCTGGGTCGAGATCATCTCCACCGCGCACCGCATCGGGCTGCCGACCACGAGCACGATGATGTACGGCCACGTCGACAACCCGCGGCACTGGGTCGGGCACCTCAACGTCCTCAAGGGCGTCCAGGACACGGCGCGGGAGAACGGCAGCCGCGGGTTCACCGAGTTCGTGCCCCTGCCGTTCGTGCACTCCTCCTCGCCGATCTACCTCGCCGGCGTCGCCCGCTCCGGGCCCAGCCTGCGCGACAACCTCGCCGTGCACGCGATGGCCCGCATCCTGCTCCACGGTCGGATCCACAACATCCAGACCAGCTGGGTCAAGCTCGGCGTCGAGGGCACCCGCCTCATGCTGCGCGCCGGCGCCAACGACGTCGGCGGCACCCTCATGGAGGAGACCATCTCGCGCATGGCCGGCTCCGAGCACGGCTCCGCCAAGACCGTCGCCGAGCTCGAGGAGATCGGCGCCGGCATCGGCCGCCCCGTCGTCGCCCGCCGCACCACCTACTGATGCACACACGCACGAGGTCGCGGTACCTCCGATAGTTCTCGACTATCGGAGGTACCGCGACCTCGGTGGTGCGGGTGGTGCGGGTGGTGGGGGCGTACGCCCGCTCAGACGTCGGTGACGCGCACGCCCGCGTGGGACTTGTAGCGGCGGTTGATCGCGATCAGGTTCGCGGTCAGGGCCTCGACCTGGTGCGCGTTGCGGCGCCGGCCGGCGTAGACGCCCCGCACGCCCGGGATGGTGCCCGCCAGGTCCTGGACCAGGTCGGTGGCCTCGCGCTCGTCACCCAGCACCAGCACGTCGGTGTCGACCGAGGCGACCTCGGGGTCCTCCAGCAGCACCGCGGAGACGTTGTGGAACGCGCCCACGACGGTCGAGTCGGGCAGCACGGCCTGGGCCTGCTCGGTGGCCGAGCCCTCCTCCACCTCCAGCGCGTAGGGGCCCTGCTTGTCGAAGCCCAGCGGGTTCACGCAGTCGACCACGACCTTGCCGGCCAGCTGCTCGCGCAGCGACTCCAGCAGCTCCTTGTGCCCGTCCCACGGCACCACGACCAGCACCACGTCACCGGCCGCCGCGGCGCCGGCGTTGTCCGAACCCGACACCGCACCCGCCGCGTCGCCCAGGCCGGCGACCAGCTCCGAGGCCGCGGCCTCGCCCTTCTCCGCGGTGCGCGAGCCCAGCACGACTGACAGGCCCGCCAGCGCGAACCGACGCGCCAACCCCCGACCCTGCGGACCCGTCCCTCCCAGGACGGCGATGGTCTTGCCCTGCAGGCTCTCCGGCACGGTGCTCACGCTTGCTCCTCTGGGGTCGGGGTCGACCGATCATGGCCGACCCGGTGGGGGTGGTACGCACGCCGTCCGCACCGTGGCCGGCCGACGGGCCGGACGGTGGACGTCGCGACCGTCAGGCCGAGGCCCGGGCGGTCGACAGCATGGCAGCGACGTCGACGACCTTGACGCGGGGTCGGCCCTGCTCGCGGCCCTGGCGACGCTCGTGGTCGTCCAGCGCGCGCCAGCCGCCGACGTCGACGCTGTCCTCGAGCAGCTCGGCGACGTCGTCGCCGCTGGGCTCGCCGAGTCGGCCGGCCATCAGGTCGTCGAAGAGGGCGCCGACGCTCTCGCGCGCGCACGCCTTGTTCGTGCCGACGACGCCGGAGGGACCGCGCTTGATCCAGCCCGTGACGTAGACGCCCGGCACGGCCTCGTCGCCGTCCAGCACCCGCCCGTCGGTGTTCGGCACGACGGCGCGCTCCTCGTCGAACGGCAGACCCGCGACCGGGGCGCCGCGGTAGCCCACCGAGCGCAGCACGAGCCCGCACGCGAGGTCCTCGGTCTCCCCCGACCCGACCGCGCGGACGATCCCCTCGGCCTCGACGAGGTCGTTGCGCTCGAGACGCACCGCCTCGACGTGGTCGTCGCCGAGCAGGGCCGTCGGGGAGGCGAGGAAGCGCAGCAGCACGTCGCGCTCGCCGGAGCCGCCGGAAGTGCCCGCCCCGTCGGCACCCTCCGCGATCTCCTGGAGCAGCTCGACCTTGGTCTCGGCGGCGACGTCGGTGGTCGCGACGTCGGCGACCTCGTCGGCGGCGACCACGACGCGTACGCCCTCGGCGCCGCGCAGACCGAGCAGCTCGGGGCTCGTGAAGGCCGCCTGGGCGGCCCCGCGGCGACCGACCACCACGACCTCGCGCACCTTGGACGCGCGCAGCGCCTCGAGGGCGTGGTCCGCGATGTCGGTGCGGGCGAGGGCCTCGGGGTCCTGGGTGAGCACACGGGCGACGTCGAGCGCCACGTTGCCGTTGCCGAGCACCACGACGCGCTCGGAGGAGAGGTCGAAGTCGAGGTGGGCGTAGTCGGGGTGGCCGTTGTACCAGGCGACGAACGAGGTGGCGGAGTGGCTGCCGGGCAGGTCCTCCCCCTCGATCCCGAGCCGGCGGTCGTGCATCGCGCCCACCGCGTAGACCACCGCGTGGTAGCGCTCCGCGAGCTGGTCGTGGGTGACGCTGGCGCCGACCTCGGTGTTGAGGAACAGGCGGACGTTCTGCTTGCGCAGCAGGGTGGCGAAGGCGTCGCCGACGGCCTTGGTGTCCTGGTGGTCGGGCGCGATGCCGTAGCGGACGAGCCCGTAGGGCGTCGGCAGCCGCTCGAACATGTCGACCTCGACGGTGAGCCCGCGCTGCGTTGTCAGCTCCTCGACGGCGTAGAAGGCGGCCGGCCCGGTGCCCACGACCGCGACGCGCAGCGTGCCCTCGAAGCCGGAGAAGTCACGACGCTCGGGGTTCGGGGGCGTCTCGTCGTAGCCGGTGTGCGCCGGGTCGGAGAAGTAGCGGGCGTTGATCTCCTCGAAGCGCACCGCGTCGCCCTCGAGCTCGTAGTCGGCGTAGATCGCGCTGACCGGGCAGGCGTCGACGCAGGCACCGCACTCGATGCAGCCGTCCGGGTCGATGTAGAGCATCTCGGCCGTGCCGTAGTCGGGCTCGTCCGGCGTCGGGTGGATGCAGTTGACCGGGCACACCGGCACGCAGGACGCGTCGTTGCAGCAGCTGCGCGTGATGACGTAGGTCATGTCCGCTCCTCGTCGTGCTCGATCGGCCCGCACCGTTGCGCGAGACCCTCTTCCGTCCTAACGTGACCTGAACCATACTAATCATGCACATCAACTTGGCGCGACCGGTTCCGGGAGGTCGTGGAGGAGGAGCAGGGCCGATGAGCACGACCGCCCACGCAACGTACTCGCACATCTTCTCGCCGGTCACCGTGGGGACGATGCAGCTGCGCAACCGCGTGATGATGCCGCCCCACGCCTCCGCCATCGGCAACATCTACGGCACCGACGAGGAGGCCGCGCGCAACATCGCGTACTTCGTCGACCGCTGCCGCGACGACGGCCCCGCGTGGGTGGGCAGCCTGTCCACCCACGTGCGCAACCACCTGATCCCCGGCTTCGAGCCGACCGGCGTCGGCGCCGCGACCCTCGGCTTCTTCCGGCTCCCCTTCTTCGTCGAGCGGGTGCAGGCCTACTGCGACGCCCTGCACGCGCTGGACTCGCGCGTCACCGTGCAGATGGTGCACCAGGGCGGCATGCCGCACGGCGCCTCGAACGTGATGAGCGCCCCGGTGATCAACCTGATGCCGCACGTCATGGACACCGACGACATCGACGAGTTCGTGAAGGAGTACGCCCACTCCGCCCGGCTCGCGCAGGAGGGCCGCGCCGACGGCGTCGAGCTGCACCTGAACCACGACGACCTGCACGAGTGGTTCCTCTCCCCCTTCACCAACCGCCGCACCGACGCGTACGGCGGGTCCCTGGAGAACCGCGCGCGGTTCGCCGTCGAGTGCATCCGGGCGATCCGCGACGTCGTCGGCACGAGCATGACCGTCGGGGTGCGCCTCAACATCCGCGAGGAGGTCCCGGAGGGCTACGGGGTCGACGGGGGCATCGAGCTGGCGCAGTACCTCGAGTCCACCGGCCTCATCGACTACGTGCACGGCGTGGTCGGCAGCCCGTGGGGCAACCCGAGCTACATCCAGCCCACCTACTTCGACCCGGCGCAGTACGCCGAGCTGGCCGGCGAGCTGCGCGCCGCGATCTCGCTCCCGGTCGTCCACACCGGACGGATCAACGACCCCGACGTGGCCGAGCGCGTGCTCGCGGCCGGGCACGCCGACGTGGTCGGCATCGCCCGCGCCCACATCGCCGACGGCGACCTGCTCGCCAAGGCCCGCGACGGGCGGCAGGCCGACATCCGGCCCTGCGTCGGCGGCAACGAGTGCATCTCGCGGCGCTACGTCGAGAACCTGCCGTTCGGCTGCGCCGTCAACCCGGCGACCAGCCACGAGGACGAGGCGCCCTGGACCAACCCCGCCCCGGGCCGCCGGCTGCTCGTGGTCGGCGGCGGGCCCGCCGGCATGGAGCTCGCGGCGCTGGCCACCGAGGGCGGGATGAGCGTGCAGCTCGTGGAGGCGGCCGACGAGCTCGGCGGCCAGCTGCGCTACGTCGCCAAGGCGCCCCGCCACGAGAACTACGGCAAGTACCTCGACTGGCAGACGCGCCGCCTGGCCGGCCTCGGCGTCGACGTCCGGCTCGGCACGCGCCTCGACGCCGACGCCGTCCGCGCGGCCGGGGCCGACGTCGTGGCCGTCGCGACGGGTGCGGGCCCGCGCCGGCCCGAGATCCGCGGGGTCGAGGCGGAGCACGTGCTCGACGTCCGCGACGTCCTCGCCGGCACGGCCTCCCCCGGCCGCCGCGTGCTGGTCGTGGCGCAGGACGACCACGTCGCGCCCCTCACCGTCGCCGACCACCTCGCGGGCGCCGGGCACGAGGTGCACGTCGTGTACGCGACGCACCAGCCCGCGCCCCTGCTGGGCCGCTACATCATCGGCGGCATCCTGGGCCGGCTGGACGCGCAGGACGTGCAGATGACGTTCATGGAGGAGGTCGTCGGCATCGAGCGGCACACCGTGACGACGCGCAACGTGTACTCGTGGCGCGAGCGCACCCACGCGTTCCAGTTCGACTCCGTCGTGCTCGCCTGCGGCAGCGTCGCCGACCCGTCGCTCTACGACGCCCTGCGCACCGAGGGCTCCGGCGGCGCCGAGCTGCACCTGCTGGGCGACGCGTACGCCCCGCGGCGCCTCGTCTTCGCGACCCGACAGGCCTGGGCCCTGGCCCAGCAGCTGGTCACGTCCGGCTGAGGCCCGAGAACCACCCGAGAACCACCCCAGACCACCCGAGACCACCCGCACCACCGAGAACGAGGAGAACAGATGCTGCTCAAGGACAAGGTCGCGCTCGTCACCGCCGGAGCCTCCGGCATGGGCCGCGCCGGCGCCGAGGCGTTCGCCCGCGAGGGCGCCCACGTGGTCGTCGTCGACCTGAACGAGCAGGCCGCGAAGGAGACCGTCGCGGGCATCGAGGAGGCCGGCGGCAGCGCCGCGTACGCCGCCGTCGACGTGCGCGACCTGGCCGCGCTCAAGGAGCTCGCCGCCGGCGTCACGAAGGACCACGGCAAGCTCGACGTGCTCTACAACAACGTCGGCATCCCCGGCGCCGCCGGTCTCGACCTCAGCGAGGACGAGTGGGACTTCGGCCTCGAGATCAACGGCCGGGCCAGCTTCTTCCTGTCCGGCTACCTCATGGACGCGCTCAAGGCGTCGGGCAACGCGTCGGTCATCTTCACCAGCTCCACGTCGGGGCTCGTGGGCTCGCCCTTCAGCCCGATGTACTCCTTCACCAAGGGCGGCGTGATCGCGCTCGTGCGCTCCATGGCGCTGGCGCACGCCGCCGACGGCATCCGGGTCAACGCGATCGCCCCCGGCTCGGTCGAGACCCCCGGCCTGCCCGGCTTCTTCCGCATCGACGACCCCGAGGAGATCGAGCGCCGCAAGGCCGCGTTCTTCTCGACGATCCCGCTGGGCCGCGCCTCGCAGCCGGAGGAGATCGCGCAGGTCGCACTGTTCCTGGCCAGCGACATGTCCAGCTACGTCACCGGCGTGACCATCCCGGTGGACGGCGGTCTGACCGCGAAGTGACGTCGGCCTGACCCGACGACGGGACCGTGGCGGTGGTGGCCACGGTCCCGTCGTCGTCCGTGGGTCAGACGATCGGCGCGTCCGGTGCCTCGGCAACGCCTCCGTCGCGGTCGGCGGCCGGCTCGTAGCGGCGCGGCAGCAGCAGCCGCGAGATCACGGCGGCGAGCAGCGCGCCCCCGCAGGAGAACGAGGCGGCGACCTCGTAGCCGACCTCGTGCGGGTGCACCGCCCCGACGGGCGTGTACGTCGACAGCACGGCCGCCACGATCGCCGCACCGACCGCGCCACCCATGAGCCGCAGCACCTGGTTGATCCCGGTGGCGCTGGCGGTCCGGTTCTCCGGGGTGCGGGCGACGATGATCGCCGGCATCACCGAGTAGGCGAAGCCGATCCCGATGCCGAAGAGCAGCATCATCACCGCGACGTGCCACCACGTGTCGTGCCACAGCACGAAGAACCCGAAGGCCGCCGAGACGAGCAGGGAGCCGAAGGCGAGCACGGAGCGCGACCCGACCACCCGCTCGGCCGCTCGCGCCCACGGGGGCGAGACCAGGCTGGCGACGGCCATCGGGAGCATCAGCAGGCCGGTCACGAACACCGACTGCCCCAGGCCGACACCGGTCTCCACCGGCCGCTGCACCACGAGGATCACGACGGTGGCGCCGCCGAAGACCCCGATGCCGAGCAGGAACGCGGCGACGTTGACGCCGAGCACGCCGCGCGCGCAGGTCAGTCGGAGGTCCACGAGCGGCTCGCGGGTGCGCAGCTCGACGACGACCCACGCGGCGAGCAGCAGGCCGCCGACGCCGGCGAGCGCGAGGACCGGCGCCGAGGTCCAGCCCCAAATGTCGCCGCGGGCGACGAACAGCAGCGTCGCGGTCAGCGCGGAGCCCAGCAGCAGCGCCCCGGGCAGGTCGATGCGCACCTCCCCCACGCCCTCGCCCGAGACGGGTACGCGCCGCCACACCCACCAGGCCGCCGAGCCCGCCACGACGAGCGCGAGGACGAACGCGGCGCGGTAGCCGCCGACCATCACGCACAGGCCGATCGCCGGGTTGCCGAGCCCGACGCCCACGGCGACGCTCGTGGACAGCACGCCGAGGGTGCGGGCCAGGACGGGCCCGGAGAGCTGCTCGCGGGCGATGCTGACCGTCAGGGGCACCATGGCGTAGCCGAACCCCTGGAAGCAGCGGGCCGCCAGCAGCGCCGGGAACGTCGGCACCAGCGCGAGGGCGCTGCCCCCGGCGACCAGCAGCAGCGCGACGACGAGGAGGTTGCGGCGCAGCCGGCCGTCCGCCAGCCGCGACAGCACCGGCGTACCCACGACCCCGACGATCAGCGTGACGATGAGGCTCCACTGCGCGTCCGGGATCGCGACGTCGCGGTCCTGGGCGACCTCGAAGACGATGGGGCTGCCGAGCCCGGCGACGATCGCGCCGGTCAGCGCTGCGAAGGCCAGGCAGGCGACGAGCCCGGTGTCGCTGCGCTCCCGGGTCCGCGTGGGCGCGGTGGTCACACCGCCTCGAGCAGCGTCGCGTTCGCCATCCCGCCGCCCTCGCACATCGCGACGAGCCCGTAGCGCTCGCCGCGGCGGCGCATGCGGTGCACCAGCGTGGTCACCAGCCGCGCACCCGTGGCGCCCAGCGGGTGCCCGAGCGCGATGGCACCGCCCTGCGGGTTGAGCCGGTCGGGGTCCGCGCCGGTCTCGGCGAGCCAGGCGAGCGGGACGCTCGCGAACGCCTCGTTGACCTCGTAGGAGCCGACCTGGTCCAGCGGTACGCCCGAGCGCGCGACGAGCCGCTCGGTGGCCGGGATCGGGCCGGTCAGCATGAGCACCGGGTCCGACCCGGTGACGACCATGGAGTGCACGCGCGCCAGCGGCATCAGGGCGTGGCGGCGCACCGCCGCCTCGGAGGCGACGAGCACGGCGGCGGCGCCGTCGGAGATCTGGCTGGCGAGGGCGGCGGTGATCCGGCCCCCTTCGCGCAGCGAGGCCAGACCCGCGAGACGCTCGGGCGTGGTGCCCGGCCGCGGCCCCTCGTCGCGGGCCACGCCGTCGACCTCGACGACCTCCTCGTCCAGCTCGCCCGCGTCGCGGGCGGCGAGGGCGCGCTCGTGCGAGGTGACGGCGAAGGCCTCCATCCGCTCCCGGGTCAGGTCCCAGCGCCGGGCGATGAGCTCCGCCCCGCGGAACTGGCTGACCTCCTGGTCGCCGTAGCGCTCGACCCAGCCCCGGCCCTCGCGCGGGTGGCCCAGACCGGCCTCGACGCCGACGAGGGTGGGCGAGCCGATGGGCACCTGGCTCATCACCTCGACCCCGCCGGCGACCACGAGGTCCTGCACCCCGGCCAGCACGGCCTGGGCGGCGAAGTGCAGCGCCTGCTGCGAGGACCCGCACTGGCGGTCGATCGTGGTCGCGGGCACGCTCTCCGGCCAGCCGGCCGAGAGCACGGTGGTACGCCCGATGTTCGATGCCTGCGGGCCGACCTGGCCGACGCAGCCCCACAGGACGTCGTCGACCTCCTCGGTCGGCACGCCCGTGCGCTCGGCGAGCGCGCGCAGGACGTGCGCGCCGAGGTCGGCGGGGTGGACGTGCGCGAGGCCTCCGCCGCGGCGGCCGGTGGCGGTGCGGACCGCGCCGACGAGGTACGCCGCCGAGCCCGCGCCGCTCACAGGCCCAGGATCCGCGCCAGGTTCCCGCCGAGGATGCCCGCCTCCTCCTCGGGCGTGAGCCCGAGGTTGCGGATCGCCGCGATCTCCGCCGCGGGGTCGGCCATCGGCCAGTCCGAGCCGTAGACCACCCGGTCGGCACCGTGGGCTCGGATCAGGTCACGGACCTTCTCCGGCTCCAGCTCGGCCATGGTGGGAGGCCACGACGTCTCGAGGGTGACCCGCGAGCCCACCACGTGCTGCTCGGCCTCCTCGAGGCGGTGGTAGCCGCCGTAGTGGCAGGCGATCAGCTGCAGGTGCGGGATGGAGTCGGCCAGCTTGCGCAGCAGCGCCGGGGCGCCGCGCTCGTTGGCCTCCTCGTCCGCGCCGGCACCGACGTGGGTGACGACGGGCATGCCCTCGTCGCCCAGCGCCGAGAGGATCTCGTGGACCTTGGGGTCGGCCAGCGACACGGTCTGGAAGAGCGGGTGCAGCTTGACGCCGACGATCCCGTTGTCGCGCAGGTGCCTGAGGTTCTCCTCGACCGACAGGTCGGGGTGCACCGTGCCGAAGGGGACGAGGCGGTCGCGCGGCACCGAGCCGATGAACTCGTTGGTCTTGGCGACGACCGAGGCCTTGATCCCGACCCCGAGGGCGAGGCCCTTGTCGATGCCGGACTCGTCCATCGTGCGCAGCAGGCCGTCGAGCGTGCCGTCGAAGCGCAGCTTCATCCCGGCGGGCCGCTGGGCCTGCATCGCGTGCGCGATGTGGTCGGGCCAGACGTGGAGGTGGCAGTCGATGATCATCGGGCGCCCCCCTCGTGGTCCTTCACCAGCTTCTTGGCCAGCGAGTCGAGGATGACCTCGGTCGAGCCCTCGTAGATGCGCATGGGACGTGCCTCGCGGTAGAAGCGCTCCATCTTGCCGCCGCGCACGAGGCCGAAGCGGCCCATCACCTGCACGCAGCGGTCGACGACCCGACCCGCGGCCTCGGTCGCGCCGACCTTGGCCATGGACGACAGGTGCAGGCCGGCCAGCGGGTCCTGCGCCGCCGCGGCGGCGGCGCGGTAGGTCAGGGACCGGGCCATCTCGATGTCGATCCAGCACGTGGCGAGCGCGGCGGGGACCCCGCCGAGACGGGCCAGCGGACCGCCGAACTGCTGGCGGGTCGTGGCGTGGCCGAGGGCCTCCTCGAGCGCCGCCTCGGCGAGGCCGACGGAGGCGCCGGCCACCGAGACCCGGAAGGTCGCCAGCGTCGAGAGCATCAGGCGGAAGCCCTGGCCGCGCTCCCCCAGCCGGTGGTCCAGCGGCACGCGCACGTCCTCCAGGACGACGTCGCCGAGCACGTGGGGCGCGACGATCTGGTGCGGCGTGGTCACCGTGACGCCCGGGGCGTCGGCCGGCACGAGGACGAGCGAGAAGTCGTCGCCCTCCTTGCCCAGGATGCCGAAGAACGACGCGTCGGGGGCGTTGGTGATGAACGACTTGTGACCGTTCACCACGAGCTCGTCGCCGTCCTGCACGACCGTGGTCGTGATGGCGCGCAGGTCGGAGCCGACGTCGGGCTCGGTCAGGCCGATGGCCGCGACGGCCTCCAGCGTGGCGACCTTCGGCAGCCAGTGCGCGCGCACCCGCTCCGACCCGGCCACCGACACGGCGAACGAGCCGATGCCCTGCATGGCGAACATGGAGTCGAGGTGGGCGCTCACCTTGGCGAGCGCCTCGCGCACGACCGTGACCGCCAGAGAGTCGACAGCCTCGAAGCGGCCGCCGTACTCCGCGGCGACGACGACCTTCGCCAGCCCGGAGGCCGCGAGCCGCTCGCGCACGTCCGGGTCGAAGCGGTCGGCCTCGTCGGCGCGCGCGGCCACGTCCTCGCAGGCCAGGGCGAGCTTGCGGGCCTCCTCCTGCAGGTCGACGTAGCGCTGCGGGAGGGAGAAGAGCGCCGTCGTTCCGCTGTCGTTCACTGGCCGATCGCCTCCGGGGGTCGCTGGTTGAAGTTGCGTCCGAACAGCTCCGAGGCGATCCTCACACGCTGGATCGCCGGCGTGCCGCCCGCGATCGCCCAGCCGTGGGAGTCGCGGTGCAGCCGCTCGATGCCGTACTCCTCCGAGTAGCCGTTGCCGCCGTGCATCTGCATGGCCAGGTCGGAGACCTGCTTGGCCATCTCGTTGGCGAAGCACTTGGCGACGGAGACCTCGAACGGCACGGGCAGGCTCGTTCCGCCGTTGACCGCCGCGCGGTAGATCAGCAGGCGGGCCGCCTCGACCTGGGTGGCCATCGTGGCGACGGTCATCTGCACGTTCTGGAACTCGACGAGCGGACGGCCGAACTGGTGGCGCTGCTCCACGTAGGACACCGTGCGGTCCAGCGAGGCCTGGCCGATGGCGAGCGACATGGTCGCGTTGCCGAGCCGCTCGATGGAGAACACGCCGAACAGCTTGTGGAAGCCGCCCGCGTCGACCACGACGTTGCTCGCGGGGACGCGCACCTCGTCGAAGTAGATGTCGGCGCTCGGGATGCCGCGGAAGCCCATGAGCTTCTCGCCGGCACCGAAGGAGACGCCCGGGGTGTCGGCCGGGACGATCACGGCGCCGATGCCCTTGGCGCCGGGGTCGTCGTTGAGGCGGCAGTAGACGAGATAGTGGTCCGCGTGCCCGCCGTTGGAGATCCAGCGCTTGTTGCCGGTGATGACGATGTCGTCACCGTCGCGGCGTCCCCGCGTCTTCATGTCGGTCGCGGCGGACCCGGCGTCGGGCTCGGAGATGCCGATCGCCATGGTCACCTCGCCGGAGACCACGCGCGGCAGGTAGTCGCGCTTCTGCTGCTCGGTGCCGAAGAACTCGATGACGCGGCAGGGACCGACGTTGGCCTCGAAGACCTGGAACGCGGCGGGGCGGCACTGCTTGGCCAGCTCCTCCTGGACGATGAGGGCGTCGAGGAGCGTTCCCCCGTGGCCCCCGTGCTCCTCGGGGATGGCGATGCCGAGGAAACCGAGGTCCGCCAGGCGGCGGACCTCCTCGGCGGGCAGAGCAGTCCGCTCGCGGTCCCACTCGTCGGCCCGCGGGGCGTACACCTCGCGCGCCACCTCGGCGGCCAGCTCGCGCAGCTGCTGCTGCTCCGGGGTCAGTTGGAAACCCAGCACTTCGGCCCCCTGGACCTAGCGGTGTCACGGTGCTGACACCTGAGTGGATGATAACTATGATCACCATAGCGATGGATTCGGCGCCGTCAACCCGATCGGCGCCTTTCGACGACGAGGAGTTCACGTGTCCGACATCCGCAGCGACGTCCCCGCCCCCGGCTTCGACCTGACGGGCCGCGTCGCGCTCGTCACCGGCGGCAGCCGCGGCCTGGGCCGCGAGATGGCCCTCGGACTGGCCCGCGCCGGCGCCGACGTGGTGGTGGCGAGCCGCAACGGCGACGCCTGCGTGGAGTTCGCGGCCGAGCTGGCCGAGGCCACGGGCCGCCGCACGCTCGGCGTCGGTGCGCACGTCGGCCGGTGGGGCGCCCTCGACGGCCTCGTCGACACCGTCTACGACGAGCTCGGCCGTGTGGACGTGCTCGTCAACAACGCCGGCATGTCCCCGCTCTACGACAGCGTCACCGACCTCAGCGAGGAGCTGTTCGACAAGGTCCTGGGCGTGAACCTCAAGGGACCGTTCCGCCTCACCGCCCTCGTCGGCTCGCGGATGGCGGAGGGCGACGGCGGCTCGATCATCAACATCTCGAGCGCGGCGGCGGTGCACCCCAAGCCGCACGTGCTGCCGTACGCCGCCGCGAAGGCCGGGCTCAACGCGCTCACGGTCGGCTTCGCCCACACCTTCGGCCCGTCGGTGCGCGTCAACGCGATCATGGCCGGCACGTTCCTCACCGACGTCAGCAAGTCGTGGGACGCGGAGGCGTTCGCCCGGCGGGCCGACGGCTTCGCCGCGAAGCGCGGGGGGCAGCCCGACGAGATCGTCGGCGCCGCGCTCTACCTGGCCAGCGACCTCTCGTCCTACACCACCGGGTCGATCCTGACCGTCGACGGCGGCCAGCCCTGAGCCCCGCCCTGAGCCCAGCCCTGAGTCTCCGGCGCCGTCGTTGACACCCGACCACCCCGAGATGATGATCATGAACATGGATCCTCTCACCGTCGGCCGCGATGCGCTACGGCGTCGGGCGCCCGAGGTCGTCGAGGCGTTCGAGCACGTGGAGGGGGTGGCGGCGGACAGCGTCGAGCCGGCCACGCTCGCCATGGTGCGCGACCGCGTCGCCGCCCTGCTCGACCTGCCCGCGCCCGCCCCCGACGACGCGCTCGACGGGGCGCGGGCCGCGAGCATCGACAGCTGGCACTCCTCCCCCGCCTTCGACGAGCGGGACCGGGCGGTGCTGGCCTTCGTGGAGCAGTTCGTCTTCTCGGTCTCGAGCATGGGCGACGCGGAGGTGGACGCGTTGCTCGTCGACCGCTCGCCCGCGCAGGTCCACGAGCTGGCGAACGCGGTGTGGGCGGTCGACCTGGGCGCCCGGGTCGACCACGTCGCCGGGGTGGTGCTCGGATGAGCGCGCAGGCGGACGCCGCCGCAGGCGCACGGGGCAGCGACGCCGTCGCGCCGCGGATCCCGCTGCCGACCGACCGCTCCCAGCCGAAGTACGGCCTCCCGATCGACCACGCGGTGGCCCGCTTCGCCGCCGCCGTCGTGCGCCGCGACGCGCTCGACCCCACCATCACCGAGCTGGTCCGGCTGCGCTGCGCACGCGTGCACGACTGTCGCCTGTGCCGCTCGGTGCGCGACGTCGCCGCCACCGAGGTGGACGAGGAGCTGGCGGCGAAGGTCGACCACCACGAGACCAGCGACCTGCCCGAGCGCGCCAAGGTCGCGCTGCGGCTCGCCGACGCGGTCATCCTCGCGCCGACGACGGCCGACGCCCGGCTGCGCGAGGACGCGCGCCGCCACTTCTCCGAGTCCGAGATCGCGGAGATCCTGCTCGACGTCGTGAAGTGGAGCCAGCAGAAGGCGTCGGTCGCGCTGCGCATCGAGGTCGCTCCGCGCGAGGGACTCAGCGAGCTGCGCTTCGACGGCGACGGGAACGCGAGCGTCGGGGCCGCGATCTGACCTCGCGCCCCGGCACGCCCCGGCCGCTCAGCGGCGGTCGTGCGGGGCGCGCTCGGCGAGGTGGTACGCGGTGACGCTGTCGGGGGCGAACGGGGAGTCCTCGAGCAGACCGCGCAGCGCCGGCCCCGCGAACAGCTCCTCGCCCCAGACCTGGTGGTCGAGGTAGAGCTCGAGGTACGCCATCCGCCGCGACCCCTCGACCGTGCGCCCGGTCGGCTTCTGGCCGGGCTCGGCGAGCGCGACGTTCTCCCCCTCGCGCAGCACCCGGTTGTCGACGAGGCGCCGCGCGCCGTACTGCTCCGCGAACGCGTCCGCGACCCGTGCCACGAGCTCCTCGAGAGCCGTCGCGGCCGCCCGCGGGTCGAGCCGCTCCGGCCGGTCGACGACCACCACGTACTTGTCCGAGCTCAGCTGCCCGGTGCCCCGGTCGAGCACCACCGTCTCCGTGACGTCGAAGCGTCGCAGGTCACGCAGGAAGTTCTGGTGGTCGTGGGCCAGCATCCGGCCGACCGACGCCGAGAACTCGCCGCCCTCGGGCCCGAACCGCATCGTCGCGTAGCGCCACAGGTCGGGCACGCGCCGGAAGCCACCGTCGATGTCCCACTGCCCCAGCACCAGGTTGGTGTGGTACGCCAGCAGTCCCGGATGGTCCCGGAACACCCGCACCGCCCACGGGCTGTGCACCTCGAGGTAGTGCCGCTCGGACTCCTCGCGGGGCCGGAGCGCGCTCGGCTGGAACTGCAGGATCCGCTTGCTGGCGGCGGGGGTGGTGGCGGACATGAAGCGCAACGTAATCTGCCAACCATTCGTTTGGAAAGGGCCTTGTCGACCCGCCCTGACTGTGGTGTGATGCAGGTCACCGGCGACGATGCGCATCATTCGCAGCGACGCCGTCGCCAGCAGTCGACGAAGCCGCGCGGACCCCCGCGACCGCTTCCCCGTGCCTCCCGCACCCGGTCGGTGTCCCCTCGCGCCCAAGGAGCTCCATGCCCACGTCCGCCGCCACTCCCGCCGCGGTCCCCGCCGCGGCGGACGGCCGCCCCGAGGAGGTGGTGCTGCGCGTCGAGGGCCTCACCCTCCGCTACGGCAGCGTGACCGCCCTGAACGACGTCGGCTTCACCGTGCGCGCCGGGGAGACCGTCGCCCTGGTGGGTCCGAACGGCGCCGGCAAGACCTCGCTGTTCAACTGCGTGAGCGCGTTCTCCCGCCCGACCAGCGGCACCCTGCGCTTCCGCGATCTCGACCTGACCCGCTCCTCGCGGCACGCCGTGCCCCGGGCCGGGATCGGACGCACCTTCCAGAACCTCTCCCTCTTCCCCGGCGCCACCGTGCTCGAGAACGCCCTCGTGGGCCGCCACTCGCTGATGCGCTCGGGGATGGTCGCGAACCTCGCCTGGTGGCGGGGCTCGCGGCGCGAGGACGTCGCGCACCGCGAGGCCGTCTGCGAGGTCCTGGACCTGCTCGGCCTGCTGGACCTGTGGGACGTCGAGGTGGGCGGCCTGCCCTACGGCACCCGCAAGCGCGTCGAGCTCGCCCGCGCGCTGGCCATGGAGCCGACGCTGCTGCTGATGGACGAGCCGGTGGCCGGCATGAACCCCGCGGAGACCGCCGAGCTCACCGCCATCGTCAAGGACCTCGGGCGTCGCCGCGGCCTGTCGGTCCTGGTCGTCGAGCACGACATGGCCATGGTGATGGAGGTGGCCGACCAGATCACGGTCCTCGACTTCGGCCAGGTCATCGCCCAGGGCACGCCCGCCGCGATCCGCGACGACCAGCGCGTGCGCGACGCGTACCTCGGCAACTCCGTCGAGCGCAGCACCCCCGCCGCGCCGGCCGCCGCCGAGACGACCGGGGAGGCGTGACGTGCAGGACTTCCTCCAGCTCGCGGTGACGGGGACGGCCCTCGGGTCCGTGTACGCCCTCATCGCCGTCGGCTTCGTGCTCATCTACAAGTCCACCGGCCAGCTGAACTTCGCCCAGGGCGACGTGATGGCCATGGGCGCCTTCCTCGTCTACTGGTTCGGCCCCGGCCGCTTCGAGCTCTCGTTCGCCTTCGCGGTGCTGCTCGCACTGGTCGGGACCTGCGCGTTCATGGTGTTCGTCGAGTTCGCGCTCGTGCGCCGTCTCGCCGCGCACTCCCACGAGGCGGTCCTCATCGGCACCCTGGGGCTCGGCATCCTGATCCGGGCGGCCCTGACCGCCGGGTTCGGCACCGACAAGCTCGGCATCGGCGACCCGTGGGGCAGCTCGACGACCACGTTGCTCGGCGTCTCGGTGACGACCTCCAGCCTCTGGGCGATCGCCGTCACCGGCATCATCATCGGCGCGCTGACCGTCTGGTTCCGCAGCAGCCGGGCCGGCGTCTCGGTGGTCGCGATGTCGCAGGACCCGGTGGCCGCCGCGGCGCTCGGGGTGAACACCCGCCGCATGACCGTCATCGTCTGGGCCATCGCCGGCGCGCTCGCGGTCGTCGCGGGCATCTTCCTGGCCGGCTACCCGCGCGGCATCGACCCCCACATGGGCCTGATCGCGCTCGCCGCCTTCCCCGGAGCCGTCCTGGGCGGCTTCGACTCCATCAACGGCGCCGTCGTCGGCGCCGTGACCATCGGCATCGTGCAGACCCTGGTCGCCGGCTACGAGGCCCCCTGGGCCGGCGTCGTCGGCCACAACTTCCACGTCATCGTGCCGTGGCTCGTGCTCGTCGTCGTCCTGCTCGTGCGGCCCCAGGGGCTGTTCGGAACGAAGAGAGTGATCCGTGCCTGAGACCTCCGTCGCCGACCGACCGTCGGCCGCCCCGTCCCCCGCCGCCCCGACGACCCGCGACGTCCGCTCGGCCACCCGGCTGCTCGGCACCCGGGAGTCGCGGATCCTCGCCGTCGTGGTCGCGGTCGCCGCCGTCGCCGCGCTGGCCTCCGCGAACGACCGCATCCTCGCCGTCGCCAACTTCGGTCTCATCGCCGCCGTCGCGGCGATCGGGCTCAACGTCGCGATGGGCACCACGGGGATCATGTCGCTGGGCCACGGCGTCTTCGTCGGCTTCGGCGCGTTCACCGCCGCCGTGCTCGCCGACCACGGCGTCCCCTACTTCTTCGCCGCGGTCGCCGCGATGGCGGTCGCCGCCCTCGCCAGCCTCACGATCGGTCCCCTCGCCCTGCGGCTGTCCGGGCTCTACCTGGCCGTCGGCACGATCGGGATCGCCTACGTCGGCGAGCACCTCTTCGTGAACCTGCGCAGCCTGACCGGCGGCGGCGCGGGACGCATCGTCGAGGCCCCCGTGATCCTCGGGGTCGAGATGTCGCGCGACTCGGCCCTCGGCGGCCGCCTGGTCACCAGCGACATGAAGTGGTTCGTGCTCCTGGTCATCGTCACCCTGCTCGTCGGGGTGATGGTCGCGGCGATGCAGCGCCTGCGCTGGGGTCGCGCGCTGAACGCGATCCGCGACAACGAGAGCTCGGCGGCCGCCGCCGGCATCGCGGTGACCCGCGCGCGGGTCATGGCCTTCGCCATCTCCGCCGCCCTGGGCGGCCTGTCGGGCGCCCTGCTCGCCGGCTACCTCCGCTTCCTCAACCCCGAGTCCTTCGGGCTCGAGCAGTCGATCCAGTACCTGGCGATGGTCATCATCGGCGGGCTCGGGTCGGTCGGCGGCGCCGTCGTCGGGGCCCTGCTCATCACGGCCCTGCCCACGCTGCTGGGCGAGCTCACCTCGGCGCTCGGCCTCGTCGAGGAGGCCAGCGGCACCAGCAGCACCTTCAACACCGGGACGCTCTCGCTGATCGCCTACGGCCTCGTGATCGTCCTCGTCATGGTCCTCGCGCCGCACGGCATCGCCGGCGGCTTCCGCAAGCTCGGCCGCCGCCTGCGCGCCGGCCGCGCCCACAAGGCCGCCGGCGTCGACTGACGCCGCCGGTCCCCTCTCGGACACCTGCTCGGCCCCGCACCCCCCGCTCACCCCCACCGCACGGCACCACTTCGAAGGGAACCACCATGCGACCCACCCGCCGTCCGACCACGGCCGCGCTCCTCGCCGCCGGCCTCCTCGTCAGCTCCGCCTGCGCCGCCGCGCCGGGCGGCGGCTCCGGCGACCTCGCCGTGGGCAACGGCGTCACCGACGACACCATCACGGTGCTGTCCCTGACCGACCTGTCCGGGCCGGCGGCCTCCGGCGGGCGTCCCGCGCAGGCCGGGCTGGAGGCGTACGTCGAGCACCTCAACGCCAACGGCGGCATCGACGGTCGCGACGTCGAGCTGATCACCGAGGACCACCAGTACAACCCGCAGCTGGCGGTGCAGCAGTACCGCTCGCACAGCAACGACATCGCCGCCCTGGTCACCTACGGCACGCCGACCACCGACGCGATCCGGCCCTTCACCGCCGACGACGAGGTGCTCTCGCTCGGCTTCAAGGGCCCCTACCAGGAGACGAACACCTTCGCCCAGGGCACCGCGTTCGAGGTCGACACGGCGAACCTGCTGACCTACGCCCTCGAGGAGAACCCCGGCGCCAAGGTCGGCGTGATCTACCAGGCCGACGCGATGGGCGACGCGATCCTGCGCGGCGTCGAGGCGGTCGAGGAGGCCACCGGGACGGAGATCGTCGCCGAGGCCAGCGCCGACGCCACCGCCAACGACCTCACGGCCCAGGTGACCGCGATGCGCCGCGCCGGCGCCGACACGGTCGTGCTCGGCGTCGGGCCCGGCGGCACCATCGCGGCGGTCGGCGCCGCGTCGTCGCTGGGCTACGACGCGCAGCTGCTCTCGCCGGGCACCGCGTACAACCGCGCACTGCTCGACCTCCCGGTCGGCCCGGCCATGGAGGAGAACATGATCGTCAGCTGCTCCTACCCGCTGTGGGACTCCGAGAGCGAGGGCAACACCACCTTCCACGAGGCGCTCGGCGACGACGTCGAGCCGCAGGGCACGATCGTGCTCGGCTGGATCGCGGGCATGATGATCGAGGACTTCATCCGCGACGCCATCGACGCCGGCGACGCGACCCCGGCGGGCATCGTGGCGGCCGCGCAGGGCGCGACCGTCAGCACCGACGGGCTGACGCCGGACATGACGTTCGGCGAGGACATCAACGACCGCACCCCGTTCCGGGCGAGCCAGCTGTGCAGCGTCAACGCCGACGAGGACGACGGCGTGACGCAGCTGGCCGACTGGTTCGAGAGCGAGGCCGCCTCCGCGGTCGAGCTGCAGTGAGGACGGGCTCGTGCTCGAGATCACGGACCTGACGGTCACCTACCCGGGGGGCGCGGAGGCGCTGCACGGCGTCAGCCTCAGCGTCCCGACGGGGCGGGTCACGACGGTCCTCGGCGGCAACGGGGCGGGCAAAACCAGCCTGCTCCGGGCCGTCGGGGGCCTGCTCCCCCAGTACCGCGCGTCGGTGCGCACCGGCAGCGTCTCCCTGGACGGCGAGGACGTCACCGCCCTGCCCCCGTGGCAGCTGGTACGCCGTGGGCTCGCGCAGGTGCTGGAGGGCCGGCACATCTTCACGGACCTCACCGTGCGCGACAACCTCGTCGTCGGCGGCCAGGGCCTGCCGCGGCGCGAGGTCGCCGACGCGGTCGAGCGGGCGTACGAGCAGTTCCCCGCCCTGCGCGACAAAGCGACGACCAGCGCGGGCTACCTCTCGGGCGGCGAGCAGCAGATGCTGGCCATCGCCCGGGCGACTCTGCGGCTGCCCCGTCTGCTGCTGCTCGACGAGCCCAGCCTGGGCCTCTCTCCCCTGATGGGCGAGCGGATCGCGACCGCGATCGCGGACATCGCCGCGCAGGGGGTCACGGTGCTGCTGGTCGAGCAGAACGCCCGGCTGGCGCTCAGCATCAGCGAGCAGGCGGTCGTGATCGCGAACGGGAACGTCGTGACCGCCTGCCCGGCCGTCGACCTCCTCGACGACGACAAGCTGTCAGCCGCGTACCTGGGCGGCGCGGCAGCGGTCTGAGGCTCGGCGCGGCTCGTCCGGGACGTGGTCACCGGACGGGCCGCGTCGGCGTTCCCGGCGCCCCTGCGAGGATCGCCCTCGGGTGATCGGGACGCGAGCTGGTCCGACCGGACCGCACGAGCACTCGTACGGGGGTGTCGAGTGACGCGAGGCAGTACCGGCCGCACGGGTCCCGGCGGTCACGACGAGCAGCAGCGCCTGTCCGAGATCTCACGGGGCCCGAGGGTGGCCGCGGTGGTCAGCGGCATCGCCGCGCTGGGCGGGATCGCCGCCGCGATCGACGTGGGCGAGGTCGCCGCGGGCCTCTGGTTGATGGTGACCATCGCCCTGATGGTCTGCGCGCTCAGCATCCACCAGGCCGTCACCTTCTCCCCCGCGGTGCTGGCCCGGCTGGAGCGCCTCGCGGACCGGACCGGCGGTCGGTTCACGCCGTGGAGGACGGGCGTGGGTGACAACACCGCCCATCCCTTCACGGAGAGTGCGGGGACGGACTGCTTCGCGGTGGTCAACTACGTGGACCAGGGGGTGGCCGTCGAGGTCGGCCATCTGAGCACCCACAAGACGGCGGGGTTGCGCAAGCTCAACGCGTACGTCGCGATCCGTCTCCCCCGACGCGTGCCGCACCTCGTCGTCGACTTCGGACACCTCAGGCAGATCCTCGGCGTGCGGGTGGTGCCGACGTCGTGGCACAGGTCCCAACGGGTCGACGTCGGTGGCGGACGCCGGTTCCCGCTCTTCGTCGCCGACGGCGGCGAGCAGTTCGCCCGGACGTTCTTCACCCCCGACGTCGTGCGCGCGTTCCGCGCTGTGGGGCGGTCCTACGACGTGGAGATCCGGGGCGACCGCGTCTACCTGCTGTCCCGGAGGTCGATCGCGTCCGGCTCGGAGAGACGACTGCAGCGGCAGCGGGAGCTCGTCGACGACCTCGTGCTGAGGATGTCGGATCCGCGGATGACGGACTTCCTCAGCCGTCAGCGTCGCGACCTCGGCCGCGGCGAGCTGCGTACGGACGTGAAGCGGGGCGTCATCCTCGTCGGCACCGGCGCCGTGGTCGTCATCGCGGTGCTCTCCGGCCTCCTCCTCCGCGCCGAGGAGCTCCTGGGTTCGTAGACGGGGTGCGACCCCGGGCCGGTCGCGTCAGTCAGCGGACGAACGTGGCGACGTCGTCGACGTCGGCGCGGGAGGTGCGGAACGCGTTGACCGGGTGGGTCGGGTCGGCCCGGCCGAGCGCGACCGCGCAGACGACGGCGCGGCCCTCGGCGAGGCCGAGCTGGGTGCGCACGACGTCGGAGTACATGGCGACCGCGGCCTGCGCGCAGGTGGCCAGCCCGGCGGCCCGGGCGGCGAGCAGCAGGGTGGCGACGTAGCCGCCGCAGTCCACGGCGCCGTAGGTGCCCTGCGACCGGTCGGTCGTGACCACCAGCGCGTGGGGGGCGCCGAAGAAGTCGAAGTTGCGCAGGGCCTGCTCGTCGCGGGCCGCCCGGTCGCCGCGCTCGATGCCGAGGCTGGCGTAGAGGGCCAGGCCGCTCTCGCGCCGCCGCTCGTCGTGGACACCGGTGTAGCCCGGCGGGACGTCGAGGTCGGGCGCCGGCGGCCCGGCCGGGACGCGCTCGCGCAGCGCGCGCGAGAGCCGGTCGCGGGCGGCGCCGCTGACGACGTGGACCTGCCACGGCTGGGTGTTGCACCACGAGGCGGTGCGCTGGGCCGTCGCGAGGACCGCTCTCAGCACCGGTTCCGGCACCCCCTCGGGCGCGAAGGCGCGGCAGCTGTGCCGGTCGGCGAGCAGCGCGTCCAGGTCGTCCAGGTCGGCCAGGTCGGCGAGCTCCTCCGCCGTCCTCACGACGACACCGCGTCGGGCACCCGGCCGGTCACGAGCGGCACGACGACCTCGGTGTCGTACCAGGTCGAGACGTGCAGGACCCGGCCGTCGCGCACCGTGATCACGTCCATCGCCGGGAAGGTGACGGGCGTGCCGTCGGGGCGCCGACCCGTGAAGGTGATCTCGACCGCGGCGCGGTCGCCGTCGACGAGGATGCGGGTCGGTCGGTCCTCGTGCTCGTCCCACTGGGCCACGATGGCCTGGTACAGCCGGGTGACGCGCTCGACGCCGTCGGCGTGGAGCAGGTCGCCCTGCCGGATCCGGACGTCGGGGTGGAGGGTGGCGCGTAACGCCTCCCAGTCGCGGGCGTTGACGGCCGCGAAGTAGCGCTCGACGAGCGCGGTCACGTCTGCCACCGCGGACGCCGCGGACGGGACGGACGGGCCGGGCGCCGGTGCGGAGACCTCGTCGCGGAGCCGGCGGCGCAGCACCTTGCCGTTGGCGCTGCGGGGCAGCGGCTCGGTCCGCACGTCGATGCGGGTGGGGATCTTGAACCCGGCGAGCCGCTCGCGCAGGGCCGCGGAGATGGTCACGGGGGTCAGGGCGGGGTCGTCGGCGACGACGAACGCGTGCGGGGTCTCGCCCCAGCGCTCGTGCGGCGCCCCGACGACGGCGCACTCGCGCACCCCGGGCAGCGCCTCGAGAGCGCGCTCGACCTCGGCCGGCACGACGTTGATGCCACCGGTGATGATCATGTCCTTGAGCCGGTCGACGATGGCGAGGTAGCCCTCGTCGTCCTTCGTGGCCACGTCACCGGTGCGCAACCAGCCGTCGACCAGCGAGTCCGGGTCCGGCGCGCCGTCCTTCCAGTAGCCGGCCATCACCGCCGGCCCGCGCAGCCACAGCTCGCCGGGCTCCCCGACGGCGCAGTCGCTGCCGTCCGGCGCGACGATCCGCGACTCGGTCAGCATCATGGGCCGTCCGACCGACCCCTCCTTGCGCTCGACGTCCGCGGGGGCGAGCGCCGTCGCGACGCCCGAGGACTCCGTGAGGCCGTAGCCCTGCGAGAGCCGGATCCCCCGGGCCCGCAGGGTGGCCATCAGCTCCGGGGTCACCATGGCCCCACCCGCCGAGACGGTGTCGAGGCTGGAGACGTCGGTCCGCTCGATGTCGGGGTGCACGGCGATCGCCTGCCACACCGCCGGGACGGCCATGAAGACGGTGATCCGGTCCTCCTCGAAGCGGCGCAGCGCGCGCCCGGGGTCGAACGCGGCGTCGGTGACCAGCAGCCCCCCGGCGACCGTCGTGGCGAACCACGAGGCGAGCAGGCCCGCGGAGAACGCGAGCGGGTAGGGCACGTAGGTGACCGTGTGACGGCCCCAGGCGTCGTTGACGATCCGGTCGTGGGCCATCGCGAAGATGCTGCGGTGCGTCACGGCGGCGCCGCGAGGACGCCCGGTCGTGCCGGAGGAGTAGAGGATCGCGGCGACGTCGTCGAGCTCGCGCACGACCCGGAGCGACCCCTCCTCCGCACCGCCCTCGGCGCCCGCCGCGTCGCCGTCCGCGGTGACGCGGTGCAGCTGGGCTCCCGGGCCGACGGCCGCGTCGGCGGCAGCGGAGGCGTACGCCTCGTCGTGCAGGAGCAGGCGGGCTCCCGCGTCGACCAGCTGGTCGCTCATCTCGCGCGGGTGCAGGCGGTGGTTGAGGGGCACGACGACGCCGCCGGCCGCCAGGGTCGCGAGCACGCCGACGCAGAAGGCCCGCGAGTTCGCCATCACGACGCCCACGCGGTCGCCGGGGGCGACGCCCCGGCCCGCCAGGACCGCGGCCTCCCGCAGCGCGGCCCGCTCCAGCTCGCGCCAGGTCAGCTCGCCGTCGTCGTCGCGCACCGCCGGTGTGTCGGGACGTCGCTGCGCCCAGTGCGTGACCGCCGTCAGGATGTCCATCCCGCTCACCCGCCCGTCTCTCGTCGTCGGTACGGCCGACGCTACACAACCAAACGTACGGTTGCCTAGGTCCGAGATCCCTGATCATAATGAGGCGCACACAGCGTCGTGTCAGGAGGAACGAGATGGTCGACGACCTCAGGCTCGGGATCGGGCTGGGCTACTGGCAGGCACGCCCCGCCGACGACACCGCGGCGGTGCAGACGGCCGAGTCCCTGGGCTACGACTCGGTCTGGGTCGGCGAGGCCTACGGCTCCGACGCCCTGACGCCGCTGACCTGGTACGCGGCCCGCACCTCCCGCATCGGGCTCGGCACGTCCATCTGCCAGATCGACGCCCGCACCCCGGCCAACGCGGCCATGGCCGCGATGACCCTCGACGCGCTGAGCGGCGGCCGGCTGCGTCTCGGCCTCGGGGTCTCCGGCCCCCAGATCGTGGAGGGCTGGTACGGCCGGCCCTTCCCCAAGCCGCTGGCCCGCACGCGGGAGTACGTCGAGATCCTCCGCGCCGCCTGGGCCCGCGAGGCGCCGCTGCGCCACGACGGCGAGTTCTACCCGCTCCCCCACCCCGGCGGGGCCGGTCTCGGCAAGCCCCTGCGCCTCATCACCGAGCCGCTGCGTCCCGACATCCCGGTCTACCTGGGCGCCCAGGGCCCCAAGAACGTCGAGCTCGCGCTCGAGGTGGCCGACGGGTGGCTGCCCGCGTTCGTGCACATCGAGAGCTTCGACGCGATGTACGGCGACCTCGTCGCCCGGGCGCGTCCCGGCTTCGACATCGTCGCGACGGTCAACACGTTCGTCGACGACGACCTGCGCGCCGCCTTCCGGCGGGCCAAGCAGCCCCTGGCCTGGTACGTCGGCGGGATGGGCGCCAAGGGTGCGAACTTCCACCTCGACGCGGTGACCCGGGCCGGGTTCGGCGACGTCGCGCACGAGGTGCAGGACCTGTTCCTCGCCGGCCGGCGCGACGAGGCGGTCGACGCGATTCCCGACGAGCTCGTCGACGGGACGTCCCTGATCGGTCCGCCGGGCCGGATCCGCGAGCGGCTCCAGCTGTGGCGCGACTCGCCCGTCGGCACCGTCGTGCTGATGGAGCTGCGCGACGAGACCGCGATGAAGGCGCTGGCCGCGGAGGTCGGGCTGTGAGCACCACGACGACCCGCCGCGCCGCGCGCGACCTCGCGTACCGCCCCGGCGTCGCCACCTGGGTCACGCGCCACGCCGAGCGGTTCGGCGACAAGCCCGCGCTGGTGCTCGACGACCGCGTGCTGACGTACGCCGACCTCGAGCGCCGCACCTGGCAGGTGGCGCACCTGCTCCGCGAGCGCGGCGTCGGCCGGGGCGACCGCGTCGCGCTGCTGCACGACAACCACGCCGAGTTCCTGCCCGCGATGCTCGCGGTGCTGCGCCTCGGTGCCGTCTACGTGCCGCTCAACACCCGCCTCTCCGAGAGCGAGACCGTCGCGCTCGTGCGCGACAGCCGCCCGGTGCTGCTCGTCACCCAGGACACCTGGTCCGCACGCGCCGCGGCGCTGCTCGCACACTCGGGCGAGCCCTTCGACGTCCTGGCGACCGACGGCGACGGGTGGCCCGACACGGACGCGCCCGCGGAGCCGTTCGCGGTGCCGCACTTCGACGAGGACACGACGGCCGGGCTGTTCTACACCTCGGGCACCACAGGGCTGCCCAAGGGCGCGATGATCACGCACCGCAACATCGCGTCGGTGGCGACGTCGCTCGCCGTCGACCTCGGCTTCCACCGCGGCGACCGCCCCCTGGTCTCGCTGCCGATCAGCGTGTCCGGGGCGATGCTGGCCGGGGTGCTGCCGTTCCTCCACCTCGGCTGCAGCATCCGGCTCCTGACCCTCGGCACCCCGGAGGCGATCGCCGAGGCGATCCGCGCCTACCGGCCGTCCTACATGGCGAGCGTCCCGACGGTGTTCAAGGCGCTGCTCGACCACCCGGCCTTCGACGGCCTCGACCTCACCTGCTTCCAGCGGGTCCTCTCGGCCGCCGCGCCCATGCCCGTCGCCCTCATCGAGCGCTTCCGCGAGCGCGGCCTCGACGTGTTCGTGCAGGGCTACGGCCTCACGGAGTCGTGCGGGTTCTCCTCCTGCCTCATGCCCGAGGACGCCGTGCGGAAGGTCGGCTCCATCGGGCGCCCGATGACCTACAGCGACGTGCGCGTGCTGGTCGACGACCGCGAGGCCGGGCCCGGCGAGATCGGCGAGATCTGCGTGTCGGGGCCGTCGGTGATGGCCGGCTACTGGGAGCGGCCCGACGAGCGGGCGGTCGTCGACGGCTGGCTGCGCACCGGGGACCTCGGCCACGTCGACGACGAGGGGTACCTCTACGTCACCGGCCGGCTCAAGGACATGGTCATCACCGGCGGCTACAACGTCTACCCGGCCGAGGTGGAGAACGTGCTCTACCAGCTGCCCGGCGTGGCGGAGGCCGCGGTGGTCGGCGTGCCCGACGAGCACTGGGGCGAGCGGGTGGTCGCGGTCCTGCGCCCGCACGCCGACGCCCACGACCTCGACGCCGAGTCCGTCCGGGCGCACTGCGCCGCCCACCTCGGCGACTACAAGCGGCCCAAGGAGGTCGTGCTGGTCTCCGAGCCGCTGCCGGTCAACCCGACGGGCAAGATCGTCAAGGCGCGGATCCGCGAGGCGTACGCCGCGGGCTCGCTGCGCTGAGGGCGGGCTGCGGCGCTCGGCCCCGGCCCCGGCCGACCCGTCAGGCGGTCGCCGGGCCCCGCACCACCCACGTCCCGGTCGCGACCGCGCACAGCGTGCCCTCCGCGTCGAGGATCCGGACGTGCGGCACGCCGCTGCGCCGGCCCCGTCGCAGGATCTCGGCGTGCACCTCCAGGGGGGCGGCGACCGCGGCGGCGAGGAAGTGCATGGTGAGGTCGGTCGTCGCGGCGGCCGTGCCGGGCTCCCCCGTCGAGGAGACGGCGACCCCGGCGGTGACGTCGGCGGCCGCCAGCAGGACCCCGCCGTTGACGGCGCCGCCCGGGTTCCGGTGCTCCTCGCGCACGTGCAGCAGCGCCCGGACCCGTCCGACCTCGACGTCCACGCACTCGACCCCGATCCACCGGATCGCGGCGAGGTCGTTGAACCAGACCCGCAGGCCCTCCAGGCCCGGCGTCTCCCGCGGCCAGGAGTCCATCAGCGGTCCTCGAACACGGCCGGGCGCCGCTCGAGGAACGCGTCGCACGCCTCGCGGAAGTCGGCCGTGGAGGTCATCATCACCTGCGTGCGGTTCTCGAGCTCGAGCTGCTGGCGCAGGCTCAGGCCGTCGCGCGAGGCGTTCAGCAGCGACTTGGTCATGCGGGTCGTGAACGGCGCGACGTCGCACATCCGCTGCGCGACCTCGACGGCGGCGTCGAGCTCGTCGCCCTCGGCGACGACGCGCGAGACGAGGCCGATCCGCTCGGCCTCCGCCGCGTCGACGTCGCAGCCCGTCAGCAGGATCTCGGCCGCCCGCTCGGCGCCGACGAGGCGGGGCAGGAACCAGGACGAGCCCATGTCCCCGCCCGAGACCCCGAGCTTCGCGAACGAGGCGCTGAACCGCGCCGCCGGCCCGGCGACACGCACGTCGGCGGCGCAGGCCAGCGACAACCCGCCGCCGGCGGCGATGCCGTGCACCGCCGCGACGACCGGCTGCGGGATCTCCCGCAGACCGGCGACCACCCGGGCCACGACCTCCTGGATCGCGTAGGTCGTCTGAACCCGGCCGACGTCCTCGACCCAGCGGGCGCCCTCCGCCTGGCCCTTGAGGTCCATCCCGGCGCAGAAGGCGCGACCGGCCCCGGCCAGCACGACCACCCGCTGCTCGTAGTCGTAGAGCAGGTCGTCGAGCACCTCGCCGAGCCGGCGCAGCAGCCCGTGCGAGAGGGCGTTGAGCCGCTCCGGACGGTCGAGGGTCAGGATCGTGACGGGTCCGCGGCGCTCGACGGCGACGGGCTGCGTGTCGCTCACGAGAGCACCGCCGCGTCGGCCGAGGGCTCGCGGTCGACCAGCTCGGCGCGCAGCTCGCGCTTGAGGATCTTGCCGCTCATCCCCCGCGGCAGCGGCTCGTGGCGCAGCTCGAGGCGCGTCGGTCGCTTGTAGGTCGCGAGCGACGCCTCGACGTGGGAGGTGAGGTCGGCCAGGCCCAGGTCGGGGTTGGCGCTGACGACGCAGGCGACGGGCGTCTCGCCCCACCGCTCGTCGGGCACGCCGACCACGGCCACCTCGACGACGTCGGGGTGGCTGGCGAGGGCCGACTCGACCTCGGCCGGGTACACGTTCAGCCCGCCCGAGATGATCATGTCCTTGGACCGGTCGACGATGCGGAAGTAGCCGTCCTCGTCGACGGTGGCCAGGTCGCCCGTGTGCAGCCACCCGTCGCGGATCGTGTCCGCGGTGGCGGCCGGGTTGCGCCAGTACTCCTTGAGGACGCAGGTGCCACCGAGCAGCAGCTCGCCCGGCTCGCCCGGCGCGCAGTCGCGGCCGTCGGCGCCGACCACCCGGGCCTCCTGCCCCCACAGCGGCTGCCCGACCGAACCGAGGCGGCGCAGGGCCTCGTGCGCCTGCAGCTCGAGGTTGAGGCCCGAGCCCTCGGTGAGGCCGTACGCGTTGACGAGGCCGACGCCGCGGTCGTGGTAGAGCCGCAGCAGGTGCTCGGGGACGGCGGCCCCGCCGGCCTTGGCGACCCGGAGACCGGACAGGTCGCGATCGGCGAACCCGGGCTCGGCCGCGAGGCGCTCCAGGATGACCGGGACGACGCCGACGAACGAGACCCCGTGGTGCTCGATGTCGTCGAGCAGCCGCGCGGGGTCGAAGCCGTCACGGACGAGGATCGACCCGCCGCAGCGCAGGAACGGGATCGCGAAGGAGACCCCGGCGCCGGTGAAGGCGAGCGGCACCGTGACGACCGCGCGGTCGGCGTACCCCAGCGCGTCCACGGCGATGGCGCTGGCGGCGACCCCCTCCATGTTCGCGTGCGTCAGCACGGCTCCCTTGGCCCGTCCCGTCGTGCCGCTCGTGTAGCAGATCATCAGCGGGTCCTCGGGCGACACGTCGAGGTCGCGCTCGAGGCGGCCGTGCCCCCGCAGCTCGTCGAAGCCGCGGGCCAGCTCGGGCACCTCCCCCACGAAGAAGACCCGCTCCGCGCCCACGAGCTCCTCCAGGACGCCCAGCACCCCGAGGAAGGCGGTGTCGGTGACGACCGCCGCGAGGTCGGCGTCGCCGGCGACGTCGCGCAGCTCGCCCGCGGTCAGCAGCGGGTTGAGCGGCACGAACACCGCGCCGATCCGCGCGCAGGCCAGGACGACCTCGAAGTGCTCGGGCGCGTTGCGCATGAGACCGCCGACGCGGTCGCCGTGACGGACGCCGACGGCGTGGAAGCCGGCGGCGACCTCGGCGCACCCGCGCTCGAGCTCACCCCACGTGCGGCCTCCCGCGTCGGCGAGGAGAGCGGGGCGCTCGGCGCCGAACCTGGCCCAGTGCCGGGCCCACTGACTGATACCGGTCATGCTTGCGGAAACTACCAATCGGTTGGTAACTTCGTCAACGACGCGACGGCCCCCGCGTCGAGCCGACGACGGTGCACGACCCGTGCGCCGCCACCGGACGAGAGGGCCCCCGAACCAGCAGCAGAGCCAGCCAGAGAGGCGGAACCCCATGACCGGTGCGGAGACGAACATCGAGCGGGTGATGGTGGTCGGCGGCGGAGGCCAGATGGGCAACGGGATCGCGCAGGTCGCGGCCGTCGCCGGACTGGACGTCACGCTCGTCGACCTCGCGCAGGGCGACCTCGACCGAGGCATCGCCCGCATCGAGCGGAGCCTGGAGCGCCTCGTGCGCAAGGACCAGCTCTCGGACACCGAGGCGAAGGAGGCCCGGGAGCGGATCACCACCAGCACCGACCTCGAGGCCACGGCCCGCGAGACCGACCACCTGATCGAGTCGGTCGTGGAGGACGTCGACGTCAAGCGCGACATCTTCCGCCGCGCCGACGAGGTCGCTCGCCCCCACGTGATCCTGGCGTCCAACACCTCGCAGTTCGCGATCTCGCGGATCGCGGCGGCCACCGGCCGGCCCGACCGGGTGATCGGCACCCACTGGTTCAACCCGCCGCCGGTGATGCGCCTGGTCGAGATCGTGCGCGGCGTGGAGACCAGCGACGCCACGGTCGCGGCGATGAAGGACCTCGCCGCGCGCTACGGCAAGGAGACGATCGTCTGCGAGAAGGACACGCAGGGCTTCCTGACCTCCCGCCTCATCATGGCGCTGATCGCCGAGTCGATGCGGGTCGTCGAGGAGGGCATCGCGACGCCGGAGGACGTCAACCGGGCCTGCCAGCTCGCGTTCAACCACGCCATGGGCCCCCTGCAGACCGTCGACCTCGGCGGCCTCGACACCTACGTCAAGGCCTCGGAGGCCATGGCGTCGCACTACGGCGACCGCTTCCTGCCCACCCAGGGGCTGCGGGCGCTCGTGAACGCCGGCCACTACGGCTACAAGACGGGCCGCGGGTTCAGTGAGTACGGCGCCGCTCAGTAACGGCTCGGAGGTGCCCTCGCCGCCCGCCACGGGCGGCGAGGCCCTCGCCGAGCTCGTCGACCTGCTCCGCCCGCGCCGCCAGGGCCACTCGTCCTACCGGGGCGAGGCGCCCGCCGTCGAGTGGGGCGTCCCCTACGGGGGGCTGCTCGTCGCCCAGGCGCTGGCTGCCGCCTCCGCCACCGTGCGCGAGGGGCAGTGGGTGCGCAGCCTCCACGCGTACTTCGTGCAGGCCGGCCGCGGCAGCCAGCCCGTCGACCTCGACGTGCAGCGCGTCCACGAGGGCCGTTCCAGCGCCTGGCGCTGCGTCGAGGTGGTGCAGGCCGAGCGCCTCCTGCTGCGCGCCGAGGTCATGTTCGCCACCGACACCCGGGGCCCGTCGCACCAGGCGCCCGCACCCGCCGCGACCGACCCGTCCACGCTGCCGAACGTCGGCGACCAGCTGGAGGGGTACGCCGACACCTTCCGCCCGTGGACCACCGTGTCGCCCTTCGACCTGCGCTACGACTCCGACCCGCCGAGGCTGGCCACCGACGGCGCCCCGGCCAGCACGACGTGGGTCCGCGCTGCGGGGCCGGCGCCGCGCGACCGCGCGCTGGCGGCCGCGCTCCTGGCGTACGCGAGCGACCTCTGCATGCTCGACCCCTGCCTGCGGCCCCACGGGTTGTGGTTCGGACCCGACGCCGCCGCGGGCTTCTCCCTGGACCACAGCATGTGGTTCCACGCGCCGGCCCGTGTCGACGACTGGGTGCAGCTGACCCAGAGCTCTCCCGCGATGCAGGGCGGCCGCGGGCTCGGCACGGCCCAGATGCACTCCCGGGACGGCACACTGCTGGCGACGGTCGCCCAGCTCGGCAGCATCCGCGCGCCCCGCGACCACCGCCCCGCCCCGCTGCACCCCACCCCGACCAGCACCCCGGAGGAGCGACGATGACGTCGACCGACACGACCGGCACGACCGGCACCACCCACCCCGTGCGCGCCCTGGCCGAGCGCTACTTCGCGGCCGTCAACGGCCACGACTGGGAGGCCCTGGCGGCGGTGCTGCACCCCGACGTCGAGGTGCGGCACGGCATGAGCCTGTCGACGACCGGCAGCGAGAAGGCCGTCCGGCTGCTCACGGCCGTGGTCGCGCAGTTCGAGGAGCACGAGGACCGTCCGACGCGCTACGTCGTCGACGGGGACGCGGCCGCCGTCGAGATCGAGTTCGTCGGCCGCACGCGGGCGGGCGCGGAGGTCGCGTTCGACGCCGTCGACGTGATCGACACCGACGGCTCGCGGATCACGCGGGTGGTGTCCTGGTACGACACCGCCGTGGTCGTGCCGATGATCAAGGGGTCGGGCGCCGGCGCCTGACCGGCACCGCCGGGGGTCAGGACGGCAGGGGCGCGGCGAGCGAGGCCATGGCGTACGTCGACAGCTCGTCGATCACGCGGTCCGCGCTGAGGCGGCCGCGCGCGTCGTACCAGTAGTGCACCCAGTTGGCCATGCCGAAGACCGCCCGCGAGGCGAACTCGGGCGTCACGCCGTCGCGCAGGCGGCCCTGCTCGACGGCCTGCTCGACCAGGCTGCGGAAGTCGTGGTCGTAGTCGTGCTGGCGCTGGACGATCTCGGCGGCGCGCTCCTCGCTCAGGGCGCGGAAGTCGCGCACGAAGACGATGGAGTCGGTGGGGTGGGCCAGGCTCATCCGGATGTGGCCCTCGACGAACGCGCGCAGCGCCGCCACCGGGTCGTCCGCGTGCTCGCGCCAGCCCTGGTTGCCCGCGATGATCCGCTCGTGGTTGCGGTTGATGATCGCGAACAGAAGATCCTCCTTGGTCGCGATGTAGTGGTACATCGACCCCTTGAGGATCCCCACCTCGTCCGCGATCTCCTGCAGGCTCGTCGCGTCGTAGCCCTTGCGACGGAAGATCTCCGCCGCCGCGTCCACGATCAGCTCGGACCGGTCGAAACGACGCTGTCCCCGACGCGGGGCGTCGGTCGACCCCTCCGCGTCGTTCCCCGAAGAACGCTTGCTCACAGGTGCACGCCTCACTTCCGACCTCGGTGCCAGGGCATTGTGGCAGCCCGCACCCAGCGGACACGATCGCGGCACGCCCGGCCGGGTGGGCCGGACGCACCGCGATCGGCGCCGCGGTCGTCGCCGCGGTCGGGGTCAGGCGCCCGCCGGCCGGACCGTGCCCCCCATCGCCCGGATCAGCTCGACGGGGTCGAAGAACTCCGCCAGCCTGGTGATCTCGCCGTCGCGCACGCTGACGCGGGTGATGTACGTGTTGGCGTACGGCGCCCCCGTCGCCCGCATCGACGAGCTCGACCGGTACTCCGCGACGTACTCCCCCGGCTCGTCGAGCGCGTGCACCCGGTAGTCGGTGAAGTTCATCTCCGAGACCATCTCCGGCAGCGCCCGGTAGTAGGCGTCGATCGCCTCCCGGCCCTCGATCGAGCGCGGCACGCCCTCGGGGGCGTAGGGCAGGTCCACGCGGCCGTCGGCCGCGAACAGCGGTGCGACCGCCGCCGCGTCGAGGGCGCTGACCGCGTCGAGGTAGGCGACGACCAGCTCCTCGCCGTCCCGGGCGCTCATGCCTCGAAGTCCCCCATCTCCGGCGGGGTCAGCGGCGAGATCACCCGCGAGGCGATCCGCCACCCGTCGCCACCGCGGGCGTAGGTGTCCTCGTTCAGCGCGATCGCCTTGAAGGAGGCGCCGCCCGAGAGGTGACCCTCGGAGTACACGTAGTTGGTCCCCGACGCGGCGTCGGGGCCGGTGAACTCCACCCGGTGGTTGGTGATGACGTGGAACTGGTCGCGGACCTGCTGGGCGTCCTTCTCGAAGAAGCCGCGGATCTCGGCCTCGCCCTCGTAGCGGGCCAGGCCCACCGGGGTGGCGTCCCAGACCGCGTCCGAGGTGAAGGCGCTCAGCGCGAGCTCGGGGTCGAACCGGTCGAGCCCGAGCGCGTAGGTGTGGGTGGCGTGCACGATGGCCGCGAGGTCGGCCGTCCGGTCCTCAGTCGTCATACGTGATCACCCCGCGGATGTTCTTGCCGTCGCGCATGTCCTGCACGGCCTCGTTGATCTGCTCGAGCTTGTAGGTCTTGGTGATCAGCTCGTCGAGCTTGAACTCGCCGCGCTTGTAGAGGTCGGCGATCAGGGGGATGTCGCGGCGGGCGATCGTCGTGCCGTACAGGCTGCCCTGCATCCGCTTGCCGGACATCGCGAACGTGAACAGGTCGAACGGGACGTCGCGCTGCAGCACGGGCGCCGCCGCCGTGACCACGAGCGTGCCGCCGCGCCGGGTCATCTCCTGGGCGGGGTTGAGCAGGTCGCCGTGCAGGACGTCGACGGTGAGGATGACGACGTCGGCGCCCTGGCCGTTCGTCAGCTGGGCGAGCGTCTCGGCGGCGTCGTCGTAGCTGGCGAAGCTGTGGGTGGCACCGAAGACCTTGGCCTGGTCGCGCTTGTAGGCGTTCGGGTCGATCGTGATGATGTTCTTCGCCCGGCGGTGCTTGGCGCCCTGGACGGCGTTCATGCCGACGCCGCCCGTGCCCACGATCACCACCGTGTCGTCGAACGTGATGTCGGCGGCGTACATCGCCGACCCCCAGCCGGTCGGCACGCCGCACCCGATGAGCGCCGCCTTGTCGAGCGGGATGTCCTTCGGGATCTTGACGCAGGAGTCGATGTTGACGACCACGTAGGGCGAGAAGGTCCCGAGGTAGGAGAAGGGTCCGACCCCCTGCCCGCGGGCGTGGACGCGGTGGGTGCCGTCGGGCGCGAAGCCGCCGAGGACGCCGGCGCCCATCTCGCACATGTTCGACTTGCCGATCGTGCACATCCGGCAGTGGCCGCACGACGGGAGGAACGAGAGCACGATGTGGTCGCCCACCTCGAACCCGGTGCCCTCGACGTCCGGGCCGACCTCCTGGATCACGCCGGCGCCCTCGTGGCCGCCGATGATCGGGCCCCAGTCGAGCGGGATGTCACCGGTGTCGACGTGGTCGTCGCTGTGGCAGATGCCGGAGGCCGCGAGCTTGATCAGCACCTCACGGCTCTTCGGCGGGTCGATCTCGATGTCCTCGACGCTCCAGCCCGACCGCGTGCCGGGTTCCCAGATGAGCGCTCCGATGGTCTTCATGCCGTTCCTCTCGAGAGAAGTGGATGACCACGCGGTCGCCGACACCGTGACAATCATGACTATGATTACTGTGGTCTAGGCCACAGTAAGAACGCGCCTCGCGTGGTGTCAACAGCCTCCCGACGCACGACGAGGAGGACCGGGCGTCGCCCGGTCCTCCTCGTTCGATGCTGCGCGGGACGCGCTCAGGCGACCGCCTCGATCACCGCCGCGTCGCCCTGGCCGAGGCCGCCGCAGATCGATGCGGCGCCCCGTCCACCGCCCTCCGCCTGGAGCCCACGCGCCAGCGTCAGCAGGATGCGTGCGCCCGAGGCGCCCGGCGGGTGGCCGAGCGCCACGGCGCCACCGTTGAGGTTGAGCCGGTCGAGCAGCCACTTCTCGCGGTCGGTGCGGCCCTCGGCCAGCACCCGCGCACTGACGAGCGGCACGCAGGCGAAGGCCTCGTTGATCTCGAACCGGTCGAGGCCCTCGAGCTCCCAGTCGGCGGCGGCGAGCGCCCGGCGGATGGCGTCGGCCGGGGCGACGGGGATCTCCCGCGGCGCCCGCGCCGCGCTGCCCAGGCCCGCGATCCGGGCCAGCGCGGTCAGACCGCGCTCCTCGACCCAGCGGCGCCGCGCGAGGACGACGTAGCACCCACCGGTGTCCTGGCCGGGGGCGTTGCCCGGCGTGACGATCGGACCGTCGAAGATGGTGCGCAGGCGGGAGAGCCGCTCGAGGGAGGAGTCCGCGCGCGGCCCCTCGTCCTCGGCGAGGCTGCCGCGCTCGTGCTCGAACGGCACCACCTCGCCGTCGTAGAAGCCCCTGGCCTTCGCCGCGAAGTACGCCTCGTGGCTGCGCAGGGCGAACTCGTCGGCCTCCTCGCGGGTCACCCCGTGCTCGACGGCGACCTCGCCCGCGTCGACCGCGACCGGCTTGCCGCCGATGTCGGCGCCGGGCTCGGCCATCGGGTCCTTGAGCTTCGGCCCGCCGCGCTTGATGCCCCAGCGGATCGTCGGGTTCATGAGGAACGCGGCGCGGCCCATGTTGTCGGCGCCGCCGACGAGCACGACGTCGGCCTCGCCCGCGCGGATCGCCCGGGTGCCGAGGTGGACGGCCGTCATCGAGGAGCAGCAGGCGCGGTCGATGGTGAGGGAGAGCCGGTCCTCGGGGATGCCGGCGCGCAGCATCGCCACGCGGGCCGGGATGGAGCCCTCGAGGGACTCCTCGGCCGGGATCGTCACGCCGCTGTAGACCTCGTCGACGTCGCCGGGCTCGACGCCGGCCGCGCGGAGCGCGCTGGCCATCGTGGTGGCGGCGATGTCGACGCTCGGCACCTCGCGCAGGGCGCCGCCGAAGCGGCTGAAGGGGGTACGCGCGCCTCCGACGAGGAGGACGTCGTCTGCTGGGTCGGTCATGGGGCTGCCTTTCGCGGGTCGTCGCCGGGGCCGCCTGGCCTCCGGCAGGTCCGTCAGCGGTGGGTGTAGACGGCCGGGCGCTTCTCGACGAAGGCGGCGACACCCTCGACGAAGTCCTCGGAGCGCGCGACCTCGAGGAAGATCCGGCGCTCCTCGTCGATGGCCGCGGACAGGCCGGGGTCGACGCAGCGCTTGAGCGCCTGCACGGCGACCCGGGGCATGGCGGCGATCCGGGCGGCGAGCGCCTCGGCCGCGACGAGCACCTCGCCCGGCTCGGCGACCTCGTCGACGAGACCCATCTCGAGGGCCGCGGACGCGGGGACGACCGACCCGAGGAGCATCAGTCGCAGGGCCCGCGCCGTGCCGACGCGGCGCGGCAACCGTTGCGTGCCGCCACCGCCCGGGATCAGGCCGAGCTTCACCTCGGGGAGGCCGAACTTCGCCCGGGGGTCCGTCACGACGAGGTCGGCGGTCAGGGCGATCTCGAGACCCCCGCCCACGGCGCTGGCCTGGACGGCGGCGATGACCGGCTGGGGCAGGGCGGCCCAGGCGGCGAGCACGCCGCCGGCCCACTCGCTGTGGGTGGCCATGCCGCCGGGCGAGCTGCGGACGGTCTCGAACTCCTCGATGTCGGCGCCCGCCATGAAGGCCTTCGTGCCGGCACCGGTGAGCACCACGACGCGCACGTCGTCCGCCGCGGCGAGCGCCGCGGCGGCCTCGCCGAGCCCGCCGAGGACGGCGCGGCCCATGGCGTTGACCGGCGGGCTGTCGACGGTGACCGTCGCGACGCCGTCGCGGACCACCACGGCGACGGGACCGAACGACTCGACGCGCTCGGCGTCGCTCGCCTCGAGGGGGAGGGCTTCGGCGCTCATGGGTTCCTTCCGTCGGGGGCGCACGGGCGCCCGCGGGTGCGGCGACGCGGCGTCGTCGCCGCGTTCATTGAACGGCGCGAGGTCCGGGCTTGTCAACCAACCGTTTGATTGCTGGCCGGAGGGAGTCCCCCGCCCTCCAGCAGGCTCGCCAGCGCGTACGTTGACAGCTCGCGCACGACGTCCTCGGGCTCCAGCGCCCCCGCGGGGTCGAACCAGTAGTGGATCCAGTTGGCCATGCCGAACACGGCGCGCGCGGCGAAGGCCGGCGAGACGCCTCCGCGCAGGGCGCCGGCGGCGAGCGCCGCCGCCACGAGCGTGCGGAAGTCCTGGTCGTAGGCGTGCTGGGCCCGGAGGATCGAGGCGGCACGTTCCTCGCTCAGCGCGCGGAAGTCGCGCACGAAGACCACCGAGTCGGTCCGGTTCGCCAGGGAGTTGCGCAGGTGCCCCTCGATGAAGGACCGCAGCGCCGCCACCGGGTCGTCCGCGTGCTCGCGCCAGCCCTGGTTGCCCGCGATGATCCGCTCGTGGTTGCGGTTGATGATCGCGAACAGAAGATCCTCCTTGGTCGCGATGTAGTGGTACATCGACCCCTTGAGGATCCCCACCTCGTCCGCGATCTCCTGCAGGCTCGTCGCGTCGTAGCCCTTGCGACGGAAGATCTCCGCCGCCGCGTCCACGATCAGCTCCGACCGGTCGAAACGACGCTGCCGCGTGCGGCGCGGCGCCGGGTCCTGCACGGTCACGACGGGCTCAGTAGGAGCGCGGCAGGCCGAGACCGGCGACCGCGATCTGGTTGAGGGCCATCTCGCGCGAGACCGGCGTCGAGCGCAGCAGCCGCAGGTAGCCGAAGCGCTCGAACATCAGGGTCTCGCCGGTGAAGCCCGAGCCGCCGAAGGACTGCAGCGCCGCGTCCGCCGCCTTGAGGCCCGCGTCGCACGCCTTCACCTTGGCCATGTTGCAGGCCAGGCCGGCGTTGCCACCCGCCTCGTACGCCTCGGCGCCGCGCTCGATGAGGGCCCAGGCCGCCTCGAGGTCGACCAGCGCCTCCGCCAGCGGGTGCTGCACCGCCTGGTGCGTCCCGATCGGGACCCCGAAGACGACGCGCTGGCCGGCGTACTCCGCCGCCTTCTCGAGGCACCAGCGGCCGATCCCGACCGCCTGCGCCGCCACGATGAGCCGCTCGGGGTTGAGGCCGTCGAAGAGGGCGCGCGCTCCCCCTCCGGGCCTGCCGACGAGCGCGTCGTGGGGCACCCGGACGTCGTCGAGGTAGACCGTCCACTGCCGCTCGGGCACGCCGACGTGCACGTCGACGGGCGTCATCTGCAGCTGCTCGCAGGGCAGCGGGAGCGCGAGGATCGAGAAGCCCCCGGACTCCGCGTCCTTCGCCACCACGAGCATGACGTCGGAGTCGTCGGCCGCGGAGATGTAGGTCTTCTCGCCGTCGATGCGCCAGCCGTCCTCGGTGCGCGTCGCGGTCGTGCGCATGTTCGCGGCGTTGGACCCCGCGCCCGGCTCGGTCAGGGCGAAGCAGAAGCGCAGCGACCCGTCGCCGATGGCCGGAAGCCAGCGCGAGCGCTGCTCCTCGGAGCCGTGGCGCAGGATGACCGCGCCGCCGATCGCCGTCGAGATGGTGAGCTTGCCCGCGGGGTAGCCGCCGGCGGCGAGCCGCTCGGCCACCAGCAGCAGGTCGCTCATCGTGCCCGCGCCGCCGTGCTCGGGCGACAGCGAGATCGCGGGGAGACCCGCGTCGCAGACCTCCTTCCAGTGGTCGCGTGCGGCGTCGAGGTCGGCGAAGCGACGGTCCTGGTAGCGACGGCCGAGGCCGAACGCCAGGTCCGCGAGCGCGGCGCGCTCGTCGGGGCCGATGGGCTCGGTCGTGGCGGCGGGCGCGGACGTGGGAGCGGTGACGGTCATGCCGGGTCCTCCTGGAGCTCGGGGAGGGCGTCGGCCGGCCGGCCGCTCGCCCAACGGAGTGCGGCGGCGCGGACGTCGTCGTCGACGTCGCACGCGGCCAGCACGGTGCTGGTGTCCTGCCCGACCGCGGGTGCGGCGGGGCGGTCGGGGTGGCGGGTGCGCCCGTCGAGGCGCACGGGCGTGCCGACCTGCTCGACGCCCGGGTCGCCCGGGACGGGCACGAGCATCCCGCGGGCGCGGAACTGGGGGTCGTCACGGACCTCGGCGAAGTCCTGGACCGGTCCCGCGCAGGTCTCGCGGTCGCCGAGCGCCTCCTGCCACTCGGCGAGCGTGCGGGTGGCGACCGCGGCGGCGACCTCGTCGACGGCCGCGGGGTCGTGCTGGCGGGTGCGCAGGTCGGGGCGCCCGATCACGTCGGTGAACGCCGCCCAGAACTGCGGCTCGACGGCCCCGACGGCGAGGTGGCGGCCGTCGGCGCAGGCGTACACGCGGTAGGAGGCGCTCGCCCCCGTCACCGTGGTGGCCTCCGGTCCCTCGGCCCCGCCGCCCGCGAGCCAGCCCGAGACGTGCAGGCCCAGAGCCCACAGCGCGGCGTCCGCGAGCCCGACCTCGACCCGTCGGCCGGGGGCGCCGGCCCGGACGGCGACGAGGGCGGCCAGCAGACCGATGCCCCCGGTCAGACCGCCGAGCAGGTCGGCCGTCTGGATGCCGCCGACGGCCGGCCCGTGGGCCCGCGAGCCACCGAAGCCGGTGGCGCCGGCGTACGCGAGGTAGTTCAGGTCGTGGCCGGGCTCCTGCTCGCGGGGACCACCGGTGCCGTAGCCGTTGACGGAGCAGTAGACCAGCCGGGGGTTGACCGTCCGCAGGTCGTCCCAGCCCACCCCCAGGCGGTCGGCCACGCCCGGTCGGAACGACTCGACCACGACGTCGCAGGCCGCGGCGAGGGCGTGGACGGCCCGGACGCCCCGAGGGTCCTTGAGGTCGAGCGCGACGGACCGCTTGCCCCGGTCGAGGAACGCGTGCGTCGCCGTCGTGCCCGCCACGGCCGGCCCGTGGCCGCGCGACTCCTCCCCGGCGCCCGGGCGCTCGACCTTGACGACCTCGGCGCCGAGGTCGGCGAGCAGCTGGGTGAGCGCCCCGACGGGGAGCATGCGGCTCAGGTCGAGCACCCGCACCCCCGCCAGCGGGGTCGTCGGGTCGTGGTGGTCGGTCATGAGTTCCTCTCCCGCTCAGCCCTGGGCCGCCTCCGCGACCAGGCGCAGCTGGTCGCGGTGGGCGTCGTCGGACAGTCCGTGGGGCTTGGTGTAGACGAGGGTGTCGACGCCCGCCTCGGCGTAGGCGGCCAGCCGCTCGCGCACGGCGGCCGGCGGCCCGACCACGGTGACGGCGTCGATCAGCTCGTCGCTGAGCAACGCCTCGGCCTCCTGCTTGCGTCCCGCCAGGTAGTGGTCCTGCACCGCGCGGGCGTTCGCCTCGAAGCCGTACTCCGCGACCAGGTTGAGGTAGAAGTTGCGCTCGCGCGACCCCATCCCGCCGACGTAGAGGGCCAGGAAGGGCCGCATCGCGTCGCGGCCCGCGGCGACGGCCTGGGGACCCTCCTCGGTCACGAGGATGCTCACCATCGGGGTCACCGCGACCTGGGCCGCGTCCCGACCCGAGCGCGCGGCGCCCTTCTCCAGCAGCTCGGTGAAGTAGCCCGAGCTCTCCGGCCGGAACAGGATCGGCAGCCAGCCGTCCGCGACCTCGCCGACGAGCTCGGTGTTCTTCGGCCCCATCGCGGCGAGGTAGATCGGCACCGGGTCCTGCACGGGGCGCGTCGCGAGCTTCAGCGCCTTGCCGGGACCGTCGGGCAGCGGCAGCCGGAAGTGCTCGCCCTCGAAGCGGACCGTCTCGCGGGCGAGCGCGGCGCGCACGATCGCGACGTACTCCCGCGAGCGACCCAGCGGCCGGTCGAACGCGACGCCGTGCCAACCCTCGGCGACCTGCGGCCCCGAGGTCCCCAGGCCCAGCAGCAGCCGCCCGCCGGAGAGCTGGTCGAGACCCGCCGCCGACATCGCCGTCATCGCGGGCGTGCGGGCCGGCATCTGCAGGATGCTCGAGCCCAGCCGGATCCGCTCGGTGCGACCCGCCAGCCAGCCGAGGGCGCTGACGGCGTCGGCGCCGTACGCCTCCCCCACCCACACCGAGTCGTAGCCCAGGCGCTCGGCCTCGGGCACCACCAGCAGCGGCTCCAGGCTGGAGCCGCCCATGCCGCCCGCGCCGACGGCCAGTCCGATCCTCACGACCTCACCCGACCCTCTGCACGAGGGTCGCGGTGCCGAGACCGCCGCCGCAGCACATGGTCACGAGACCGATCTCCTTGTCGCTGCGCTCCAGCTCGTGCAGGAGCGTGGTGAGCAGCCGGGCGCCGCTGGCACCCAGCGGGTGCCCCAGTGCGATCGCGCCGCCGTTCACGTTCACCTTGTCGCGGTCGGCCTTCACCTCGCGCTCCCAGGCCAGCACGATCGCGGCGAACGCCTCGTTGACCTCGAAGAGGTCGACGTCGTCGACGGTCATGCCGTTGCGCTCCAGCACGCGGCGGGTCGCGGGGATCGGACCCTCGAGCATCCGGACCGGGTCGCAGCCCACGGTCAGGGCGTCCAGCACCCGGGCGCGCACGGGCAGCCCGCGGTCGCGGGCCCACTGCTCCTCCGCGACGAGGACCGCCGCGGCGCCGTCGGAGATCTGCGACGAGTTGCCCGCGGTGAGGCGACCGTCGGGCCGGAAGGCCGGGCGCAGGCCGGCCAGCGCCGCGGCGTCGGTGTCCGGGCGTACGCCCTGGTCCTGGCGCACCGTGCCCGCGGCCGTCTCGACCGGGGTGATCTCGGCGTCGAAGCGGCCCTCGGCCACGGCGCGGACGGCGAGGCGGTGCGAGCGCTCGGCGAGCTCGTCCATCTCCGCGCGCGTCAGGCCGTGGTCGTCGGAGATGCACTCCGCCGCCTCGCCCTGTCCCACGAGCGGGAAGTGGCCGAGCAGCTGGGGCGTGAAGGGCGAGCCCCACCGCTCCTGCACGTCGGGCCCGGCGGCGAACGGGATCCGCCCCATGTGCTCCACCCCCGCGCCGACGACCACGTCGGCCGAGCCGGAAGCCACGAGGGCGGCGGCGACGTTGACGGCCTGCTGCGACGAGCCGCAGGCCCGGTCGACCGTCGTCGCGGCCGTCGTCACGGGCAGCCCCTCGTGCAGCCACGCGTTGCGGGCGACGTTGGCCGACTGCTCCCCCAGCTGCTGGCCGCAGCCCGCGACGACGTCGTCGACGAGCGCGGCGTCGAGGCCGACCTGGTCGAGCAGGCCGCGGTACGCCCGCCCCAGCAGGGCCGCCGGGTGCTCGTCCCGCAGCACCCCCTTCTCGGGGTGGCCGCGGCCGATGGGGGTCCGGGTGGCCCCCACCAGCACCGCGCTGCGACCGGTGAGCGCGCCGCTCACTCGACGCCCCAGAGGGCCTTGAACTGCTCGTCGTAGTCCTCGACCAGCGGGTAGAGACCCTCGGTCTCCACGACGTTGTCGGCCACCAGGGTCTGGCGGATCATCGGCAACTCGTTGAGGTCGGCGGGCTCGACGCCGGCGAAGTGCCGGGCCAGGGTGTCGGCCTCGAGCCACATCAGCTCGTAGAAGCCGAGCGCCTGGGCGGCCAGCTCGTCGCCCGCCGCGACCGCGGCGAAGTTGGTCGCGCCCGAGGACGACGTCACGATCTCGACGCGGTCGGAGAGACCCGCGGCCCGCACGGCGGCGGCGACGCCCGTGCTGGCGGCACCGGACGGGAACATCACGTAGTTGATCTGCGGGTTGGCACGCAGCTTGGAGACCACGAGGTTCGGGACCTCCTTGCCGACCTGCGTGATGGAGATGTCCATCGTGTCGTACTCGCAGCCGGGGCAGAGCTCGTCGTAGTTCTCCTCGAAGTTCTCCCGCACCGCCGCGAGGACCGCGAAGGCCGGGATGTCGACGTAGAGGGTGCTCGCGCTGCCCTGCGAGTGGTCGACGATGAACGACGCGGCCAGGCCGCCCGCCCGCGTGGTCACCGAGTTGTTGAACGAGGCCAGCAGCCCGTTCTCCTCCGTGGCCTGCTCGCTCAGCGAGTTCTGCACCACCGGGATGCCCATCTCGACCAGCTGCGCGAGCTCGGCCGCGTACAGGTGGGTGTCGTGGCCGGAGGCGATCACGCCGTCGGGCTCCATCCGGACCGCCTGGGCCCAGGCGTCCTTGACGCTCTCGGGGGCTCCGGTCGTCGTGAGCGTGACGACCTCCCAGCCGAGCACGTCGGCGGCCTCGACGAAGATGTTGTTCAGCTCCTCGCAGGCCGTCAGGCCGCACAGGATGCTGACGATGGTCTTGCCCTCGGGCACCGGCGCGCCGATCGGGACGAGCTGCTCCTGCAGCTCGGTCGGGCGCTGCTGGGCCGCCTCGTTGATCTCGGCCGCCTCGGCGAGCTGCTCCTCGTCGGAGCCGTCGATCGTGCTGGCGCTGCCTCCGGCGCCACCGCAGGCGGTGGCGAGGAGGGGCAGGACGCCGAGGGCGAGGGCGCCGAGCACCCGGCGGGGGCGCGGCTGCGGACGTCGGTTCATGGGTTCACGGTCCTTCTGGGTCGATTCCCGAGACCGGGCGGCCGGCGCCGTCCGGGGCGGAGAGTGAGGGGCGGGACGGACGGGCTCAGTGCCCGACCGTCGCGTTCGCCGCGCCGGCCCGCTGGTAGCGGGTGGCGATGAGGGCCACGATCAGCACGAGGCCGGTGAAGAGGTCCTGCGACCACGTGGGCGCCTGGGCGAGCCCGAGGCCGACGACGCCGGTGCCGAGGAGCAGCACCGCGATGATGGTGCCGACCGCGTTGAAGCGGCCGTGCTGCAGCTGCGTGGCGCCGAGGAACGCCGCGGCGAAGGCGCCGAGCAGGTAGGGCGTGCCGGCGGTGACGGAGCCGGCGGCCAGGGTCGCCGCCAGCACGATGCCGGCCAGGCCGGCGAGGCCGCCGGAGATGACGAGCGAGGCGAAGCGCAGGCGCTCGGTCGGCACGCCCGCGAGCCGGGCGGCCTCGCGGTTGAACCCGGTGGCGTACATCCGCCGACCGAACGCGGTGTGCTGCATGAGGAACCACAGCACGGCGGTGACCACGACGACGTAGACCACCGGCAGCGTGAAGCCGCCGACCATCGTCTGGCCGATCTCGTTGAAGCCCTGGGAGAGCACGACGCCGGTGACGTCGAGGTCGCCGGTGACCATCGTGGTGAAGGCCGCGAGCAGCGCCCCCGAGGCCATGGTGGCGATGAAGGAGTCGATCTTCAGGACCACGACGATGATCGCGTTGAGCACCCCGATCATCAGGCCGGTCAGCACGGCGACGGCCACCGCGGCCGGCACGCCGAGCTCGTGCTTGACGATCAGCTGGGTCGCGACGACGCCGGTGAGGGTGATGGTGCCGGCGATGGAGAGGTCGAAGACCCGCGCCGAGAGCGGGATGATGACGCTCAGCGCCGCGAGCGCGGTGACCGCCGTGCTGTTGAAGACCTGGTAGAGGGTCGCGGACGTCAGGAACGTCTGCGGCACCCAGATCGCGAAGAGCGCGACCAGCGCGATCAGCACGTAGACGGCGCCGATGTTCGAGAACGCGAGGTGCCGCGTCCACGGGCGCGCCGGCTCGGCCGGGGCGGGCTCGGTCGTCGTGCCCGACGGCGTCGACGGCGGCGCGGTCGCCGGGGGCGGCCCGGTCTGGAGGTCGCTCATGCTGCACGGATCCCTTCGATGGCACGGACGATGACGGTCTCGGTGACCTCGTCGCCGACGAGCTCGGCGACGACCCGGCCGTCGCGCACGACGAGCACGCGCGAGCAGAGGGCCACGAGGTCCTGGGGGTCGGAGGAGGTGACGACGACGCTGAGACCGGCCGCGGCCTCGCGGGCGACGAGGTCGTAGATGCGGGCCCGCGTCGCGATGTCGACGCCGGCCGTCGGCTCGCTCATCGCGAGGATGCGGGGCGAGCGGTTCAGGCAGCGCGCGAGCACGACCTTCTGCTGGTTGCCACCGCTGAGGGTGGAGATCGGTGCGTCGGCGCCCGGGGCGGAGATGCCCAGCCGCTGGATCCAGTCGCGCACCACCGAGCGCTCCCGGCGCGCCGAGAGCCGCGGCCCGCGCCGCACGGTCGACAGCGAGGAGACGGTGAGGTTCTCGGCGACGCTCGCCTCGAGGAACACGCCCTCGGCGATGCGGTTGCCCGGCACCAGCGGGATGTCGGCCGCGCGCCCGCCGTCGGTCAGGACGACGGTGCCGCCGTGCGGCCCGGTGAGGCGCCCGGCCACCGCGTACGGCACCTCCTCGGAGCCGGAGCCGACGAGACCCGCGACGCCGAGCACCTCGCCGCGGCGCAGCTCCAGGTCGATGCCCCGCATGGTGCGGCCCGTGAGGCCGGTGGCACGCAGCACGACCTCCTCGGAGGCCGTCGCCGCCTTCTGCACGTCGCGCACCGCCGCGCCCTGCTCCCCGACCATCACGTCGGCGAGCTCGTCGGCGGTCACGTCGGCGACGTCGTAGGTGGCGACCACGGCCCCGGCCCGGATCACGCTGACCCGGTCGGCCAGGGCGAAGATCTCGTCGAGCCGGTGGGAGACGTAGAGCACCGCCGCCCCCGAGTCCCGCACGGAGCGCACGACGTCGAAGAGGCGCTCCACCTGGGCCGGCGGAAGCATGGCCGTCGGCTCGTCGAGCACGAGCACGCCGCTGCCGGGCTCCCAGCCGTGCATCGCGGCCGAGATGGCCAGCTCGGTGCGCACGACCGCGCTGTGGGTGGCGAGGGGCAGGTCGATGTCGACGCGGGTGCCGAAGCGCTCCAGCGCCCGCCGCGTCAGCTCGCGCTGGGCGCGCCAGTCGATCCCGCCCAGGCGGTTGCGGCGGTAGCCGTGCGCGAGCGCGATGTTGTCGACGGCGCTCAGCTCGGGCACCTGGCCGAGGTCCTGGTGCACGAACCGCAGGCCGTCGTGACGCTTGGCCGCCCGGGAGGTCAGGGGCACCTCCTCCCCCGCGACCTCGCAGCGCGCCTCGTCGGCGTCGTGGTAGCCGGCGAGCACCTTGATCGTCGTGGACTTGCCGGAGCCGTTCGCACCGATGAACGCGTGCACCTCGCCGGCGCGGACGTCGAGGTCGACGCCGCGCAGGACGCGGGCCGCTCCGAACGTCTTGGTCAGGCCGCGCAGCCGCAGCGCCACGGGGGCGTCGGCGGGGTCCGCACCTCGTGCGGGCGGTGTGGTCGGGGTCACACCGCACTGTCTAATCTGCCAATCGGTTGGTTGTCAATGGTTCCTTCGGGCGACCACCTCCGCCCTTGACGTCGCCCGGCACGGCGCCCTAGAAACGGTCCCAACCAACCGATCGTCAGGGAGAGCTCATGACCGTCGCCCCGCCCGCACCCGCAGCTCCCGGCCCCGGGGACGCGTCCGCGCCCGCCGTCGTGGACGTCGACGTGGTGGTCCTCGGCACCGGGGCGGCGGGCCTCACGACCGCCGTGGTCGCCGCCCGCGCGGGCGCCCGGGTCGCCGTCTTCGAGAAGGCCGACGAGGTCGGTGGTACGACCGCGTGGTCCGGGGGCCACGTGTGGGTGCCGTGCCACCCCCACCAGGCGGCGATCGGGGTGGAGGACAGCCCCGACCTGGCGCGGACCTACATCCTGTCGCTCTCGCGCGGGCTCCTGGAGGAGCGGTTGGTCGACGCCTACGTCGCCGCTGCCCCGGAGATGGTCAGGTTCCTCGACGCCGAGGCGGGCACCGAGTTCACCGCCGTCGCCGACTTCCCCGACTACCACCCCGAGCACCCCGGTGGGCTGCCCGGCGGCGGTCGCACCATCGAGTGCCCGCTCTTCGCCTTCGCCGAGCTCGGCGAGTGGCAGGATCGGGTGACGCGCAGCCCGTACTTCTCCCACCCCGCCTTCACCATGAGCGAGACCCCGCTCGGCGCCGTCGACCCTGTGCTGCCCACGCGCGACGAGCTCGCCCGCCGGGCCGTCCGCGACGAGCGCGGCGCGGGCCAGGCGCTGGTCGGGCGGCTGCTCAAGGCGCTGCTGGACCTCGGTGTCGAGCCGCGCACGGGCTGCCGCGGCACCCGCCTCGTCCAGGAGGACGACCGGGTCGTGGGCGTCGAGGTCGAGACGCCGGACGGCCCCGTACTCGCCCGGGCCGCGGGCGGGGTGGTGCTCGCCTGCGGCGGTTTCGAGTGGGACGAGGAGCTCAAGCGGGCCTTCCTGCGCGGCCCCCTGACGCACCCGGTCTCGGTGCCGACCAACACGGGCGACGGGCTGCGGATGGCCATGCGGGTCGGCGCCGCGCTCTCGACGATGCGGGAGGCCTGGTGGATCCCGGCCGCGGACCTGCCGCCGGGGGTCAACCGGATGGACCGCTACATGGTCAACGGCGACCGCACCCGCCCGCGGTCGATCATGGTCAACCGCCGCGGCCGGCGCTTCACCAACGAGGCCGCGAACTACAACGCCTTCGGCGGCGCCTTCCACGTCGAGGACGTGGGCGCCTTCGACTACGCCAACCTCCCCTGCTGGTTGGTCTTCGACCAGGAGTACCTCCGCCGCTACGGCACCGTGGGCCCGCACCCCCGCGGCGAGCAGCCGCCCGCGTGGATGCGGGCGTACGGCACGCTGCGCGAGCTGGCCGACGACCTCGGCATCGACGCCGACGGCCTCGAGGGCACCGTCGCCGCGTGGAACGTGGCCGTCGCCGACGGGCACGACCCCGAGTTCGGCCGCGGCCGCAGCGCGCACGACCGGTGGTGGGGCGACCCCGCCTACAAGCGCGACGTGCGCGGCACGCTGGGTCCGCTCGACGAGGCGCCCTTCTACGCGGTGCAGATCCACAGCGGCGCGCTCGGCACCAAGGGCGGTCCGCGGGTCGACCCGGACGCCCGGGTGCTCGACGTCGACGGCGCCCCCGTCGAGGGCCTCTACGCCGCCGGGAACGCGATGGGCTCGCCGTTCGGCGCCACGTACGGCGGCGCCGGCGGCACCCTCGGCCCCGCGATGACCTTCGGCTACCTCGCCGGCGCGCACGCGGCGGCGCGGGCCGCGGTGGCCCGCCGCTGAGGGTCGGTCAGGTCGCCGGCGGGACCAGGCCCGTCGGCGGCTCGGCCCCGAGCCGCGGCGCCCCGGAGGGCAGGGGCGGGTACGCGGGTCGCTCCCCCGCCCGCAGCCGCGAGCCGACCTCGACGAAGTCCCGGCCCCGCAGCGAGACCCGGGTCAGCGGGTCCGCGTCCTCCATCGCCTGCTCGAGCGACGTCTCCAGCGCCCGCTGCACCTGCCACTTGATGACACCCATCGAGACGGGCGAGCTGCCGGCCGCGAGGTCGCGGGCGTACGCCAGGACGGCCGGCAGCAGGTCCTCGGGCTCGTGCAGGCCGTCCACGAGACCGATCCGCTCCGCCTCGTCACCGTCGAAGAGGCGCGCCGAGAGCAGCAGGTCCATCGCCCGCGACGGCCCGACCACCCGCGGCAGCAGCCAGGCGAGCCCCTGCTCGGCGACCAGGCCGATCCGGGCGAAGCCGGTCCCGAAGCGCGCCCGCGGCGTCGCGAACCGCAGGTCGCAGGTCAGCGCGATGATGAGGCCCAGGCCGGCGCACGGCCCGTTGACCGCCGCGATCACCGGCTTCGGCAGGCTGCGGGCCGCCATGTACGCCATCCCGGGCATCGCGACCTGCTGCTCGCCGGTGCCGAGGTCCTCGAGCACCGAGAGGTCGGCGCCGGCGCAGAAGCCGCGGCCCGCGCCGGTCACGACGACGACCCGGACGGCCTCGTCGTCGGCCGCCTCGTCGAGGCGCTCCAGGAACCGCGCCATCAGCCGGGAGTCGACCGCGTTGAGCCGGTCGGGGCGGTTGAGGGTCAGCAGGGCCACGCCGTCGGCCACCTCGAGCAGGACGGGGTCGGCGGCCGGGTCGGGCGAGGCCCCTGCCGGGCGCGGGGTGTCGGGCCGGGTGTCGGGCTGGGTGTCGGGCTGGGCGGCGGTGCTCACGCGTACATCTCCTCGATCAGGTCGGCGTACTTGTCCAGGATCACCGAGCGGCGCATCTTCGACGTCGGCGTGAGCTCCGCGCCCGGCAGCCACTCCCCGGGCACGACGCGGAAGCGCTTGACCTGCTCCGGCCGGTTGAGGCGGGCGTTGCCCGCGGCCACACCGGCCTCGACCTGCGCCAGCACCTCCGGGTCGCGGCTGAGCTCCTCCAGCGACAGCTCGCCGCGGCCCTGCTGGCGCGCCCAGCCGCGGGCGTACTCCGCGTCTAGCACCACCAGCGCCACGGTGTACGGCCGCCCGTCGCCCACGCAGCACATCTGACCGATGAACGGGCTGGCGCTGAGCACGGCCGACTCGACGGTCACGGGCGAGATGTTCTTGCCCGAGGAGCTGATGATGATCTCCTTCTTGCGGCCCACGATGCTGAGGTGGCCGTCGGCGTCGAGGCTGCCGAGGTCGCCCGTGTGCAGCCAGCCGTCGGCGTCGACCGCGGCGGCCGTGGCCTCCGGCCGGCCGTGGTAGCCCTTCATGATCTGCGGGCCGCGCAGCAGCACCTCGCCGTCGTCGAGCAGCCGCAGCTCCATGTGCGTGCTGACGGTGCCGACGGTGCCGATCCGGATCGCTCCCGGCGTCGCCGCCGTGCCGCCGCCGCTGGACTCGGTCGAGCCGTACGCCTCGCCCATCGGCACGCCGAGCACGTGGAAGAAGCTCATCAGGGGGCCCGGGTTGGGCGCGGTGGCCACGACGCAGGTGCGCAGCCGGTCGAGGCCGACGCTCTCCAGCCACGGCCGGAAGACACCGGTCCGGTCGTGCTGCGTCGCCTCGCGCAGCTCGGGCGAGGGCGTGCCCCCCGCCTGCTCGACCTCCACGCGCTCCTGCCCGCGGCGCAGCGCCGCGCGCACCTCCTCGGCCCGGTCGGGCTCCAGGCCGAGCACCCAGGAGTCGAACGACGCGCGCAGCTTCTCGAAGATCCGCGGCGGACCGTAGAAGTAGCCCGGCCGCACGTCGACGACGGCCGCGACCACCTGGCGGGGGTCGTCGAGGGTCACCACCTCGAGGCCCTGGTAGAGCGGCAGCGCGTAGCCACCGAGCCGGTCGCCCACGTGGGCCGACGGCAGCCACGAGATCGTCACCGTCCCCGCGGCGATGCCCTGCGTGGTCAGCGTCGCCTCCGCGCAGGTCAGGAGGTTCTGGTGCGAGAGCAGCACGCCCTTGGGGGCGCCGGTCGTGCCGGAGGTGTAGATCATCGTCGCGACGTCGTCGGGCTCGGGGCGGGGCAGGGCGTCGATGGCGGTGCCCGCCCCCGCGTCGACGACGTCGGCCAGCGAGCGCCACCCCGGGGCGGGCTCGCCCTCGATCTGCACGCGCAGCACCGGCAGGTCGACGCCCTCGAGGCCCCGCTGCAGGGCGGGGTCGACGACGATGCCGACGGCGCCGGAGTCCGCGAGGGCGTACGCGTGCTGCTCGGGCGACGAGGAGGCGTACAGCGAGAAGGGAACGGCCCCGATCCGCACGAGGGCGAGGTCGACGACGTAGAACTCCGGCCGGTTGCGCACCAGCAGGGCGACCTTGTCGCCGCGGGTCACGCCGGCGGCGACGAAGCCGGCGGTCGCGGCCGCGACACGGTCGGCCAGCTCGGCCCAGGTGTAGGCCAGCCGTCCGTCGTGGCTGCGGACCGCCGTGCGGTCGGGGCGCAGGCCCACGGTCCGCTCGAACGCGTCCAGCAGGGTCCCCGGCCGCGGGAGGGCCTCGAAGGGCTCCTCGGTGCGCGTGAGAGTGGTCATCGATCGGCTCCTCGGGCTGCTCGGTCGCCGCCGACGGCGGCCACGGGTGTCACGAGACCTGCTGGTCCCGCGTGTCCTCGCGACGGAACCCGGCCGCCACGGCGGCCACGGTCCAGTCGTCCTCGCTCGTCAGGTCCCAGTCCGGGCGCACGGCCCATCCGACGACCTCCTCGACGAGCCCACCGCGCACCGCGAAGACGCGGCCGGTGACGTCCGTGCCGGCGGCGGCCAGGTGCACCACCAGCGGGGACGCCTGGGCGGGGTCGTAGACGTCGAGCTCGCCCGCCGCCACCGGCTGCGCCATCAGCTCGCCGACCGAGCCCGGGGTGGAGGACGTCATCCGGGTGCGGGCGCCCGGCGAGATCGCGTTGACCCGCACGCCGATGCGACCGAGCTCCGCGGCGCTGACGAGCGTGAACGCGGCGATGCCCGCCTTCGCGGCCGCGTACGCCGCCTGGCCGGGGAGCACGTGCGTGGTGCCCGACGCCGAGACCGTGTTCACCACGGAGCCGCGCACCGCCTCGCCCGCCTTCGCCCGCGGTCGCCAGTGGTCCACCGCGGCCCGGGTCACGGCGTAGTGGCCCCTCAGGTGCACGCCGAGCACGGCGTCGAAGTCGTCGGCGTCGAGGCGCGAGAGCGGCGCGTCGCGCAGGATCCCGGCGTTGTTGACCACCACGTCGAGGCGGCCCCACGTGTCGACGGCGCGGGCGACGAGGTCGGCCGCGCCCCGGGTGGTCGCGACGTCGGAGGTGTCGACGACGGCCTCGCCGCCGGCGGACCGGATCTCCTCGACGACGTCGGCGGCCGGGGAGGACGCGGCACCGCTGCCGTCGAGGGAGGCGCCGAGGTCGTTGACCACGACGCGCGCCCCCTCCGCGGCGAGCAGCAGCGCGTGAGCCCGGCCCAGCCCCCTGCCCGCCCCGGTCACGACGACCACTCGACCCTCGACCGCTCCCATGCTGCTCCTCCGTCCGGTTGGCCGGGACGCTACCAACCGTCCGGTTGTTTGACAACGACAGATGTGGACCGGGTCACAGTGGTCCGGATCGGGGCCCGTGCGACGACGAGGGCGACGGGGCGGCCGCCGCAGCAGCCGTCCCGTCGCCCTCGTCCGAGGCGGGCCGCCGGCGAGGTACCGCCGGCGGCCGCGCGTCTCACGCGTACTGGATCAGCTTGGTCTCCAGGTAGGGGGCGATGCCCTCCACGTTGCCCTCGCGGCCCAGGCCGGACTGCTTGAAGCCGCCGAAGGGCTGCGTCACGCACATGCCCCACGAGTTGATGGAGATCTGGCCCGTGCGCACGCGGCGCGCGATCGAGCGGGCCAGCTCCTCGTCCTTCGCGTAGACGGCGCCCGAGAGGCCGTAGGGCGAGTCGTTGGCGATGTCGACGGCCTCGTCGACGCTGTCGAACGGGATGACGACCACGACGGGCCCGAAGATCTCCTCCTGGGCGATCCGCATCTTGTTGTCGACGTCGGCGAAGATCGTCGGCTGGACGTACCAGCCCTTGTCGAGGCCCTCGGGCCGGCCGCCGCCGGTGACGAGGCGGGCGCCCTCCTCCTTGCCGACGCGGATGTACTCCTCCACGCGGTCGCGCTGCCGCTCGGCGGCCAGGGGCCCGAGCACGGTGTCGTCCTGCGCCGGGTCGCCCACCTTGATGCTCTCGAACATCGGCACCAGCGCGTCGAGCAGCTCCTGCTGCCGCTCGCGGGGCACGACGATGCGGGTGATGGCCGCGCACACCTGGCCCGAGCTGATGATGCCCGCGAAGCCGAGGCTGGGGATCACCTCGTCGAGCGGGATGTCGTCCGCGATGATGCCGGCCGACTTGCCGCCGAGCTCCAGGGTGACGCGGGCGATCCGCTCGCCGCAGGTGGACATGATCTTCTTGCCGGCCGCCGTGCTGCCGGTGAAGGTCACCTTGTCGACGTCCGGGTGCGCGACCAGGTGCTCGCCCGTCTCGCGGCCCGCGGGCAGCACGGAGATCACGCCCTCCGGCAGGCCGGCCGCCTCGAGCGCCTCGGCCAGCATCAGCGTGCTCATCGGGCCCTCCGGCGCGGGCTTGAGCACCACGGTGCACCCCGCGGCCAGCGCGGGCGCGATCTTCAGCGACGCGGTGGCGACCGGCCCGTTCCACGGGATGATCGTCGCGACGACGCCGACCGGCTCGCGGACCACGACCCCGTGGCCGCCGTCCTCCCAGGTCCGCTCCTCCTCGAACGCGACCCGCTCGTGGAGCGTGGAGGCGTCGTCCCACATCTTCTTGGCGTTGTCGTGGAACGCCCGGCTGACCGCGAGCGGTGCGCCGATCTCGGCGCTGAACGACGCGACCATCTCGTCGTAGCGCTTCTCGACCTCCTGGCCGACCCGCACCAGGTGCTCCGCCCGCTCCGCCGCGCTCATGCGTGGCCACGGGCCCTCGTCGAACGCCTTGCGGGCGGCCGCGACCGCCGCGTCGACGTCCGCGGGCTGCGCCTCCGGCACCGACCCCAGGCTCTCCTCCGTGCTCGGGGAGGGGATGTCGATGCGGGCGTCGCTGCTGGGCTCGACCCAGCGTCCGCCGATGAACAGCTTGCTCTTCCAGACCTGCTCGCTCATGTCCCGGTTCACTTCCTCGTGCGTCGGTTGCGGTGCGGTGGTGGGCTGGTGGGTGGGTACGCCCGGGGCGCGCGGCCGTCGCGCGCCTCAGGCCTTGGCCGAGTAGCCGGCGTCGACGGGGAGCGCGACCCCGGTGAGGAACCGCGCGGCGGGCGAGCAGAGCCAGGCGACGACCTCGCTGATGTCGTCGGCCTGCAGCAGGTCGCCCGGCAGCAGCGGCGCCGTGGCTGCCGCACGCGCGGGGTCCGCGGCGTGCCGGCGGGCCAGCGACTCGTTCTCCACCATCGGGGTGGCGACACCGGAGGGGTGGATGGTGTTCACCCGGATCAGGTCCCGGGCGTGGTGGTTCGCGAGGTTGCGGGCGAGCCCGACCAGGGCGTGCTTGGAGGCGACGTAGGCGTCACCTGCCGCGGAGCCCCCGAGGTTGCCGCGCAGGCCGGCCGTCGAGCTGGTCAGCACGACCGAGCCGCCGCGGCCGGCCGCGACCATCGAGGGCAGCCCGACCTGGCAGGTGTTCCACACCCCGGTCAGGTTGACGGAGATGACGTCGTGCCAGCGCTGCACCGGGTCCGGCTCCTCGGAGTCGAGGGGCGCGATGCCGGCGTTGGCGACGACGACGCCGACCGGGCCGAGCTCCGCCACGGCGGCGTCCACCCCGGAGCGGAGCGCGTCGAGGTCGCGGACGTCCGTGACGAGCGGGACCACTCGGCGGCCCTCCGCCTCGACGAGGCGCACGGTCTCGTCGAGGTCCTCGCGCGTGGCCAGGGCGTAGGGCACGCTGCCGATCTGCTCGCACAGGTCGACGGCGACCACGTCCGCGCCGTCGCGGGCCAGGCGCACGGCGTGCGCCCGGCCCTGCCCGCGTGCCGCGCCGGTGATCAGGGCGACCGTGCCGTCGAGGTGTCCCATCCGTGTCTCCTCCGAGCGAGTGTCCAGCGGGGGTGGTGCGGGGTGGTGCGGGGTGGTGCGGGATCAGCCCTGGCGGGCCACCCCTGCGTCGACGAGCCGGCCGATCTCCTCGACGTCGAGACCGACGACGTCAGTCAGCACCTCGGTGGTGTGCTCGCCGATGCCGGGCACGCCGTCGTAGGTCGGGCCGGCGTAGGACGCGAGGTGCAGCACCGGGCCGGGCGTGAGGACGCGGCCGAGCGCCGAGGAGCCGGTGAGCTCGACGAGCGTGCGGTCGAGGAAGTGCGGGTCCTCGACGATGTCGCTGGCGTCGTTGACCTGCGAGCAGACGACCTCGAACTTGTCGAGCACCTCGAGGATGTCCGCCCGGGGACGGGCTCCCACCCACGCCTTGACGATCTCCTGGAGCTCGTCGTTGTGGGCCATGCGCACCTCATTGGTGGCGTAGCGCGGGTCGTCGATCAGCTCGGGCCGGTCCATGGCGGCGAACAGCCGCTTGGCGATGCCCTGGTTCGAGGCGGCGATGGAGAGCCACTTGCCATCGGCGGCCTCGTACACGCCGCGCGGGGAGGCCGAGCCGGTGCCGTTGCCGACCCGTCCCTGCACGAAGCCCGTGCCCGTGTAGTTGATGATCATGTCGCCGATGATGAACATCAGCGGCTCGTAGAGCGCGATGTCGACGTGGTCGCCCTGGCCGGTCCGCTCGCGGCGGTAGAGGGACATCGCCGTGCCCATCGCGGCGGCGATGCCGGCGATGGAGTCGGCGAACCCGAAGGGCGGGGACGTCGGCGGGGTCTCGGGCCAGCCGTTGATGAAGGCGAACCCGCTGCCCGTCTCCGCGACGGTGCCGAAGCCGGGCTTCTCCCGGTACGGACCGGTCTGGCCGAAGCCGCTGACGCTGGTCAGCACGAGGCCCGGGTTCTCGGCCGACAGCACGTCGAAGCCGATCCCCCACTCCGCCATCCGGCCCGGCCGGAACGACTCGATCACGACGTCGAACTCGCCGGCGAGCCGCCGCACGAGGTCGCGGCCCTCCGTCGAGCGCATGTCCAGCGAGATCGACCGCTTGCCCGCGTTGATGCGGGCGAAGCCCATCGACTGGCCGTCCTTCATGGGGGTCCACTGGCGCGCGTAGTCGCCCGCGGTGGGGTCCTCCACCTTGACGACCTCGGCCCCGAAGTCCCGCAGCATGCGGCCGCAGGTCGGGGCGGCGTACATGGAGCCGAGCTCCAGCACGCGCACCCCGGCCAGCGGCCCGGCACCCGTGGCCATCAGAGCCGCCACTGGATGTGCTTGACCTCGAGGTACTCCTTCATGCCCCACTCGCCGAGCTCGCGCCCGACGCCGGAGCGGCCGTAGCCGCCGAACGGGGCGTCGGGGCGCATGGCGCCGCCGCCGTTGATCCACACCGTGCCGGCGCGGACCTGCTCGGCGATGCGGCGCGCCTCGACGAGGTCGTCGCACCAGACGTTGGCGGCCAGGCCGTACGCCGTGTCGTTGGCCAGGCGGATGGCCTCCTCGGTGTCCTTGAACGGGACGATCACGGCGACCGGCCCGAAGATCTCCTCCTGCACGGCGCGCGCCGAGTGCGGCAGGTCGCCCAGCAGCACGGGGTTCACGAAGTAGCCCTTCTCGGGCACCGGCTTCGTGACCTCGAGCAGCTTCGAGCCGCCCTGCTCGACGGCCTCGTCGATGAAGCCCTGGACCCGCGCCCGGTGGTCGGGGCGGATCATCGGGCCGATGTTCGTGGCCCGGTCCCACGGGTCGCCGACGACCATCTGGTCGAAGGCGGAGGCACCGGCCTCGAGGAACTCGTCGTACTGGCTCTGGTGCACCAGCAGACGGGCGAGCGCCGCGCAGCCCTGGCCGCCGTTGCGCGCCCAGCGCAGGTGCATCTCGACGGCGATCTTCTTCACGTCGACGTCGTCGGTGACGATGCTGGGCGACTTGCCGCCGAGCTCGAGCGTCACGCCCACGAGGTTCTCCGCCGCCTGCGCCATGATCTTGGCGCCGACGCCGTCGGAGCCCGTGAAGGAGACGCGGTCGACGCCGCGGTGCGAGCTGAGCTGCACGCCGACGTCGGTGCCGCCCACGATGACGTTGAAGACGCCGGCCGGCAGGCCCGCCTCCTGGGCGAGCTCGCCGAGGAGCAGGGTGGTCAGCGGGGTGCGCGGCGAGGGGAACAGCACGACCGGGCAGCCGGCGGCGAGCGCCGCGCCGAACTTGAAGATCGCCAGGTTCAGCGGGTAGTTGTACCCGGTGATGGCGGCGACGACCCCGACGGGCTGGTGGACCACGTCGCTCTCGGTCGGGTGCGGCTTGTCGTAGCCGCCCAGGTGCACCGTGCGGTCGACCTTCGCGGCCTCCGCGGCCCAGCGCAGGTGCTCGTCGACGGCCATCTTGACCTGCAGGTACTCGGCGAGCGCGACGGGCGTACCCACCTCGTTGACGATCGAGGGCAGGAGCCGGTCGGCGGCCTTCTCGAGCACGTCCGCGAAGCGGTGGATGTGGCGCGCGCGCTCCTCGCCGCTGAGCGCGGCCCACGGGCCGAACGCCTCGCGGGCGGCGGCCACGGCGGCGTCGACCTGCGCGGCGGAGGCGCCGCCGACGGTGGCGATGACCTCCTCGGTTGCGGGGTTCACGACCTCCCAGCGCTCGCCCTCCGGCTCGACCATCCGGCCGCCGATGAGCAGCGTGCGCACGTCGGGCACCCAGCCCTGGTCGATACCTGCATCGGCAGTGGCGGTCATCAGGCTGCTCCCTCGCTGTCGGCCGGGCGGCGCATCATCAGGCCTACCCGGGTCATCTTCACGACGACCTCGTCGCGCTGGTTGAGCCCGATGTGCTCGAACCAGACGATCCCGGAGTCGTCGCGGGTCTTGGACTCGCGCTTGTCGACGATGGTCGTCTCCGCGCGCAGGGTGTCCCCGTGGAAGACGGGGTTCGGGAACTTGACCGAGTCGTAGCCGAGGTTCCCCAGGGTGGTGCCCATCGTCAGCTCGGGCACGTGGAAGGCGCCGATCAGCGCCACCGTGAACAGCGAGTTCAGCACCCGCTGGCCGTGCACGGTGCCCTTGCAGTACTCCGCGTCGAGGTGGATGGGCGCGATGTTCATCGTCAGCGACGTGAACATGACGTTGTCCATCTCGGTGATGGTGCGGGTCATGGAGTGCTTGTAGTGCGCCCCGACCTCGAACTCCTCGAACCACAATCCGCGCATGTCATCCCTCTCGTTCGGCCGTGCCGCGGGCGCGGGTGACGGCGGCGCGGTCGAGCCACTCGACCGCCTTCTCGTAGTGAGCCTTGTCGATGTGCAGCCCGCGGTAGCGCAGCGCACCGGTCCCCTCGGCCGCCGCCTTCTCGTAGGCCTCGACCATCCCCTCGTAGAACGCGACGTCCTCGGCGGAGGGGGTGAACACGTCGTTGACCGTCTCGACGTGCTTGGGGTGGATGGCGATCATCCCGCGGAACCCGAGCTGGCGACCGCGCACCGCGAACTGCCGCAGGCCGTCGAGGTTCTCGAGGTCCTCCCACAGCCCGGTCAGCGCGTGGATGCCCGCCTCCCGGCACGCCAGCAGGACGCGGCTGCGCAGGTAGAGCGTCTCGAGCCCCTCCGGGGTCCACTCGTAGCCGACGGCGCGGGCGATGTCGGCGTGCTCGGCGCTCGGGCCGATCATCGCGCCCACGCGCGGCGAGGCCAGCGCGACCTCGCGGCAGTTCTGGATCGCCTGCACGGTCTCGACCGGCACGATGTACTCGAGGCCGGTGACGCCGTTGCGCTCCTCGAAGTGGTCGAGCAGCGCGTCGTACTGCAGGACGTCGGTGGCCTTCTCGATCTTCGGCGCGAAGATCCCGTCGAGGCCGGGCACGACGACCGCCTCGAGGTCGCCGCCGGTGAGCCGGGTCGCCAGCGGGTTGACCCGCACCAGCAGCCCGACGTCCGGGTTCGTCTCGCGCACCCGCGCGATCGAGGCGGCCACGGTGGCGCGCGCCTCGACCTTGAGGTCGGCCGGGACCGAGTCCTCCAGGTCGAGGACCACGCAGTCGGCGCCGGCCGCGACGGCCTTGTCGACCCACGCCGGGCGGTGGCCCGGCACGAACAGGATGGAGCGGTACGGCTTCATGGTCGCCCGCCTCAGTAGCTGCGGGGCAGGCCGAGCACGTGCTCGGCGACGTAGTTGAGGACCATCTCCTGGCTGATCGGCGCGATCCGCATCAGGCGGGCCTCCCGGAAGTACCGCTCCACGTGGTACTCCTTGCTGTACCCCATGCCGCCGTGGACCTGCAGCGCGACGTCGGCCGCGTAGAAGCCGGCCTCCGCGCACAACCACTTGGCGTAGTTCGCCTCGGCGCCGCACGGCAGCTGCTCGTCGACCATCCAGGTGGCCTTCTGCAGCACGGCGTCGGCGGCCTCGAGCCGGATCTTGGCCTCGGCCAGCTGGAAGGCCAGGCCCTGGTTCTGCCCGATCGGACGGCCGAACACGACCCGCTCCTTGGCGTAGCGCGTGCCACGGCGCAGGGCCGCCTCGCCGAGCCCGAGCATGGCGTTCGCGGCGACGACCCGCTCGGCGTTGAGGCCGGTCAGGATGACCTTGAAGCCCTTGTCCACGTCGCCGACGACGTCCTCGTCCGGCACGAACAGGTCGTCGATGAACAGCTCGTTGCTGTCGACGGAGTTGCGGCCCATCTTCGGGATCTTGCGGATCGTGACCTTGTCGCGGTCCATCGGGGCGAAGAAGACGGTCAGCCCGTCGGTCTTCTTGGCGCACTCCTCCTTGGGGGTGGTGCGCGCCAGCAGGATCATCCGCTCGGCCTGGTGGGCGTTCGAGATCCACACCTTCTTGCCGGAGATCGACCAGCCGCCGTCGACCTTCTTCGCGAACGTCTTGATGGCCGTCGTGTCGGTGCCCGCGTCGGGCTCGGTGACGGCGAAGGAGATCTGCATCTCGCCGGTCGCCACGCGCGGGAGGTACTTCTTCTTCAGCTCCTCGCTGGCGTGGTGCACGATCGGCTCGAAGCCGAAGATGCCGATGTGCACGGCGCTGCAGCCGCCCATGCCCGCGCCCGAGGCCGAGATCTCGCGCTCGACGATCGAGGCCTCCGTGACGCCGAGGCCTCCCCCGCCGTACTCCTCGGGGATGGTGAGGCCGAGCCAGCCGCCCTCGACGACCGCGTTGTAGAAGTCCCAGGGGAACTCGTGCTTCTCGTCGCGCTCCGCCCAGTACTCGTCGTCGAAGCGGTCGCAGATCGCGCGGATCCCCTTGCGGATGTCCTCGTGGACGGGATCGGTCGTGTAGTCCATCTCGGGTCCTCCCCCGCTCAGACGGCGGTGCTGTCGTAGGTGTCCGCGGTGATGCCGTCGGCGCGCAGCGCGGCCTTGCGCACCTTCTCCGACGGCGTCTTGGGCAGCGCGTCCACGACGCGCACGTAGCGCGGGATCGCGAAGCCCGGGATCTTGCCCTTGCACCACGCGAGGATCTCGGCGGCCTCGACCGGCTCGCTCGCCACGACGACGGCGAGGACCTCGTCCTCACCGGCCTCCTGGTCGGCCGGCACGCCGATGACAGCGCACTCGACGACCGCCGGGTGGCCCAGCACGGCCTGCTCGACCTCGTAGGAGCTGATGTTCTCGCCGCGACGACGCAGGGCGTCCTTGTAGCGGTCGATGAAGTAGAACCAGCCGTCCTCGTCCTTGCGCAGCGCGTCACCCGTGTGGAACCACAGGTTGCGCCAGGCCTCGAGGGTCTTCTCCGGCATGCCGTAGTAGCCGTTGCTGCAGGTCCACGGGTGCACGGGGCGCACGACCAGCTCGCCGACCTCGCCGACCGCGACCTCGCGGTCGGTCTCCGGGTCGACCAGGCGGATGTCGAACCACTCCTTGTTCTGCAGCCCGGCGGCGCCCGCGGGACGCTCCACGCCGTAGGGCGACATGATCGGGGCGCACGTCTCCGTCAGCCCGAACGCGTCGACCAGCGCCTCGATGCCGAAGCGCTCCTTGAAGGCGTCCGCGATGGTGCTCGCGGTCGGCGCCGCGTAGACCGCCCGCAGGACGTTGTCGCGGTCGTCCTCGCGCGGCGGCTGCTTCCACGCGAAGTCCATCATCACGCCGACCAGGTTGGTCACGGTCACCCGCGAGTCCCGCACGTGGTCGATCCAGCGGCTCGCGCTGAACTTCGAGCGCACCACCGCGCGCCCGCCGGCGACGATCACGGGGTAGACGGCCATGAAGGTCGCGTTGCCGTGGAACAGCGGCGTCGTCGTCAGGTACGTGTCCTCGTGCGTCAGCCGGGTCAGGCTCACGACGATCTGCGCGAAGAAGTACAGCTGGCCGTGCGGCATCGCGACGCCCTTGGAGGGGCCCGTGGTGCCGGACGTGTAGAAGATCGCGCCGAGGTCCTGCGCCCGGGCGCGGGGCAGCTCGACCTTCTCGGCGGCCTCGAGCTCCTCCCACGCGTCGGCCTGCCAGCCGTTCTCGCGCAGCAGCTCGACGGCCTTGTCGCGACCGGCCCCGGTGTCGAGCACCCAGAACTTCTCGATGCCGCGCGCGGCCTCGCCCACGGCGATCCAGCGCTCGACCATGTGGTCGTCGACCACGGCGAAGCGGGCCTGCGCCACGTCGAGCTGGTGGCGCAGGAACTCGCCCTCGTAGTTGGTGTTGATCGGCACCTCGACGAGCGCGCCGAGGGCGGTGGCCCACCAGGTACGCACGAAGCGCGAGGAGTTCGCCGCCATCAGCACGACGCGGTCGCCGGCGCGGGCGCCGGCCGCGTGGAAGCCGCTGGCGATGCGCTCGCAGGCGTCGACGGCCTCGGCGTACGTCCAGGTCAGCCCCTCCTCGGGGGTGTCCAGGCAGACCGCGTCGGGGCGCTCGGCGGCGTGGTGGCGCAGGACGTGGTCCAGCGTCCAGGTCTCGGGGTCCGCGAAGTTCGGGACGAGCCCCTCGTAGTACTGCATCGCCATGGTCGCGCGGCCTCAGTCCTGTCCGGGGACCGCGAAGGCGGCCTCGTCGATCGTGGTGCGCGCCTCGAGCTCGAGCATGGCGGGGACGACGTCCTTGCCGAGGCGGTTGATCGCCGCGATCGTCTCGTCGCCGTCCATGGTCGGCCACTGCGGACGCAGCAGCAGCGGGTCGACCGGGAGCTTCTTGACGTAGTCCGTCAGCTGGGCGACCACGTCGTCCGGGGTGCCGATCACGGCGTGGCCCGAGACCGCCTTGGCGAACTCGTTCTCGAGGTCGGTGTCCTTCATGACGTCGAGACCCTTGTTGGCGTAGGTCAGGTAGCGACCCTGGGCGACGCGGGCGAACTCGACGATGGCCTCGTCGCGGCTGTCGGCCACCAGGCAGTTGCGGCGCAGGGGCTGCGGCCCGAAGGTCTTGCCGCGGGCCGCGAAGCCGTCGCGCACGATGGCGTGGCGCTCGGCGATCTCGTGCATCGGGGTCTCGGGCGGGCAGGCGTACGCGTCTCCGTACTTCGCGCACCGCTCGACGCCCGGGATGGCGTGGGCGCCGATCCAGATCGGCGGGTGCGGGTCCTGCACGGGGTGCAGGTGCGGGTGCACGTCCTCGAGCTGGAAGTACTTGCCCTGGTGGGTCACCGAGTCCTCGGTCCACAGCCGCTTCATCAGCTGCAGCGACTCGTCGAAGCGGCCGGCGCGCTGCTTGTAGGGGATCTGGAGGTAGTCGAACTCCTCCGGGCGGTAGCCGAGACCGGCGCCGAAGATCAGGCGGCCCTCGGTCACGACGTCGAGCGTCGCGATCTCCTCGGCCAGCATCACCGGGTGGTAGAGCGGCGCGATCATGATCTGGGTGACCAGCTTGACGTTCGGGTCGACCTCCGCCGCGAGCCGGGCCAGCAGCGGGACCGGCTGCAGCCAGCGCAGCTCGCCGTAGAGGAAGTGCTGGCCGATCGCGATGTAGGTGAAGCCGTTGTTCTGGGCCGCCTCGACGATGCGCAGCACGTCCTTGAACTGCTGCGCGGGCGTCACGGACTTCGGCACGTCGCTCAGGAGCAGACCGACCTGGACCATGGGTGGGTTCCTCTTTCTCAGGGCGTGGGGGATCAGGAGGGTGCGGTGGCCGGCAGTCCCCCGCCGGCCCAGCCGCCGTCGACCGGCAGCACCACACCCGAGACGTAGCTGGAGCGCGGGGAGACGAGGAAGGCCGCGGCCTCCCCGATCTCGGAAGGACGCCCGATGCGTCCCAGCGGCACCCGCTCCAGGTAGCCGCTCATCGAGGCCCGGCCGCTGGCGACCATGGCCTGCTGCATCTCGGTCTCGATCGTCCCGGGGGCGATCGCGTTGACACGGATGCCGTCGGGCCCCCACTCCTGGGCGAGCGAGCGGACCAGTCCGTCCACCCCGGCCTTGGAGGCGCAGTAGGAGGCGCGGGCCGCGAAGCCCTGCGTCGAGCAGATGGAGCTCAGCATCACCATGGCGCCGCCGGCGACGAGGTGCGGCCGCACGGCCTGTGCGCCGATGAAGACGCCGCGCAGGTTGACGCCCAGCACCCGGTCCCAGTCGTCGAGGTCGTAGCCGACGCTCGCGCCCGGGGCGGTCACACCCGCGTTGAACACGGCGGCGCCGACGCCGTCACCGAGCTCGGCCGCCAGCCGGCACGCCCGCTCGAGGACCTCGCCGTCACCGGCGTCACCGACGACCGAGCCGTGCCCGGGTCCGAGGTCCGCGGCGACCTGGTCCATCTCGGGGGCGAGGTCGACCCCGACGACGTTCCAGCCGTGCGCGGCCAGCACCTCGGCGATCCCGCGGCCCAGGCCGCGGGCGGCGCCGGTGACCACCACGCCGGAGCGGGTCGTCGGGGCCGTCGTCACGGACGCTGCGTCCTGGTCGACGATGGTCATCGACAACCCCTCTCAGCCGGTCGCGGCGCACTCTCACGTCGCCTTGTGACGACGCTAACACCGATCAACGGTTCCTGACAATCATGCGCCTAAATAGTGGGCGGTCAGTACGGGAGGTCGAGCGCGATGTGGCGCCGGGCGATCAGCCAGGTCCCGTCGACACGCACCATCTCGTCCACGTAGCGCCCAGTGCTCAGCACCGTCAGCGCCCCGTCCGCGACCGCCACGAGGGTCAGGTACGACCGCGCGGTCGCCCGCTCGCCGTCGCAGCTGTCGAGCGTGAAGGTGGAGGCCAGGTGCCGCCGCTGGTCGGACTGCGTGGCCAGGGTGGCCGCCATCATCTCGACGATCGCCTCGCGCCCCTCCCAGGGCCCGAGCGGGTCGCCGCCGGCGATCTGGAGCGACAGCACGCCGTCGGGCGCGAACGTCGCCCCGACGCCCTCGGCGTCGCGGTCGTCGTAGGCGTGGGCGTAGCGGCCCAGCACGTCCTCGATGTCCTCGCGGTGCGTCATGACGTCCTCACTTCCCCACGTGCGTGAAGCTGGCCGCGGCGGCCGGCAGCTCCTGCGCGCACTCGACCCGGATCTTCTTGTGCGCCAGGCGCAGCTCGCCGTCGACCTCGCGGTAGACGTCGTCGTAGACGCCCGTGAGCACCCGGGTGCGCTCGGCCTCGAACATCGTCGCGGTGAAGTACGCGTGCGTGACGACGTCCTCGCCCTGCTGCTCCGCGAGCACGTTCGTGACGACGTGCTTGCACAGCGGGATCTCCATCGCGACGTGCGCGCGGTAGACGTCGAGGAAGGCCTCGACGCCGTCCTCGGTCGGGTGGTCGCCGCGGGTGATTCGGACGTCGTCGGTCGCCAGGGCGCGCAGCGCGTCGAGGTCGCCCTCGTCGACCGCTCGGGCGTACACGTGGTAGGAGCGGGTCGCGCGGGCGCCGAGGAGGGCGTTGCGCTCGGTCAGTGCCAGGTCGTTGCTCATCGTGCTGTCTGTCCTCCGTCGACGGGGATGGTGGTGCCGGTGACGAAACCGGCGTCGTCGCTGGCCAGGAAGGCGACGACACCGGCGATCTCGGCCGGTGCGGCCGCCCGCTGGAGCGGGATCAGGCTGATGAAGGCGTCCATCAGGTCGCCCATGTCGGCCCCCGGGTCGCGGCCGAAGAACGTCGGCAGCATCGGGGTGTCGACCGGGCCGGGGCAGATGCAGTTCACCCGCACGCCGTCGGGTCCGCCGACGAGCGCGAGGGCGCGGGTGTACGCCGTGAGCGCACCCTTGGTGAGCGAGTACAGCGGGCTGAACGGCGACCCCACGAGCGCCGCGGTCGAGGCCGTCATCGTGATCGACCCGACCCCCTCCGCCCGCTTGACGAGCTCGTAGCCGAGCGAGGCCACGTAGAAGGCGGACTTCACGTTGACGTCGATCGCCTGCGCGAAGTCCGCCTCGGCGACGTCGAGACCGCCCGCCCCCGGCATCCCGACCTGGTTGTGCAGGACGTGGAGCCGGCCGTGGTCGGACTCGATGCGGGCGTAGAACCCGCGCAGCGCCTCGACGTCGGTCGCGTCGAGCCGCACGCCAACGCCCGACCCGCCCGCCTCGCCGATCTCCGACGCGACCGCGTCGGCCGCCTCGGCGGACAGGTCGGCGACGTGGACGTGCGCGCCCTCCTGCGCCAGCCGCAGCGAGACCGCGCGGCCCATGCCGGACCCGCCGCCGACGACGGCCGCGATCCGGCCCTCGAGCCGGCCAGCCGTCACGGGCCGACCTTGCGGCCGGTGTCGGCGCCGGCCGCCATGCCGCGCCCGTTGCCCGGGATCTTGCGCTGGTCGTGGCTGGTCGGCTTCCCCTCCGGCACCACCTCGAACACGACCCGGTTGGGGCTGTCGAGCAGCTTGCGCCACGAGTGCGGGTCCGCCGGCTGGATGCGGTGCGTGAACTCGTGCAGGAACCAGTCCTTGACGGCCGGGTCCCGGTGCACGGTGACCCTGCCCTTCAGGGCGACCATCCGGCGGCCCGGCAGGCCGCTGCCCGCACTGGAGACGATGACGCTGACGCGCTCGTCCCGGTCGGCGCCCTTGACGTGCGCGCGGCCCTCGACCGCGGTCAGCCAGACGCTGCCCTTGTCGTAGATGAAGCTCATGATGACGCCGCGCGGCCACCCGTCGGCATCCAGGAAGACGAAGCTGCACTCCGTCTGCGTCATCAGCAACTCCTCCTGGTCACCGCCGTCCAGGTGCGTGCCCTTCAGCTTCTCGAGGTTCTTCGTACCCAGCTCGTTGTCGCTCATCCGCCGACTCCTCCAGCCACCGCAGTGTGATCCAGACCATGATATTCGTAAGCATGATTACATGCTGGTCGGCTCTTCCCGCAAGGGGCGGACCACCGCTACGGTATTGATGATCACCAATTTCCAGGAGGTGCCATGACCGAGGCCGTCATCATCGACGCCGTCCGCTCGCCGATGGGCAGGGGCAAGGCCGGCGGCGCGCTGTCCGAGGTGCACAGCGTCGACCTGCTGGCCAGCGTCGTCCGCGGCCTCGTGGAGCGCACCGGTATCGACCCGGGGATCGTCGAGGACGTCATGATCGGGTGCGTCGGCCAGGCCGGCGAGCAGTCGGCGACCCCCGGTCGGCAGGCCTGGCTCTCCGCCGGCTACCCCGTGCACGTGCCGTCCGTGACCATCGAGCGCAAGTGCGGCTCCGGCCAGCAGGCCGTCGAGTTCGCGGTGCAGGGCGTGCTGGCCGGCATGTACGACGTCGTCGTCGCCGGCGGTGTCGAGTCGATGAGCCGCGTGCCCATGGGCTCGGCCCGGATGGGCGCCGACCCGCACGGCCCCGGCGTGCGCCACCGGTTCCCCGACCTCGTCCCCCAGGGGGTCTCGGCGGAGCTCGTCGCCGACAAGTGGGGCCTCTCGCGGCTCGCCCTGGACGAGTACTCGGCGCGCTCGCACGAGCGCGCGGCCGCCGCGGCCGCCAGCGGCGGCTTCGACGACGAGATCGTCCCCGTCACGACCCCCGACGGCACCGTCGTCTCGGTCGACGAGTCGATCCGGCCCGGCACCACCGTCGAGAAGCTCGGCGGCCTGCGGGCCGTGTTCGGCACCGACGAGAACCGCGCCGCGCTCCCCCACATCGACTGGAAGGTGACCGCCGGCAACGCCTCGCAGATCACCGACGGCGCCGGCGCGGTACTGGTCACCAGCGCCACCCGGGCCGCCGAGCTCGGCCTGCGGCCGCGGGCCCGGATCGTCGCCTCCGCGGTCGTCGGCGACGACCCGACGCTGATGCTGACCGGCCCGATCCCGGCCACGGCCAAGGTGCTCGCCAAGGCCGGCCTCGGGATCGGGGACATGGACGCCGTCGAGATCAACGAGGCGTTCGCGTCGGTCCCCCTGGCCTGGGCGGCGGAGTTCCCCACCGACGAGGCGCGGATCAACCCCCGCGGCGGCGCCATCGCGCTCGGGCACCCGCTGGGCGCGTCGGGCGTACGCCTCCTCACCACCATGATCAACCACCTCGAGCAGACGGGCGGGCGCTACGGCCTGCAGACGATGTGCGAGGCGGGCGGCATGGCCAACGCGACGATCATCGAGGTGCTGCGCTGACCCCCGGGTCGCGCCGCCCCTGAGACCGAAAGGCACCCCATGGACCTCACCCACGGCTCCGCGCTCGTCACCGGCGGCGCGTCGGGCCTCGGCCTGGCCACCGTCAACCGGCTCGTCGAGCGGGGCGTCCCGACGACGATCGTGGACCTGCCGTCCTCCGCCGGCGCCGAGGTGGCCGAGCAGCTCGGCGACCTCGCGACCTTCAGCCCCGCCGACGTGCGCGACGAGGCCGCGGTCGACGCCGCCCTCGACGTGACCACCGGTCGGGCGCCCCTGCGCGCGCTCGTGCACTGCGCCGGACGCGGCGGCACGGTGCGGCTGGTGAACAAGGACGGCAGCGCGGGCGACTACGACCTGTACCGCGAGCTGGTCGACATCAACCTCGTCGGCACCTTCAACGTGCTGCGCCTGGCGGCGACCCGCATGGCCGCGAACGAGCCGGTCGACGGGGAGCGGGGGGCCTGCGTGCTCACCGCCTCGGTGGCCGCCTGGGAGGGCCAGATCGGGCAGATCCCCTACGCCTCCGCCAAGGCCGGCGTCGTCGGCATGACGCTCGTCGCGGCGCGCGACCTCTCGCGCTCGCTGATCCGCGTCTGCTCGATCGCCCCCGGCATCTTCGACACGCCGATCCTCGCGCGCTTCTCGGACGAGATCCGCGACGGGCTCGCGAAGCAGGTCCCGCACCCGGCGCGCCTCGGACGCCCGGAGGAGTTCGCGTCGACCGCGCTCCACGTCATCGACAACCCGATGCTCAACGGCGAGACGATCCGTCTCGACGGCGCGATCCGGATGGCACCGCGATGACGACGCAGGCTCGCGACGCGGACATGGCGCAGGACGTGGCCGAGGGGCCCGTGCTCACGCAGGTCGTCGACGGCGTCCTCGTGGTGACGATCAACCGGCCCGACGCGCGCAACGCGATCAACACCGTCACGGCCGAGGCGATCGGCGCCGCCATGGACCGGCTCGACGCGGACCCCCTGCTGACCGCGGGGATCGTGACGGGGGCGGGCGGCACCTTCTGCGCGGGCATGGACCTCAAGGCGTTCCTCGCCGGGGAGAAGCCCTCGATCCCGGGCCGCGGCTTCGCCGGCATCATCGAGCAGCCGTCGGCCAAGCCGCTGATCGCGGCGGTGGAGGGGTACGCCCTCGCCGGCGGGTTCGAGATCGCGCTCGCCTGCGACATGATCGTGGCGGCCGAGAACGTGAAGTTCGGCCTGCCGGAGGTCAAGCGCGGGCTGGTGGCCGCCGGCGGCGGCCTGATGCGACTGCCGCAGCGGGTGCCCTACCACCTGGCGATGCAGTGGGCCCTGACCGGCGAGATGGTCAGCGCCCAGCAGGCCCACGACGTCGCGCTGGTCAACCGGCTGACCCCGGTGGGCGGCGCCCTGGAGGCCGCGCTCGAGCTCGGCCGGGCGATCGCCGCGAACGGCCCCCTGGCCGTGCGCGCCACGAAGCAGGTCATCGTCGAGGCCCCGGGATGGAGCCGCGAGGAGATGTTCGAGCGCCAGCGCGACATCACCCTGCCGGTCCGCTCCTCCGAGGACGCGCGCGAGGGGGCGACCGCCTTCAAGGAGAAGCGCGCGCCGCGCTGGCAGGGCCGCTGACGCACCACGGCTCCCGCACGGCGAGGGGCCCGGCACCGTGACGGTGCCGGGCCCCTCGCCGTCGCACGTCACTCGGGGGCGGGGAAGGACGGCTTGCGCTTCTCCATGAAGGCGGCGGCCCCCTCGGCCATGTCCGGGGCGGCGATGGCCTGCACGAGCATGCCGAGGCCGTTGGTGAAGGAGTCGCGTGCGGCGTTCCACCACACGTTGGAGCTGATCTTGGTGATCTCCAGGTAGCGCGGGGACATCTGGGCGAGCTCGGCGCACCACGCCTCCACGGTCTCCTCGAGCAGCTCGTCGTCCACGACCTCGTTGACCAGCCCGAGCTCCATCGCCCGCTCGGCGGGGTAGCGCCGGCACAGCATCGACAGCTCCTTGGCGCGCTTCTCGCCGATCTGCACCCCCATCACGTTGGTCGCGCCGGTGACCGGGGCGCTGCCCACGCGGGGCCCGGTCTGCCCGAAGGTCGCCGACCGGGCCGCGATGGCGAGGTCGCAGGCGACGACGAGCTCGTTGCCCCCACCCGCAGCGGCGCCGTTCACGGCGGCGATCACGGGCCGGGGGCAGTTGCGCACGGCGTCGAAGAGCCGCAGGGAGCCCTGGTAGAGCCCCCGCATGGACGGGACGTCGGGGTTGCTGAGGTCGATGAGGGCACCGCCGGCGCAGAAGGAGCCGCCGGAGCCGGTGATGACGACCGAGTAGTAGGAGGACGCCTGCTCGAGGGCCTCCGTGACGGCGCCGGCCATGGCGGCGTCGTACGCGTTGCGCCGCTCGGGGCGGTTGAGCTGGATCCAGAGCGCGGTCCCGCGCTCGGTGACGATGACGTCGGACACGTTCGTTCCTTTCTGCCGGGAATTCCGGGCGAGTTGGTCGAGGTGCGCCGCTCGCGACCACGGACCACGTACGGTGCGCATCACGCAGGGCTTATCTCGGGATAATGGTGCTAATGTTTGGCATCTTTACACGCGTGGAGGAACACGATGGTCGGACGCGACTTGCCCAACCGCAGGCCACCCAAGGCGGCGATGCTCGTCGCCCAGCGGATCGTCCAGGACGCGCTGCGCGCCGGCCTCGGCCCCGGGGAGCTCCTCGAGCCCGAGCGGACCATGCTGGAGAAGTACCAGACCGGTCGCGGCACCCTGCGTGAGGCGCTGCGGCTCCTGGAGTTCCAGGGCGTCATCTCGCTCAAGCCCGGCCCGCGCGGCGGCCCGGTGCTGCAGATGCCCGACGCGACGCACCTGGGCAGCACGGTCGTGCTGCTGATGCAGCTGCAGTCCGCCCCCTTCCGCAACATCGTCGAGGTGCGCTCGGCCATCGAGCCCATGATCAGCAACCTCGCCGCCACGCGGATGACCGACGAGGAGCTCGGCGAGCTCAAGGGCACGGTCGACCAGATGCGCGTCGACCTCGACGACCAGTACTCCTTCCTCGACGCCAACAAGCGCTTCCACGACGTCATCGCCTGGTCCTCGCGCAACGCCTTGTTCGGCTACGTCATCGACTCGCTGCTGGGCATCATGGACGGCACGGTCATCGGCATCGACTACCCCGGCTACCGCCGGGCCGCGATCCTCAAGGCCCACGAGGAGATCTACGAGGCGCTGGCCGCCCGGGACCCCGAGGCCTCCGAGCAGCGCATGCGCGACCACATCGAGGCGTACGAGCGCTACGCCGAGCGGAAGTTCCCCCAGGTGATGGGCGAGACCATCCCCTGGGACCAGCGCTACTTCGGCTGAGCCGACCCGCGACACGACAGGTCCCCGCACCTCGGGAGGTGCGGGGACCTGTGCGTCGTCGGACGGCCTCACGCGAGCGGCACCGACTCAGTCCTCGCCCGCCAGCGCCGCCTCGCCCAGGAAGGCGCGCAGCACCGAGGCGTTGTCGCGCGCCTCGGAGACCGGGCCCGCGTAGACCACCTCGCCGCGGGCGATGGCGACGACCTCGTCGGCCACGTCGAGGCCGGCCTCGGCGTTCTGCTCGACCATGAGGATGCCGATCCCCGAGTCGGCCATCTGCCGCACCTTGGCGAGGATCGAGTCGACCACCGCCGGAGCGAGGCCCATCGACGGCTCGTCGAGGAGCATCACCGCGGGCTGCGACATCAGTGCCCGCCCGAAGGCCAGCATCTGCTGCTCGCCGCCGCTGAGGAGCCCGGCCGCGGAGCCGGCCCGCTCCGAGAGGATCGGGAACATCTCGTGGACGCGGTCGAGGGTCTCGGCGGCCTTCGACCGCTCGGCCGTGTAGCCGCCCATCCGGAGGTTCTCGCCCACCGACAGCGGCCCGAACACCCGGCGCCCCTCGGGCACCAGCGCGACGCCGCGGCGCACGATCTTGTGCGGCGCGAGGCCGGTGATGTCCTGCCCGTCGAGCGCGACGCGGCCCGAGTGCGGGCGCTCGAGACCGGCGATCGCCTTGAGGGTGGTGGTCTTGCCGGCGCCGTTGGCCCCGAGCACGAGGGTCACCCGCCCGGGGGTCGCCGTCAGGGAGACCCCCCGGACCGCCTCGACGTTGCCGTAGCTGACGTGCAGGTCGCTGACCTCAAGCATGGTCGCGCCACTTCCTTCCCAGGTACGCCTCCTGCACCTGCGGGCTCCGCACCACGTCCGTGGGCGTGCCCTCCGCGATGAGGCGGCCGAAGTTCATCGCGTACACGTGGTCGCAGGTGTCGATCATCATCTGCACGTCGTGCTCGACGAGCAGCTGGCACAGGCCGTCGGTGCGCAGGCTCTGCAGCAGCGCCGAGATCTCGGCGCGCTCCTTCTGGTTCATGCCTGCCGTCGGCTCGTCGAGCAGCAGCAGGCGCGGACCGGTGGCGATCGCGCGGGCGATCTCGACCCGGCGCTGCGTGCCGTACGACAGCTCGGAGGGGTAGAAGTCCTCGAAGCCCTCGAGGTTGGTGCGCGAGACCGCGTCCCGCACGGCCGGCGAGATCTGCTTGCCGAGCAGCCGGGTCAGGACGTTGCCGGACTTGTCGTCGGCACGGGCGTCCGCGCCGAGCTGGATGTTCTCCAGCACCGTCAGGTCCGGCAGCAGCCGCACGGTCTGGAAGGTGCGCGCCACCCGCTTGCGGGCGACGACGGCGGCGGAGGCGTTCTGGTACTCCTCGCCGTCGAACAGCAGCCGCCCGCTCGTCAGCCGCGTCAGCCGGGTCATCGCGCCGATCAGCGTGCTCTTGCCCGACCCGTTCGGGCCGATGATCCCGTGGATCATGCCGGGCATGAGCTTCATCGAGATGCCGTCGACGGCCTTGACGCCGCCGAAGTGCACCTTGACGTCGTCGACTTCGAGGACCGGGTCGACCCCCGTCGGGAGGCTGCCGCCCGGCTCGGTGTGCGTGGCGCTCATCGCTGCCCCTCCATCTCCGGCTCGAGCCGCTCGGCGTGGGTCTCGTCGTCGGACCCGCCGGCCGGCGGACCGGCCGCCTCGCGGCGGCGCCGCTGCACCGACCGCTTGGTGTCGACGTAGATGCCGTAGAGGCCGCGCGGGAGCAGGACCGCGGCGAGCGCGACGATGACGCCGTAGATCAGCTCCTGCCACTGACCGACCACCTTGAGGAGGTCGGGCAGCCAGGTGAAGATCAGCGCGCCCAGCACGGCGCCCTTCCACGACAGCGACCCACCGACGATGATCATCGTCAGCGCGAGCACGATCAGGTGGAAGCCGATGTCGAGCGGGCTCACCGCGCTGCGCACGAGGATGTTCATCGAGCCGGCCAGGCCGCCGAGGACCCCGCTCACCGCGAACGCGACGAGACGGTAGCGGCGGACGTTGACGCCCATCGAGGCGGCGAGCTCGGGGTCCTCGCGGACCGCGTCCACCCGGCGCCCGAGGCGGCCCCGCTCGCTGAGCGCGACCAGCACCAGGGCGACCGCGGTGATCGCGAACATGCCCCCCATGGTGAAGTCGGAGATCACGCCGTAGCGGCCGGTCGAGCCGCCGGTGGTCGTGCCCCCGTTGATCGCGATCACGCTGATGATGAGGCAGAAGGCCACCGTCGCCATCGCGAGGTAGAGACCGGTGAGCTTCTGGATCAGCACGCCCAGCGCCAGCACGATCACGCCGGTCATCAGGCAGGTGATCACGATGGTCGGGATAGCGCCGAGCTGGTGGTCGAGCACGAAGATCGCGCCGGCGTAGCAGCCGATGCCGTACGCCCCGGCGCCCGCGAACGAGAAGACGCCCATGCGGATCGGGACCTGGATGCTCAGGGCCAGCAGCAGGCCCGTCATCGTCGCCTGGATGAGGACGATGTTGCTGAAGTAGAACTGCATCATGTGCGTCGGACCTCCTTGCGGCCGAAGACGCCGGCCGGGCGGACCAGCAGCACGAGGAAGATGAGGCCGAACGACACGGCCTCGACCCAGGAGCCGCTGGTCTGGGTGAGCACCCACACCTCGCAGGCCGCGAGGAAGAAGGCGCCGAACGCGACGCCGAGCATGCTGCCGACGCCTCCGAGGATGATGATCGCGAAGGCCTTCACCAGCAGCGTGTCGCCGCTCTCCGGCGTCAGGGCGCCGAGGGAGAAGGTGAAGAGCACGCCGGCCAGGCCGGCCAGGCCGCCCGAGACCGCCATCGTGGCGAGCGCCAGGCGCCGCCGGTCGACACCCATGAGGGAGGCGACCTCGGCGTCGACGCCGATCGAGCGGAGCGCGAGACCGTGCCGCGAGCGGTGCAGCCACAGCGAGACCGCGGCCCACAGCGCCACCGCGACCACGATCGTGATGACCGAGATGTTGGTGACCCGCAGATCGCCCAGCAGCCAGGTCTCGACCTCGAACGACGAGGCACGCAGGCCGAACGGGTTGCTCTTCGTGTGGTGCTGGGCGATCGCGAGCGGGATGATCGCGATGCCGATGCCCCCGATGAGGATCTGCATCTCCGCGTTCTTCTTGGTGCGGGCCCGTTTGATGATCTGCTCGAAGGCCAGCACCTGGATCGCGACGGAGAGCACGGCTCCGACCACCACGGCGATCAGCGCCACGGCGACGAACGGCAGGGTGGTCTCCCCCAGCACCAGGTACGACGTGAAGGTGGAGAACATGAAGATCGACCCGTGCGAGAAGTTGAGGATGTCGATCGTGCCCCAGGTCAGGCTCATGCCCAGGGCGAACAGCAGGTAGATCGAGCCGAGGCTGATCACCGTCAGCAGGTCCTGCACGGCGCCTCCCCGTCGACGTTCGTGGTGGTCATCGGATCTCCTCTGGCGTCGCTGGTGGACGCCGGTCGTGGGGGCCCGGGGACGAAGCCCGGACCCCCACCGGTGGTGGCCGACGGCGGGCGCCGGCCGGGACGGTCAGCCGGCGGACGTGCCCTCGTAGAGGAGCTGCTCGCCCTCGGTCGTGTACTCGATCACCACGCCGGGCACCTGCAGGTCCTGGTCGACCCAGGTCAGGTCGGTGCCGAGCGCGCCGTCGAACGGCTCCTCCGCCACGGTGTGCATGCCGTCCTTGACCGACTCGCGGTCGGCCGACTGGGCCTCCTTGAGGGCGCGGGCCAGGAACCAGGCCGCGTCGAACGCCTCGGCGGCGTAGTTCAGCGGGTCCTCGCCGTACTCCTCGCGGTACGCCTCGGTGAAGGCCTGGCTCGACTCCGGCGTCATCGCGGCGTTGAAGTCGGTGGGCCAGACCATGCCCTCGCCGGCGTCGCCGGCCTGGTCGAGGTTGCCCGCGGAGGCGCCCGAGTTGCCGAGCACCGGCCCGTCGTAGCCGGCCTGGCGCAGCTGCGTCATCGCGGTCGGGTTCGCGGCGCCGACGAGGAGGACGGCGACGAGGTCGGGCTCGGAACCGAGCACCTGCGAGATGGGCGCCGAGAAGTCCTGCGTGGTGGCCTGGGTGCCGACGCTCGCGGTGACCTCGATGCCGAGCTCCTCCGCCATCGCGGGGAGCGTGTTCGTGCCGATGTCCTGCAGGGTCGGCGTCGCCTCGGTGTAGATGATGCCGAGCGACTCGGCGCCGGTCTCCTCGATGTACTGCTCGAGGAGCGGGTAGTACTCCCGCATCAGGGGCGTCGCTCGCCACGTGTAGTCGCCGGTGACGACGCCGTCGCTGCCGGCCTGGGTGTAGATGATCGGCATCTTCGCCTGCTCGGCGAGCGGGGACATCGCCACCGCCTCGTTGCTCGAGACCGAGCCGAACACCGCGGAGTAGTCACCGCCCGAGGTCACGCGGGTGAGCTCCTGGGCCGCGGTCTGCGGCTCCGACTTCGTGTCGACGTACTCGATCTCGAGGGTCGAGCCCTCGAGGAAGTCCTGCTCGTTGATCTGGTCGATCGCCAGCTGGTAGCCCTTGTTCGCCGACTCGCCCGCGAAGGCGACCACGCCGGTGGTCGGGTTGATGGAGATCAGCTTGATCGTGTCGGGGAGCTCGTCGGAGGCCTCCGGGCCACCCCCGCCGCTCACGCTCCCGCATGCCGTCACCGAGATCATCGACGCAGCGACGAGGCTCGCCATCGCCAGTCGCCGCTGGGACCTGCCCATGAACCCGTTCATCTCGTGCTCCTCGTACGTTGAATATCATGCGCATCATTCGCATGTGATCCACACCATAGGACGTGCGCCACACCCTGTAAAGCAGAACGGCGAAGTGGTTCAGACCCGCCACCGCATGCGGTCTCGGCCGGGATCCGGGCCGGCGACGTCGACAGCGTCCACAAATCCATGCATATGATGCGGACGAAGCGGTGGCGAACGGAGGAGCAGCGATGCAGATCGGCGTGATCCTGGGAGACGTGCACGCGAGCGTGTCGCCGCGCGACCACCTCGACGGGCTGCTGCGCCAGGTCGAGGCGGCCCAGCGCAACGGCATCACGCACATCACGATGGGCCAGCACTTCCTCTACGGGGACCTGCGCTGGCTCCAGCCGATCCCGACGCTCGCCCGCATCGCCGCGGAGCTCGACGACCACGTCACGCTGGCCACCACCGTGGTCCAGGTGCCGCTCTACCACCCGGTGATGCTGGCCGAGGACCTCGCGACGCTGGACATCCTGACCCGCGGGCGCCTGGTGGTCGGCGCGGGCGCGGGCTACCGCGAGGACGAGTTCGTCGCCCTCGGCGTGGACTTCTCCCGGCGCTTCGCGATGTTCGAGGAGTCCCTCGAGATCATGCGCAAGATGTGGACGCAGGACGTCGTGGACCACGACGGCGAGTTCTGGTCGGTCACCGGCGGCGCCACCCACATCCGCCCGTACCAGGAGCCGCACCCGCCGATCTGGATCGGCGCGATGAAGCCGCTGGGCGTACGCCGCTCGGCGCGCCTCGGCGACGGCTGGCCGATCACGCCGGAGACCCGCGGGCCCGAGATGGTGCGGCTGCTCTCGATCTACGAGGACGAGCGCGAGCGCCTCGGCCGACCGCAGGTGCGCCATCCGCTGCGCCGCGAGATCATCCCGGCCGCGACCACCGACGCCGCGTTCGAGCGCTTCGAGAAGATGGCCAAGGAGCGGCTGCTCGCCTACGCCAACCGCTCGCTCGCCACCCGCAGCGCCGACGAGATCTCGCGCGAGTTCCGCGAGGTGGCGCGCAAGGAGACGTTCATCGGGACCCCGGACGAGTGCGTCGCCCAGATCGCCGAGATGGCCGCGGTCGTGCCGATCGACCCCGTCCTAGTGCGCGCGCAGTGGCCGCACATGAGCAGCGACGAGGTGGTCGCCTACCTCGACGACCTCGGTCGCGACATCGTGCCCGCCGTCGCCGGCATCACCTCGGTCGACCGGGTCGTGCGCGAGCCCGCGACCGCCTGAGCGGCAGGCCCCGGCAGGTCACGCCGGGGCCGCCACCACGCCGGCCGCGACCAGGGCGGCGACGCGCTCGGGGGCGTACCCCAGCTCCGCCAGCACCTCGGCGCCGTGCTGGCCTGGTCGCGCCGCCGCACCCGGCATCCCCGCGGGCGTGCGGCTGAAGCGCGGGGTGGGCGCGGGCTGGGGCAGGTCGCTGCCCGGCAGGGGCAGGTACGCCTGCCGCGCCCGCGCGTGCGGGTGGCTCGCCGCCTCGTCGAGGTCGAGCACCGGGCTGACGCAGGCCTCGACGCCGTCGAACGCCTCCTCCCAAGCGGCCCGCGGTCGCGCGGCGAACGCGGCCGTCACCGCCTCGCGCAGCGCGGGCCAGCGCGCGCGGTCCTTGTGGGCGTCCAGCAGCGCGGGGTCCGTGACGCCCAGGACGCCCAGCGCCGTGCGGAAGAAGCGCTCCTCGACCGCCCCGAACGCCATCCACCGGCCGTCGGCGCAGGTGTAGACGTCGTAGTAGGGGCAGCCGGTGTCGAGGAGGTTGCTGCCCCGCTCGGTCGACCAGCGTCCCTGCGCGCGCATGCCGTGGACCAGCCCCATCAGCGTCGCCGTCGACTCGAGCACGTTCGCGTCGACCACCTGGCCCCGCCCGGAGCTGCGGGTCTCCAGCAGCGCGCAGACCACGCCGAAGGCCAGGGAGGCCGCGCCGCCGCCGAAGTCCCCCACCAGGTTCAGCGGCGGGACGGGCCGCTCGCCGGCGCGGCCCATGCTGTGCAGGGCGCCGGTCATCCCGATGTAGTTCACGTCGTGCCCGACGACGTCCGCGAGCGGCCCGTCCTGACCCCAGGCCGAGAGCCGGCCGAGCACGAGGCGGGGGTTGCGGGCCAGGCAGACGTCCGGCCCGACACCGAGGCGCTCGAGCACGCCGGGCCGGAAGCTCTCCACCAGCACGTCCGCGCCGGCGACGAGGTCGAGCAGGACCTCGACCCCCTCGGGACGCTTGAGGTCGAGCCCGACCGAGCGGCGGCTGCGCTCGAGCACCGGGTTGGGCGTGTAGTCCACGCCCGGCCCGCCGAGCCGGTCCACCCGGACGACGTCGGCGCCCATGTCGGCCAGCAGCATCACGGCGAACGGGCCCGGTCCGATGCCGGCCAGCTCGACGACCCGGACCCCACGGAGGGGTCCGCCGGTGGCGTGGTCAGGCACGGGACCGCTCCTCCTCGTCGGCGAGCTGGCGCCGCAGCGCCGCCTTCGCCACCTTGTCCAGCGTCGAGCGCGGCAGCGCGTCGACCACCCGGATCTCGCGGGGCCGCTTGAAGTCGGCCAGCATCCGGACGCACCGCTCGTGGGCCGCCGCGACGTCCACGCGCTCGCCGGGCCGGGCCACGACGAAGGCGACGGGCACCTCCCCGAGCATCCGGTCGGGACGGCCGACGACGACGGCCTCTCCGACGCCCTCCACCCCGCGCAGGACCCGCTCGACCTCGGGCGTACCGATGTTCTCGCCGCCCACCTTCAGCACGTCCTTGTCGCGCTCGAGGAACCACAGGTGGCCCTCGGCGTCGCGGCGCACCCGGTCGCCGGTGCGGAACCAGCCGTCGCCGGTGAAGGCGGCCGCGGTGGCCGCGTCGTCGCCGAGGTAGCCCGAGAAGAGCGAGACGCCGCGGCGCCCGAGCACCTGCAGCTCCCCCGGCTCGTCGGGCTCGGCCGCCCGCGGCCCGCCCGTGCCGCTCGTCCCGTCCTCGGCGACCACACGCACGGCGTACGCGGGCGAGGGCCGTCCCATCGAGCCCGCCGGCCCCGGCAGGTGCAGGTCGCCGACGACGGGGTGGGAGACCGTCTCGGTCATGCCGAACCACCCGATCGCGCCGACCCCCGCGGTGGCGGGCGGGGCGGGCAGGGCGGCGCTGCTGCCCCAGCCGCGGAAGTGGTGCCGCTCCGGCACGTCGCGCCCCTCCAGGGCGCGCAGGCAGAACGACACGACCGAGCTCCACGTCGCCCGGTGCTCCACGGCCGCGGGCCAGAAGCGGCTGGCGGAGAAGCGCGGCTGCAGCACGAGCTCGCCGCCGGACCACAGCGACGAGAGGAACGAGTAGGACAGCCCGTTGGTGTGGAACAGGGGCAGGTGCACGAGGTTGACGTCGGCGGGCCCGAGGCCCTGGTGCAGCGCCCCGACCTGCCCCGCCCACAGGCAGGCGGCCTGGGTCCACACGACCGCCTTGGGGCGGCTCGTGGTGCCCGACGTGTACTGGATGCTCGCCGGCGCGTCGGCCGCGACCCCGCGCGGGTACGCCGGGTGGTCGCCCGCCGCCAGCGCGTGCGGGGTGTCCGGGCCCGTGGGCGCGTCGGTCAGCAGCCACAGGTCGGGGGCGACCGTCGCGACCACCTCGGCGCCCTCCGGCGTGGTGAGCACGCCGCGGGCGCCGCTGTGGCCCAGGGCGTACTCCAGCTCGTCGGGCGAGAGCCGGGGGTTCAAGCACACGGCCACGGCGCCGAGGGAGGCGAGCGCGGTCCAGGTCAGCAGGAACGCGGGTCCGTTGGGCAGCGAGATCGCGAACCGGTCGCCGCGGCGCAGGCCCCGGGCGTGCAGGCCGCGCGCGAGCGCATCGACCTGCTCGGCGAACTCCGCCCGGGTCCAGGTCGCCGGCTCCGCGTCGTCGAACGGCGCCCAGCGCAGGAACACCCGACCGCCCGCGGCCCGCGCCCAGGCGTCGACGAGCGCGCCGACGTCGCGGCCGGTCGCCGGCGCCAGCGCCGCCGGCCCGCCGCTCACGGCAGCGGCCACTGCAGGTGGCGGACCGTGAAGAACTCGGCGAAGCCGTCCTCGCCCATCTCCGCGCCGACGCCGGACTGCTTCGCGCCGACCCAGGGCACGTCGGGACGCGCTCCGCCGCCGCCGTTGATCGCCACCGTGCCGGTCTCCAGGCGCAGGGCCACCTCGACCGCCTCGTCGTGCTCGCCCCACACCAGCGCGTTCAGGCCGTAGCGGCTGTTGTTCGCGAGCGCCACGGCCTCGTCGACGGTGTCGTACGCCAGCACCACGGCCACGGGAGCGAACAGCTCGTCCTGGCAGAGCTCGTCGTCGGGGTCCACGTCGGTCACGAGCGTCGGCAGCAGGTGGAAGCCCCTCGCCCCGTCGGGCCGCCCCCCGCCGACCAGCACGCGGGAGCCGCGGGCGCGGGCCCGCTCGAGGTAGCCCTCGACCCGCTCACGGTGCTCCGCGCTGATCAGCGGACCGACCTCGGTCGTCTCGTCGTGCGGGTCGCCCGTCGGCACGTGGTCGGTCAGGAACGCCACCGCCCGCTCGACGAACGCGTCGAGGTCGTCGCGGTGCACGAGGATGCGGGTGGTCGCGCCGCAGCCCTGCCCGGCGTTGCGGCAGAAGCGCAGCATCGACGGGCCGACCGCACGGTCGAGGTCCGCGCCCGGCAGCACGACGGTCGGCGACTTGCCGCCGAGCTCGAGCACCACCTTCGTGCTGGAGGGCGCCGCGGCGCGCATCACCGCCTCCCCCACCGCGTTCGAGCCCGTGAAGGACACGAGGTCCAGGCGCGGGTCCGCTGCCAGCCGCGAGCCGACGTCGGCCCCGCCCGTGACCAGGTGGAGGACGCCGGGCGGGACACCGGCCTCGAGGGCCAGCCGCACCAGCGCGAGCGTGCACAGCGTGCCGCGGGGCGAGGGCAGCAGCACCACGGAGCAGCCCGCGGCCAGCGCCGGGCCGACCTTCCAGGCCACCATGTTGATCGGGTAGTTGTACGGGGTGATCGCGGCGACCACGCCCACCGGCTCGCGCAGCAGGACGCTGGCCGCCGGTGCGGGCGAGCCCAGCGGCGCCAGCTCCTCGCGGTAGCCGCCCCGCGGTCCCGCCTCGGCGCGGTCCGCGGCCCAGGCGAGGTTCACCGCCGGGGTCGCCGTCTGCAGCGTGCGGGCCAGGCCGATCGGTGAGCCGACCTCCGTGGCGACCAGGCGCGCCAGCTCCTCGCGGTGCTCGTCGAGCAGCGCGGCGAGCCGCCGCAGCACCGCGGCGCGCTCGGCCGGCGGCGTACGCCGCCAGGTGCCCGCGTCGAAGGACCGCCGGGCGGCGGCCACCGCCCGGTCGACCTGGTCCGCGGACGCCCCGGTCCAGGTGGCCAGCACCTGCGTCGTCCCGGGATCGATGCTGTGGTGCGTCGCACCCGCGCCCTCCTCCCACGTGCCGTCGACGAGCACGGCACGGTCGGTGGGCGGCAGCTGCGCGCGGGACGCGGGGGCGGGAGCGGGTGCGCTCACGGGTCCTCCGGGAGGTCGATGTCGAGGACGAGGGACTGGTACGCCTTGCCGTGCGGGTCGGCGCGCAGCGTCATGGAGACACCGCCGCCGAGCGCGCGGTCCAGCACGAAGTTGAGGCCGTGCACCCGCGGCAGCTCGTAGCGCACGACCTCCCCGGCGACGAGGTCGCCGAAGTGCTCGCGCACCCGCTCGGCCGTGAGGTGCCGCACGAGCAGCGGGTAGTGCGCCGGGTCGTAGACGAACACGCAGATGTTGCTGACGTCGCCCTTGTCGCCGGAGCGGCTGGCGGCGATCTCGCGCAGCCTCACGACGCCGCCACCTCGACGCCGACCTCCACCAGCTCGCGCGGCACGTAGGCCGGCGTGACGCCGAGCGCGGGCACGACCGCGTTGACGTTGCCGCCCCCGCCGGCGGGGCCGAAGTAGAGGAGCTCGGTCTCGTGGGCCACGGTGCGTGCGACCTCCGGGGAGGTCGTGCGAGCGGCGAGCCGCAGGCGTACCTCGGCGGGGTAACCGCCCGGCATCCGGTCCCCGAACAGCGAGTCCACCCCCTGCAGGTCGATCCGCAGCTCGTCGATCTCGTCGAGCACCCGGTCCAGGCGAGCGCGCAGGACCTCCTCGGCCCGCCGGGCGCGCTCCACGCAGCCCGGCCCGCCGTAGGACATCTCGCCCGTCGCGCGCCAGCCCTGGTCGACGCCCACGAGCACCTTGAGCAGGTCGGGTCGCGGACGGCCCCGGGCGCCCTCGATGCGCACCCGGTCGTCGCCGAGGTCGGTCACCTCGAGCCCCGTGAAGTCGGCGGTCACGTCGGGGGTCAGGTAGGCCGCCGGGTCGTGGATCTCGTAGTAGAGCTGGGTCTTCATGGTCATGGCGTCCACGCGGCCGCCGGTCCCCGGCAGCTTGGTCACGACGACGGAGCCGTCGTCGACCTCCCCGATGGGGAAGCCGAGGTCGTGCGGGGCCGGCACGACGCGGTAGGGCGGGTCCTCGTAGTTGCCGCCGGTCGAGTGCACGCCGCACTCGAGCAGGTGGCCGACCATGGTCGCGTGCGCGACGCGGTCCCAGTCGTCCGGCGCCCAGCCGAGCTCGTGGCAGATCGGACCGACGAACAGGGACGGGTCGGCGAGCCGGCCGCCCAGCACGATCTGCGCGTCCTGGGCCAGCGCCTCGACGATCCCGTCGGCGCCGAGGTACGCGTTCGCCGAGACGACCCGGTCGCCCAGCGCCCGCACCGTGGTGCCGAGCTCGGGCAGCTCGAGGTCGAGGTCGCGGACCAGGTCCCGGACGTCGTCGCCGTGCACGACGCCGATCCGCACCCCGTCGAGCCCGAGGTCCCGCAGGCCCCGCGCGAAGTCGTCGCGGGCGGCGTCGGGGTTGGCCGCGCCGAAGTTGCCCACCACGCGTCCGCCCCGGGCGAGGTGCTCACCGAGGAGCGGGACCAGGCGGCCGATGCGCCGGTCCTGACCGGCGCCGGGGTCGGCCCGCCGGCGCTGCTGCGCCAGGGCCAGGGTGCGCTCGGCGAGGCAGTCGAACCCCAGGTAGGAGACCCGGCCGCTCGACGCCATCGCGGCGACGGCGTCGAGCCGGTCGTCGGCGTAGGCCGACCCGGCGCCGAGGGCCAGGGCCACGGTCAGTCGACCTCGATGGCCAGCTCGGGGCAGCTGTCCGCGGCCATCTGCGCGTCGTCCTCCCGCCCGTCGGGGACGTGCTCGTCCTTGACGTAGGCGTTGCCGTCCTCCTCGCGGGCGAAGAAGAGGTCCGGAGCGCTGATCCGGCACAGGCCGTGACCCTGGCAGCGGTCGTCGTCGACCTTCACGTGCATGGCTTCCTCCTCGGGTGCCGGGCGGTGGGTCCGCTCGTCATGGTCCATCCTTGGTGTGACGCAGTTGACATCGCGCTAATCGAGTATAACCATGATCACATTCGAGGGAAGCCCCTTCAGACCCCCGGATGACAAACGCCCGAGACATCGAAGGACACGCGATGACCGAGACTGCCGACCGCGCCCCCGCGGTCGAGTTCGACCACAACTCCGAGCAGCACTCCGACGACCCGGCCGCCTCGTACCGCAAGCTGCGCAGCGAGCACCCCGTCGCCTGGACCGATGCGCACGGCGGCTACTGGGTGCTCTCCGGCTACGACGCCGTCTTCGAGGCGGCCCGCGACGACTACACGTTCTCCTCGGCCCGCAACTCGTACGGCGGCGAGGGCCTCTCGGTGGTGATCCCGAAGACGCCGGCGGCTTACCACATCCCGATCGAGGTCGACCCGCCCGACTTCAAGAAGTGGCGCAAGCTGATCAACCCGATCACCGCGCCCGCCGCGGTCGCGCGCATGGAGAAGATCGTCAAGCACTACGTGACGGCCTTCATCGACGACATCATCGAGACCGGCGAGTGCGACATGACCTCGGTGATCGGCGTGCCGGCGATCGTCACGGTCGACTGGCTCGGCCTGCCGATCGAGCACTGGAAGACGTACGCCTTCGCGTTCCACGCCCTGCTCGTCGCCGTGCCCGGCACCCCCGAGTTCGACCAGGCCGTGAAGGTCGACCTGCCGATGCTCGAGGAGGTCACCCGCGGCGTGATCGCCGAGCGGACCGCCGAGCCGACCGACGACATCATCAGCTACCTGGTCCAGCAGGAGGTCGACGGTCGCCGGGTCACCGCCGACGAGGTCTTCGCCATGGTCGACCTGCTGCTCTCCGGCGGGGTCGGCACCACTGCCTCGCTGGTGAGCAACACCGTGGTGTGGCTCTACCAGCACCAGGACGTGCGCCAGGACCTCATCGACCACCCGGAGAAGCTGGAGCGCGCGCTCGAGGAGTTCCTGCGCTTCTTCTCCCCCACCCAGGCCCTCGCCCGCACCTCGACGAAGGACGTCGAGTTCCAGGGCGTGCAGATGCACGAGGGCGACCGCGTCCTGCTGGCCTGGTCCTCGGCGAACCGCGACCCCTCGCAGTTCGACGACCCCGACGAGATCGACATCGAGCGCTGGCCGAACCGGCACACGGCCTTCGGGATCGGCGCGCACCGCTGCGCCGGCTCGAACCTCGGCCGGGCGATGGCCAAGGAGCTGCTCTCGCAGTTCCTCAGCCGGATGGGCGACTACGTGGTCGACGTCGACAAGCTGGTCCGCTACCCGCACCAGGGAACGAACACCGGCTGGCAGAGCATCCCGGCGACGTTCACGCCGGGGCCGCGGGTCCTGCCCGCGGACGCGACGGCCCTCGGCGAGAAGGGCTGAACCGGGCGTCATGACCGAGCCGAGCACGACGGGGGCGGGCTTCGACGAGCAGCACGACGTGGTCGTGCTCGGCACCGGCGCCGCGGGCCTGACCGCGGCCCTGGCCGCCGCGGACGCCGGCGCCCGCGTCGCCCTGGTCGAGAAGGCGGACCGGGTCGGCGGCACGACGGCACTCTCGAGCGCCGTCGTGTGGCTGCCGGACAACGTCCACGGCCGGTCGGCCGGGGTGGCTGACTCCCGCGAGGACGCGCTGGCCTACCTGGCCGCGCTCTCGCACGGGATGATCCTGCCCGAGCTGGCCGAGACGTTCGTCGACTCCGTCGCCGACCTGGTGGACTGGCTCGAGACGGCCACGCCGCTGCGCCTCCAGCTGGTCGCGGGCTTCCCCGACTACCACCCGGAGCACCCGGGCGGGAAGGCCGGGGGCGGCCGCTCGCTCGAGCCCGCGCTGTTCTCCTACGCCTCGATCCCCGGCTGGGCGGACCGGGTCGTGGGCACCCCGCGGCGGATGAACGTCTCCGACACCCCCACGGGTGGCGGCACGGGCGTCATCGCGCCGGACGAGCTCACCCGGCGGGAGGCCGCCGACCTCGAGGGCCTAGGGCGTGCCCTCGTCGGCAGCCTCCTCGCCGGGTGCCTGGACCGGGGCGTCGAGCCGCGCACGGGCTGGCGCGCCACCCGCCTGCTGACGGCCGACGACCGCGTCGTGGGCGTGGAGCTCGTCGACGCCGCGGGCACGGTGCGCCGTCTCGGCGCCCGCTCCGTCGTCCTCGCGACGGGCGGCTTCGAGTACGACGCGGACCTGGTCCGCGACTTCCTGCGCGGTCCGATGGTCTCCCCCGCCGGCGTACCGACGAACACCGGCGACGGCCTGCGGATGGCGATGCGGGTCGGCGCGCGGCTCGGCAACATGCGCGAGGCGTGGTGGGTGCCCGTCGTCGAGCTGCCCGGTGAGCGGGCCGACGGCGGCAACAACGTCTTCCTGATCCTGCGCGAGCGCACGCTGCCGCGCTCGATCGTCGTCAACGACCAGGGGCTGCGCTTCACCAACGAGGCCGCCAACTACAACGCCCTGGGCGGCGCCTTCCACCAGTTCGACCCGACGGAGTTCCGCTACGTCAACCAGCCGGCGTACCTGGTCTTCGACCACGGGTTCGTGCAGCGCTACGGCTGCTTCGGCAACGCCCCCGGCGCCCCGGCGCCGGACTTCTGCCACCGTGCCGCCGACCTCGCCGGCCTCGCGGAGCTCATCGACGTGCCCGCCGCGGCGCTCGAGGCGACCGTGACCCGGTGGAACGGCCTGGTGGCCGGCGGGCACGACGACGACTTCGGCCGCGGCGACAGCGCGTACGACGGCTGGTGCGGCGACCGCAGCGCCTACCCGGGACGCGGCGCGACGCTCGGCCCCCTCGACGAGGGCCCCTACTACGCGGTCCCCCTGCTCAGCTCCACGCTGGGCACCAAGGGCGGTCCGCGCACCGATCCCGACGGCGCCGTGCTCGACGTCGACGACCGCGTCGTGCCCGGCCTCTTCGCGGCCGGCAACGTCATGGCCGGACCCACCGGCATGGTCTACGGCGGGGCCGGCGGCACGCTCGGTCCCGCGATGGTCTTCGGGATGCGGGCCGGTCGGGCCGCAGCGCGGGTGCCCGCACCCGTCTGAGCGTCCCGGCCCGCCCCTGGCCGTGCCCCTCCCGGCACCACCCAGCACCACCCCGCACCACCCTGCGCACCCAAGGAGCCCGCATGAGCCACCCCTCCCCCCTGGAGAGCACCGTCCTCGTCGTGGGCGCCGGACTCGCCGGCCTGCGCGTGGTCGAGCGGCTGCGCGCCGCCGGCCACACGGGCCGCATCGTCGTGGTCGGCGAGGAGGAGCACGCGCCCTACAACCGGCCCCCGCTGTCCAAGGAGGTCCTGCGCGGCGCGATGGACGCCGACCGCCTGCCCTTCCGGCAGAAGGCGGCCGCGAGCGAGAACGTCGAGTGGCGTCTGGGCACCCGCGTCGAGGTCGTCGACCACGACGCCCGCGCCGCCCGCCTCGACGACGGCTCGGAGGTGGCCTACGACGGCCTCGTCGTCGCCACCGGTGTGCGCGCCCGGCGGCTCGACCTGCCCGGTGACGCCCGGTGGCGCCACTCGGTGCGCACCCTTGAGGACGCGCAGCGCCTCGCCCCCGAGCTGCGCCAGGGCACCCGGGTCGCCATCGTGGGCGGCGGGTTCATCGGCTGCGAGGTCGCCGCGACCGCGACGACCCTGGGCTGCGAGGTGACCGTGATCGAGCCGCTCGCCGCACCGCTGGCCCGGCCGCTCGGCGAGGTCCTGGCCCGCGAGGTCCAGCGCCGTCACGAGACCCACGGCGTGCGCTTCGCCCTCGGCCGCTCCGTGGCGGGCGTCGAGGACGGCGGCGAGCACCTCGAGGTCCTGCTCGACAACGGCGCCCGCGTGCCCACCGACGTGATCGTCGAGGCCGTCGGTTCGCAGGCGAACGTCGAGGCCCTGACGCAGATGGGCCTCGACCTCGGCAACGGCGTCCTGTGCGACCGAGACCTCCACCCCCTGCGCGACGGCGTCCCGCTGCTCGACGCGGTGGTGGTCGGCGACGTGGCCCGCTTCCCCATCGCGGGCTACGGCGAGGACCCCGTGCGCGTCGAGCACTGGACGATGCCGACCGACATGGGCGCCCACGCCGCGGCCAGCCTGCTGGCCGGCCTGGCCGGCGAGGCCCCCGACCCGGCGACCCCGTTCGCCCCGCTGCCGACCTTCTGGAGCGAGCAGTACGGCGTGCGCATGCAGGCGTTCGGCCTCCCCCACCTCGGGCACGGCGACGTGCGCGTGCTCGACGGCGACCTGACCTCCGAGGCGGCGGTCGGCTTCCACGACCCCTCCGGCGCCCTCGTCGGCGTGGTCCTCGTCGGCATGGGCAAGCGGATGCTCGAGTTCCGCACCGCGGTCGCGGAGGCGCGGGCGGCACAGGTCCTCGAGCCGACCGGGTGAGCGAGGCGCCGATCCCGGCGCCCGCACCGCGCACGGGGCGGCCGGAGCCGGACCGACCGCGGCCGTCGGCGCTGCCCGTCGGCGTCATCGTCGCCCTGGTGGCGGTCGTCGGGCTGAACCTGCGGGCGAGCATGGGCTCGCTGCCCCCGCTGCTGGACGAGATCGACCGCGACCTCGGGCTCTCGAGCACCGCGGCCGGCCTGCTCACCTCCGTCGCCATCGCCTTCATGGGACTGTGCGCCCCGGCCGGCCAGCGCCTCGGGGCACGGATCGGTCCCGAGCTCGCCACGGGCGTCCTCATGCTGGTGCTCGCCGGCGCGGGTCTCGTGCGGGCCCTGCCGCTGCCGGCCCCGTTGCTCTTCGTCAGCGCCGCCGTCGCGGGCGCGGCGATGGGCGGCTGCTCGGCCCTGATGCCCTCGCTCATCGCCCACCACGTGCCGGCCATCCGCGGCATGACGACCGGGATCTACTCCACCGGGCTGGCCCTCGGCGTCGCCGTCGCCGCGGGCACGGCCGTGCCCCTCGAGGGCCTGCTCGGCGACTGGCGGCCCGCCCTCGCGTTCTGGGGCGCGGTCAGCGCGGTCACCGCGGCGCTGTGGCTGCTGCTCGTACCCGCGCTGCGGGGTCCGCGCAGGCGGGAGACCGACCCCACGGTCCCCGCCGTCGTCGTCGACCACCGCATGCCCTGGCGCTCGCGCACCGCGTGGCTCGTCGTCGGCTTCACGACGACGCAGATGATCATCGGCTTCAGCGGCCTGGCCTGGATCACCCCGCTCTACGTGAGCCTCGGGCTGCCCGCCCAGGAGGCCGCGAACATGTTCGTGCTCTTCCAGGTCGTGCAGGTCGCCACGATGCTGACGCTGCCCGCGCTCGCCGACCGGACCCCCGACCGGCGCCCCCAGCTCGCCGTGGTCGTCGGCTGCACGATCGTCGGCATCGTCCTGCTGCTCGTGGCGCCGGTGACGCTCGCCATCCCCGCGATGGCCCTCTTCGGGATGGGCGTCGGCGGCGGCTCGACGCTCGGCCTGGTGCTGATCACCGACGTCACGCACACCCAGACCGACGGCGCCCGGCTCGGCGCGATGGTGGTGCTCGTCGCCTACCTCGCCGGCGCGCTCGGGCCCTTCGCGCTCGGGGTGCTGCGGGACCTGACCGGCGGGTTCGAGGCCGGGTACGCCCTCATGCTCGCGCTCTCCGTCGTCACGTTCGCGTCCCTGCGGGCCTACGGCCCCGGACGCGAGCTCTGAGCCCCGACGCGACGCACGCAGCCCCCGACCGGGATCCCGGTCGGGGGCTGCGGGGCGGACCGCGGTGCGGGGGGGGCTCAGACCCAGTCGCGCAGCCAGGCGCTGCCGGTCTCCGCGTACAGCGACTCCGGCCAGTCGGAGGGCCGCTCGTCGCCGTAGGCCCGCACGCTGTTGCGGTTCCCGAGCTGCGAGAGCTCCGCGATCGGCAGGTAGTACATGTAGCTCATCAGCCGCGAGGCGAACTGCCAGCGGCCGTCGTTGCGGACGTACTCGTCCTTGTAGCGCAGCGCCACCTGCATGGCGACGCCGTTGCGGTCGACCTCCGCGTGGCTGGCCAGGAGGCCGCGGGCGCGGTCGGGGTCGTCCCCGAAGCGCACCACGTGACCGTGCGAGAAGTGGTTGGTGGGGCCGAGGGCCTTGAAGCGGCCGAGGTAGGTGTCGACGATCTCGTCGATGCCGTGGGCGGCGAAGACGCCGTCGGCGGAGCGCAGGGCGGCGTCCGGGGCGAAGATCTGCCGGATGCCCTCCTCGTCGCGCTCGTCCATCACGTAGCCGTAGAGGATCCCCAGCTCCTGGATCTCCTCGCGGTCCTCGAGTCGCTGCAGCCGCTGCTCGGTGCTGAGGGCGGTCATGGTGCTCTCCTTCGTCGACGGGTGGGTGGCGGTCAGGGGGTCGGGGTGCCGGCCGCGGCGACCGCGCGACGGCGTACGCCCGCGGTGGTGCGGTTGCGCTGCCAGCGGGAGAACAGCAGCGCCAGCGTCACGACCACGGTGGTGAGCAGCGTGGTCAGCACGGCCATCGCGGCCAGGGGCGGGTAGGTGCCCGTGTTGTAGCGGTCGAGGATCACGAAGCCGGCGACCGGGTTGCCCGTGCCCGCCAGCAGGGACGCCACCGTGACGTCGCCCGCGACCAGGACGAACAGGAACGCCCACCCCGACGTCAGGCCCGGCAGCATCAGGGGCAGCTGGACGCGCAGGAACGTGCGTCCCTCCGAGACCCCGAACACCGCACCGGCCTCGCGCAGCTGCGGTCCGACCTGGAGGTAGGCCGAGCTGGCGTTGACGACGGCGTGCGGGAAGAAGATGACGGTGTAGGCGAGCACCAGCAGCAGCGTCGTGCCGCCGATCCGGAACGGCTCGCCCACGAAGGCGGCGATGAAGGCCAGCGACAGCACCAGGATCGGGACGGCCGCGGGCACGCGGGTCACGCCCTCGACCACGCCGGTCCAGCGCGAGGTCTCGCCGTGGGTGATCCGGGCGACGACCGCGGCCAGCGCCATGCCGATCGTCGCGCAGCACACCCCGACGATCACGCTGTTGCGCAGCGCGTCGACCACGATGGCGTTGCTCAGCAGGTTGCGGTAGTTGTCGAGGGTCAGGTCGCCCCACGGCACCGACGCGGTCCAGAAGCGCTCCAGCGACACGATCACCAGCGCGAGGATCGGCAGGACGCTGGCCCCCAGCAGGTAGAGGACCATGAACGCGCGGGCCACGTGGCGGAACGGTCCCAGCCGCGTGGGCTGCGAGTTCAGGCCCTTGCCGCCCACGGTGGCGTGACCGCCGCCGCGCACGAAGCGGCGCTGGAGCAGCCAGGCGAGCGTCACCATCAGCAGGAGCAGCAGGCCGTAGCCCAGCGCCTTGGCCTCCTCCGCGGGGAAGGAGCGGGTCATCGCCTCGACGACCTCGATGGAGAGCACGTCGACCCCGGCCTGGGTGCCGATCACGATCGGCGTCGAGAACAGCGCGAAGCCGATGGCCATCACGATCAGCAGGGCGCCGCCGATCGAGGGCCCGAGGCTCGGCAGCGTCACCCGGCGGAACGTCTCGAGCGGGCCGGCGCCGGAGATCCGGGCGGCCTCCTCGGCGACCGGGTCGAGGTTGCGGAAGCCGGCCGCCAGGGTGATGTACGCGAAGGGCACCAGGTCGAGGACGTAGACGAAGAAGAGTCCCTGCCACGTGAAGATGTTCAGCGGACCGTCGACGTCGGCGCCGAAGAGGCCGAAGAAGCCCTCGATCGCGCCGTTGAGCAGGCCCGCGCTGGGCGCGGCGAGGAAGACCCAGCCGATGGCGCCCGCGACGGGCGGGATGAACATGGGCAGGATGGGCGTGACGTCGGCGAGCAGGCCGATCCGGGCGTCGGTGCGCTCGTTGACCCAGGCCAGCAGCGAGGCGATGAGCAGGGCCGCGACGCCGGCGGGCACGACGAGCAGGACCGTGGTGCGCAGCGTCTCGAGCGCCGGCTCGCTGGTCGCCTCCGACCAGATCTCGCCGGCCATCGACGGTTCCTCACCGATGCCGAGGACGTCGCCGAGGATGATCACCAGCGGGTAGAGGATCGCGACGCAGACCAGGGCGCTGACCGCCCAGCCGAACACCCGGAAGCCGTCGGGACGGCGACGGGGCGCGCGTGCCGGGGGCGGCGCCGCGGGCGCCGGTCGCTCGAGGGTGGGCGCGGACATCAGGGCACCAGGTGCAGGTCGGAGGCGTCGACGCGCAGTGTCAGCGCGTGCCCCTCGTCGAGCAGCGCGGAACCCTGCGGGCGTACGCGCAGGGTGCGGCCGCCGACCTCGACGACGTACTGGGTCGCCGCGCCGAGGTACGCGCTGTCGCGCACCGTGCCGCGGACCTCGTTGACGCCCGCGGCCGCCGCGGCGGCGCCGTCGGGCACCACGCGCCAGTCCTCGGCGCGCACCACCACGCCCACGGACGAGCCCGCGGCGGGCGCCTCGCCCGGCGCGGCCACGACGAGGTCGCCGACCTCGGAGGTCACCGCGACCAGTCCCGGGCCCTCGACGCCGACGACGGTGGCCTCCACGACGTCGGCCGTGCCGACGAAGTCGGCGACGTAGCGCGAGACCGGCGTGCGGTAGAGCTGGCGCGGCGCGCCCGCCTGCTCGATCCGGCCCTTCTTCAGCACCACGAGGACGTCGGCGAGCTCCATCGCCTCCTCCTGGTCGTGCGTGACGTAGACGGCCGTGAAGCCGAGCTCGCGCTGCAGCGCGTGGATCTCCTGGCGCAGCTGCACGCGCACCTTCGCGTCGACGTTCGAGAGGGGCTCGTCGAAGAGCACGACGTCGCTGCCGAACGCGATCGCCCGGGCCAGGGCGACGCGCTGCTGCTGGCCGCCGCTCAGGGCCGAGATGGGCTGGCCCGCGAGCTCCGCGATGTCCACGGTCGCGAGCGCCTTGGCGACCCGCTCGCGGACCTCGTCGCGGCTGAAGTGGCGACGCGCCCGGCGCGTGGTCATCGGGAAGGCGACGTTCTTCTCGACGCTCATGTGCGGCCACAGGGCGTAGGACTGGAAGACCATGCCCAGGCGCCGCTCCTGGGGCGTCAGCGAGACCCGCGACCCGGTGTCGAAGAAGGGCCGGCCGCCGACGTCGATCGTGCCCGAGGCCGGCTCCTCCAGCCCTGCCAGGCAGCGCAGCAGCGTCGTCTTGCCGCAGCCGCTGGGCCCGAGCAGGACGCAGAACGTCCCCGCCTCGACCTCCAGGTCGACCCCGTCGATCGCCGGCACCGTGGTGCCGTCGTTGCGGGTGTAGGTCTTGCGCAGGTCGCGGATGACGATCCGGCCCGCGTCCGGGGCGGGCTCGGCGCCGCGGCGCCGAGCACGGGCCGGACGGCTGTCGGTGACGGTCACGGGAGTCTCCTCGTCCACGGCTCGCGGCTCAGAAGTCGAGCAGCTCGTCGATGGCGTCCTGGTTGTCGTTGACGTCGCTCTCGGGGATCTCGGTGTAGCCCGACGGCAGCTCCATGGCGCCGGGCACGCCCTCCAGCACGGAGGCCGCGATCCCGGCGGTCACCCGCTCCTGGCCCTCCATGCTCAGCAGGTAGCTCATGAACAGGCGCGCGGCGTTGGGGTGCGCGGCCTCCTCGACCACGCCCGCGTACTGGTTGACACCCGCGGTGTCCTCGGGGATGACGAGCTCGAGCGGCGCGCCCTCGTCGATCAGCGGCTGCACGACCGAGCTCAGCGACGGGATCGCCACGTCGGCCTCGCCCGCGACCATCTGCTGCGTGCCCGGCACGAGGCTGTCGACCACGATGGGGTCGAGCGCGGCGTAGTCGGAGAGCAGGTCGTCGCCGTAGGTGTCCTTGAGGAAGAGGTACTGCGCCGAGTACGCCACCACCGCCGTGTCGCCCATCATCAGGCGGCCGTCGAGCTGCGGGTCGGCGACCTCCTCCCACGTCTGGGGCTGCACCGGGCTGGTGTCGGTGTTGTACGCGATGCCCAGCGGCTGCACGTTGATCAGCGCGTACGTGTCGTCGTAGAGGAACTCCTCGGGCCACTCGTCGAGGGAGTCGACGGTGTCGTCGGTGAGCTCGGAGAACCACCCCTGGCCCACGGCCTCCTCCCAGAAGCCCTGGCTGGCGATGTTGAGGACGTCGGCCTGCGGGTTGCCGGCCTGCGCCTCGCCGGCGAACCGGCTGCCGAGCTGGCTGGAGACGCTGCGGATGTAGTTGACCTCGATGCCGTACTCCTCCTCGAACCCGGTCGCGACGCTCTCGATGAGCGCCTCGGGGAGGTCGGAGTACCAGTCCAGCGAGCCCTCCTCCTGGGCGGCGGACACGAGGCCGTCGAAGTCCCCCTCCACGACGTCGGCCTGGTCGTCGGAGCCTCCGCAGCCCGCGAGGACGAGGCACAGGACGGTGGCGGCGGCGAGCGGGAGAGGGCGCTTCATCGGTGGGGCCTTTCGTCGGGGATGCCCGGGTCGGGCACCACCGACGGAGGACGGGGTGACCCGGGTCACCCGACCGATAATAATGATATGCAGGGATTTGTCCACCGGTCTGCCGCGACCGTGGACACCCGCCCGCAGCCCCCTCAGCCCAGGGGCCGCACCAGCAGCCGCTCGACGCCGTAGACGATCGACGACCCGAAGTAGTCGAGGTCCTCGCTGCCCTCGACCAGCGTCATCGCGGGGAACCGGGCGGCGAGCGCCGGGTACGCCTTGCGCAGCTCGACGCGGCCGAGCTCGGCGCCCACGCAGCGGTGGATGCCGTGCCCGAAGGCCAGGTGCGAGCGCGACTCGCGGCCCGGGTCGAACGCGTGCGGGCAGGCGCCCACCGCGGCCTCGTCGCGGTCGACCGCCGGGAGGTGCACGAGGACGACGTCGCCCTTGCGCACCTGCTGGCCCGCGACCTCGACGTCCGTCAGCGCGAAGCGGGGGAACGCGACCTGCACCACGGAGAGGTAGCGCAGCAGCTCCTCGACGACCGCGTCGACGTCGGCCGTCCCCTCGACCAGCTGCTGCCACGTCTCGGGGTGCTCGAGCAGCGTGACCGTGCCCAGGGCGAGCATGCCGGCACTGGTCTCCATGCCACCGGTGAAGGCGCCGTCCGCGAGCCCGCCGAGGTCGTAGTCGCTGATCTCGTCGCCGAAGTCGCGCACGATCTGGCCGATCAGGCCCGGGCCGGGGTCGTGGCGCTGCCGGGCGGTCTCGGCGAGCAGGAACTCGCGCGAGCCGGAGATCGCACCGAGCGCGCCGATCCCGCCGCCGGAGACGTCGAAGCGCGCCGAGCCCAGCTCGCGGAAGACCTCGCGACGCTCGTCGGGCAGGCCGAGCAGCTCGCAGATGACGAGGAACGGCACGGGGAAGCTGAACAGGGGCACCAGGTCCACGACGCCGTCGGGCGCCGCCGTCGCGGCCGCCTCGATCTCGTCGAGCTGGCGGGCGATGATCCGGTCCACCAGCGGGTCGAGCCGCTGCAGGCGCCGCCGGGTGAACTCCGGGGTGAGGAACTTGCGCAGCCGCGTGTGGTCCGGCGGGTCGGTGAACCCGAGCCCGCCGATGTCGCCGTCCGCCGCGCCCGAGCGGCCGACGTACGGTCGGATGTCCGTCGAGTAGGACGTCCGGTCCGTCAGCACCTCGTGACCGGCGTCGTAGCCGGTCACGAGCCACACGTTGATGCCGAGGAACGTGGTCAGCCGCGACAGCGGCGCCTCCTCGCGCAGGGCGTCGAGCCGCGCCGGCGGTGTGGTGCCGTCCCGCTCGAGCGGCCAGCCCAGCGCGGGCGGGATCTTGTCGATCCGCGACAGGTCCACCCTGCCGGCCACCTGCTTCAGCAGCGCCCCGCGCACGCCGGCCACCGCGCGCCGCGGGATCGCCCGCAGCCCCCCGGCGACCGCACGCGCCCCTCCCCCGATCGTCCTGCCTCTGCTCACGGGCAGCAGTCTGCCCGACCGCGGGCCCCCGACCTACCCGCGACCTACCCGCGACCTACCCGCGGCCGCTCGCCGACCGGGCGCGCCGCGCCACCGAGTCGATGGCCACCGCGAGCAGCAGCACCGCACCGGTCACCATGAACCGCACGGACGAGTCGACGCCGACGATGTTGAGGCCCGACTGGATGGCCTGGAGCACCACGATGCCGAGCATGGCCGCGTACGCGGAACCACGGCCGCCGAACAGGCTGGTGCCGCCGATCACCGCGGCGGCGATCGCCGTCAGGTTGGTGTCGGTGGTGCCCGTGGCCTGCGAGACGGAGGTCTGCAGGCCCGCTCCCAGCACGCCGCCCAGGGCCGCGAGCGACGAGGTGAGCACGAAGACCGACACGTAGACGCGGGTGACCTTCACGCCCGAGCGACGCGCCGCCTCCTCGTTGCCGCCGACCGCGAAGACGTGGCGACCCCAGCGGGTGCGCCGCAGCGCGAGGTCCATCAGCACCACGAGCGCCGCGAACAGCAGGAACAGGTAGCTCCAGCCGCGGTCGATGCCCAGGTAGTAGGTCAGGGCGGCCAGCACCCCACCGAGCAGCACGGCCCGCAGCGCCACCCCGCGCACCGAGCGCGAGGACAGCTCGGCGCGACGGCGCTGCCGGATGGTCCACAGGCTCCCCGCGACGTAGATCGCGACCACCAGGGCGACGAGGACGTACGCCGCCGCGCCCGTCAGGTAGCTGAACCGCGTGAACTCGATGAGACCCGAGTCGACCGGCAGGTTGATGGTGCCCTCGCTGCCGAGCAGGTAGAGCAGCACTCCCTGGAAGCCGAGGAGGCCGGCGAGCGAGAACACGAAGCTGGGGATGCCGAGCTGGGTGTAGAGCAGCGCGTAGACCAGCCCCACCACGACGCCCACCCCGATGCCGGCGAGGAGACCGACGACCATCGACTGGCTCTCGCGCACCACGAGGACGGCCATCACGGCCGCACCCATCCCGGAGACCGAGCCGACGGAGAGGTCGATCTCCCCCAGCAGCAGGACCAGGACGATGCCGAGCGCGATGATCCCCACCGGGGCCGCGAACGTGAGCATGTTGACCAGCGAGAACGACGACAGGAACCGCGGGTCGATGCTGTAGAAGACGACGCAGATGACGGCCAGGCCCACCACCACGGGCAGGCTGCCGAGGTCGCCCCCGCGCAGGCGGCGCCAGACGACGTCGGCGGCGCCGGTGACGCCCTTGCTGCGGACGAGCCGCTCGTCGGCCAGGTCGGCGGCGACGGTCATGAGGTCCCTCCTGCGGGAGTCCCGGGGGTGTCGGGGGTGTCGGTGCGTCCCGCGCGGGCCTCGTCGCTGGCGCCGGTGATGGCCGCGACGAGCTGCTCGACCGAGACGTCGCGGGCGTCGAAGCTGGCGGCGTTGCGCCCCAGGCGGAGCACCTCGATCCGGTCGGCGACCGCGAGGACGTCGGACATGTTGTGGCTGACCAGGATCACGCCGAGACCGGTCTCGCGCAGGCGCCGCACCAGGGCGAGCACCTCGGCGGTCTGGGCGACGCCGAGGGCGGCGGTCGGCTCGTCGAGCAGCACGATGCCGGGGTCGCCGACGAGGCTGCGGGCGATGGCGACGGTCTGCCGCTGGCCACCGGAGAGCGAGGCGATCGGGATCCGCACCGAGGGGATCTTGGCCGAGAGGCGGCGCAGCAGCCGCCACGCCTCCTGCTCCATGCCGACCTCGTCGAGCACGACGCCGCCCTGCACGCGCTCGCGGCCGAGGAAGAGGTTGGCGACGACGTCGAGGTTGTCGCAGAGCGCGAGGTCCTGGAACACCGTGGCGATGCCCAGGGCCTGCGCGGCCCGCGGCCCGCCGATGCTCACCCGGCGCCCGTCGAGCTCGATCGTGCCGGCGTCGGGCTGGTAGACGCCGGAGATGATCTTGACCAGCGTCGACTTGCCGGCGCCGTTGTCGCCGACGAGCGCGACGACCTCGCCGGCCCCGACCCGCAGGTCGATGTCGGCGAGCGCCTGGACCGCGCCGAACCGCTTGCCGACGCCGCTCAGCGCGAGGGCGGGGCCCGAGCCGGCCGGGGTGCCCCGGCCGGCTCGGTCCGACGCCGAGGCGCCGTGTCCCTTCGTGGTGTCGACCGGGGTCACGACAGGCCGGCGGCGGCGCAGGCGTCCGCGTAGTCGGCCGTGCAGATGTCCTCGACCGTGTAGAACTCGTCGGCCACGACCGTGTCGGCGACGTTGTCCGAGGTGACGACGATCGGGTCGAAGATGAAGGACGCGACGCCCTCGTAGTCCTCCGTGTCGCCGACGTCCTCGCCGCGCACCAGGGCGACCGCGACCTCGGCGGCCTTCTCGGCCTCGACCGCGATCGGCTTGTAGATGGTCATGGCCTGCTCACCGGCGACGATGCGCTGGATGGCGGCCAGCTCGGCGTCCTGCCCGGTGATCGGCGGCAGGGCGGAGGCGTCGACGCCCGCGCCGGTCAGGGCGGCGATGACGCCGCCGGCCTGGCCGTCGTTGGCCGCGTAGACGCCCGCGATCTCGCCCGCGTCGAAGCGCGCGAGCTGGTCAGAGGTCCACTGCTGCGCGTTGGCCGGGCTCCAGTCGGGGTTGTCGTACTCCGCCAGCACCTCGAGCCCGCTCGCGTCGATCGCCTCGTGGGCGCCCGCCTTGAACTGCGCGGCGTTGGGGTCGCTCGGCGCGCCGTTGAGCATGAGGATGCCGCCGGTGTCGCCGGTGGCCTCGATCAGGGCCTCTCCCTGCATCCGGCCGACGGTCTCGTTGTCGAAGGACAGGTAGTAGTCGGCGCCCTCGATGAAGCGGTCGTACGCGATCACCTCGGCGCCCGCGTCCTGGGCCGTGCGGACCATGCCGCCGGCCCCGGCGCCGTTGACGGGGTCGAGCACGATCACGTCGGCGTCCTGGGACAGCGCGGAGTCGACCTGCTGGGTCTGCTTCGACTCGTCCTGGTCGGCGTTGAAGTAGATGACGTCGCAGTCGTCGCAGAGCTCCGCGACCTTCGCCTCGAACAGCGGGCGGTCGAAGGCCTCGTAGCGCGTGGTGCTCGACTCGGGCAGCAGGAGCGCGATGGTCTGGCCGTCGCCGCCGCTCTGCGCGTCGTTCGCGCCGCAGGCGGCCAGACCGCTCGCGGCGACGAGCATCGCGGCCGTCGAGACGACGACCCGCTGGAGCTTCGTGGACATGGACTCTCCTCGTGGAACCGGGCGGCAACGCTGCCGCGAAGGGGACGTCCGGAGTGTCACGGCTCACACCGCTTGTCGTCAAGACTTGAACACAAATCCGTCGAGTTGCGGATTGCGCCGTCTTTTGCTCGTTTCACTTGACGACAAAAATCATCTCCGTCAGGGTGACCCCCGTGTCCACCTCCGACCTGCGCGCAGGCGCCTCCGGGTCCCCCGGATCGACCGCGACGCTGCGCACCGCCAACCAGCGCCGCGTGCTCGACGTGCTGCGCCGGCGGGTCTCGGGCGGCACCTCCCCCGACGTCACGCAGGCGGACCTCGCGCGGATCACCGGCCTCGCCCCGGCCACCGTCTCCAACATCGTGCGCGACCTCGGGGCCGCGGGTCTCGTGGCGACCGACCCGGGCGCAGGGCGCCGCGGCACCGTCGTACGCCTCGCCCCCTCGGCCGGCCTGGTGGCCGGGATCGACGTGGGGCACAGCCACCTGGCCGTCGCGGTCGGCGACCTCGCCGGCCGGGTGCTCGGGGAGCTGCGCCACCCCCTCGCCCCGACCCACCCCCACACCGAGGGCCTCGCGCTGGCCGGCCGCCTGCTCGACGAGCTGCTGGGCGCCGAGGGCCTCGACCGCTCCCACCTGCGGGCCGTGACGACGGGGCTGCCCGCCCCGCTCAGCGGGCGCGTGGTCGCCTCGGCGGCGATCCTGCCGGGCTGGGTGGGCGTCGACGCCCTCGCGGCCTGCGAGGAGGCGTTCGGGGTGCCGGTGCACGTCGAGAACGACGCGAACCTCGGTGCCCTGGCCGAGCACCGGCTCGGCGTGGTCGCCGGGCGCGCGAGCTCCGTGTTCGTCAAGATCTCGTCGGGCGTCGGCGCCGGGATCGTGCTCGACGACCGCCTGCTGCACGGCAACGCCGGCGCGGCGGGCGAGATCGGCCACCTCACCCTCGACGAGCGAGGGCCCGTGTGCCGGTGCGGCAGCCGCGGCTGCCTGGAGGCGTACGCCTCGGTGGGCAGCGTCCTGGCGATGATGCGCGACCAGCTGCCCGACGCCACGCTCGACGACGTGGTCGCCGCCGCGACGAGCGGCAACGTCTCCGCGCAGCGCAGCCTCGAGGACGCCGGGCGGCACCTGGGCTGGGGGCTGGCGAGCGCGGTCAACCTGCTCAACCCCGCCGTGCTGGTCGTCGGCGGCGACATGGCCCGCGCCGGCGAGCTGCTGCTCGAGCCCGTGCGGCGCGAGCTGCGCCGTCACGTGCTCGACGCCGTCGCCGACACCCCCGTGCTGCTCAGCGAGCTCGGGGAGCGGGCCTCCCTGGTCGGCGCCGTCCTGCTGGCCGCCGAGCTGACCGACCTGCTGCCGACGGCCTGACCCCGGTCCGGGGCCTCACTCCCACTCGATGGTGCCCGGCGGCTTGCTCGTCACGTCGAGCACCACGCGGTTGACCTCGCGGACCTCGTTGGTGATCCGGGTCGAGATCCGCTCCAGGACCTCGTAGGGCAGGCGGCTCCAGTCCGCCGTCATCGCGTCCTCGCTGGAGACGGGACGCAGCACCACGGGGTGGCCGTAGGTGCGGCCGTCGCCCTGGACGCCGACCGATCGCACGTCGGCGAGGAGCACGACGGGGAACTGCCAGATCTCCGCGTCGAGGCCCGCGGCGGTGGTCTCCTGGCGCACGATCGCGTCGGCGGCGCGCAGGATGGCGAGCCGCTCGGCGTCGACCGCGCCGATGATCCGGATGGCGAGCCCGGGGCCCGGGAACGGGTGGCGCCCGACGATCGCCTCGGGGATGCCGAGCTGGCGCCCGACCTCGCGCACCTCGTCCTTGAACAGCGCGCGCAGCGGCTCGATCAGGGAGAACTCGAGGTCCTCGGGCAGTCCGCCGACGTTGTGGTGGCTCTTGATGTTCGAGGCGCCCGAGCCGCCGCCGGACTCCACCACGTCGGGGTAGAGCGTGCCCTGCACGAGGAAGCGCACCGGGGTGCCCGGCGTGGCCAGCACCTCGCGCTCCGCGGCCTCGAAGGTGCGGATGAACTCGCGGCCGATGATCTTCCGCTTCTCCTCGGGGTCGACGACCCCGGCGAGGTGGCCCAGGAACTGCTCGCGGGCGTCGACGACCTTGAGGTCGACGCCGGTCGCGGCGACGTAGTCCTCGCGGACCTGGGCGGCCTCGCCCTCGCGCAGCAGGCCGTGGTCGACGAAGACGGCGGTGAGCTGGTCACCGACCGCGCGCTGGACCAGCGCGGTCGAGACCGCGGAGTCCACGCCGCCGGAGAGGGCCGAGATCACGCGGGCGTCGCCGACCTGCTCGCGGATCAGCTCGATCTGCTCCTCGACGATGTTGACCATCGTCCAGGTCTGGCGGCAGCCGGCGATGTCGACGAGGAAGCGCTCGAGCACCTCCTGGCCGTGCTCGGAGTGCAGCACCTCCGGGTGCCACTGCACGCCGGCGAGGCGGCGGTCGGTGTCCTCGAACGCGGCCACCGGCGTCACGTCGGTGGCGGCCAGGACGGTGAAGCCGTCGGGGGCCGCGGTCACCGAGTCGCCGTGCGACATCCAGACGCGGTGCTGCTCGGGCACGTCGGCGAGCAGGGTGCCGGCCTCGGCGACGGTGACGGGGGTACGCCCGTACTCCCGCGCCCCGGTCGGGGAGACCGTGCCGCCGAGCCCCTGCGCCATCAGCTGGAAGCCGTAGCACATGCCGAACACCGGGGTGCCCGCCGTGAACAGCGTGGGGTCGATGGCGGGAGCGCCCTCCGCGTACACGCTCGACGGGCCGCCGGACAGGATGATCGCGGCCGGTCGGCGCTCCAGGATCTCCGCCACGGGCATCGTGTGCGGGACGACCTCGGAGTAGACCCGCGCCTCGCGCACGCGGCGCGCGATCAGCTGGGCGTACTGCGCGCCGAAGTCGACGACCAGGACGAGGTCGTGGTCGGGGGTGGCGGTCATGCGGTGGCCTTTCGCTCCTGGCGGCGGGGGCGGGGTACGGCGACGCTCGCCGCCCGGCGGAGTCTAGCGAGGCGGGGACCCGGCGCCCGTCCCCGGACCTGCCCCCGGACCTGCCCCGGGCCTGGCCCCGGACCTGCCCAGGGAACGCACCAGGGCCCGGCCGGGGAGGGAGGGTGGCCGGGCCCTGGTGGTCCCGAGCTGCGGGCAGCCCGGGACGACGGGCCCGGTCTGGGAGGGAGCGTGCGTGCCGGGCCCACCGGGGTCAACGACGCTCGGGACCGCCGGTTACGCGCGCGTCACACGAAACTTCGACGCGGTCCGCGGCGACGTCGAGTGCCTCAGCTGACGCCCACGATCGGCAGCCTCAGCGCGGCCGGCGCCGAGGGCGGCACGACCGGCTGTCGGGGCGCGACCGCGTCCACGCGCTCGTACCCCTCCCCCAGCGGCGGGCGCGGGTCCCGCTCCCCGCGGTTGGGCCAGAACGCCATGGCGCGCTCGGCCTGGGCCGTGATCGTCAGCGACGGGTTGACGCCCAGGTTCGCGGAGATCGCCGAGCCGTCGACGACGTGCAGCCCGGGGTGGCCGTACATCCGCTGGTACGCGTCCACCACACCGCTCTCGGCGGACTCACCGATGGTGCAACCGCCGATGAAGTGCGCCGTGAGGGGACGGTTGAACGGCTCCCCCACCGTGCCGCCCGGCTTGCCGCCGAGCAGCGCGGCCATGCGACGCACGGCCTCGTTCGCGATCGGGATCCACGTCGGGTTCGGCGACCCGTGGCCCTGCTTCGACGACAGGCGCCACCCGAAGGGCGTGCGGCGCGGGAACGTCGTGATCGAGTTGTCCAGGGTCTGCATGACCAGGGCGATCACGGTGCGCTCGGACCAGTGCTTCATGTCGTAGAGGTCGAGCACGTTGCGGCGCTCGCGCCACATCTCCTTGAGCCAGGTCTGCCAGCGCGGGCCCGGGCCGTCGCCGTCGGTCAGCACGGTCTGCAGCATCGACATCGCGTTGGAGCCCTTGCCGTAGCGCACCGGTTCGATGTGGGTGACGTCGTCGGGGTGCCACGAGGACGTGATGGCGACGCCCTTCGTGTAGTCGACGTCGAGGTCGGGCGCGAGCGCGCCGAGGATCGACTCGGAGTTGGTGCGGGTCAGCATCCCCAGCCGGTCCGAGATCCGCGGCAGGTCGCCGGTGGCCTTGAGCCGGTGCAACAGCTTCTGGGTGCCCAGCGCGGCGGCGGAGAACACGACCTGCTCGGCGGTGAAGGTGCGCGTCGCGCTGCGGCGCGACAGCTTGGCCTTGGTCCACCGGGCGTCGACGCGGTAGCCGCCGCCGTCCAGCGGGCGTACGCGGGTCACCGTCGTCAGCGGGTGCACGTGGGCGCCGCGCTGCTCGGCCAGGTAGAGGTAGTTCTTCACCAGCGTGTTCTTGGCGTCGTGGCGGCAGCCCGTCATGCACTCGCCGCAGTTGCGGCACGTCGTGCGCGAGGGGCCGACCCCGCCGAAGTAGGGGTCCTCGACGCGGACGCCCTCGCCCTTCTCGGCGCCGCCGAGCTCGGGCCCGCCGAACAGCACGCCCACCGGGGTCGGGTGGAAGGTGTGGCCCGCACCCATCTCCTCGGCGATCTTCAGCATCACGTCGTCGCTGGGGGTGCGCACCGGGTTCTCGACCACGCCGAGCATCCGCTTGGCCTGGTCGTAGTACGGCGCGAGCTCGTCCTTCCAGTCCGTGATGTGCGACCACGACGGGTCGCGGTAGAAGGCGTCGAGCGGCTCGTAGAGCGTGTTGGCGTAGACCAGCGACCCGCCGCCCACGCCGGCCCCGGCCAGGATCAGGCAGTCGCGGATCATGTCGATGCGCTGGATGCCGTAGCAGCCGGCCTCCGGCAGGTAGAGGTAGCGCTTGAGGTCAAACGACGTCGAGGGGAAGTCGCCGTCCTCGAACCGCGCGCCCGCCTCGAGCACGCCGACGCGGTAGCCCTTCTCCGTCAGCCGCAGCGCGGTCACCGACCCGCCGAAGCCGGACCCGACCACGAGGACGTCGTAGTCGAACTCCCGCTCGCCGCTCATGCGCGACCGGTCCGCTTCAGCACCCGCAGGCTCGCGGTCATCACCTTGGCGTACGCCTCGTCCGACAGGCCGAAGGCGGGCGCCAGCGGCATGCCCCGCTGGGTCGCGACGGCCTGCGTCTCGGTGTAGCGCAGGATGCCCTCGGCGCCCTGGCGGCGCCCCATCCCGGACTGCCGCATGCCACCCATCGGCGCCCCGAGGGAGGCGAAGGTCGCCGCGAAGGCCTCGTTGACGTTGACCGTGCCGCACTTCACCCGACGCGCCAGCGCACGGGCCCGGGCGCCGTCGCGGCTGTAGATCGACGCGTTCAGCCCGTACTCCCCGTCGTTGGCGCGGTCGACCGCCTCCGACTCGTCGGAGAAGCGGTAGAGCGAGACCACCGGGCCGAACGTCTCGTTGCCGAAGCAGGCCATCTCGGGCGTGACGCCCTCGAGGATGGTCGGCTCGTAGAAGAAGGGCCCGAGGTCGGGGCGGGCCCGCCCGCCGGTGAGCACGTGCGCGCCCTTGGCGACGGCGTCGTCGACGTGCGCCACGACGGTGCGCAGCTGGTCCTCGTTGATCAGCGAGCCCATGTCGTTGCCCCAGTCGAGCGTCGCGCCCAGGGTCATCGCCTCCGTGCGGGCCACGAACCGGTCCACGAAGCGGTCGTAGACCTGGTCGGCGACGAACATCCGCTCGATCGAGACGCAGAGCTGGCCCGCGTTGGAGAACGCGGCGCGCACCGCTCCCTCGGCGGCCTTCTCGACGTCGGCGTCGCGCAGCACCAGCAGCGGGTTCTTGCCGCCGAGCTCGAGGGAGGCCCCGATGAGGCGCTCGGCGGCCTGGGCCGCGACCCGCCGTCCGGTCGCGGTCGAGCCGGTGAAGCACACGTAGTCGGCGCGGTCGATGATCGCGCCGCCCACCCGCGGGCCCGGCCCGGACACGACCTGCCACAGGTCGGCCGGGAACCCGGCCTCGACGAGCAGGCGGGCCGCGTACAGGGCGCTCAGCGTGGTCTGCGAGTCCGGCTTGGCGACCACCGCGTTGCCGGCGGCGATCGCGGCGAGCCCGTCGCACAGGGCCATCGTGAAGGGGTAGTTCCACGGCGAGATCACGCCGACGACGCCCTTGGGGATGCGGTTGACCTCGGCCCGCGTGAGCACCGGGAAGACGCCGGGCACCCGGCGCGGGTCGAGGTGCCGGTTCAGCGTGCGGCCGTAGTAGCGGGCGGTCAGCGCGATGTGGAGCGGCTCGTCGAAGGCGTGCTTGCGCGCCTTGCCCGACTCCCACACGATCAGGTCGAGAATCTCCTCCTGCCGGTCCAGCACGAGGTCGTGCAGGCGCAGCAGCAGCTGCTGGCGGTGGGCCAGCGAGGTGCGCGACCACGTCTGCTGCGCCCGGCGGGCGCGGCGGAACGCCTCGTCGACGTCGGCGTCGGAGGACTGCGGCAGCACCGCGAGCGGGGCACCCGTGAGGGGGGTGCGGGTCACCACCGTCTCGCCGCTGGTGGCGAGGAGCAGCGACGTGAGCGAGGAGACGTGGTCCGGCTCGAGCGCGTACGCCGCGCCCGGGTCGTGCTCGGGGTCACCGGGACCCGTGACGAGAGGTCCGTCGGCCGGGATCGAGTTGCTCATGTACCGAGAGTATGTGAGCGGTGTCTCCCGATCTACCTCTCGGTAACAATTCCTGGCGCTTGACAGAACATTTCGATCTGTCAAGCACGGATCAGGTGGTCGAGCGGTGCCCGCGGGCGTCCTCGAAGAAGTCGGGAACGCTCACGCGCGCCTCGTCGGCCTCCTGGTCGGTGAGCTTCGCCTGGCTCTGCCGCTCGGCCTCGACGCGGCGCAGGTAGTGGTCGACCTCGTCGGCCGTGCGCTCCTCGCTCCAGCCGAGCACCTCGCCCATCAGCTCCGCGGTCGGGCGGGCCGCCTCGGTGCCGCGGTCGAAGCTCTCGATGGAGATCCGCGTGCGCCGGGTCAGGACGTCGTCGAGGTGGCGCGCGCCCTCGTGGGTCACGGCGTAGACCACCTCGGCCGCGAGGTGGTCGTCGGCGCCCGGCAGCGGTCGACCGAGCTCGGGCCGCTGCGCGACCAGGTCGAGGACGTCGTCCACGAGGCTGCCGTAGCGACCCAGCAGGTGGTCGATGCGGGCCACGTGCAGCCCCGAGCGGCGCGCCAGCAGCACCCGCTGGTTCGACCGTGCCTCGTACCCCTCCGCGCCCAGCAACGGCACCCGGTCGGTGATCGAGGGCCGCACCGTCGCGTTCGAGGTGGTCTGCAGGGAGTGCGCCGCGGCGTCGACCGCGTCGCGGCCCATGACGCGGTACGTCGTCAGCTTGCCGCCCGCGATCATCACCAGGCCCGGCACCGGCGTGACGACGGTGTGCTCCCGCGAGATCTTCGAGGTGGGCTCCGACTCGCCGGTCAGGAGCGGCCGCAGTCCCGCGTACACGCCCTCCACGTCCGAGTGGTCGAGCGGCTCGTTGAGCAGGGTGTTGACGTGCGCGAGCACGTAGTCGATGTCCGACTTCGACGCGGCCGGGTGCGCCTTGTCGAGGTCCCACGCGGTGTCGGTCGTGCCGATGATCCAGTGCCGGCCCCACGGGATGACGAACAGCACCGACTTCTCGGTCTTCGTGATGAAGCCGGCCTCGGAGCGGATCCGGTCGCGCGGCACCACCAGGTGGATGCCCTTCGACGCCTGCACGTGCAGGGCGCCGCGGCCGCCGACCATGTCCTGGATCTCGTCGGTCCAGACACCCGCGGCGTTGACCACCACGCGGGCGCGGATCTCGAGGTCCCGACCGTTCTCCAGGTCGCGGGCGCGCACGCCGACGACCCGCTCGCCCTCGCGCAGGAACCCCGTCACCTTCGTGCGGGTCGCGACCTGGGCGCCGTGGCGGGCGGCCGTGCGGGCCAGCGTCATCACGAGCCGGGCATCGTCGACCTGCGCGTCGTAGTAGCGGATCGCCCCGGTCAGCTCGTCGGTGCGCAGGTCGGGCGCGATCCGGCGGACCTGGCGACGGAAGAGGTGGCGGTGCCGCGGCACGCCCATGTCGTACTTCCCCAGCGCGGCCATCGTGTCGTAGAGCGCGAGCCCGGCGCCGACGTAGGGCCGCTCGTAGGTCTTGGTCAGCGGGTAGAGGAACGGCACCGGCTTCACCAGGTGCGGCGCCAGGCGGGTGAGGAGCAGCCCGCGCTCCTCCAGGGCCTCGCGCACCAGCGCGAAGTCGAACATCTCGAGGTAGCGCAGGCCGCCGTGCACCAGCTTGCTCGAGCGGCTGGACGTGCCGGACCCCAGGTCGCGCTGCTCGACGAGGGCGGTGCTCAGCCCGCGGGTCACGGCGTCGAGCGCGACACCGGCGCCCACCACTCCCCCGCCGACCACCAGCACGTCGAGGTCGCCGGCGGCGGTGCCGGACAGCGAGCCGATCGCGGCGTCGCGGGCGTCGGGACCGAGGACTCCGGGTGCGGTCACGCTCATGACTCCCATGATGCCCCGCGCCCGGTCACGCGGCGGCGCCTCAGACGTGCCGGCGCGGACCGAGGGAGGCGCGGTGGTCGGCGACCATCGTGTGCTGTGCACGGGTGGCGGCGACGAGGTCGGTGTCGAGGTCGGCGACGACCACCCCGGTCTCGGTGCCGAGCCGGTCCAGCACCCGGCCCTCGGGGTCGTAGACGGCCGAGCCGCCGCTGAGCGCCCGCCCTCCCGTGCGGCCGGTCAGACCGGCGAGCACCACGTACATCCCGTTCTCCAGCGCCCGCGCCGCGTAGTAGAGGTCGCGGCGGTGCTCGCCGCCGGAGAAGTACGCCGCCGAGGCCAGGTAGCCGGCGGCACCCGTGCGGGCCGCCGACGCGGCGTGCTCGGGGAAGCAGCCGTCGTAGCAGATGCTGAGGCCCAGCCCCACGCCCTCGACCTCGACGGTGGTGCCGTGGTCGCCGGGCACGAAGTACGGCCGCTCGGCGCCGTCGAGGTGCTGCTTGTCGTAGGGCACCGAGACCTCCCCGTCGGGGCGCACGAGCACCGAGGAGAGCGTGGCGCGGCCGCGGCGGTCGAGCGCGGTGCCCGCCACGACGTGGGCCCCGGCGGCCCGGGCCGCCTCGCGCAGCGGGTCGAGGGCCGGGCCGAGGTGGTCGGCGAGGTCGGGCAGGGCGCCGGCGAAGACGTCGAGGTCGTAGCCGGTGAGGTACGCCTCCGGCAGCACGACGACCCGGGCTCCCGCCCCGCCGGCGCGGGCGACCAGGTCGGCGCCGGTGCGGGCGTTCGCCGCCAGGTCGCCCGGCACGGCCGGGCCCTGGGCGGCGGCGACGCGCAGCAGGCTCATGCCCGGCGCGTCACTGGACGACGATCTCGACGCGCTGGAACTCCTTGAGCTCGGTGTAGCCCGTCGTCGCCATCGCCCGGCGCAGGGCGCCCACGAGGTTCATCGTGCCGTCGGCGACGCGGGAGGGTCCGAACAGGACCTCCTCGAGCGAGCCGACGGTCTGGAACTCGACACGCTGGCCGCGCGGCAGCAGCGGGTGCCACGCCTCGGCGCCCCAGTGGAAGCCGCGCCCCGGCGCCTCGACGGCGCGCGCGAAGGGCGAGCCCACCATCACGGCGTCGGCGCCGCAGGCGATCGCCTTCGCGAGGTCGCCGGACGTGCCGATCGAGCCGTCGGCGATCACGTGGACGTAGCGGCCGCCCGACTCGTCCAGGTAGTCGCGGCGCGCCGCGGCGACGTCGGCCAGCGCCGAGGCCATCGGCACGGCGAGCCCCAGGACGGTCCGGGTCGTGTGGGCCGCCCCGCCGCCGAACCCGACGAGCACACCGGCCGCGCCGGTGCGCATCAGGTGCAGCGCGGCCTGGTAGGTCGCGCAGCCGCCGACGATGACCGGGACGTCGAGCTCGTAGATGAACTCCTTGAGGTTCAACGGCTCCGCCTGGCTGGAGACGTGCTCCGCGCTGACCGTCGTGCCGCGGATGACGAACATGTCGACGCCCGCGTCGACCACGGTCTTCGCGTGCTCCTTGGTGCGCTGCGGCGACAGCGACCCGGCGACGGTGACCCCGGCGTCGCGCATCTGCTGCAGGCGCTCCGCGATCAGGGTCGGCTTGACCGGCTCGGTGTAGATGTCCTGGAGTCGGGCCGTGGCGGCCACGCCCTGCAGGCCCGCCACCTCCGCCAGCAGCGGTGAGGGGTCGTCGTACCGCGTCCAGAGGCCCTCGAGGTCCAGGACGCCGAGCCCGCCGGCGCGGCCCAGCGCGATCGCGGTGTCAGGGCTCATCACCGAGTCCATCGGGGCGGCCACCACGGGGATGTCGAAGCGGTAGGCGTCGATCTGCCAGGCGACGCTGACCTCCTCCGGGTCGCGCGTGCGCCGCGAGGGCACGATCGCGACGTCGTCGAAGGAGTAGGCCCGGCGGGCGCGCTTGGCGCGGCCGATCTCGATCTCGGTCACGGAGGACACCCTAGTTGCCGGGACCGACGACGCCTGAACCCCCGTGCGTACCCCGTGGCCCGGACCACCCGGCGAGCAGGAGTGGACCGACGCCTGGTGGGGTAGGCACGCGCCGGCCCCGACCTGGGCCCGCCGTCGGGGACCCCCGACACCCCGCACGTCCTGGAAGGACACCATGAAGCGCTCGATCCTCGCCGTCCCCTCCGCCCTCGTCCTCGCCGCCGCGCTCGCCGCGTGCGGCGGCGGCAGCGACACGGAGTCCGAGGCGGAAGAGACCCGCACCGGGCCGCTGGCCGGCAGCGAGTTCGGCGCCGCCGAGGGCAGCGACGTCGAGGTGCCCCTCGACACGAGCGTCGCGGCGTCGGGCCTGCAGGAGAGCATGAGCACGCCGGCCGCCGTCGTCACCACCGACCGCGAGGGCGGCCAGTTCGTCCAGGAGATCGAGGTCGAGGACCTCTTCGAGGTCGAGGTCGACAGCCTCGGCTACGACGCGGACAGCGTGGAGAACATCGGCGACGCGGTGCCGCACTACATCGTCTACTCGGGCCGCTACCTCAACGGCGCGGTCACGCAGTCGCAGCCGAGCGAGATCCTGTTCGACGTGCTCGACGCGGAGGGCACCGACCTCGACAGCGGCGTGATCAGCTTCGGTGGGGCCGAGATCGAGGACGAGCGCTGCCAGGACCTCTTCACGGCGATGTCGTTCGGCGAGGGCGCCGAGTACCGCACCTGCCAGCTGCTGTTCCTCGACCCGCGCGAGCCGGCCACCATCGTGTGGAACGACCAGCGCGCCCCCGAGCCGGTCGCCGACCCGGTCAGCTGGCCGATCGACTGATCCACGGCAACCCGGGGCGGCCCGGGCCGCCCCGGACCGCCGGGGGCTCAGCGCCCCTGGTAGTTCGGGGCCTCCGCCACCATCTGGATGTCGTGCGGGTGGCTCTCCTTGAGCGAGGCGGAGGTGATCCGGATGAACCGGCCCTTGTCCTGCAGCTCGGGCACCGTGCGCGCGCCGACGTAGAACATCGACTGGCTCAGGCCGCCGATCAGCTGGTGGGCGACCGCGGCCAGCGGGCCGCGGTAGGCGACCTGGCCCTCGACGCCCTCCGGGACGATCTTGTCGTCGCTGGTGACCTCGGCCTGGAAGTAGCGGTCCTTGGAGTACGACTTCTTGCCGCGGCTGCTCATCGCACCCAGCGAGCCCATCCCCCGGTACGCCTTGTACTGCTTGCCGTTGACGAACACCAGCTCGCCCGGCGACTCCTCGCAGCCCGCGAGCAGCGAGCCGATCATCACCGTCTCCGCGCCGGCGACGAGCGCCTTGGCGATGTCGCCGGACTGCTGGAGCCCGCCGTCGGCGATGACCGGGACGCCCGCCGGGTGGCAGGCCAGCGAGGCCTCGTAGACCGCGGTGACCTGCGGGACGCCGGCGCCGGTGACGACGCGGGTCGTGCAGATGGAGCCGGGGCCGAAGCCGACCTTGACCGCGTCCGCGCCGGCGTCGACGAACGCCTGGGCGCCCTCGCGGGTCGCGACGTTGCCGCCGATCACCTGGACGTGCTTCGTGGCCGGGTCGGACTTGAGCCGCTGCACCATGTCCAGCAGCAGCCGCACGTGGCCGTGCGCGGTGTCGGCCACCAGGACGTCGACACCAGCCTCGATCAGCGTGGTCGCGCGCTCCCACGCGTCACCGAAGTAGCCGATCGCCGCGCCGACGAGCAGCCGGCCGTCCGCGTCGTAGGAGGCGTCGGGGAACTGCTCGGACTTCACGAAGTCCTTCACCGTGATCAGGCCGGCGAGCTTGCCGTCGGCGTCGACCAGCGGGAGCCGCTCGCGCTTGTGCTTGCGCAGCAGCGCGGTGGCCTCCTCGCGGCTGATCGACTCGTGGCCGGTGATCAGCGGCATCCGCGTCATCATCTCGTCGACCTTGGTGGTCGCCCACTCCGCGACGGGCGTGAAACGCAGGTCGCGGTTGGTGATGATGCCCAGCAGGGTGTTCGCGCCGTCGACGACCGGGAGCCCGGAGACCCGGTACTCCCCGCAGATCCGGTCGAGCTCCTCCAGCGTCGCGTCGGGGCCGATCGTGACCGGGTTGGAGATGATCCCGGTCTGGGTGCGCTTGACCAGGTCCACCTGGTACGCCTGGTCGGCCACCGAGAGGTTGCGGTGCAGGATGCCGATGCCGCCCTGACGGGCCATCGCGATCGCCATCCGCGACTCGGTCACGGTGTCCATGGCCGCCGAGATCAGCGGGGAGCGCAGCGAGATCTCCCGCGTCAGCCGGGACGTCGTGTCGATGTCGCTCGGCGCCAGGTCGGAGTAGCCCGGCAGCAGGAGCACGTCGTCGTAGGTCAGTCCGAGGGCGGCGAACTTGTCGGGTACTCCGGGGGTGGCGCTCATGTCGTCCTTACGGGGGTGGGGCTGGCGGCCCCGCCATCCTAGGCCGCGGGCGTCACCGCCTCGCAGTCCGGAGGGCGTGCACCGCGATGCGGACGGTGAGCACGTCCGCCGACATCCGGATCCGGCCCCGCAGCCCGGCCGCCAGCACCATCGGGAGCACCGCCTGGTTGTCGGCGCGGGTGCTCAGCAGGATGTCGGTGGCACCCTCCGCGGCCGCCAGGCGGGCGACGTCGGTGAGCAGGCGCGTACCGATCCCGCGGCGCTGCCAGGCCGGGTCGACCTCCAGGCGCACGGGCCGCAGCCCCGGCTCCCCCGGGTCCGCGGGCGCGCCGATCTCCGCGACCCCGACGCGTACGCCCGCCGCCTCGGCGTGGACCGCGAGCCCCCGCACCTCGTAGGTCGGCTGCATGCCGCCGCCCATGCGGCGCGAGGCGGTGCCGAGCAGGGTGGGCGTGCGCTCGAGGACGTCCGAGACGAGATCGGCGAGCGCGGCCCCGCGTGCGTGCTCGGTCGCCGTGAACGCCGCGCGGCGGCGCACCTGCACCTCGACGTCGCCGACCGTCATCTCCATCACGTCGAGCCCCTCGACGGCGGTGGCGTCGGGATCGGCCGAGATGTCGGGCTCGGCGTCGAAGAGCTGCGCGACGACCTCGGGGAACCGCGCCGGCCGGGCGATGATCGCGCGCGCCGCCTGCACGTAGCGGGCCGGCTGGTCCACCAGCGCCGCGTCGGTGCACGGCGTGCCGACCACGTCGGTGCCGTCGGCGGCCGCGAACAGCGCGACGATCTCGCGCTCGGTCCAGTCGTCCGGCGTGCGGATCACGAGCTCGTCGGTGACGGCGTCGACACCCGGGAAGATCTGGAAGCCGAGGATGTTGACCCCCGCCGCGCCGCACTCGCGGGCCAGGACGGCGAGCGTCCCGGGGCGGTCGGGCAGGGTCGTACGCACGCGCCAGAGCATGCCTCGAACGGTGCGCGCACCGTGTTGCGCGGACGCCTCGGTGGTGTTTCGCCCGTGTCACGCGCCGCGTGACGTCGCTCGCAGCACCGGGCCGGGACGGCCCTGGACGCCGCACGCCCCCGGCCTCCTCGCGGAGACCGGGGGCGTACGGGTCCTGCTGGGTCCTGCTGGGGGGAGTCGGTCAGTGACCGTGCCCGTGGCCGTGGCCGGCCGCGGGAGCCTCCTCCTCCTCGGGCTTGTCGACGACGAGCGTCTCGGTCGTCAGCAGCAGGCCGGCGATCGAGACCGCGTTGACCAGAGCCGAGCGGGTGACCTTGACGGGGTCGAGGACGCCCTGGGCGACCAGGTCGCCGTACTCGCCGGTCGCGGCGTTGTAGCCGTTGCCGACACCGAGCTCGCGCACCTTGGAGACGACGACGTAGCCCTGCTCGCCACCGTTCTCGGCGATCCAGCGCAGCGGCTCGTCGACGGCCTTGCGCACGATGCGCACGCCGACGGCCTCGTCACCGGTCAGCCCGAGGTCGCCCTCGAGCGCCGCGGCGGCGTGGATGATGGCGGAGCCACCGCCGGGGACGATGCCCTCCTCGATCGCGGCGCGCGTCGCGGAGACGGCGTCCTCGATGCGGTGCTTCTTCTCCTTGAGCTCGACCTCGGTGGCCGCGCCGACCTTGATCACCACGACGCCACCGGCGAGCTTCGCGAGGCGCTCCTGAAGCTTCTCGCGGTCCCAGTCGGAGTCCGTGCTCTCGATCTCGGCCTTGATCTGGTTGACCCGACCCTCGACGGCCGAGGCGTCGCCGCCACCGTCGACGATGGTCGTGTTGTCCTTCGTCACCACGACGCGGCGGGCCTGGCCCAGCACCTCGAGCCCGACCTGGTCGAGCTTGAGGCCGACCTCGGGCGCCACGACCTGGGCGCCCGTGAGCACCGCGATGTCCTGGAGGATCGCCTTGCGGCGGTCGCCGAACGCGGGCGCCTTGACGGCCACGCCGGTGAAGGTGCCGCGGATCTTGTTGACGACGAGGGTGGAGAGCGCCTCGCCCTCGAGGTCCTCGGCGATGATGAAGAGCGACTTGCCGGCCGCGATGACCTTCTCGAGCAGCGGGAGCAGCTCGGCGACGGCCGAGATCTTCCCCTGGTGCAGCAGGATGTACGGGTCGTCGAGCACGGCCTCGCGGCCCTCGGCGTCCGTCACGAAGTACTGCGAGATGAAGCCCTTGTCGAACTGCATGCCCTCGGTGAACTCGAGGTCGGTGCCGAGGGTGTTGGCCTCCTCGACGGTGATGACGCCGTCCTTGCCGACCTTGTCGAACGCGTCGGCGAGCAGCTCGCCGATGTGCGAGTCGCGCGAGGAGATCGTGCCGACGCTCGCCACGTCCTCCTTGCTGTCGACCTCGCGGGCGGCGTCGCGCAGCGCGTCGCCGACGGCGGCCGCGGCGAGGTCGAGACCCCGCTTGAGGCCGAGCGGGTTGGCGCCGGCGGCGACGGCGCGCAGGCCCTCGTGCACCAGGGCCTGGGCCAGGACGGTCGCGGTCGTCGTGCCGTCACCGGCGACGTCGTTCGTCTTGGTCGCGACCTCCTTGGTGAGCTGCGCACCGAGGTTCTCGAACGGGTCGTCGAGCTCGACCTCACGGGCGACGGTCACGCCGTCGTTCGTGATGGTCGGGGCGCCCCACTTCTTGTCGAGGACGACGTAGCGGCCCTTGGGGCCGAGCGTCACCTTGACGGTGTTGGCGAGCGCGTCGACGCCGCGCTCGAGGGAGCGACGGGCGTTCTCGTCGAACTCCAGGATCTTGGGCATGGGTTACTCCCTCTGTCGGGGTGTCGTGGGTGCTGGCGAAATGGCGCCCGCCCGGCAAGGCGGGCCCGCGGAGGCGACCTCCAGCGGAGCGGGTCGTCGAGCGGGCCCAACGCTGCCGGGCGGGATGCCAGTTCGTCAGCCGACGATGGCGAGGACGTCGCGGGCGGACAGGATCAGGTACTCCTGGCCCGCGTACTTGACCTCGGTGCCGCCGTACTTGCTGTAGATGACCTTGTCGCCGACCGAGATGTCGAGCGGGATGCGCTCGTCGCCGTCCTCGTTCCAGCGACCCGCGCCCACCGCGAGGACCTCGCCCTCCTGGGGCTTCTCCTTCGCGGTGTCGGGGATGACGAGACCGGACGCCGTGGTCTGCTCGGCGTCGAGCGGCTTGACGACGATGCGGTCCTCGAGGGGCTTGATGTTGACCGACACGATGTCGACCTCCACTTTCCGTGCGGATCCGAATGTGCGGACGGCGGGTGCCGCCCGACGGGGCGTTGGGTCGTCGCCGTTTCGGGCACGCCGTCGCGGGGGCCGCGCCGTCATCGTCGACGTTGGCACCCTCCAGGGGAGAGTGCCAGCGCCGACGTTAGCACTCCGCCCGAACGAGTGCCAGAAGTGTCCGGACCCGACCGCGCGGGGACGGCGTCCGACGCGACTGGAAGGATGCGCCCATGGACCTCGCGACGCTGCGCTGGCTGCTCACGCCCGACGGCGGCACGCTGCTGGAGGTGGCGGCGAGGGCGTACGCGGACGCCGACGGCGACCCCGTCCGCGCGGCGGCGACCGTGCGCCGCACCGAGCCCGACCCCGAGCGGGCGGCGGCCGCGCTGACCCAGGTGGGGCTGCGGGTCCGCGGCGTCGCCAAGTTCGGCGAGGACGCCCTGCGGATGTACTTCACCCCCGACGGCCTCGAGCAGGCGACCCGGCGCCGGGTCGCCGACCACCGCGCCGCGCGGCTCGCCGCCGCCCGGCCGGGCGCGGTGGTCGACCTCGGCTGCGGGATCGGCGGCGACCTGCTCGCCCTGGCCCGCGCCGGACTGGTCGCGGCCGGGGTCGACCTCGACCCGGTGCGGGTCGCGATCGCCGAGGCCAACCTGGCGGCGCTGGGGCTGGAGGGCGCCGCGACCGTGGCCGACGCGACGACGCTGGCGCTGGACGCGTTCGACGTCGCGACGGTGGACCCGGCCCGCCGCGACGGCCGCGGCCGCGTCTTCGACGCCTCGGCCTGGGTGCCCTCGTGGGACTTCGTGACCGGTCTGCTCGCGGGTCGGCCCAGCGTCGCGAAGCTCGCACCGGGCCTCCCCCACGACCTGGTGCCCGACGGCGTGGAGGCCGAGTGGGTCAGCGAGCGCGGCGACGTCAAGGAGGCCGTGCTGTGGTCGCCGCACCTCGCCGTCGCCCGGCGCCGGGCGACCGTGCTCGGCACCGAGGGCCTCGCGACGCTGACGGAGTCCGACGACCCCTGGGACGGAGCGGCCGAGCGGCCGGTACGCCCCGTGGGCCGCTACCTCTACGAGCCCGACGGCGCCGTCATCCGCGCCGGTCTCGTGACCGCCGTGGCCGGCAGCGTCGAGGGCGGGCTGCTGGACGAGCACATCGCGTACGTCGTCTCCGACGAGGGCTTCCGCACGCCGTTCGCGACGACGTACGAGGTGCTCGAGGAGCTCCCCTACCGCGAGAAGCAGCTGCGCGCCGCCCTGCGCGAGCGGGCGGTCGGGCGCCTCACCATCAAGAAGCGGGGCGTCGACGTCGTGCCCGAGCAGCTGCGCAAGCGCCTCGCGCTGCGCGGCAGCGAGGAGGCGACCGTCGTGCTCACCCGGGTCGGGGGCGAGGGCACCGCGCTGCTCGTCCGGCCCGTCTGAGAGCGACCAGCGCGGCTCAGGAGAGCCGCTCGAGCACCATCGCCATGCCCTGCCCGCCGCCGACGCACATCGACTCCACGCCGATCTGCTTGTCGTGGTGGCGCAGGGAGTTGATGAGGGTGCTCGTGATGCGCGCGCCCGTCATGCCGAAGGGGTGGCCGACGGCGATGGCGCCGCCGTTGACGTTGAGCCGGTCGACGTCGATCCCGAGCAGCTGGGCCGAACCGAGGGCCTGCACCGCGAATGCCTCGTTGATCTCGAAGAGATCGACGTCGTCGAGCGCCAGGCCCGCGTGGCGCAGGGCGGCCGGGATCGCCTCCACGGGCCCGAGACCCATGATCTCGGGCGAGAGGCCGGTGACCGCGGTCGAGAGGATCCGCGCCAGCGGGGTCAGGCCCAGCTCCTTCGCCTTCGTGTCGCTCATGACGACCAGGGCGGCCGCGCCGTCGTTGAGCGGGCAGGCGTTGCCGGCGGTCACGGTGCCGTCCGGCCGGAAGACCGGCTTCAGCTGGCTGACGGCCTCGTAGGTGGTGCCCGCCCGCGGCCCGTCGTCGGTGGAGACGACGGTGCCGTCGGGCAGCGTCACGGGCATGATGTCGGTGGCCCAGAAGCCGTCCGCGATCGCCCGCTCGGCCAGGTTCTGGCTGCGCACGCCGAAGCGGTCCTGCTCCTCCCGGCTCATGCCGAGCTTCTGCGCGACGTTCTCCGCCGTCTGGCCCATCGCGATGTAGAGATCGGGCAGCTCGCCGCTCTCGCGCGGGTCGCGCCAGGTCTCCGCACCGCCCCGGGCGCGCTCGTCGGTGCGCCGCACGGCGTCGGCGAACCGCGGGTTCTGGGCGTCCGGCAGGTCGGCGAAGCCGTTGCCGAAGCGGCTGACGGTCTCGACGCCCGCGGAGAGGAACACGTCGCCCTCGCCCGCCTTGATGGCGTGGAACGCCATCCGGGTGGTCTGCAGGCTCGAGGAGCAGTAGCGGTTCACGGTCACGCCGGGCAGGTGGTCCATGCCCGCCAGCACGGCGACGGCGCGGGCCAGGTTGAAGCCCGCCTCGCCCGCGGGCTGGCCGACGCCGAGGGCGAGGTCGACGATGTCGGCGCGGTCCAGCTCGGGCACCTGCGCGAGGGCCGCCTCGACCATCTGCACGGCGAGGTCGTCGGGGCGCATGTCCTTGAGCGAACCCTTGCCGGCCCGGCCGATCGGGGAGCGGGCGGTGGACACGATCACGGCTTCGGGCACGGGGACCTCGTCGGTGTCGGGGATGGTTGGCTCAGGGCAGCGTCCAGCAGGGCGCCGGGGCCGTCAAGCACCTCGGCGGCGCACGGTGCGGGCGAGGATCCCGAGCGTGCCCCGCAGGTGCTGCTCGGAGACGACCGGGAACACCTTCTTCCAGTCGTCGCGCGCTCCCGACCAGTCGTAGTAGCTGGTCACGAGCGTGCGCTCACGGCCGTCCTCGCCGGGCTCGGCCGGTTCGAGCCGGTATCCGTAGACGTGCCCGATCGGCGGCCGGACCCGACCGATGATGCTCCACGCGACCTCGCGGTCGGGCTCGAGCGTCTCGATCACGACGGTGACGTCGTAGTCGCGCAGGTCGGGGATGTCGCCCAGCGCCTCCCGGTCCATGTGCACCACGAAGGTGTCGCCCACGACCCGGGGCCGCCGACCCGTCGCGGCCTGCAGCATGCCGGAGGAGTCGATGTCGACGTGGCCCTCGGGGTCGGTGAGCACGTCGTAGATCGCGCTCGCGGGAGCCGCGATCACGCGGGTGGTCTCGATGCGCTCGGTCACGGTCACCGAGCGTACGCGCCGCGGGCGGGCCGCCCCGGTCCCCGGAGCGACCCGCCCGCGCGGGTGGTGCGTGACGTGCGGCGTCAGGCCAGGTTGGCCTTCTCCGCCGCGATCGTCGTGTCGTCGCCGTGCCCGGTGTGCACGACGGTGGCGTCGGGCAGCTCGAACAGCCGCGCCCGGATCGAGGCCTCGATCGTCGGGCGGTCGGAGAACGAGCGGCCGGTGGCGCCCGGCCCGCCGTTGAACAGCGTGTCGCCGGTGAAGACCGCGCCGAGCTCGGGGGCGTACAGGCACACGGCGCCCGGGGCGTGGCCCGGCGTGTGCAGCACCTGCAGCGACGTGCCGGCGACCTCGATCGTCTGCCCGTCGGCGAGGTCGACGTCCCAGAGCTCGCCGTCGGCGTCGTCGGGACCGCCGTGGGTGAGCTCCCAGACCGGTCGGTCGTCGGGGTGCAGCAGGATCGGCGCGCCCGTGCGCTCGCGCAGGGCGGGCGCGACGCGCACGTGGTCGTCGTGGGCGTGCGTGCACACGATCGCCCGGACGGTGCGGTCGCCGACGATCTGCAGGATCGCGTCGACGTCGTGCGGTGCGTCGATGACGACGACCTCGCTGTCGTCGCCGACCACCCAGACGTTGTTGTCGACCTCGTGCGTCTCGCCGTCGAGCGAGAAGGTGCCCGCGACGACGCCGTGGTCCACGCGCGCGGCCATCAGAGGACCACCACGCTGCGCAGGACGTCGCCGTGGTGCATCTTCTCGAACGCGGCCTCGACGTCCTCGATGCCGATCTCCTCGGTCACGAACGCGTCGAGGTCGAGGCGGCCCTGGCGGTAGAGGTCGACCAGCATCGGGAAGTCGCGCGAGGGCAGGCAGTCGCCGTACCAGCTCGACTTCAGCGAGCCGCCCCGACCGAACACGTCGATCAGCGGGATCTGCGGCACCTTCATGTCCGGGGTCGGCACGCCGACCAGCACCACCGTGCCGGCCAGGTCGCGGGCGTAGAACGCCTGCTCCCACGTCTCGGGGCGACCCACCGCGTCGATCACCACGTCGGCGCCGTCCGCGCCGGCGTGGCCCGCGCTCGCCGCCGCGATCGCCTTGATCGCCTCGACCGCGTCGGTCTCCGAGGAGTTCACGGTGTGCGTGGCACCCTGCGCCTTCGCCGCCTCGAGCTTCTTGGGGTCGATGTCGACCGCGATGATCGCGCCCGCACCCGCCAGCGCCGCGCCGGCGATCGCCGCCACGCCGACGCCGCCGCAGCCGATCACGGCCACCACGTCGCCGCGCGAGACGTTGCCGGTGTTGATCGCCGCACCGATGCCGGCCATCACGCCGCAACCGAGCAGCCCGACCGCCGCCGGGCGCGCCTGGGGGTCGACCTTCGTGCACTGCCCGGCCGCCACCAGCGTCTTCTCCGCGAACGCACCGATGCCCAGCGCCGGCGAGAGCGGCGTGCCGTCGGCCAGCGTCATCTTCTGGGTCGCGTTGTGCGTGTTGAAGCAGTACTGCGGCTCGCCGCGGTCGCACGCGCGACAGTCACCGCACACCGCACGCCAGTTCAGCACCACGAAGTCGCCGGGCGCGACCGTGGTGACGTCGTCGCCGACCGCCTCGACGACCCCGGCGGCCTCGTGACCCAGCAGGAACGGGAACTCGTCGTTGATCCCACCCTCGCGGTAGTGCAGGTCCGTGTGGCAGACCCCGCACGCCTGCACCTTCACCAGCGCCTCGCCCGGACCCGGGTCCGGCACCAGGATCGTCTCCAGGCTCACCGGCTCCTTGACCGACTTCGCCACGACCGCCTTGACCTCGTGCATCAGCGTTCTCCCTCTTCCCGGGCGGGGCCCGATCGTCGTGGGACGAACGTATCGCCCGGGGGCTGACGCGGCGTCGGCCCCCGGGTGGCGGGGACGCCGGGGCCGTATGCAACCGATCCCTGGCCGACCGCGTCCTGGTCGCGACAGGATGGAGGTGAGAGCGATGCCGACGACGGGAGCGACGATGACGACTCCACGGCGCCGCACCCGCGACGAGGAGTTCGCGGACTACATGGAGGCGCGGCAGGCCAGCCTGCTGCGCACGGCGTACCTGATCAGCGGCGACCGCCACACCGCCGAGGACCTGGTGCAGACGGCGCTGGCGAAGCTCTACCTGGCGTGGGACCGCGTCGAGTCACGCGGCTCGGTGGACGGCTACGTCCGCCGGATCCTGGTCAACGAGCACAACTCGCTGTGGCGCCGCGCGTGGAAGCGCCACGAGTCGAGCACCGACGAGGTGCCGGAGGCGGCGCCGCACCACGACGCGTACGACGACGGCACCTCGGCCCGGATGTGGGAGTTCGTGCAGACCCTGCCCCGCAAGCAGCGCGCGGTGATCGTGCTGCGCTACTACGAGGGCCTGAGCGAGGCGGAGATCGCCGCCACCCTCGGCGTCTCGACCGGGACCGTGAAGTCCCAGGCGAGCCGCGCGCTCGCCGCCCTGCGCGAGCGCACCCCCGAGGCCCTCGCGCCCACCGACACCGAGCCCCGGGAGGAGCAGCGATGAGCACCCCGAACGACGACCAGGTCGGACGCACCCTGTCCGGCGCGCTCGACCGGCGTGCGGACGACGTCGCCGGCGCCAGCATCTCCCTCGACGCGGTGCGCGGCCGGGCCCGCCGGATCCGGAACCGCCGGGTCGCCCTCGCGGGGGGCGCCGCGGCGGCCGTCGTGCTCGCGGTGGCCGCGCCGTTCGCGCTGACCGTCGCCGGCACCGACGAGCGACCGGCACCGCCCGCGGTCACCGACACGCCCCGGCCCGACGGGACCGACGACCCCGACGACGTCACGTACGGCCAGGACCTGGAAATCGACGTCCTCGGGGCGGAGCCCGGGGACGGACCTACGGTGCCCTACACCGTCGACGGCGTGCTGCGCCTGCCCGGTGGCGGGGAGTACGCCGTGCCCGGCGAGGTCGGGATCAGCGGCGTCGGCGCCGTCGTGCCGCTCGAGGACGGATGGCTGGCGGCCGTCGACCCCGGCACCGGCGGCGAGTACACGCTCGTCCGCCTCGACCCCGACGGCACCGTGGTCGAGGACGGCCTGGAGCCCGACGGCAGCTTCGTGACCGCGCAGGTGGCCCGCGACGCCGGCACCGGTGACGTCGCCTGGGTCGAGTCCGACGGGACGGCCCTCGAGGTCGTCGTGGCCGACGCGGCGGGCGAGGAGCGGTGGCGTACGCCCGTCGCCCCCGAGCCCGGCGGCCAGGCCCTCCCGATCGCCACCCCGCTCACGATCACCGACGGCGAGGTCGTCCTCGAGATCTCCGACGGCGCCGGCGTGCGCGTGGTGCGGATGGCCGAGGACGGCACGGTCACGGGGCTCGGCGAGGAGATGGCGCTGGGCGCGTCGCCGTCGGGCGAGGCGTACGCGTCGTTCACCCTGCGGGAGGCGGACATCAGCACCTGCTCCTCGGTCGTCTCGACCGTCGACGGCGCCGTCGTCTGGGGCCCGACCTGCGACGCCACCCTCGAGGCGTTCAGCCCCGACGGCACCTTCGTGCTGGCCGGCCCGGCCAACGGGGACGGCGCGGGACTCCTCGTCTCGCAGGTCCTCGACGCCCGCACCGGCGAGGTCGTCGCCAACCTGACGACGACCGAGGAGCAGGGGATGCTCTCCGAGGCCGTGTGGGAGTCGCCGACGTCGTTCGTCGTCGCGGCCTCCCAGCCGGTCGACGGCGAGCGCCGCTACGGCCTGCTGCGGATCGACCTCGCGGCCGGGACGGTGGAGCAGACCGTCGACGTGCTCGACTTCGACCCGGCGTTCGACACCGGCGGCGAGCGGTACCTGCCGCGGTGAGGCGCGGGCCCGGTCCGGCTCGGGCCGGGCCGGGCCTCAGACCAGGACGGTCGTGATCGGCTGGGAGGAGTCGGCGGGCAGGTCGAGGGCCGAGGGGGTACGCCCGCGCGCCACCATCTCGGCCCCGAGCGCGGCGACCATCGCCCCGTTGTCGGTGCACAGCCCGGGCCGCGGGATCCGCACCCGCACACCGACGCGGTCGGCGCGCTCGACGATCATGGCGCGCAGCCGCGAGTTGGCGGCGACGCCCCCGCCGACGAGCAGGTCCTCGACGCCCTCGGCGGTGGCCGCGTCGAGGGCCTTGCGCACGAGCACGTCGCAGACGGCCTCCTGGAACGAGGCGGCCACGTCGGCGACCGGCACCGGCTCCCCCGCCCGCTCCTTCGCCTCGACCCAGCGGGCCACGGCGGTCTTGAGGCCGGAGAACGAGAAGTCGAAGCGGTGCCGCTCCAGGTCGCGCCGGCTCGTCAGGCCGCGGGGGAAGTCGATCGTGACGGTGCCCTCGCGGGCGGCGCGGTCGACGTACGGTCCCCCGGGGAACGGCAGGCCCAGCAGCCGGGCGACCTTGTCGAAGGCCTCCCCCGCCGCGTCGTCGATGGTGGCGCCCATGGGGTCGACCCCGGCCGTCAGGTCGGTGACCCGCAGCAGGCTCGAGTGCCCGCCGGAGACGAGCATCGCGATGCACGGCTCGGGCAGCGGCCCGTGCTCGAGCTGGTCGACCGCGACGTGCGCGGCCAGGTGGTTCACCCCGTAGAGCGGCTTGCCCAGGCCGAGTGCGAGGGCCTTGGCGCTGGCCACTCCGACCAGCAGGGCGCCGGCGAGGCCGGGGCCGCTGGTGACGGCGACGGCGTCGAGGTCGGCGAGCCGCACCCCTGCCGTCGCGCAGGCCCGCTCGACCGTCGGGACCATCGCCTCGAGGTGGGCACGGCTGGCGACCTCGGGCACGACGCCGCCGAAGCGGGCGTGCTCCTCGACGCTGCTCGCGACCTCGTCGGCCAGCAGGGTCGTGCCCCGCACGATGCCCACGCCGGTCTCGTCGCAGGAGGTCTCGATGCCGAGGACGAGGGGCGCGTCGGTGCTCACCGGTCCATTGTGCCGTCCGGCCGACGCGGTCGTGGTGGTTGCCCCGACCCGTCCCGGCGCGTCAGGCTCCGCCCATGAGCGACGCGAGCCTGCACGACCGGATGGACCGCCTCGTCGGGACCTGGCGCACCGAGGGCGTCGTCGAGGACGGCGGGGAGCACGACGGGCAGTCGTGGCGCGGGTTCGACGTCTACGAGTGGTTCCCCGGCCGGCGGCACCTGGTGCACCGCGTGGACGTGCGGATCTTCGGCGAGCGCAGGGAGACGCTCGAGGTCCTCACGCCGCGCGACGCGACCTCCATCGACCAGGTGGCCTACGAGGCCGACGGCGACGTCGGCCGCTCCGAGGGCTGGTTCGACGACGAGGGCCGCTACCGCAACGACCTCCCCGGAGCGCGCGCGGTGCTCACCTTCACCGGCGCCGACACCATGGCCGCGGTGTGGGAACGCCGGGACGCCGACGCATGGGTGCCGTGGATGCGGGTGCGGTTCACCCGGGTCGGCTCGCCGCACGTCGAGGTGCGCTCGAAGGACGACCACCTGGGGTGGTGACGCGCCGCCGCTCAGGCGGGCAGCCTCCGCTGGAGGACAAGCGCGTCGGCGCCGTCGCGGTAGTAGCGCGGGCGGCGGTGGATCTCCCGGAACCCCGCGGCGGCGTAGAACGCGGTGGCCGGTGCGTTCGTGGCGCTCACCTCGAGCAGCATCCGGTCCGCACCCGCGCCGACGACGGCCTCGGTGCCCGCCGCCAGCAGCCGCCGTGCCAGGCCGGTCCGCCGGGCACCCGGGGCGACCCCGATGCGCAGCAGGTCGGCGACGTCGTCGGAGACGGCGAGGACGGCGTACCCGGCCACCTGCCCCGCGACCTCGGCCACGAGCACCCATCGGCCCGCGGCCGCGTCCAGCTCGGCGCCCACGAGCGCCGGCGACCACGCGTCGGGCCCGAAGAGCTCGCGCTCGAGCGCCACCAGGGCGTCGAGGTCCCCCGGCACCGCCGGACGCAGTCGGGCGGGCGGGTGCGGCAGGCGCGGCGGGTGGGCCGCCGGGCTCACGAGACGGGCTTCGCCGGGGCGCGCTCGGCGGCGGCGACCGCGTCGGGGCGCCGCAGGTAGAGCGGCTCGGGGTCCAGCAGCTCGACGTGCTCGCCGGCGACCGCGCGGGCCAGCCAGCCGGCGTCGGGCGCGGTCGGACCGACCGCACGGGTGAACGCGTCGGGGTAGAGGCCGGGACCGGCGCCGACGACCGGCGCCGCCGTTGCCACGTCGGCCGGCCGGGCGACGACCGGACCCTCGAGACGGTGGCCGTCGGCGTCGTAGGAGGCCAGGTAGACCTCCTTGCGCCGGGCGTCGGTGGCGACCAGGAAGGGCTCCGCGACCGCGCCGGTGGCGACGGCCTCGACGGCGAGGACGTCGAGCGAGCAGACGCCGTACGTCGGCAGGTCGAGCACGTGCGCCAGCGTGCGGGCCGTGACCAGCCCGACCCGCAGGCCGGTGAACGGACCGGGTCCGACGCCGACCGCGATCGCCGTCAGGTCGCGACGGTCGAGGCCGGCCTGCTCCAGGCAGGACGCGATCAGCGGGGCGAGCTGCTCGCCGTGCTGCATCGACCGCTCGGCCACCCCGGAGGCGAGCACGCGGTCCTCGTCGGGGTCGTAGACCGCCGCGACGACGCGCGGCGTGGCGGTGTCGAAGGAGAGCAGCACGCGACGAGGTTAGGTCACCCGGGGCGGTGTACGACGGCCGCGGTCGCCGCGCGGGGCGGACTCGCGCGGGTCAGGCCCAGCGTGGCCCGTGGCCGACCAGGCGGACCACCCGCTCGTCGGCTCCCTCGACGCCGTCGGCTCCCTCGGCCCCCTCGACCGCCGCGTCGTCGGCGACGGCGCGCTCGATCACGACCTCGAGGTGGCTCTCGGCGAGCTGCTCGACGACGCCGGCGCCCCACTCCACGACGGTGACGGCCTCGTCGAGGGAGGTGTCGAGGTCGAGGTCGTCGAGCTCGGCGACGCCCCCGAGGCGGTACGCGTCGACGTGGACGAGCGCGGGACCGCCGGCCAGCGAGGGGTGCACGCGGGCGATCACGAACGTGGGCGACGTGATGCCGCCACGCACGCCCAGACCCTCCCCCAGGCCCTGGGTGAAGGTGGTCTTGCCGGCTCCGAGGCCTCCGGTGAGCACCAGGAGGTCCCCGGCCCGCAGCCGCCGCGCCAGACCGCTGCCGAGCGCCCGCATCGCGGTGGCGTCGGGCACCGCCACCGTCGTCGGGACGGGCGGCGTACCGGGCCGCACGAGCTGCACGTAGGGGGCGGGACGGTCGACCTCGACGAAGCCGTGGTGCTCCCAGAAGGCCAGCGAGCGCGGGAGCTCGGGGCGGGCCAGCACCGCCACGGGCCGGTCGCCGGCGTGGGCCACGACCGCGGCCGCCATCCGTGCCCCGACCCCGTGCTCCTGCCACGTCGGCAGGACGCCGAAGCGGCGCACCCACAGCAGGTCGTCGACCGGGTCGAGCACGAGCGCGCCGACGACCCGACCGTCCGACTCGGCCACCATGCCGCCGCCGGTCGCGAGCGCGTCGGCCATCGTCGCGGGCGTCTCGGCGAGGGCGTCGGCCGGCGGGTCCAGCGGCGGGCGGGCGGCGAAGGCGGCGTGCACCACGGCGTACACCTCGTCGGCCGCCTCGGGGCCCACGACGCGCACCGTCACCTCGGGCGGTGCCCCGGAGGTCTCAGGCAACGGCGGCCTCGATCAGGTCGTCGAGCAGCTCGTTGACGGCCGCGTGGCGCTCCATGATCACCATGTGGCCGGCGTCCTCGAACTCCTCGAGGCGGGAGCCCTCGATGTGCGCGTGCAGCTTGCGGCTGTGCCCGATGGCGGTGATCCGGTCCTTCGTGCCGCAGGCGATGGTCGTCGGCACGGTGCCCAACGCATCGAGGAGCGCGAACTTGTCGAGGCCGCCGAAGGCGGGGAAGAAGTCGGCCAGCACGTCGAACGGCGTGCGGCTCAGCATCTCGTCGACGAAGGCGACGTAGCGCTCGGGCACGTCGCTGCCGAAGGCGAACTGGTCGGTGGCGACGAGCGCGAGCGGGCGGCCGATCCTGCGGAACCCCTCGACGACCCGGTGGCCGCGGGCCAGCGCGGCGACGACCCGCACGGCGACCTGGCCGCCGAGCGTGCGCGGCACCATCGGCACCAGCACGCGGTGCGGCTCCAGCCCGCCGGCGGTGGTCGAGATCAGCGCGACCCCGACCACCCGGTCCCCGAACAGCTCGGGGTGGGACTCCGCGAGCGCGATCACGCTCATCCCGCCCATCGAGTGACCGACGAGGACGACCGGCCCCTCGGGCACGACCTCCTCGAGCACCCGCGCGAGGTCGGAGCCGAGCTGCTCGATGGTCGCGTGCTCCTCGGTCGAGCGTCCCGAGCGGCCGTGGGAGCGCTGGTCGTAGAGGACGGTGCGCAGCTGACCGCGGTAGGCGGCGCGCTGGAAGTGCCAGCAGTCGAGGTTGAGGGCGTACCCGTGCACGAACACCACGGTCGGCGCCGGCGCGGTCGCGCCGTCCACGCGGGGCGCCGGCTCGTCGACCTCGACGTGCAGCGGCACGCCGTCGTCGGCCACGACGGTCAGCGCCGGCGAGCGCAGCGACCCGAACGCCACCCGTTCGCCGGCGTCGCGGTGCGCGATGACGCGTCGCTGGTGGGCCACCCCGGCCGCTGCGCCGGCCAGCGCGGCGCCGGTCGCGCCCGCAGCGATCGCGAGCACGGCGTTGCGCAGCCTCATGCGTGTCCTCCGTCGTGGGTCCCGGTCCGCTCGTCCCCGGCCGGCTCGTCCGGTCCCGGCTCGTCCGGGCCCGGCTCGACGCCGACGTGGCGGCGCAGCGCGCGGCCCCGCAGGCGGGTGACGATCTCGTAGTCGATGGTGCCGCAGGCCCTCGCCCAGTCCAGCGCGGTGGGCGCGCCCCGCTCACCGGTGCCGAACAGCTCGACCTCGGCACCGGCCTCCGGCTCGTCGCCGTCGAGGTCGACGACGAGCTGGTCCATGCAGACCCGGCCGCGCACGGGGCGCCGGCGTCCGTCCACCCACACCTCGGCGGCGTCCGGCGAGCCGACCCCGGCGGCCGCGTGCCGCGGGACACCGTCGCCGTAGCCGAGCGGCACCAGCCCGACGGTCGTGGGCCGGTCGGCGACCCAGGTGTGGCCGTAGGAGACGCCGTCACCGGGCTGCAGGCGCTTGGTCAGCACGAGCGGGGCGCGCACCGTCATCGCCGGCACGAGGTCCGGGCGACCGCCCGGCACGTCGCCCTCGGCGACGTCGGGGGCCGGGTCGATGCCGTAGGTGGCGATCCCGCAGCGCACCAGGTCGAAGTGGGCGCTCGGGCGCAGCAGCGCCGCGGCCGAGTTCGCTAGGTGGCGCACCTCGGGGCGCAGGCCGGCCTCCTCGGCGTGGGCGAGGGCCTCGACGAACGCCGCCTCCTGCGCGTCGTTCGCCGGGTGCGCGGAGTCCTCCGAGGCGGCCAGGTGCGACCAGATGCCGGTCACGCGCAGGGCACCGGCGGCCTCGCCGACGAGCGCGGCGCGCACGAGCGCCGGCCAGTCCTCCGCGAGGGCGCCGCCGCGGTGCAGGCCCGTGTCGATCTTGAGCTGCAGCCGCGCGGGGACGTCAGCGGCCTGCGCCGCGGCGACGACGAGGTCGACGTCCGCCGGGGAGTACGCGGTGACGTCGACGCCGGCGGCGACCAGCGCGGCCAGGTCCTCGCCGGGCATCGTCAGCCAGCACAGCACCCGGCCGGTGTCGCCCGCGGCCCGCAGGGCGAGGGCCTCGGCCGGGGTGGCGACGCCGAGCCAGTCGGCGCCGGCCGCCCGCGCGGCCCGGGCGACCTCGACCATCCCGTGGCCGTAGCCGTCCGCCTTGACCACCGTCATCATCGCCGACGGTGCGACCCGGGCACGCAGGGTGCGGACGTTGCGCCGCACCGCCGCGAGGTCGACGACGACCTCGGGACGCGACGGGGCACTCATGGCGCACATTCTGGCAGGGTCCGCGCTCAGGCCAGCAGCGACCGGACGACCTCGCCGACCGCGTCGGCGACGTCGGAGGCGACGATCGGGCCGCCCTGGCTCGCGTACGTCGCGGCCGCCCCGTGCAGCCACGAGCCGACGGCGGCGGCGTCGAAGGGGTCCAGGCCCGTCGCGAGCAGCGCGCCGACGAGGCCCGCGAGCACGTCACCGGCGCCCGCGGTGGCGAGCCACGACGGACCGGTGGTGTTGACCCGGACCCGGCCGTCGGGGTGCGCCACGAGGCTGTGCGGGCCCTTGAGCAGGACCACGGTGTCGTAGCGCTGCGCCGCGCGGCGGGCGTACGCCAGCTGGTCGGCCTCGACGTCGGCCCGCTCGACGCCCAGCAGCGACGCGAGCTCACCGGCGTGGGGCGTGAGCACGGCGGGGACGGAGGAGCCGTCCTCCGCGCGCACCGGGGCGTCGAGGTGGCGCAGCGCCTCGGCGTCGACGACCAGCGGCACCTCGTCGGCCAGCGCGGCCCGCAGGGCGGCGCCCGCGCGGTTGTCCCCACCCGAGCCGACCGTCCACGACTGCACGCGCCCGACCCCGACCACCTCGGGGTGCGCCTCGCGGACCCGGTCGAGCACGGTCGGGTCGCCGACGTAGCGCACCATCCCCGCCAGTCCGCTGGCCGCACCCGCGACGGCGAGCAGGCCCGCCCCCGGGTAGCGGCCCGAGCCGGCGCGCACGCCGACGACACCGCGGGTGTACTTGTGCGCCGCGCGTCCCGGCCGCGGCAGCAGCGCGGCGACGTCGTCGGCCTGCAGCGCGACGACGTCCGCGGGCGGGAGGTGCGGGCCCAGACCGATGTCGACGAGGTGCACCGCACCGCACGCCGGCGAGGCCGGGTCGACGAGGTGGGCGACCTTGTGGGTGCCGAAGGTGACGGTCAGGTCGGCGCGGACGTGGGCGCCGTCGGGGAGCCGGCCGGTGTCGACCTCGACGCCGCTCGGCACGTCGACGGCGACGACCTGCACGGGACGCGCGCCGGTGTCGTCCTCCGGGGCGTACGCCGCCAGCGCGGCCGCCGCGTCCGGCTTCAGGCCCGGGCGACCGCCGATGCCGACGATGCCGTCGACGACGACGTCGGGCAGCCGGCGCGGACCCGTGCCGTCCCAGCCGCGGTCGCGGCCACCCGCGGCGCGCAGGGCGGCGAGGCCCTCGGCGTGCACCGCCTCGGAGAGCAGGACCGCCTCGACCGCGACGCCGCGGCGGGCCAGCAGGGCGCCGGCGTGCAGCGCGTCGCCGCCGTTGGCGCCGGAGCCGACGAGCAGCACGACCCGCCGTCCGTAGGCGCCACCGAGGAGCCCGAGCACCGCGTACGCCAGCCCGGTCGCCGCCCGCTGCATCAGCGCGCCGTCGGCGAGCGTGCTCGCGAGGGCGGCCTCGGCGTCGCGGACCTGGGCCTCCGTGTGGGCTGCGCGCATGGCTCCACCCTAGGGCGGGGACTACACGCGCCCTGGCAGGGTGGCGGGATGGAGCACCAGCGCGCGGACATCGCGGTCATCGGCGGCACCGGCTTCTACGCCTTCCTCGACGACCCCCACGAGGTGGAGGTCACGACGCCGTACGGCGACCCGTCGGCCCCGATCGCGATCGGCACCGTCGCCGGGCGCAGCGTCGCGTTCGTCCCGCGCCACGGCCCCCACCACGAGTTCCCGCCGCACCGGATCAACCACCGCGCCAACCTGTGGGCGCTGCGCTCGCTGGGCGTGCGGCAGGTCCTGGCGCCGTGCGCCGTCGGCGGCCTGCGGCCCGAGGTCGTGCCCGGCGACGTCGTCGTGCCCGACCAGCTGGTCGACCGCACGACGGGGCGGGTGCAGTCCTACGTCGAGACCGGGGCGGTGCACCTGCCGTTCGCCGACCCCTACTGCTCCGGCGTGCGGGGCGCGGTGCTCGGGGCCGGCGAGGCGACCGGCGGCGGCGCGGAGCGCGGCATCGTCGACGGCGGCACGATGGTGGTCATCGAGGGGCCGCGGTTCTCGACGCGCGCGGAGTCGCGCTGGTACGCCGACCAGGGCTGGACGCTGGTGAACATGACCGGCCACCCCGAGGCGGTGCTGGCCCGCGAGATGCAGCAGTGCTACGCCGCGATCGCGCTGGTCACCGACATGGACGCGGGCGCCGAGGACGGGGCCGGCGTCGGGCAGGCCGAGGTCTTCGCCCGCTTCAAGGAGAACCTCGACCGCCTGCGCGGGCTGCTCACCGCGACGATCGAGCGCCTGCCCGACCCCGACGGCTGCTCGTGCTCGAACTGGGCCGACGGGATCGACCTGACCTACGAGGTGCCGGACGGCTCCGCGGGCGGCGTGTCCGGCGGGGGGCGCGCCTGATGCGCGTGGTCCTCACCGGAGCCGCCGGGTTCATCGGCGGCGCGGTGGCGACGGCGCTGACCGAGGCCGGCTACGAGGTGGTCGGCGTGGACGTGATGCTGCCGCAGGCCCACGGCGACGACGCCCCGCTGCCGCCCGACGTCCTGCTGCGCGACGTCCGCGACGCGGACGCCTGGACCGACCTGCTGCGCGGCGCCGACGCGGTGTGCCACCAGGCCGCGGTGGTCGGCGCGGGCGTGAAGGTCGCCGACCTCCCGGAGTACGCCTCGCACAACGACCTCGGCACCGCCGTCCTGCTCGCAGCGATGCACACGGTCGGCGTGGACCGGTTGGTGCTGGCCTCGTCGATGGTCGTCTACGGCGAGGGCCGCTACCGCTGCGCCGAGCACGGCGACGTGACCCCGCCGCCCCGACCGGTCGCCGCCCTGGAGGCCGGGGACTTCGAGGTCCGCTGCCCCCGCTGCGCCGGTGCGCTGGCGTGGGCGACCATCGACGAGGACGCGCCGCTGGCGCCGCGCGGGGCGTACGCCGCGAGCAAGGCCGCGCAGGAGCACTACGCCGCCTCGTGGGTGCGGCAGGCGGGAGCCGCCGCGGTGGCCCTGCGCTACCACAACGTCTACGGCCCGCACATGCCCCGCGACACCCCCTACTCCGGGGTCGCGGCCATGTTCCGCTCCGCGCTGGAGCGCGGCGAGGCCCCGCGCGTCTACGAGGACGGCACCCAGGTGCGCGACTTCGTGCACGTCGCCGACGTGGCCCGGGCGAACGTGCGGGCGCTGGAGGCCGTGGCGGCCGCCGACGCGGGCGACTGGCGGGCGTACAACGTCGCGTCCGGCCGCCCGGTCGCCATCCGCGAGGTCGCCGAGCTCGTCGCCGCGGGCACCGGCCGCGGCATCTCCCCCGAGGTGACCGGCGAGTTCCGACCCGGCGACGTGCGGCACATCGTGGCCTCGCCCGAGCTGGCCGAGCGTGAGCTGGGCTTCCGCGCCGAAGTCAGGCCCGAGGACGGGTTGGCAGAGTTCGCGACCGCGCCGCTGCGCTGAGCGCTCCACCCCTTCTGTCCACCGACCTACCGACGCGCGAGCAGGAGGAGACCACGTGCCCCGACCGCCGATCCTGACGATGACCCGCGGGCAGCTCGCCGCCTTCCAGATCGTGGTCTTCACGGTGGTGTTCGGCGCTCTGCAGCTGCTCATCGCCGACGGGCCGGTGGTGGTCACCCTGCTGGTCGCGGTCGTGGCCGGTCTGCTGTTCGGGCTGGGGATGTACGCGATGTATCCCGGCATCCGCAGCAAGGCCGAGGAGAAGGAGCGCCGGAAGGCGGAGCGGCGGGCCGGCTGACGGCGCGCCGCTGATCGGCCCCGACAGCCGTCGGCCTAGGAGCGTCGGACGAATCGGACGCTCATGTGGCCGAGGGGATGTCGGGTGCGACGGGTCTCGTAGCGGGGGTCGTGGACCTTGCGGTGGTGGTGGCCGCACAGGAGTCCGGCGTCCTTCGTCGAGGTGCCACCGCCGGCGGACCAGAGGGTCCAGTGGTGGACCTGGCACTGGTGGGCAGGTCGGTCGCAACCGTCGGTCACGCACGTCTTGTCCCGCAGGCCGATCGCCAGCCGTTGCGGTTTGGAGTGGTATCGCTGGGCCCGGCCGAGGTCCAATACCTCGCTGCCGCCGCCCAGGACGGCCGGCACGAGATTCGCCGAGCACGCCAAGCGCCGAGCCTCAGCGGCGCTGATCCGTCCGCCCGTGTCCAACGTGGCCACGCCCAGGTCGCGCAGCAGGGCGTCCAGGTCGAGATTGATGACGACGGTCGCGTTCGTGCCACCGACCTCGGGCAGGTCGCGGGCGTCGAGGGCCTCGATGAGCTCGACGAACGCCTCCCCGCGGCGCAGCGGCGAGGCCACCCCGGTCACGAACCGGTCCCCCTCGTCGGGGCTGGCGTTCTTGTGGCCCGGTGTCGCGTAGGCGTCGAGCGCTTTCCCGAGCATCTCGGCGTGCAGGGTCGGCAGGATGCCCCGGATCGAGGTGCGTCCGTCGCCGAGGTCGCGCAGCGTCAGCGACGCGGCGGCCATGGCGGACCGTTCTTCGGCTGCGAGCAGACGGGCCTCGTGGGCCTCGCCGACCTCGGGTGCGACCACGTCGAGGATGCGCTTGCCGAGCTTGCGCAACGCCAACGCATCGAACCGGCCGGCGTTGTCGACGAGCACCTGCTCGGCATGCCGGACGGTGTCGGCGTCGACCTCGTCCGGCAACGCATCCAGCGCTCGCACGATCACGTCGGCCTGGTCGAGTGACACGGCGCCGGCTGCGGCGGCCGCGGCCACACGTACGTACCGCTCAAACGCACCGCCCACCCGCAGCACCCGGTGCGCCTCACCCCGCGTGACCCCGGTCGCGTTCGCGAACCACACCGCCGTCGACGGCGACCCATCCGCCCGACCCACCTGCAGCTCATCGCCACGGGCGGCCAGCTCGGCGACCAGTCCCGTCGCGCGGCTGATCAGCTGCTGCGCAGCCACCAACGCCGACCGCGCGTCCACCTCACCGAGCGTCAGCAGCCCGAGCTCGAGCGCGTCCCCGACGTGCTCGTCGGCGCGCCCGATCGCCGCCAGCACCGGATGCCCCGATCCCGGCGAGAAGGTCCCCGTTCCCCCTGCCATGGACCCACTCAACCAGGAGCCACCGACAGTTCCGCCCGGGCGGAACTGTCTGTGTGGAGAGGCACGAAAACAGGTGGTGCACCGCCCTGGTCCTGCCGCATCCTGGCGTACTCGGCCAACGGCGCCGAGGGGCGGGCGAGGCCGACTCGCGGGGCCGGACGGCCCGGAGGCAGCGATGGCGTACGTCGACGTGCGGTGGGACAACTGCTGCGGCGAAGCCCTGTGGATGACCGGCCCCGGATGGGACGACGTCGGCCCGGTCGAGCCTGACGAGCTCGGGCTGAGCGAGTCGGTGCAGCAACAGATCGCACAGTGGCGCGACGACGAGGACGGCGACTGCAGCCCGCGACCGGCCGACGAGCGCCGGCGGCAGTTGGTCCGCTCCCTCGAGGTCGCGCGCCTGATGCAGCTGGAGCTCGGGGACGACCACGAGGTCTGGCGAGCAAGTGGCCTGCGCACCGGGTGCCCACTCCTGGCGCTCGAGGGCGGGGAGGCGGACCTGGCCAGGCGCGTGGGTCGTCGCGCCGAGCGTCTCGAGCGGGTCCCGATCCAGCAGCTGGCCGCCTCGGCGAACACCCGCTGGCGGATCCGGCAGTGGCGACGCGAGGGTCGCGCGCTCGACGGCGCCCCGGGCGACGCGCGCTGGCGGGCGGAGGGGCTCGACATCGCCGCTCAGCTGCAGCAGGAGGTCGGCCTGGCGCACTTCATCTGCTTCCTGGGCGGGCGCACGGAGCAGCCGCCGGTCGAGCCCTTCCGACCCTGGGGCGACTAGGAGTAGTCGGCCCAGAGCCGGCGCTCGGCGCCGTCCACCGTGACGGTGCCGCCGTACGGGACGATCCACTGCGGACGCGTGTGTCCGAAGGGCGGGCCGACGACGACCGGCGCCTGCGGGTTGTAGCGACCGACGACGTCGATCACGACGTCGCGCTGGGCCTCGCGGCGCCGACGTCGCTCGTCGCGGTCCGGGCGGTCGGTGAAGCCGGAGGTGGGCGGGCGGGCGGCGACGACGGCGTCGACCGCCGCGAGCAGCCCGCGCTCGCCGAGCGAGCGCAGGATCCAGCCGAGCTCCCGCGGCGGGATCAGCTCCTCCGACGTCTCGACCAGCAGCACCGCGCCGTCGAGCACGGTCGGGTCGTCGGGGAAGCGACCTGCGGTCAGGAGCCACTGCAGGACCTCCGCGCAGCCGCCCCAGGTCGGTCCGGTGACCGAGCGCGCGGGCCCCGCCCACGTCCACGGCTCGGTGGGCTCCCGCTCCCCGTGCTCGGTCAGTGCGCGCGGGTCGAGCCAGTCGTGGCCGACGTCCTCCGACTCCCCCGGCTCGGACAGCTCGAGCCGCTCCCCGGTCAGCAGGGCGGCGCGCAACGAGCGGGCGTGCACGTCGTCAACGCTCGGTCCCGGGCCGAGGTGCACCTGCGTGGAGCCGCCGTAGAACCCGGCGACGCCCTGGGTCCACAGCCAGCTCAGCAGGTTGGTGTTGTCGCTGTAGCCGAGGAACGGCTTGGGGTCGGCGCGCACGACGTCGGCGTCGAGGTGCGGCACGACGGTGATCTGGTCCTCGCCGCCGACCGTCGAGAGGACCGCGCGGATGCTCGGGTCGGCGAACGCCGCGTTGACGTCGGCCGCACGCTCCGCGGCGCTGGCGCCGAGCCGGCGGGTGGTCGGGTACTCCACCGGCACGAGACCGGTCAGCTCGACGAGGCGTCGCATCGCCTGCTCGTGCACCGCGGGCGCGGCGCCCGGGGCGGCGTACGACGGCGACAGCACGGCGACGCGGTCACCGGGCCGCGCCTTGGGCGGACGGGTCAGCGGCTCCATCCGGTCAAGGTAGCGGGCCCCTCACCCCACCCGCACCGGCCGCAACCGCACGACGGCCGCGCCCGAGCGCAGCTCGCGGCGCTCGACGACCTCGAGCCGGACGCGCTCGCGCAGCCCCGCCAGCAGGGTGGGGCCGTGCCCGGCCAGGACGGGGTGGACGAGGAGCTCGTACTCGTCGATCAGCCCCGCGTCGGCCAGCGCCAGCGGCAGGGTCACGCCACCCGCCCAGAGCCCCTCGCCGGGCTCCTCCTTGAGGCGCCGCACCGCCTCCACCGGGTCGCCGCGCACCAGCTCGGCGTTCCAGTCGACCTCGTCCAGCGTGCTCGAGACGACGTGCTTGCGGGCCGGGTCGATGGCCTCGGCGAACTGCCGGTCGCCCTCGTCCATCCAGTCGGGCCAGTCCCCCGAGGCCGGACGACGCCAGGCCGCCTCCATCATCTGGTAGGTCACCCGGCCCAGCACGAGGGCGTCGGCGCGGCTCATCTCCGCCGTCCAGTACGCCATCGACTCCTCGTCGGGCGCCACCCCCGCCTCGTGGTGGCAGCAGCCGTCCAGCGTCACGTTGATCGAGTACCGAAGCGGTCTCATCTCGCCCTCCCTCGTCGTCGTGGTCCAGGGGACCGACCCGCCGCGGCGCGGCTTCTCATCGGTCGCCCGGGAGGGATCACCAGCTCGTGTAGAGCAGGTGCTGCACCACGAGCGCCGCGGTCACCTGCAGGGCGAGCGCGGGCGTACGCCACCGCGCCGGCAGCAGGGCGAGGGTCAGCGTCAGCCACGGCACGAACGGCAGCCAGATCCGCTCGACCTCCGCCTTGCTCATGCCGGACACGTCGGCGCCGACGACGCACGCCAGCCCGGCGCCGCCGAGCCACAGCAGGGCCCGCGCGTCGGGTCCGCCGGCGGTGCGGACGCGCAGGGCGCCGCCGACCCGGGCGGCCCACGCGCCGACGCCCGCGCCCACGGCCAGGCCGGCGCTGACGAGCAGCGCGGCGAGGTTGCCCCACCACCAGTAGGTCATCGGGCGGTCGGAGGCCAGGCCGTCCCAGTAGCGCTCGACGAGCACGGGGTAGGCCTCCCACCACGCGAAGCCGCCGAGGGCGTACGCCCCGGTGACCCCGAGCGCCGCGACGACGGCGACGGGCAGCGGCCGCCAGGACCGGGCCACCACCAGCACCGCCACCGCGACCAGGCCGATCAGCGGCATCCCGTAGGACAGGAACACGCCGTTGCCCAGCAGCACGCCCGCGAGCGCCGACCAGGCCAGCAGCGGCAGCCACCGGCGCGACGGCGCGCGGCCCGCCCGCGCGCCGAGCGCGAGGCACGCCAGCCCCCAGGCGACGACGACGGCGATCACGGCGTCGCCGGAGACGCCCAGGTAGACCGCCGCCGGGGTCAGCACCAGGAACGGCGCCACGGTGCGCGCGGCGCCCTCGGCGTCGAGGGCCCGCAGGGTCACGAGGACGGCCAGCGGCAGGGTGGCGGCCAGCGCGACGACGACGACCGCCGCCGCGAGGTCGCCGCCGAGCCCGATCCGGTCCAGCACGACGAAGAACAGGGTGGCGCCGGGCGGGTGGCCGGCGACGTGCGTGGGCCACTGGCCCTCGGAGCCCTGCGGGATGCGGTCCACGAAGCCGGTGAGGAAGGCGCCGACGTCGTCGACGGAGCGCGCGGTGGGCAGGTACTCGTCGTCCGCGCCCAGCTTGCGCGTCAGGCCGCTCTCCCCGTCGACGAGCGCGAGGGCGAACAGCCACGCCAGGGCGACGGCGTACGCCCCCGCCAGCAGGCCCGACCAGCTCACCCGCGCCGCCAGCCGCGGACCCCACACCACCCCCGCGACCGCGATCAGCAGCGCCGGGATCGTGCCGACGCCCAGGCCGGGCTGCCACACGCCGTGCACCGGCGGGAGGTGGCCGAGGGCCGCCTGCGCCCGCTCCGAGCGCGCCCAGACCTGCCAGTCGAACAGGGGCGGCACCGCGAAGGCCGCAGCCACCAGCAACGACGCGGCGACCAGGCCGACGAGGGCCGCGGCAGGGACGCCCCGACCGCCCGCAGCGGGCTCCGTCGGGGTCTCGGACGTCGTCGTCGCTCGCTCGGCCATCCCGCTCACCCTAGGCAGGTCGCCGCAACGTCACCGCTGCGTCTCCCACCGTCCACCTACTGTTGGGCCCCATGACCCCGGGCACACCCCCCTCCGCGCCGTCCGGTGGCTGCGACCTGGTCCTCCCCTGCCGCGACGAGGGGCCCGCGCTGCGCGACCTGCTCCCCCGCGTGCCCACGGGGTTCTCGGTGATCGTGGTCGACAACGGCTCGAGCGACGACACCGCCGACGTGGCCCGCTCCCTGGGCGCACAGGTCGTCGCCGAGCCGGTCGCCGGCTACGGCGCCGCCGTGCACGCCGGGCTCCTGGCCGCCCGGGGTGAGTACGTCGCGTTCATGGACGGCGACGGCTCCTTCGACCCCGACTCGCTGCTCCCGCTGCTGGCCGACGTGCGCTCCGGCCGGGCCGACCTCGCCGTCGGCCGTCGCCGCCCGGTCGGACGCGGCGTCTGGCCCTGGCACGCGCGGGCCGGCAACGCCCTGGTCGTCGGCTGGCTGCGGCACCGCGCGGGCTCGACGCTGCGCGACCTCGGCGCCGTGCGGGTCTGCCGCCGCGAGGCGCTGCTCGAGCTGGGCGTGGAGGACCGCCGTTTCGGCTACCCCGCCGAGCTGGTCGACCGGGCGGTACGCGCGGGCTGGCGCATCAGCGAGCACGACGTGCCCTACCTGCCCCGCGCCGCGGGCACCCGCTCCAAGGTGTCGGGCTCGGTGCGCGGCACCGTCCGCACCGCACGCGACTTCTGGAAGGTGCTCTCGTGAGGGCCGCGGTCCCCGCGCACGTCCTGGTCGTGGCGAAGGCCCCGGTGCCCGGGCTGGCCAAGACCCGCCTCGGCGCCGACGTGGGCATGGACGCCGCCGCCGGTCTCGCTGCCGCGGCGCTGCTGGACACGCTGGCGGCAGCGGAGGCGTACGCCCCCCGCGAGCGGCGCCACGTCGCCCTCGCGGGCGACCTCGCCGACGTCCCGGAGACGGACGCCGCGGCGCTGCGGGCAGCGCTGGCGGGCTGGACCGTGCGGGGGCAGCGCGGCGAGGGGTTCGACGAGCGCCTCGCCGCCGCCCACGCCGACGTGCCCGGCCCCGTCGTGCAGATCGGGATGGACACCCCCCAGGTCACCCCCGCGCTGCTCGAGGCCGTGGCCGCCGGCTTGGCCGACCACGACGCCGTCCTCGCCCCCGCCACCGACGGCGGCTGGTGGGCGCTGGCGCTGCGCGACCCGGCCGCGGCGGCCGCGCTGCGGGGCGTGCCGATGTCGACCGCCGACACCTGCGCCGCCACCCGCCGGGCCCTCGAGGCCGCGGGGCTGAGCGTGGGCGAGGCGCCCTCGCTGGTGGACGTCGACGAGGTCGAGGACGCCCGCGAGGTGGCCGCCGCAGCGCCCGCCACGCGCTTCGCCCGCGCGTGGCGTGCCGCCCACGCCCGCCCATCCGGCCGGCAGGCGGCCCCGAACCACTTCGAGTCGACCGAGACGCCCCGGGCGACCGAGCAGCAGCGAGGAGGTGGTGCCGCGTGACCGAGGTGTCGTTCACCCGCCTGTTCGCCCAGGCGCTGCAGGGCTCGCCGTGCGAGGTGGTGGGGTACGCCGAGGGCGTCGACCCCACCGGACCCGCCGGGGAGGCCGACGCCGCGAGCCCCGGCGACCCGCTGCCCGTCGAGGAGTGGCGCCGGCCCGCCCAGAAGTCCGACCTGCTCGTGCTCGACCTCTGCGAGGGCGTCACCGTCGACGTGGGCTGCGGGCCCGGTCGGATGGCGGCCGCGCTGGCCGCGCGCGGCCACGACGTGCTGGCCATGGACGTCGTCCCCGAAGCCGCCTCCAGCGCCCGCAGCTCCACCGTCGCGGCCGTGCAGGCCGACGTGTTCGACGCGCTGCCCCACGAGGGTCGCTGGACCACGGTGCTGCTCGCCGACGGCAACGTGGGGATCGGGGGCGACCCGGCCGCGCTGCTCGGCCGGGTGCGTGAGCTGCTCGAGCGCCGCGGACGCGTCGTGGTCGACCTGGCCCCGCCCGGCGTCGGCCTCAGCACCACTTGGGCGCGGCTGCGCTGCGGCGACGACATCAGCCGGCCGTTCCGGTGGTCGGTCGTGGGCGCCGACGTGATCGAGGAGCTGGCCGCCGCCACCGGCTTCGAGCTGCGGACGCTCCAGGTCACCGCCGACGACCGCTGGACCGCGGTGCTGGTGCGCCGGTGAGCCACCCGTGAGGGTGCCCACCGAGGCGTCGTTCACGTCCCGCCTGCGCAGCCCCGCGATCGCTGCCCGGGTCGGGGTCTGGCTCGGGATCTGCTTCGCCGTCTGCTTCGTCACCGGGCTGGTCAGCCACTGGGCGCAGCTGCCGCGGCCGGCCGTGCCGTTCCCGACCTCCCCGGCGTGGGGCTACCGCGTCACCCAGGGGCTGCACGTGTTCACCGGCGTCGCCTGCGTGCCGCTGCTGCTGGTCAAGCTGTGGAGCGTGCAGCCGCGCCTGCTGCGGCCCCTCGGCCCGTCGCGACGGGTGCTGCTCGAGCTGGCCGAGCGGGGCTCGATCGCCGTGCTGGTGGGGTCGGCGGTCTTCCAGCTCGCGACCGGGCTGGCCAACGCGGCGCGCTGGTACCCCTGGCAGTCCTTCTCCTTCCGCACCGCCCACTACGCCATTGCCTGGGTCGCGATCGGCGCGCTCGTGCTGCACGTCGCGGTCAAGCTGCCCGTCATCCGCTCCGCCCTCGGCGCCGACGTCGAGTCCGCGGCCCTCGATCGTCCCACCGCCACGCGGGCGGGGGCCCTGAGCCGGCGAGGCCTGCTCGGCGTGACGGCCGGCGCCGCCGCGCTCGCCTTGCTGTCCACCGCGGGCAGCGCTGTGCCCTGGCTGCGCCGCGTCTCCGTGTTCGGGGTGCGCTCGGGCGACGGCCCCGGCGGCGTCCCGGTGAACACGTCGGCGGAGCGCGCGGGGGTACGCACGGTGGCCGCGGACCCCGCGTACCGCCTCGAGGTCGTGCACGGCGACGCCACGGTGCGGCTCGGGCTCGACGAGCTCGCGGCGCTGCCGCAGCGCCGCGAGACGCTGCCGATCGCGTGCGTCGAGGGCTGGAGCGCGAGCGGCACGTGGGGCGGCGTCCGGCTGCGCGACGTGCTGGCCCTGGTCGACGCCCCAGCCGGCACGGCGGTGGTGCTGACCTCGCTCCAGGAGTCCGGCCCGTTCCGGCGCACCCGCCTGCCGGGCAACTTCGTCGACGACGACCGCACCCTGCTGGCCCTCGAGCTGGCGGGCGAGCCGCTCGACCTCGACCACGGCTACCCGGTGCGCCTCATCGCGCCCAACCGGCCCGGCGTGCTGCAGACCAAGTGGCTGGCCCGGATCGAGGTCGTCGATGACTGAGCGGGTGGTGCGGGTCGGCCTCGGTGTCGTCGGGGTGCTGGTGGCCGCGTACGGCGTCGTGCTCCTGCTCTCGCGCCAGGAGAGCGCGCAGGTCCTCGAGGTCGCGACCTGGGCGGCCGTCGGGATCGTCGTGCACGACCTCGTGCTCGCGCCCCTGGCCGTCGCGGCGGGCTGGGCCCTGCCCCGCGCGGTGCCGTCCCTCGCCCGGCCGCCGGTGGCCGCGGCCGCCGTCGCGCTCGCCACGGTGACGCTGGCGGCCGTGCCGGTGCTCGGGCGGTTCGGGGCGCTCGAGGACAACCCGACGCTGCTCGACCGTCCCTACCTGGCCGGCTGGGGCGTGCTCGTCGCGGCGCTGGCGGTCGGCGTGCTCGTGGCCGTCCTGGTCGCGGCGGCGCGCCGGCGGAGGGCCCCGCCCGGCCCCACGGGGGCTGCGAGCGAAAATGAGCTGTGAGTGTCGTACCGCTGCTCAGGGCACGTAGATCGCGTGCACCGCGATCTCGAACCGATCCGGGAAGTCGATGACACGGATGTCGAGGACCAGGTCGCTTTGCCCCTCCTCCGATGTCCACAGGTCGACCAGACACCTCCACTCCTCGTCGTACCGAATGGCGACCGACGTGAGCCATGCGGCTTGCGGCAGCGTGACGAGAGTGCCCCCGTACTCCTTCATGTAGGACAGGCAAGCGTTCCACGTGTCCCACGAGATTGGCTCGACCTGCGGAATCGAAGACACCAGCGACTTGTCCCGCACCACGAGGCACTCGACGAGCTCGGATATCGCGGACCGCCAGGCTTCCGGGACGGGGCGTTCGTCGTCATCGTCGAGGTTCACGACCCAGATCCTGGCTGGGCCGATCACGATTGGCCAGCCCACTGCTGGCGAGCCCCCCGCGGGGCCCGCGCCGCGGCGGCGCGCCGGCGCAACGACCCGACCGACTAGCCCTCCAGCACCACGAACGCCGTCGCGATGCCGCCGTCGTGGCTCAGCGAGAGGTGGCTGCTGCGGGCGCCGAGCGCGGCCGCCCGCGCCTGCACGGTGCCGCTCAGCTCGAAGCGGGGCGGCTCGCCGTCCCCGCGCAGCACGGCGCAGTCGTGCCACGCGAGGTCTCCCGGTGCGCCCAGCGCCTTGGCCAGCGCCTCCTTCGCGGCGAACCGGGCCGCGAGCGACTCGAGCGAGCGGCCGGCGACCTCGGCGGGCGTGAACAGCCGCTGCCTCAGCGCGGGCGTGCGCTCCAGCGAGGCCGCGAAGCGTCCCACCTCGCAGACGTCGACCCCGACGCCGACGATCGGCACGTCACTCCACCGTGACGGACTTGGCGAGGTTGCGCGGCTGGTCGACGTCGTGGCCCTTGGCGGTGGCCAGCTCGCAGGCGAAGAGCTGGAGCGGCACGGTCGCGACGAGCGGCTGCAGCAGCGTCGGCACCTTGGGCAGGCGGAAGAGCACGTCGGCGTAGGGCTCGATCGCGGTGTCGCCGACCTCGGCGAGGCAGATCGTGCGGGCGCCGCGGGCGCGGACCTCCTGGATGCCGGAGACCATCTTGTCGTGCAGGTGGTCCCGGCCCCGGCTCGGCACGATGCACAGCACCGGCAGGCCGTCGTCGACCAGCGCGATCGGGCCGTGCTTGAGCTCGCCGGCCGCGAAGCCCTCGGCGTGCAGGTACGCCAGCTCCTTCAGCTTCAGCGCGCCCTCGAGGGCCACCGGGTAGCCGGCGTGGCGGCCCAGGAAGAGCACCGAGGAGGCGTCGACGTACTCCCGCGCCAGGGCGTACACGTCCTCCGCGCGGTCGAGCACGTCCTGGATCTGCGCGGGGACGGCCTCGAGCTGGCGCACGACCTGGTGCACCTCGTCGCCGTAGCGGGTGCCCTTGACCTGTGCGAGGTAGAGGGCGAGGAGGTAGCAGGCGACCAGCTGGGTGAGGAACCCCTTGGTGGAGGCCACGCCGATCTCGGGGCCGGCGTGGGTGTAGATGACCGCGTCGGACTCGCGCGGGATGGTCGAGCCGTTGGTGTTGCAGATGGCGAGCACCTTGGAGCGCTGCACCCGGGCGTGACGGATCGCCTGCAGGGTGTCGGCGGTCTCGCCGGACTGGCTGATCGCGACGACCAGGGTCGAGTAGTTGAGGATCGGGTCGCGGTAGCGGAACTCGCTGGCCAGCTCGACCTCGACGGGGATCCGGCACCAGTGCTCGATGGCGTACTTCGCCACCATGCCGGCGTAGAACGACGTGCCGCACGCGATGATGATGATCTTGTCGATCTCGCGCAGCTCGTCGTCGGACAGGCGCACCTCGTCGAGCTGCAGCAGCCCCTCGGGGCTCATCCGGCCCAGCAGCGAGTCGGCCACCGCGCGGGGCTGCTCGAAGATCTCCTTGCGCATGAACCAGTCGTGGCCGTCCTTCTCGGCGGCCGAGAGGTCCCAGTCGACGTGGTAGCGCGAGCCCTCCGCGGGCGTGCCGTCGAAACCGGTCACCTGCACCCCGTCACGGGTGATCGTGACGACCTGGTCCTGGCCGAGCTCGAGCGCCTCGCGGGTGTGCTCGATGAACGCCGCGACGTCCGAGCCCAGGAAGTTCTCCCCCTCGCCCAGGCCCACCACCAGCGGCGAGTTGCGCCGCGCGGCGACGACGCGGTCGGGGTCCAGCGCGTCGACCGCGACCAGCGTGAACGCGCCCTCCAGGCGCGAGCAGACCCGCTGCATCGCGGTGGTCAGGTCCTCGCCCGACTCCAGCTGCAGCTCCAGCAGGTGCGCCGCGACCTCGGTGTCGGTCTCGGAGACGACGCTGATGCCCTCGTCCTCGATCCGCTTCCGCAGGGCCGCGAAGTTCTCGATGATGCCGTTGTGCACGACCGCGAGGCGGCCGTGGGCGCCCACGTGCGGGTGCGCGTTGACGTCGTTGGGCGCCCCGTGGGTCGCCCAGCGCGTGTGCCCGATCCCGATCGTCGTCTCCGGCAGCGCCACCTCGTCGATGGCCTTCTCGAGGTTCGCCAGCTTGCCCGCGCGCTTCTGCACCGCGAGCGTCCCGTCGCTGACCAGGGCGATCCCGGCGGAGTCGTACCCCCGGTACTCCATGCGCCGCAGACCCTCGATCACGACGCCCTGCGCCGACTGGCCGCCCACGTAGCCCACGATTCCGCACATGGGTGGTGAGTCTACGGCGCTCGCGAGGTGGAACCGGCACGCGCGGGGCGGCGCACCGGTACGCGTCGTGGCGCGCGGCGAGGTCTGCGTCACGCTGCGGTGACCGTCCTGCAACAATGCCCGCCATGTCTGCCTTCGGCGACGTGCTCGCGACCGCTGACGGCAGCCGCGACCCCTCCTCGCCCTACGTCGAGCTGGAGCGTGCGACCTGGGCGAGCCTCGCCCAGGCGAGCACCAACCCGCTCACCTACGACGAGATCCGCCGGCTGCGCGGCCTCGGCACCCACCTCGACCTCGAGGAGGTGCAGCAGATCTACCTGCCGCTCTCGCGGCTGCTCAGCCTCTACGTCGAGTCGGCGGGCCAGCTGCACCGGCGCACCGAGCAGTTCCTCGGGCGCCAGCAGCCCCGGCGTACGCCCTTCGTCATCGGCGTCGCGGGCTCGGTGGCGGTCGGCAAGTCCACGACGGCCCGCGTGCTGCAGGAGCTGCTCGCCCGCTGGCCGGAGCACCCCAACGTGGCGCTGGTGACCACGGACGGCTTCCTCTACCCCAACTCCGAGCTCGAGCGCCGCGGGCTGCTGGGGCGCAAGGGTTTCCCGGAGTCCTACGACCGCCGGGCGCTGATGCGGTTCGTGGTCGACATCAAGTCCGGCCGCGACGAGGTCGAGGCGCCGATCTACTCGCACCTCGTCTACGACATCCGCCGCGACGAGAAGGTCGTCGTGCGCCATCCCGACATCGTCATCGTCGAGGGCCTCAACGTGCTGCAGCCGGCCACGACGCGCGACGACGGGCGTACCGGCCTCGCGGTCAGCGACTTCTTCGACTTCTCCGTCTACGTCGACGCCGCGACCAGCGACATCCAGCGCTGGTACGTCGAGCGCTTCCTGCGCCTGCGCGAGACCGCGTTCCAGGACCCGGCGTCGTACTTCCGCAAGTACGCCTCGCTCACCGAGCCCGAGGCGGTCGCCGAGGCGACGCGGATCTGGAACGCGATCAACGGACCCAACCTCACGCAGAACGTGCTGCCGACCCGCTCGCGCGCGACGCTCGTGCTCCGCAAGGACCGCGACCACTCGGTGCGCTACGTGCGGATGCGCAAGCTCTGAGCCCGGGGCGGCTCAGGAGCCGCCGCCACCCGCCTTGCGGCGGTGCATCTGCGGCGCGGCACCGCCGACGACCTCGGGCCCGTGGGCCTTGCCGTCGCCACCGACCGAGTCGTCGGGGTGGGTGTGCGCCTGCTTGCGCCGCAGGGCCTCGCGCATCTTCGCCTTCACGTCGTCGCTGGCACTGTTCGTCGATCCGGTCATGGTCGCCTCCAGGGTCTCGCTGCGGACGGCTTGCCCTGGCCACCCTGCCACCGCGCTCCCCCGCCGGTCGAGGGATTTCCGTCGCGGCCCGTGGCGGTGCGGCTCAGCCGGGCGCGACCGCCGTGCCGATGCGCACCCGCAGCCCGTCGAGCACGATGCCGAGCGCGACGTCGAACTCGCTGCCGTCGCGGGGCGCGTCCTCGATCGCGCCCGCGCTGGCGGCCTGCAGGTGCGTCTGCTCGTCGGCGACGTGGCCCAGCACGAAGTGCAGCAGGGTGCGGGCGCCGACCCCGACGACCTCCTCGTCCGCGCCGGGCGCCGAGCGCAGGGCGGCCACCAGCGCGTCGTAGGGGGCCCGGGCGCCCAGGCCGAAGGCGTACGCCGTCGCCACGACGTCGGCGCCGTCGGTCCGGGCGAGCATGGCGTCGCGGGTCGCCCGGCACACCGCGGCGACGCGGTCGTCCCACGCGTCGGGCAGGTCCTCGACCGGACGGCGCGCCAGGATCTCGTCGGCCACCGCGGCGAGCAGCAGCTGCTTGGTCGCGAAGTGGTGGTAGAGTGCGCTGGGCTGCACGCCGAGCTCGGCGCCGAGGCGGCGCATCGACAGGTCGGCGAGCCCGTAGCGGTCGAGCACCTCGACCGCGCGCGCGACGACCTCGGCGCGGTGGTAGCGACCAGCGGCCATGCGCTCTCCTCCTCGGGCTGTCCTCAGGGGGCTGTCGTCCGGGCCGACGTTGACGGGACCCGGGCACGACCCTAACCTGAACGCCGTTCACCTGACCACCGTTCAGGTCCGCACCCCAGGAGCTTCCGCATGAGCACCCGAGCCCGCACCCCCCTCGTCGCCCCGCCGACCGCCATGGACGTCGCGCTCGTCGCCGCGTTCGCGGCGCTCATCGCGGCGACGGCCGTGCTGCCCGACATCAAGACCGGGCTGGGCGTGCCGTTCTCCCTGCAGACCTTCGGGGTGCTGCTCGCCGGCGCGGTGCTCGGGCCGGTGCGCGGCTTCCTCGCGGTCACGCTCTACCTCGCGGGCGGCGCGGCGGGCCTGCCGATCTTCTCGGGCGGCAGCGCCGGGATCGGCCACTTCACCGGGGCGACCGCGGGCTACCTGGTGGCCTTCCCCCTGGCGGCCGCGCTCGTCGGCCTCATCGTCCGTCTCAACCGCCGGCGGGCGACCGACTTCACCCTGGTCTTCACCGCCGGCCTGCTGAGCAGCTTCGCCTTCGTGCACACCCTCGGGCCGCTCAACCTGGCCTGGCGCGCCGACATGGACCTGCTCGACGCGTTCCTCTTCGACGCCCGGTTCTTCCCCGGCGACATCGTGAAGAACATCCTGATGGCCCTGGTCGCCACCTCCGTGCACCGCGCGTTCCCCGACCTGCTGGCCCGTCCGCGGCGCACCGCCGACGACCGGGCGGACTCCCCCGACCCGGCCGCCACCTCCGCGTGAGCCCCGCGTGAGCCGGATCGAGCTCGTCGACGCCGGGGTCACCGCACCGACCCCGGGCGGCGAGAGCGACGAGGTGGTGGTGCTGCACCCCACGACGCTGGAGCTGACCGAGCGTCGCGTCGCGCTGGTCGGCCCCAACGGCTCGGGCAAGTCGACCCTGGCGCGCCTGTTCAACGGCCTCGTCGCCGCGACCACCGGGCGGGTCGTGGTCGACGGGCTCGACGTGGCGCGCAAGGGCCGGGAGGTACGCCGTCGCGTGGCGTTCGCGTTCACCGACCCGTCGGCGCAGCTCGTGATGCCCACCGTGCTGGAGGACGTGGTGCTCTCGCTGCGCCGCCACCACCGCAGCAAGCAGGCCCGCACCGACGCCGCCCTGGCGACGCTCGCCCACTACGGCCTCGCCGACCTGGCCCACCGCAGCGTGCACACGCTCTCGGGCGGGCAGCGCCAGCTGGTGGCCCTCGCGGGCGTGCTGGCCACCGACCCCGACGTCCTCGTCGCCGACGAGCCGACCACCCTGCTCGACCTGGCCAACTCCGCGCTCGTCGCCGAGACGTTGCTCGGGCTGCCCCAGCAGGTCGTCCTCGCCACCCACGACCTCGACCTGGCGCAGCGCTGCGACCGGGCGCTGCTGGTCACCGACGGCCGGGTCGTGGCGGACGGCGACCCGGCGGCGGTGGTGGCGGAGTACCGCGCCCGCGTCGCCGCGACGCGCTGAGGCGACGACCGTGTCCGCGACCGACCTCTTCGGGGCCTACCAGCCCGGCCGGAGCGTGCTGCACCGCCTGCCCGCCGGCGCCAAGCTGGGCGGGCTCGCCGCGCTCAGCCTGGTCACCGTGGTGGCGCGGCGGTGGGAGACCTCGCTGGGACTGCTGGCGCTCGCGGTGGCGCTGCTGCTCGTCGCCCGCGTCCGCGTACGCCACCTGCTCCGCGTCCTGCGCGGCCTCGTCGGCATGCTCGGCCTGCTCGCCGCCTACCAGTCGTGGCAACGCGGACCCGAGCAGGCCTTCACCGTGGTCGGCGCGCTCGGCTCCCTCGTGCTGCTCGCCACGGTCCTGACCGTGACCACGCCGGTCGACGAGATCATCGACGTGATCACGCGGCTGGCCCGACCGCTGGACCGGTTCGGCCTGCGCCCCGAGCTGGTGGGCCTGGCCTTCTCCCTGATGATCCGCGGCATCCCGATCGTGCTCGAGCTGGCCCGCGAGACGCGGCAGGCGGCGCGGGCCCGCGGGCTCGAGCGCAACCCGCGGGCGTACCTCACCCCGCTCGTCATCCGCGTCGTCGCCCACGCCCGGGCCACCGGCGAGGCGCTGCACGCCCGCGGCGTCGGCGACGATTGACCCGGCCCCGGGTCGGCGCCGCACACGAGAAAACGCGGACGGAGATCGCCTCCCCGGGCCTCTCCGTCCGCGTTCTCCCGCCGCCGGTCCGCGTTTTCTTCGGACCGTTCCCCGGGCCGTTCCCCGGTACGCGCGGTGCGTCAGGCCGCGACGGTCTCGCCCTCGTGCGCCACGAGGTCCGCGAGCACCGCGAGGGCGTCGGCGACGAGCTGCTCGTCGCCGGCGAGGTCGGGCGTGGTCGGGGTGGCGGAGAGGCCCTTCTCGATGGCGACGCCGCCGGCGATGCCGACCGACTTGCGGGCCTCGTCGTGGGCCCACACCCCGCCGAAGCGACCGAAGGAGGCGCCGACGACGGCCACCGGCTTGCCCTTGAGTGCGCCGGCGGCGTAGGGGCGCGAGCCCCAGTCGATGACGTTGGCGAGCACGGCGGGCATGCGGCCGTTGTACTCCGGCGTCACGAAGAGGACGCGGTCGGCGGCGGCGATCTGCTCGCGCACGCGGGTCACCGCGGCGGGGGCGCCGGCGGCGTCGACGTCGTCGTCGTAGAACGGCAGGTCGGCGAGGCCCTCGGCGATGGCGACCTCGACCCCCTCGGGGGCACGCTCGGCCAGCAGCTCGGCGAGGCGGCGGTTGACCGAGCCGGTGCGGACGCTGCCGACCAGGGCCAGGACGCGGACGGGCGTGGTGCTCATGTGGGTCTCCTCGGAGCTCGTGGGCGCGGCCGCCCCGGGGGCGGCCAGTCGACGGTTCGAAACGGACCTCGGTCCGAATCCATTCCCGGACCATAGTCCGTTTCATCGGGGATCGTCTACCCTGGACCCCGTGACCACCCCCGCCGAGCCGTTCGCGCTCCCGATGGCCGACCAGCCCCGGGTGCGGTCCGACGCCGCGCGCAACCGCGACGCTCTGCTGTGCACCGCCGCGCGGATGGTGGCCGAGGAGGGCGCCCAGGCCGTGACGATGGACCGCCTCGCGGCCGAGGCGGGCGTCGGCAAGGGCACGATCTTCCGCCGCTTCGGCAACCGCTGCGGCGTGATGACGGCGGTGCTCGACGAGTCCGAGGCGCACTTCCAGACCTCGGTGATGTCCGGCCCGCCGCCGCTGGGGCCGGGCGCCCCGGCGTACGAGCGGTTGCGGGCGTTCGGCGTGGCCCGCCTGGCGGCGACCCTGCAGCGGATCGACCTCATCGAGGCGGCCGGCGGGGGCCGCTCGCACGCCGCGTACACCTTCGGCGTCCTGCACGTGCGGCACCTGCTGGTCGAGCTCGGGGTCGAGGGCGACCTGCCGCTGCTCGCCGCGGCACTGCTGGCGCCCCTGGAGGTGCCGCTGCTGCGGGCGCAGATCGAGGTGCAGCACCTGCCGGTGGCCCGGCTGGAGGCCGCGTGGTGCGACCTCGCCGACCGGGTCGTCGGGGCCCGGGACCAGGCCCGGGGCTAGCTCAGCGCAGCGTGCCGAGGTGCGCGAGCGCCTGCTGGACCAGCAGCCCGCGGCCGCCCTCCATGTCGCCGAGCACCTCGGGGGCCAGCGCCTCCTCGGGCGTGAGCCAGGTCAGCTCCAGCGCGTCCTGGCGCGGCTGGCACTCGCCCGTCACCGGCACCACGAAGACGAGCGCGACCGCGTGCTGGCGCGGGTCGTGCAGCGCCGACACGCCGGGCAGCGGCAGGTACTCCGCCACCGTGAACGGCGTCGGGCTCACCGGCAGCTGGGGGAGCGCCGCCGGGCCGAGGTCCTTCTCGAGGTTGCGCAGCAGGGCGCGGCGCACGGTCTCGCCGAGGAGCACCCGCCCCGAGACGAGGCTGCGGGTCAGGCGACCGTCGGAGGAGGCGCGCAGCAGCACGCCGACCTGCTCGACCTGGCCGAGGTGGTCGACGCGCACCGGGACGGCCTCGACGTAGAGGATCGGCACCCGCCCGCGCGTCTCCGCGAGGCCCTCCTGCGAGAGCCAGCCGGGCCGGGCCTGGTCGTCGACGCCGAACACCCCCGGGGTGGGCTCGCGCTCGGGTTCGTGGGCACCGAAGAGGGTCATGCGCGCATCCTGCCAGGCAGGGGTACGCGCGTCGGTCACGACCCGGGGCGCAGCACGCCGCGGCGGTGCAGGCCGAACGTGAACCCGTCGAGCAGGGCCTCCCAAGAGGCCTCGACCACGTTGGCGCCGACGCCCACCGTCACCCACGACGACTCGCCGTCGGAGGTCTCGATCAGCACCCGCGTCACCGCGTCGGTGCCGTGGCCCTGGTCGAGGATGCGGACCTTGTAGTCGATGAGCCGGAACTTCTCGACCTCCGGGTAGGCGCGCCCGATCGCCGTGCGCAGCGCCTGGTCGAGCGCGTTGACGGGCCCGTTCCCCTCCCCCGTGACCACGATCCGCGCTCCGCCGGCGTGCAGCTTGACCGTCGCCTCCGAGACGGCCTCGCCGCCCGCGCGGCTCTCGGTGATCACCCGCCACGACTCGACGTCGACGTAGGCCGGGCGGGCGCCGGCGACCTCCTCGACGAGCATCAGCTCGAACGAGGCGTCGGCCGCCTCGAAGGTGTAGCCGCGCGACTCCAGCACCTTGACCCGCTCGGTGACCCGGCCGACGAGCTCCTTGCCCTCGGTGCTGTCCACGGACAGGTCGAAGCCCAGCTCGCGGCCCTTGAGCTCGATCGAGGCGCGACCGGCCATGTCGGAGACCAGCAGGCGCATGTCGTTGCCGACGCCCGCGGGGTCCATGTGCTGGTAGAGGTCGGGGTCGACCTTGATCGCGCTGGCGTGCAGGCCGGCCTTGTGGGCGAAGGCGGACGTGCCGACGTAGGGCTGGCGCGAGGCCGGCGGGACGTTCGTGACCTCGGCGACCGCGTGGGCGATCCGGGTCGCCTCCCCCAGCCGGCCGGCGGGGAGCACCGGCCGACCGAGCTTGAGCTCGAGGGCCGCGACGACGGCGACGAGGTCGGCGTTCCCGGTGCGCTCGCCGTAGCCGTTGAGGCAGCCCTGCACGTGCGTCGCCCCGGCCTGCACGGCCGCCACCGAGTTCGCCACCGCGCAGCCGGTGTCGTTGTGGGCGTGGATGCCGACGCGCCCGCCGGTCGCGGCCACCACGTCGGCCACCGTCTCGCCGACCTGGTGCGGCAGCATCCCGCCGTTCGTGTCGCACAGGGCCACCAGGCCCGCGCCCGCGTCGAGCGCGGCGGCCACGACCTCCAGGGCGTACGCCCGGTCGCGCCGGAAGCCGTCGAAGAAGTGCTCGGCGTCGACGAAGACCTCCAGGCCCTCCCCGTGCAGGTGGGCGACGGTGTCGCGCACCATCGCCAGGTTCTCGGCCAGGGTGGTGCGCAGCGCGAGCTCGACGTGGCGGTCGTGGGACTTCGCCACCAGGCAGACCGTGCCGGCCCCCGAGTCGCGCAGCGCGGCCACCAGGGGGTCGTCGGCGGCCACCGCGCCGGGGCGCCGGGTCGACCCGAAGGCGGCGAGGCGGGCGTGGTGCAGCTGCAGCTCGGTGCGCGCGCGGCGGAAGAACTCGGTGTCCTTCGGGTTCGCGCCGGGCCAGCCGCCCTCGACGTAGCCCACGCCCAGCTCGTCGATCAGCCGCGCGATCGCCAGCTTGTCCCCGACCGAGAGGTTGAGACCCTCCTGCTGGGCGCCGTCGCGCAGCGTCGTGTCGTAGACGTGGAAGGCGCCCTGCAGGTCGGTGGGCGCGGTCGGGCCGGTGGTGGCGGTGGGGGCGTTCGTCATCGTGGTCCTCGGGTCTCGTGGGTGCGGTCGGGCAGCCGACCGGACGGGTCCGGCCGGGCACGGCGGCGCGCGTCACGAGGCGTCCGGGCATGAAAAAACCTCTCGGGTCACGAGAGGTCGGCGCGTCCGGAGGCTCGGGACGCGCTAGGTAATGACGATCACGACGGTGGTGGGCACCCGGCCAGTGTGCCACGGATCGGGCGGGGCGTCTCCTGCGTCCGTCAGCGCCAGAACGCGACGCGGTCGACCGCGTCGTCCCACAGCTGCTGGGGCGACGAGGGGGCCGCGGGGGCGTCGGCGGCCGGCGACCAGGCCGGACCCTGCTGGTCGGCGACCAGCACGAGGCCGGCCGCGGCCGCGGCCACGAGAGCGACGGCCGCGAGCCACAGGGCGGCGGGGCGGGCGACGGCGTCCGTCGCGACGCGTACCGGTCCGCGGACCCGCGAGGCTCCCGGCCCCGTCCAGGTGGCCAGGGCGAACACGGCGCCGGCCGCGGCCAGGATCGCGGCCTCCCCCGCCCCCAGGGCGAGGGCCAGCAGCCCCGCGCTCAGCGCCAGGATCACCGACCACACGACGAGCGCGAGGGCTCCGGGGAGGGCCAGCAGGAGGTACCACGGCGTGGCCACCACCACGCGCGGCCCGTCCGACCAGTGCTGCTGGCCGCGTCGCTCGCGCCGGTTGCGCCCGGCGCTGGCCGCGAGCGAGACCGCCCGCAGCACGAGGACGAGACCGGCGGTGCCGGCCAGGGTCAGCCACGGCGCCAGCACCGCGCACGAGGTGAGCACCGTGCCGAGCCCCAGGGCCAGCACGCCCGAGCGGAACCGCACCACGGCGCTGCGCCGCTCCGGGGCCGGCGGGTACGGCGCGACGTACGGCTGCGGGGCCGGTCGCTGCTGCTGCGGGGCCTGCGGGGGCGGCTGCCGAGGGGGCTGCTGGGGCGCGGGACGGGCGGGGTACGCCGGGGGCGGCGGCTGCCGGTACGGCTCGCGCGCCGCGGGCGGGGGCGGCAGCGTCGGTTGCTCGAACGGCGGCAGCACCTTGGTGCGCCCCTCGGGCGGGTCGCCGACCGGCGGCAGCACCTGCGTGCCCGCGTGGGGCGAGACCGCCGGCTCGGCAGGGGTGGCGACCGGGTCCGGCGAGCGCAGCGTGGTCGCCGCCGCGCTCGCGGCGACGCCGGCGGCGGCTCCGGCGGCGACGACACCCACGGCGGGCCGGCTGCGGGTCGAGGCGTCGAGCGTCGAGGGGTCCAGCCAGCCCCGCAGCTCGGCGAGGGTGGGTCGGCGCCGGGGGTCCGGCTCGAGGGCCCGGGTGACCACGGCGCGGACGTCGTCGGGCAGCCCGTCGAGGTCGTGCTGGCCGCGGCGCACCCGGTCCATGACGGCCATCGCCGGGCCCCGACCGAAGGGGGCGCGGCCGAGGCCGGCGTACGCGATCGTCGAGGCCAGCGCGTGGACGTCCGCGGCGGGCGCCGCGTCCTCGCCGTAGAGGATCTCGGGCGCGAGGTAGCCGGGCGTGCCCAGCAGCCAGCCCGTGTGCGTGAGCTTCGGGTCGTCGGCGACACGCGCGAGCCCGAAGTCGATGAGCACCGGGTTGCGGCCCTCCATCAGCACGTTGGAGGGCTTGACGTCGCGGTGCAGCACGCCGACGCGGTGCACCGCGTCGAGGGCGGCGCACAGCTCGGCCGCGAACCGGACCAGCTCGGCGCCCTCGATCGGGCCCTCCTCCTTGACGTGGTCGTGGAGGCTCAGGCCGGGGACGTAGCGGGTCGCGACGTAGGGGATCTCGGCCCACGGGTCCGCGTCGATGATCTGGGCGACGCGGCTCGAGCGCACCCTGCTCAGCGAGTTCACCTCGCGCGCCAGGCGGGAGCGGGCCTCGTCGTCGCCGACCACGTGGGGGCGCAGGACCTTGAGCGCGACCCGTGGTCCGCCCGGTCGCTGGGCGAGGTGCACGACCCCCATGCCGCCCTCCCCGATCCGGGTCAGGAGGCGGTACGGACCGACGCGCAGGCCCTCGGGAGGGCGCGCGGGGTCCGGGGGCGCGGTCGTCGGCACGGCGCCGAATGTACCCGCGGGCGGGCCTCCCAACCGCGTCAGCCGCGCGCGTCCAGCTCGGCGAGGGCGCCGCGGGGCGCGAGCAGCCGGTACGAGGCGTCGACGAGCTCGGCCACCTCCTCGAAGGTCACCCGTCCCGGGTCGAGGTCCACGCCGCGCCACCCGTGGGCGTACCAGAACCGCGGCTCGAAGAACCGGTCGTCGGCGTCGAGGGCCGGCAGCTCGACGGGGTCGATCCGCACCGCGAGCGACCGTGGTCGCGGCACCCGCGAGCCGTCGGGCCGCCGCTCCTCGTTGCCGAGCACGCAGAAGACCCGGCCGACGCGGAACGTCGGGCGGCCGTGCGAGTCGTCCTCGGTGACCCGGGGGTACGCCCGCGCCAGCGCGCGCACGCGCTCGAACCAGGGGTGCGAGTCGTCGTACGGGATCACGTGCGCCACGCCACCAGCCTCCCCGGCCCGCCAACCCGTCGACCGGCCGATGAGTTCGGGGCACGGCGCCGGTCAGCACCCCCGAACGCCGTCCCGGGCCCCCGGGCGGCCACCGGAACGAGAGGACCGACCGTGACCACCTCACCGCCGGCGATCGAGGCCCACGGCCTCGTCAAGACCTTCGGCGAGAACCGCGCCGTCGACGGCGTCGACCTGACGGTCGCGCCGGGCACCGTCTACGGCCTGCTCGGGCCCAACGGCGCCGGGAAGACGACGACCGTCAAGCTGCTCGCGACCCTCCTGCGCCCCGACGGCGGCGAGGCCCGGGTCTTCGGCCACGACGTCGCCCGCGAGGCGGACCGGGTGCGCAGCCTGATCAGCCTGACGGGCCAGTACGCCTCCGTCGACGAGGACCTCACCGGCACCGAGAACCTGGTGCTGCTCAGCCGGCTGCTCGGCCACTCCAAGGCCCGCTCCCGCGCCCGCGCCGGCGACCTGCTCGAGGCCTTCGGGCTGGCCGAGGCGGCCGGGCGGCAGGCGAAGAGCTACTCCGGCGGCATGCGCCGGCGCCTCGACATCGCCGCCAGCCTGCTCTCGACGCCGCGCCTGCTGTTCCTCGACGAGCCGACCACCGGCCTGGACCCGCGCAGCCGCAACCAGGTGTGGGACATCGTGCGGGCCGTGGTCGCCCAGGGCACCACCGTGCTGCTGACGACGCAGTACCTCGACGAGGCCGACCAGCTCGCCTCGCGCATCGCCGTCATCGACCGGGGCCGCGTCATCGCCGAGGGCACGAAGGGCGAGCTCAAGGCGTCGGTCGGGCTCGGCTCGGTGCACGTGCGGCTGCGCGACGCCGAGCGTCGCGAGGAGGCGGCGGGCCTGCTCGCCGAGATCCTCGGCGCCCCCGCCCAGCGGGAGAGCGACCCGGTCGCCCTCACCGTGCGGATCGAGCCGGGCGAGCCCGGCTCGAGCGACGCGGGCGACGCGGCGACCGCGCTGGCCGCGGACCGCTCGGCGGCCGCGCTGCGGGCCCTCGCCGAGGCGGGCATCGTCGTCGACACCTTCTCGCTCGGCCAGCCCAGCCTCGACGAGGTCTTCCTCGCCCTCACCGACCATCCCGCCACCGACGAGGAGCGTGCGGCATGACGACCACCGACGCGACGCCCACCACCGCGCCGGCGACGGGCTCCCCCGCCACCGCCGACATCGCACGGATCCTGCTGGCCGAGCCCGCACCGTCCCGCCCGAGCGCGTGGTCGGCGTCCATGACCTTCGGCTGGCGCGCGGTGCTGAAGATCAAGCACGTCCCGGAGCAGATGTTCGACGTCACGCTGTTCCCGATCATGATGACGCTGATGTTCACGTACCTCTTCGGAGGCGCGCTGGCGGGCTCCACGACGGCGTACCTGCAGTTCTTCCTGCCGGGCATCCTCGTCGCCAGCATCGCGATGATCACGATGTACACGGGCGTCTCGGTCAACACCGACATCGAGAAGGGCGTGTTCGACCGGTTCCGCACGCTGCCGATCTGGCGGCCCGCGCCGATGGTCGGCTACCTGCTCGGCGACCTCTTCCGCTACCTGGTCGCGGCGGTCGTGATCGTGACGATGGGCCTGGTCCTGGGGTTCCGGCCCGACGGCGGTGTGCTCGGCGTCGCCGCCGGCGTGGCCGTGCTGCTGCTCTTCTGCTTCGCGTTCTCGTGGGTGTGGACGATGTTCGGCCTGCTGCTGCGCTCGGAGAAGTCGGTGATGGGGGTCAGCATGATGGTGCTGATGCCGCTCACGTTCCTCTCGAGCACCTACGTCGACCCCTCGACGATGCCCGGCTGGCTCGAGGCGTTCGTGCAGGTCAACCCGATCACGCTCGTCGTCGACTGCGTGCGCTCGCTGTGCGCGGGCACGCCGGACGCCGGCGAGGTCACCACCGTGCTGGCCGTCAGCGCCGGCTTCGTCGCCGTGTTCGGCCCGGTCACGATGCGGCTCTACAACCGCAAGTGAGACGCGTACGCGCCCCCGCACGCGTGGTGCGGGGGCGCGTCGTCGCATCCGCGACCGGCCCGGTCAGAGACCCGAGCGGCGGAAGCGCGAGCGGCCGCGGTCCGGCCACACCGCGCGGCGGACGACCGCGTCGGGCGCGCCGGCCGCGATCTGCTCGGCCATCGCCTCGGCCCGCGGCCACTGCTCGGGTCGCAGCGCCAGCGCCCGCCCCATCCGGTCGACGACCAGCACGGCCGCGTCCTCGTCCACGACGACCAGCACGACGTCGGCGAGGGGGATGCGCCGTGCCGTGCCGCCCACGCGGCCCCACACGTGGTGGGCGTCGACACCCAGACGCGGGCCGCCACCGCGGGGGCGGCGCATCCGCACACCGCGGGGCACCCGGTCGCGGGTCTCCTCGAAGGGCAGCCCGTCGTCGACCTCGAGACCCAGCGCCGAGGCCCGCTCCTCCACGGGTGCGTCCTCCTCGTGCGCGACCACGAGGGTCGGCAGGGCCCCGGCCAGGACGGCCGCGAGGTCGGCCGAGGTCACCGCGCGGGCGCGCGCGACCTCGTCCGCGGGGTCCGGGGGCGGACGGCGACCGATGACGGCGGCGTCCGCCCAGCGTCCGAGCCGCTGCAGCGGCTCGTCCAGCAGACCGCGCCCGGCGGCGAGGGCGTCGACCGCCTCGGCGAGGACCTCGGCCGCGAAGCCGTCGTGCGCGAGGCGCCGCAGCAGGAGCACGGCGCCCTCCGCGACCGCCGGCACGTCGGCGGTGAGGGGGTCGAGCAGGAGCTCGACCTGGCAGCGGTCGGCCCCGACGGGGACGGTCTCGGTGTCGACGCAGTAGACCAGCGCCCGACGGGTGCGCAGCTCGGTCGTGACCTCCTGCAGCAGGCAGTCCGCGAGCAGGTCGGCGTGCTCGGCCGGCACGAGGAGCGAGATCCCGACGCCGGCCTTCGGGGTCGCGACCAGCGTAGGCACGCGGACGCGCTCCACCGGCTCGGTGCGGCTCGGACGACGACCGGCGGGCAGTCGCACGTCGAGGTCGGCCGGCGGCGCGGTGCTGAGCGTCAGCGCCGCGTTCTGCGCCACGAACCAGCGGGCGACCCAGCCGCGTGCCTCGTCGAGCGTCACGGCCGGCAGCGCCGGCCAGCCGGCGGCCGCGTTGCCGGGGCCGCCGAGGCCGAACCGGTGGGTCAGCAGCCCGGGCACGGCGTCGACGCCGTTCGGCCGCTCGGCCCGCACGACGTGCAGCTCGCGCTCGAGGTCCGCCTCGGTGAAGCGCGGCTCGCGCACGGCCCGCGCCACGTCGTGGAGGAAGTCGACCACCTCGTCGACGGTGCCGACGGTGAAGAAGGTCACCGTGTCGACGCCGGTGACCGCGTTGGCCCGCAGGTTCGTCGTGCCCATGCTGCGGAACAGCAGGTGCTCGACGAGGTGCGTGATGCCGACCAGGTGGGCCGGCTCGTCCGCGGCACCGACGCCGAAGGTCAGGCCGCCGACGACCGTTCCCGGAGCCTCGACCCAGCACAGCGGCACGCCCTGGTGCTCGGTCTCGAAGGGACCGAGGACGGTCGCGACGGGCGGGACCTGGGCGGTGGCGTCACCGGTGGCGGCGAAGGAGGACATGGGCGCGGAGCCTATGTCCGCCCCCGCCGCCCGCGCAGGCGATTTCAGGCGAGAGGCTCAGACCACCCGGTGCATCCAGCCGAACGTGTCGTCGGCGCGGCCGTACTGGATGTCGACGAGCGCCTGGCGCACCGTGGTCGTGACGGGGCCGCCCTCGGCGTCGCCCGTCGCGGACGGCACCTCGCCGCCGTCCCACTTCAGCGCGCCGACCGGGGTCACGACCGCGGCCGTGCCGCACGCGAAGACCTCGACGATGTCGCCGCTGAGCACGCCGTCGCGCCACTCGTCGATGGAGAAGCGGCGCTCGGTGACGGGGTGGCCGAGCTTGCCGGCCAGGTCGATGATCGAGCTGCGCGTGATGCCCTCGAGGATCGTGCCGGTCTCGGGGGTCGTGATCGAGCCGTCGCGGTGCACGAAGTACATGTTCATCCCGCCGAGCTCCTCGACGTAGCGCCCCTCCTGGGCGTCGAGGAAGACGACCTGGTCGCACCCGTGGGCCGCGGCCTCCTGCTGCGCGACCAGCGAGCTGGCGTAGTTGCCGCCGGTCTTGGCGGCGCCCATGCCGCCGCGGCCCGCGCGGGTGTACTCCTCGGTGAGCCACAGGCTGACCGGGCGCACGCCGCCCTTGAAGTACGCGCCGGCCGGGGAGGCGATGACCATGTAGGTGACGTGCTGCGAGGGCCGCACGCCGAGGAACGTCTCCGAGGCGAACATGAACGGGCGCAGGTAGAGGCTCTTCTCCCCCTCGCCGTCCGGGACCCAGCGCTCGTCCGCGCGCACCAGCGCGTCGACGGTCGCGACGAAGTCGGCGGGCGGCAGCACGGGCAGCGCGAGCCGGCGCGAGGAGCGCTCCATCCGCTCCGCGTTCGCCTCGGGGCGGAACAGCCACACGGACCCATCCGCGTGCCGGTAGGCCTTCATGCCCTCGAAGATCTCCTGCGCGTAGTGCAGGACCGCGGTCGCGGGGTCGAGGACGAGCGGGCCGTACGGCGTGATCCGCTCGTCGTGCCACCCCTTCTCGGGCGTCCACTCGACCGTGAGCATGTGGTCGGTGAAGTGCGTGCCGAACCCGGGCGCCGCCAGGATCTCGGCCAGGCGAGCGTCGTCGACCGGGTTCGGGTTGGGGGTGGTGCTGATCTGCATGGTGCGCACGGTAGTCCTTCGGATGGGTGCGGCGTCAGGCCGGGAGCGGAAATACGACGACGCCGGGCACCCCGTGGGGGCCCGGCGTCGCGACGTGGGTGGTCGTCGTGGCGGGCGTCAGCCGGCTACTCGGACGGCGATCGCGTCGCCGACCTCGCTGGTACGCCGCGCCTCGGCGCCCGCGCGCGCCGCCAGGTCGCCGATCACGGCGTCCTCGATGGTGCGCGCGGCGTCCGCGTGGCCGAGGTGGTCGAGCAGCAGCGACGCCGACAGGATCGCGGCCGTCGGGTCGGCCAGCTGCTGGCCGGCGATGTCGGGCGCCGACCCGTGGACGGGCTCGAACATCGACGGCGCCGTGCGGTCCGGGTTCACGTTGCCGGACGCGGCGAGGCCGATGCCACCGGTCACGGCGGCGGCGAGGTCCGTGATGATGTCGCCGAAGAGGTTGTCGGTGACGATCACGTCGAAGCGGGCGGGGTCGGTCGCCATGAAGATGGTGGCGGCGTCGATGTGCAGGTAGTCGACGGCGACGTCGGGGAACTCGGTGCCGACCTCGCGGACGATGCGGGTCCAGATGGCGCCGCCGTAGGTCAGCACGTTGGTCTTGTGGATCAGCGTGAGCTTCTTGCGGCGCTGCTGCGCGCGGGCGTACGCGTCGCGCACCACGCGCTCGACCCCGAAGGCCGTCGTGAGCGAGACCTCGGTGGCGGTCTCGGCGGGCGTGCCGACGCGGATGGCGCCGCCGTTGCCCGTGTAGGGGCCCTCCGTGCCCTCGCGGACGACGACGAAGTCGATGTCGCCCTTCGCCAGCACGGCCTCCGAGAGCGGCGAGGTGACGCCGGGGAAGATCCGCGACGGGCGCAGGTTCACGTAGTGGTCGAGCTCGAAGCGCAGTCGCAGCAGCAGGCCGCGCTCCAGGATGCCCGGGGGCAGGTTCGGGTCGCCGGGCTTGCCGCCGACGGCCCCGAGCAGGATGGCGTCGTGCGCCCGGATCTCCTCCAGCACCGTGTCCGGCAGCACCTCGCCCGTCGCGAGGTAGCGCTCCGCACCCAGGTCGTAGCGGGTGGGCTCGAACTTCACGCCGGCGGGCGCGGCGGCCTCGAGGACCTTGAGGGCCTCGGCCGTCACCTCCTGACCGATGCCGTCGCCGGGGATGACGGCGAGCCGCAGCGAACCAGGAGCGCCCAAGGTCGGGTCGGAGGAGGTCATGGGCACGGAGCCTAGTTGTCGTCGGGACGCTCGCCGCGGGTGTCCCGCAGGTCGAGCGCGGCCTGCACGGCCTCGTGGCTGTGCGGGTTGCGGGGGTCGTGGCTGGCGGGGCCCCACTCGGGATACATGTCGTACATGGCGGTCTCCTCAGGGATGCGGTGATCTGCTGGTGCGGGTGGACGACCGGCGGGTCAGCCGGTGAGCGACGCCCCGGGCGGGGCTGTGTCGACCCTGAGGATCACCAGGGAGGAGACCAGGCGGAGCTGCGGATCACGCGAGGAGTGCCTGCGCGACCGCCGCGGGGCGTCGAGCCCGGTCCGGACCTGCTGCTCGGGGGTGGGAGCGAGGGGCTGGATCGGGGATCCAGTGAGGCCGGTAGGACGTCAACGCCGAACACCGCGGCGAGGTGGCCTCACCTTCAGTGGGCCTCGCCGCGGCACTCGATAAGTACGAGGACGCTCCGCATGGTGCCGACGATGCTACGACCGACGTTGCGACCACGCAGCAGGGTTCGTGAACTGGCTCACCATCTGAGACGTGGGTCCGTGGATGGCAGACTCGGGCGGGTGAGTGCCCCACCCGAGCTGCCCGACATCGTCACGCGAGCGTTCGCCGTCTCCCGCCGCGCGGGCTACGTGTCCTTCTGCCGCAACGAGACCGGTCGACTCCTCGCCGCGCTCGCGGCCACGCGCAGCGGCGTGATGGCCGAGTTCGGCACCGGGTGCGGCGTCGGCACCGCGTGGCTGCGCAGCGGACTGCGGGGCGAGGACGCGCACATCCTGACCGCCGAGCTCGACGAGCGCCTCGCGGGCGCGGCGGCGGAGATCTTCGTCGACGACGCCCAGGTCGAGGTGCTGGCCGCCGACTGGTCGACCCTGGGCGACAAGGGCCCGTTCTCGCTGCTGTTCCTCGACTCCGGCGACCCGGCGTCGGTGGCCGTCGACAAGATCGCCGACCTCGTCGAGCCGGGCGGCATCGTCGTGCTCGACGACTTCGTGCCCTGCGAGCTCTGGCCGCCGATCACCTACGGCCGCGTCGACACGCTGCGCGAGCAGTGGCTCACCGACGAGCGGTTCACCGCCGTCGAGGTGATGGTCGCCTCCGACGCCTCCGCCGTGGTCGCGACGCGGCGCTAGAGGGCCGGGCCGCGCCCGGGAAGGTCGACCACGAGCCGCGGCAGCATCAACTGGGTCAACGGGCCGATGGCGAGCGCGAAGACCACCGTCCCCGCGCCGGCGACGCCGCCGAGCAGCAGGCCGCCGACCACCACGGACACCTCGATGGCCGTGCGCACGAGGCGTACCGAGGCACCCGTGCGGCGCACCAGGCCCGTCATCAGGCCGTCGCGCGGGCCGCGGCCCAGCTGCGCACCGATGTAGAGCGCCGTCGCGAACGCACAGAGCACGACGCCACCGACCATGAGCGCCACCCGCTCGACCGGCGCGGTGACGTCGCCCAGCACCGCGATCGTGGCGTCGGCGGCGAGCCCCAGCACGACGGGGTTGGCGAGGGTGGCGATCCCCGGCACCTCGCGCAGCGGGATCCAGCCGAGGAGCACGACGAAGCTGGCCAGCGTGAGCACCTGCCCGATGGTCAGCGGGACGTGGGTCGCGATGCCCGCGTGCAGCACGTCCCAGGGCGCCGTGCCGAGCGCCGCGGCGACCAGCATGCCGAGCGAGATGCCGTACAGCGTCAGTCCGACCGTCATCTGCACCAGCCGGCGGGGCAGCCGGCCGGCGCGCAGCTGGGCGACGGGTCCCAGGTCCACGAGCGTGCTCATGGGAGCACTCTGCGCCTGATTGGCCTTCCACCAAATAGCCACTTCTGGAACAGTGGCCTCCATGGCCCCCCTCGTCTCCGCCTCCCGCATGGCCACGCTGCTCGGCGACTTCGACCGCTCGCCGGCCTACCTCGGTCTCGCCGAGGCCCTGCGCCTGGCCGTCGGCGACGGGCGCGTGCCCTTCGGCGCCCGCCTGCCGAGCGAGCGCGAGCTCACCACCGCGCTGGGGGTCTCGCGCACCACCGTCACGCGGGCGTACGCGCTGCTGGTCGAGCAGGGGTACGCCGTGACCCGCCGCGGCGCGGGCACCTTCGCGCACGTGCCCGGCGGACCGGACCGGGCCCGTGACCGGGCACTGACCCCGCGGCCCACCCGCACCGTGCCGCGCGCCGACGGCCTCGGCGACCGGGGCGGGCTGGGCGACGACGACCTGGTCGACCTCGTCTGCGCCGCCGGGAGCGCACCGCCGGGGGTCGCGGAGGCCTACGCCGCCGCGGTCGGCGACCTGCCGGCGTATCTGGGCGGGCACGGCTACTTCCCCACCGCCCTGCCCTGCCTGGCCGAGGCGGTGGCCGCGCTCTACGAGCGCCGCGGCGTCCCGACCAGCCCCGACCAGGTCGTGGTCACCGCCGGCGCCCTGGCCGGCACGGCGATCGTGGCGCAGGCGGTCCTCGGTCCCGGCGACCGGGCGCTGGTGGAGAACCCCGTCTACCCCAACGCCGTCCACGCGCTGCGCCACGCGGGCGCCCGGATCGCGACGGCCCCGGTCGCTCCCACGGCCTGGGACCTCGACGCGTACGCCGCGGCGCTGCGCCAGGCCGCGCCCCGGGCGGCGTACCTGATCTGCGACTTCCAGAACCCGACCGGCCACCTGCTCGACGACGCGGGCCGCGAGCGGCTCGCGGCCGACCTGCGCGCCGCGCACGCCGTGCCGGTCGTCGACGAGTCGCACCGCGACCTGCTGCTCGACGACGGGCCGATGCCCGCCCCGTTCGCCGCGCACGCCCCCGAGGCCATCAGCATCGGCAGCGCCAGCAAGGCCGTGTGGGGCGGCCTGCGGCTCGGGTGGCTGCGGATGCCCACCGCCGCGACGGCCGAGCTCGTCGAGGCCCGGCTCGGGCTCGACCTCGGGGCGCCGGTGCTCGAGCAGCTGGTGCTGACCCGGCTGCTCGCCACCTGGCCCGAGGTGGTCAGGGCCCAGCGCGAGCGGCTGCGCGCCCAGCGCGACCACCTGGTGGCACTGGTGCGCGAGCACCTCCCGGCCTGGCGGTTCACGGTGCCGCGGGGCGGGATGGTGCTGTGGTGCGAGCTGCCCGCGCCGAACGCCAGCGCCGTGGCACTGGCCGCCGAGCGGCGCGGCGTCGCGGTCTCGGCCGGGCCGCAGTTCGCGCCCGGGGGCGGCCTCGACCGGTTCGTGCGGCTGCCGTGGGTAGCGCCGCCCGACGAGCTGGAGCGGGGCGTACGCCGTCTCGCCGCGGCCGCCGCGGAGGTCGACGGCGACGAGCCCCGCGGCTCCGGACGACCTGCGGCGCCGGTGCTCGTCGCCTGAGCCGCCCGAGGTGCGGCGCGCTCAGCGCTGCGGGACCTCGCAGCCGTCGGGGCCGCAGACCTCGCCGCCGTCGGCGGGACCGGTCACGTCGACCAGGGTCGGACGCGCGTCGTCCCACGCCCGCTGCAGCGCCTGCGCGAAGACCTCGGTGGGCTGGGCACCGGAGATCCCGAACTTCGAGTCGAGCACGAAGAAGGGCACGCCGGTCGCGCCGTACGCCCGCGCCCGGGCCACGTCGGCGGCCACGGCGTCGGCGTACTCCTCGCTCGCCAGCACCTCGTCGACCCGGTCGGCCGCGAGCCCCGCACCGACCGCGACGTCGCGCAGCTCGGCGGGGTCCGAGACGTTGCGGGCCTGCTCGAAGTAGGCGGAGAGCAGCGTCTCCTTCAGGTCGCGCTGCTGGGCGGGACCGCCCTCGGCGAGCGCGAGGTGCAGCAGCCGGTGGGCCGCCGCCGTGCTGCCGTGCACGGTCTCGTCCTGGCGGAACGCCAGGCCCTCCTCCCGCGCGATCTGGTCGACCTGCTGCATCATCGCGGGCGCCTGCGGTCCGTACTTGCGGGTCAGCGCGTCCACCGTGCGCTCGGTGCCGTGCAGCGGCGCCGAGGGGTCCAGCTCGAAGCTGCGGTAGACGACCTCGACCTCGTCGGCGTGGGGGAAGTCGGCCAGCGCCGCCTCCAGCCGCCGCTTGCCGATGAAGCACCAGGGACACACGACGTCGGACCAGATCTCGATGCGCACGCCGCCCCAACCCCCGGCCCACCCCGGTTTGTTCCCCGGGGTCGGACGGGGGTCGGGCCAGGGTCCGTCCCCGATGCCGACCGGCACCTGCGACGGACAGGCTCGCCCCATGATCGAAGTCCAGGGACTGACCAAGACGTACGGCGCGCACCGCGCCGTCGACGACGTGACCTTCAGCGCCCGCCCCGGGCGCGTGACCGGCTTCCTCGGCCCCAACGGCGCCGGGAAGTCGACGACTATGCGGATGATGGTCGGCCTGACGCCGCCCAGCTCGGGCTCCGCCACCGTGTGCGGCGTGCCCTTCGCCGCACTGCCCAACCCGCCCCGTGAGGTCGGGGTGCTGCTGGACGCGTCCGCCCAGCACGCCGGCCGCACCGGGCGCGAGATCCTCGCCGTCGCCGCCCAGACCGCCGCGCTGCCCCGCCGCCGCGTCGAGGAGATGCTCGAGCTCGTCTCGCTGACCCGCACCGAGGCCGACCGACGGGTGCGCGACTACTCGCTCGGCATGCGCCAGCGGCTCGGCATCGCGGTCGCGCTGATCGGCGACCCCGACGTGCTGGTCCTCGACGAGCCCGCCAACGGCCTCGACCCCGCGGGCATCCGCTGGATGCGCGACCTGCTGCGCGGCTTCGCGGCCGACGGCGGCACGGTGCTGCTCTCCAGCCACCTGCTGCACGAGATCGAGGTGGTCGCCGACGACATCGTCGTGATCGGCCGCGGACGCATCGTCGCGCAGGGCACGAAGGCCGAGCTGCTCGAGCAGGCCGGCACCGTGGTCGCGCCCGCCGAGGCCACGGACGGCGCCGCGCTCGTCCGGGCCTGCGCCGGGGCCGGGCTCGACGTCGTGCGCCTCGGCGACGGCGCCCTGCGCGTCGAGGCCGACGGCACGACGGTCGGCCGCCTCGCCCACGCCGCGGGCGTACCCCTCGGCCGGCTGCAGGCCGCGGACGGAGCCGGGCTCGAGGAGATGTTCCTGCAGCTGACCGCCGACACCCAGCGCGAGGACGCCACCCACCCCGAAGGAGCAGCAGCATGAGCACCGCCACCACACCGCGCCCCGCCACCGCGACGGCGGCACCGGCGCCGACCGACGTCGTCCGCCCCCGCCGCACCGACGTCCGGCGGCCGTCCTTCGCGCGGCTCGTCGGGGTCGAGGCCCGCAAGACCTTCGACACCCGCGCCGGCTTCTGGCTCTGCGTCTCGATCGTGGTGCTGGCGGTCGTCGCCACCGGCGCCGTCATCGCGTTCGCGCCCGACTCCGCCCTGACCTACGCGCAGTTCTCCTCGGCCGTCGGGATCCCGATGGCGATCGTCCTGCCGATGCTGGCGATCCTCTCGGTCACCAGCGAGTGGAGCCAGCGCACCGGCCTCACCACCTTCACGATGGTGCCCTCGCGCGGACGGGTGATCGGGGCCAAGGCCGTGGTCACCGTGCTGGTCGGTGTCGTCTCGATGCTCGTGGCCCTGGGCGTCGGCGCCCTCGGGATGCTGCTGGGCACGGGGCTGGCGGGCGTCGGCCCGGTCTGGGACGTCGGCGCCGCCAACGTCGTGTCGATCGTGATCGCGAACCTGCTCGGCATGGCGGTCGGCTTCATGCTCGGCGTGGTGCTGCGCAGCTCGCCGGCCGCGATCGTCGGCTACTTCGTCTTCTCGTTCGTCGTGCCGACCCTCTCGATGACGCTGGCCGCGTTCCAGGAGTGGTGGGCCGACCTGCAGCCGTGGGCCGACTTCGGCTACGCGCAGACCGCCCTCTTCGAGGGCTGGCCCGACGGCGAGCAGTGGGCGCAGCTCGCGGTCGCCTCGCTGCCGTGGCTGGTCCTGCCCCTGGCCCTGGGCCTGTGGTTCGTGCGCCGCTCCGAGGTGAAGTGAGGCCCAGCCGTCACCGAGACCCTCGCCGAGACGGGCACCCGCGCAGCACGAGGCCCCCGGGACCAGCTGGTCCCGGGGGCCTCGTGGACGTGCGCGCGGTACGCCCGCCGGACGCGGCGGCTCAGCGCGCCGCGGTGCCCTCGGTGTAGTCGGCGTCGGTCTGCTGCCACGAGAAGTGGGCGCGCAGCTCCTTGCCCGTCTTCTCGATCGAGTGACCGGCCTCCTCGGCGCGCAGGCGGTTGAACTCCTCGCCGCCCTTGTCCTGGTCGTCGATGAAGCGCTTGGCGAAGGTGCCGTCCTGGATGTCGGCGAGGATGCCCTTCATCCGCTCCTTCGTGCCGGCGTCGACGACGCGGGGGCCGGAGACGTAGTCGCCGTACTCCGCGGTGTCGGAGACGCTCCAGCGCTGCTTGGCGATGCCGCCCTCCCACATGAGGTCCACGATGAGCTTGAGCTCGTGGAGCACCTCGAAGTAGGCGATCTCCGGCTGGTAGCCGGCGTCGGTCAGCGTCTCGAAGCCGGCCTGGACGAGGTGGCTCACGCCGCCGCACAGCACGGCCTGCTCGCCGAACAGGTCGGTCTCGGTCTCCTCGGTGAAGGTCGTCTTGATGACGCCGGCGCGGGTGCCGCCGATCGCCTTGGCGTACGACTTCGCGAGGTCCCAGGCCGAGCCGCTGGCGTCCTGCTCCACCGCGATGATGTCGGGGATGCCGCGACCGGCGACGTACTCGCGGCGCACGGTGTGTCCCGGCGCCTTCGGGGCGACGAGGATGACGTCGACGCCGGCCGGCGCCTCGATGTAGCCGAAGCGGATGTTGAAGCCGTGGCCGAACACGAGGGTGTCGCCCTCGGCGATGTGGGGCTCGATCGACTCCTTGTAGAGGTGGCGCTGCACCTGGTCCGGCGCCAGCACGACGATGACGTCGGCCTCCTCCACGGCCTCGGCGGGCGTGACGACCCGCAGGCCCTCGTCCTCGGCCTTGGCCCGGCTCTTCGAGCCCTCGGGCAGGCCGACGCGGACGTCGACGCCGGAGTCGCGCAGGTTGAGCGCGTGGGCGTGGCCCTGGCTGCCGTAACCGATGACGGCGACGTTCTTGCCCTGGATCAGGGACAGGTCGGCGTCGTCGTCGTAGTAGATCTCAGCCACGTCGGGCTTCTCCTTCTGGGTTGACTACTTCAGGGGGTACGTCGGTGGTGCCGGCGCTCAGCCGGCGACCGGTGCGACCCGCGCGGAGGCGGGCGCCGGGACCGGCACGGGACGCGCGGTGCGCTCCGTGATCGACCGGGAGCCGCGCCCGATCGCGACCATGCCGGACTGGACGAGCTCGCGGATGCCGAAGGGCTCGAGGATCCGCAGGAAGTCGGCGATCTTGCCGGCGTTGCCCGCGATCTGGATCGTCACGGCGTCGGGCGCCACGTCGATGACCTTGGCGCGGAAGAGCTGCACGGTGTCGAGGACCTGGCCGCGGGTCTCGGCGTCGGCGCGCACCTTGACCATGACCAGCTCGCGGTTGACCGAGTTCGTCGGGTCGAGCTCGACGATCTTGATCACCTCGACCAGCTTGTTGAGCTGCTTGACGACCTGCTCCATCGGCACCGACTCGACGTCGACGACGATCGTCATCCGAGAGATGTCGGGGTGCTCGGTGGGGCCCACGGCGAGGCTGTCGATGTTGAACCCGCGCCGGCTGAACAGGGCCGCGATGCGCGCCAGCACGCCGGGCTTGTCCTCGACCAGCACGGACAGCGTGTGCTTGCTGCTGCTCATCAGAGGTCGTCCTCGTCGAAGTCGGGCGCGAGGTCTCGCGCGTACTTGATGTCGTCGTTGCTCGTGCCGGCGGCGACCATCGGCCACACCATGGCGTCGCGGTGGACGCGGAAGTCGACGACGACGGGCACGTCGTCGATCGACATCGCCTTCTCGATCACCGCGTCGACGTCGTCGGGGCGCTCGCAGGCCAGGCCCACGCAGCCGTACGCGTCCGCGAGCTTCACGAAGTCGGGGATCCGCTTCGAGTGCAGGTCGGTGTTGGAGTAGCGGCCCTCGTAGAAGAGCGTCTGCCACTGGCGCACCATGCCGAGCGACTCGTTGTTGATCACGGCGACCTTGATCGGGATGCCCTCGATCGCGCAGGTCGCGAGCTCCTGGTTGGTCATCTGGAAGCAGCCGTCGCCGTCGATCGACCACACCGTCGTGTCGGGGCGGCCGACCTTCGCGCCCATCGCGGACGGCACGGAGAAGCCCATGGTGCCGAGACCGCCGGAGTTGATCCAGGTGCGGGGGTTCTCGTACTGCACGAAGTGCGTGGCCCACATCTGGTGCTGGCCCACGCCGGCGCAGTAGATGGCCTCGGGACCGGCGATCGCCGAGAGGCGCTCGATCACCAGCTGCGGCGCCAGCGAGCCGTCGGCCGGCGCGTCGTAGCCGAGGGGGTACTTGCTCTTGACGCCGGAGAGGAATGCCACCCAGCCCTCGTAGTCGCCGGTGTGGCCGGCGTCGGCCTGGGTGCGCAGCAGCGCGAGCAGCTCGGCGATGACCTCGCGGGCGTCGCCGACGATCGGCACGTCCGCGTGGCGGTTCTTGCCGATCTCGGCCGGGTCGATGTCGGCGTGCACGACCTTCGCGCCGGGCGCGAACGAGTCGAGGTTGCCGGTGACGCGGTCGTCGAAGCGCGCGCCGAGGCTGATGATGAGGTCGCTCTTCTGCAGGCCCGCGACCGCGGCCACCGTGCCGTGCATGCCCGGCATGCCGAGGTGCTGCGGGTGGCTGTCGGGGAAGGCGCCGCGCGCCATCAGGGTCGTCACGACCGGCATGCCGGTGAACTCCGCGAGCGCGAGCAGCTCGCGCGACCCGCCGGAGCGGATCACGCCGCCGCCGACGTAGAGCACCGGCTTGCGCGCCTCGAGGATGAGCTTGACCGCCTCGCGGATCTGCTTCGCGTGCGGGTGGGTGACGGGCCGGTAGCCCGGCAGGTTCAGCTCGGTCGGCCACCGGAACGTCGTCTGCGCCTGGAGCGCGGACTTCGCGATGTCGACGAGCACGGGACCGGGGCGGCCGGTCTGCGCGATGTGGAAGGCCTCGGCGATCCGCACCGGGATCTCGGCCGGGTCGGTGACGAGGAAGTTGTGCTTGGTGATCGGCATGGTGATGCCGCGGATGTCCGCCTCCTGGAAGGCGTCCGTGCCGATCATGGAGGCGCCGACCTGGCCGGTGACGGCCACCATCGGGACGGAGTCCATGTGGGCGTCGGCCAGCGGCGTGACCAGGTTCGTCGCACCGGGCCCGGAGGTGGCCATGCAGACGCCGACGCGGCCGGTCGCCGTGGCGTACCCCTGGGCGGCGTGGCCGCCGGCCTGCTCGTGGCGCACCAGGATGTGGCGGATCTGGGTGGAGTCCATCAGCGGGTCGTACGCCGGGAGGATCGCCCCGCCCGGGATGCCGAAGATGGTGTCCACACCGGCGCTCTCCAGCGACGCGACGAGGCTCTGGGCCCCGGTCATCGTCGCGGACGCCGCCTCGCTCTGCTCACTCATCAGTCGAACTTCCTCGTCGGCCGGTGCGTGCTCGCTCCGGCGCTGCTCGTCGTGGTCGTGCTGGTCGGCGCCGGCCCGCTCCGGCTGCGGACCAGTGTCCTCCGCCCGGGTCGGGCCAACAAAAAACCCCTCGGCCTGTCGGCGACGAGGGGATGACACGTGGGCGTTGGGGCCGGTAGGCCTCAGCTCACGCGTCGCGTGCGTACGAGAAGGTCGGTGCGCATGGGTCCAACGGTCGCCGGTGGGCCTCACCACGTCAACCAGTCTGCCATCGCGTCCCACACTCTGGTACGCCGGTCCCACATTCCGACCATCGCGGCCCTCGGCCGAGCGGCGCAGGTCAGCTCCGGTCCTGCCAGGTGCAGACGCAGGCCTTGTTGCCCTCGGCGTCCTCGAGGACCCAGAAGGCCTTGGCCGCCGCGTCGCTGACCAGCCGGCCGCCGGCGGCCAGGGCGGCGTCCACCCGGCCGAGCGCCACGTCGTGCGGCACGGTGATGTCGAGGTGGAAGCGCATCCGCCCCGCCGGGGCGTCGGCCGGCTCGGGCTCGCACTCCTGGAACCACATCCCGGGCAGGCCGGTGGCGGGGTCGGCGAGGTCGTCGGGCAGCGGTCCGTCCTCCATCCCGAGCACGGCTCGCCAGAAGGGCTTGACCGCGGCGTGGTCGGGGGTGTCCAGCGCGATCTCGAGCGCCTGGACCGTGCGCGGCTGCGCACGGGCGCCGAGCTCCGCGGCCAGGGCGCTCACCCGGCGTGCGAGCTCGACGTCGCGCTCGGTCACGCCGTTCGCGTCGTGGCTCCAGGTCACCACGCGCAGCGCACCGAAGCGCAGGTCGAGCTCGGGGTGGTGGTCGAGCTCGGTGGCCGCTGCGGCGACGCGGGCCGTGAGCTCGGTGGCCGTGCGGTAGTCGTCGACGACGAAGCGGGCGTGGAGCCGGGTCAGCAGCAGCCGCCAGTCCGGCAGGTCGGCGGCGAGCACCTGCTCGCCCGTGAGCGTGGGAACGGTGGCCATGGGGTCCATGAAAGCACCGCGACGTCCGCGACGGGACCCCCATGGGGGCCGCCGGACCCGCTTCGTCGGCCTCGGTCACGACGGGTCACGGTCTGGAAAATTCCGTCCGCGCACCGGTGGGCAACCGGCGATCCGCGGTCTAAGGTGCAGCAACCGCCGGACGTCTTCCGCCCTCGAGATCGGGATCGAGGTCGCGCCCGTCGGTCGAAAGGAATACCCGGTGTCCCTGAGTCCGTCCCGCAGATGGGTCGGCATCGCCGTCGCCGCTCTCGGCGCGTCCCTGCTGAGCATCTCCCCCGCTTCGTCCACACCGACCGAGGGCGGGGCCGCGACCGGCGCCGAGCCGGTCGAGATCCCCGAGTCCGCGGCTCCCGAGGGCGGTCGCACCGTCCTCTCCCCCAGCCTCGACCTCGACCGCCAGGGCCGTCAGACGGTCTTCGTCCAGCTCTCCGGCCAGGGTGCCGCGTCCGCGGCCGCCGCCGCGTCGGCGTCCCGCGCCCAGTCGACGGCCACCCAGCGCCGCTCGCAGATCGAGTCGACCGCGGAGACCGTCGTCGGCGCGGCCCAGCGTGCCGACAGCGGCGCGACGGAGGCGTACACGGTCACCAACGCGGTGCCCGGCGTCGCCGTGACGGCCAACTCGGTCGGCATCCGCGCGCTGGCCAACCAGCGCGGCGTCGTCAAGGTCTCGCCGGTGCGCCGCCACGAGACGAACAACTCCAGCGCCGCGGCGCTGCTGCGCTCCAACACGGTGTGGCAGGCGGCCGCCAACGCGGGCGCCGGGGTCAAGATCGGCGTCATCGACACCGGCATCGACTACACCCACGCCACGTTCGGCGGCGAGGGCACCCGCGAGGCCTACGAGGAGGCGTTCGCGGCCGGCACGGAGGCCGGTTGGCGCGAGGCGCTGCCCGCCCTGGGCCAGGCCAAGATCGCCGGCGGCTACGACTTCGTCGGCGACGACTACAACGCCGACCCCGAGGCCGGCGAGGCGTACAACCCGGTCCCCGCGCCCGACCCGAACCCGCTCGACTGCGAGGGCCACGGCACGCACGTCGCGGGCAGCGCCGGCGGCTACGGCGTGACGGGCGACGGCGACACGTTCGCGGGCAAGTACGGCTCGCTCGACGCCGACGCGCTCGAGGAGATGCAGATCGGGCCGGGCATGGCGCCGCGCGCCAGCCTCTACGGCCTGCGCGTCTTCGGCTGCGCCGGCAGCACCGACCAGGTCATCGCCGCCCTCGACTGGGCGCTCGACCCCAACGGCGACGGTCGCTTCGACGACCGCCTCGACATCGTCAACATGTCGCTCGGCTCGTCGTTCGCGCCGACCGACGACCCGGAGAACGCGGTCATCGACGAGCTCACGCGCCACGGCGTGCTGACGGTCGCCTCCAACGGCAACTCCGGCGACCTCACCGACGCCGGCGGCTCCCCGGGCAGCGCCACGAGCGCCCTGACGGTCGCCAGCTCGGTGGACGCGCTGCAGACGCGTGACGCCATCGAGGTCACGGCTCCGTCCTCCGTCGCCGGCCAGGCCGCCGGCCAGTTCTCGGTCGCCTACGACTGGGCGGGCGAGCCGCCGGTCTCCGGCACCGTCGCCACGGTCCCCGGCAACCTCGACGGTTGCGCGCCCTTCACCAGCGAGCAGGCCGCGCTGGTGGCCGGCAAGGTCGCCTGGCTGGAGTGGGACGACAACGACGCGACCCGCGCGTGCGGCTCCGTCGCCCGCGCCCAGAACGCTCGTGAGGCCGGGGCGATCGGCTCGCTGTTCACCAGCGACCTCGACGTCTTCGGCGCCGGCATCTCCGGCGACACCGAGATCCCGGTCGTCCAGCTCACGGGCACCGAGACGGAGCGCCTGCGCGCCGCGGCGGAGGAGGGCACCCTCGAGGTGACCTTCGACGGCGACCTCGCGCAGAGCCTGCCGACCTACGACGACGACATCACCGACACGGTCTCCGGCTTCACCTCGCGCGGCGGCCACGGCACCCGCAGCGTGGTCAAGCCCGACGTCGCCGCTCCCGGCGACACGATCAGCTCGGCCGCCGTCGGCAGCGGCAACGGCGCCGCGTCGCTCTCGGGCACCTCGATGGCCGCCCCGGTCACCGCCGGTGTCGCCGCCCTCGTGCTCGCGCAGAACCCGACGTTCACGCCGGGCGAGGTCAAGGCCGCGGTCATGAACACGGCCAACAACGACCTCTACACGGGCGCCGACCGCTCGGGCGAGGTCTACGGCCCGGCCCGCGTGGGCGCCGGTCGCATCGACGCGCGCTCCGCCACCACGACCCGCACCCAGGTGTGGGCCCAGGGCGCCAACAGCCCGGTGTCCGCGACGTTCGGCGTGGTCAACGTGCCGATCACCGAGGGCCAGGTCACGCGCTCCAAGACGATCACGGTCCGCAACGCGGACGCGCGGTCGCAGACGTACGCCCTCGGCTACGAGGCCGCGACCGAGCAGCCGGGCGTCAGCTACACCCTCTCGTCGCGGTCGCTGACGGTGCCCGCCCGCTCCTCGCGGACGTTCACGGTCACGATGGTGGTCGACACCGACGCCCTCGGGCGCACGATCGACCCGACGATGGAGCTCGACCAGCTCGGCGTCCCGCGCCAGTTCGTCAGCGCCGCCTCGGGCCGCATCACGGTCCAGGCGTCCGGCAAGCTGCAGCACCGCGTGCCGGTGCACGGCGTGGCCCGTCCGAACTCGACGACGTCGACCAGCCTGGCCAACAACCAGCTCGTCCTCGACGGCGCCGGGGTCGACCAGGGCGAGTCCACCTCGCGCCAGCGCTCCCTCGTCTCGGTCCTCGAGCTCGGCGAGCGTTCGGGCCAGCTGCCCGTGTGCACGCCGACCCAGGTCGTCGGCTGCGTCGACCAGGGCTCCGACCGCGGCAACGACCTGCAGGCCGTGGGCGCCGGCGCCACCGACGAGTGGCTCTGGTTCGGCATCGACACGTGGGCCGACTGGGCGACGCAGGGTCGCACGGCGATCCCGTACGTCACCTACGACGTGGACGGCGACGGCACCCCCGACGTCGAGACGTCCCTGCAGTTCCTGCCGGACACGGACGTGCTCTACTCCGTGACGGTGGACCTCTCGAACGGCGCGACGCTCGACCTGCAGCCGGTGAACTTCTTCGACGCCGACGTCGACACCAACGTGTTCGACACCGACGTCGTGCTGCTGCCGGTCTCCAAGGAGGCCGTCGGCCTCTCGACCGACGGCTCGAGCGCACCGATCACCTACAGCGTGGGCGTCTTCGACGCCTACACGGGTGGCGACGCCGACTCGACGGGTGACATCACCTTCGACGCCGGCACGCCGGCCATCTCCACCGCCGGTCCGCTGTTCGAGGACAACGACGGCGCCACGATCGACCTCAGCGGTGCGGGCGGCGCGGACGCGCTCGTCCTCCACCTCTACGGGGCCCCCGGTCGCCGTGGCGAGATCGTCTCGGTGCCCGGCGTGAGCTGATCGCACCACCGCACCACCGCGCGACGGCCGTCGCCCCTCCGGGGGCGGCGGCCGTTCGTCGTCCCCCGGGCCGCTGCTGCGGGTCAGCCGTCGACGACGGGCAGCGCGGCGGTGCGCACGACGGCGCCGTCGGGGGCCTCGATGACGAGCTCGCGCACGTCCTCGCGCAGCACCGCGGCGTTGAGGCTGCAGTGGATCGGCACCTCGGAGCCGAGGAAGGCGCCCGCGCTGTAGCGCTCGCCGTCGCTCGCCACGAAGCTCACCTCGTAGGTCGCGCCGGCCTCCAGGCCCTCGACGTCCAGGACGGCCTCGGTGCCCCAGGTGTGCGCCACGAGCACGGCGTCGACGTCCGTGGCGCCGTCGGGGTCGTCCGCCCCGGGGCTGCTCTCCCCCTCGAAGCGCACCGGCTCGTGCGCCCCGAGGGTGCCCGGCGGTCCGGTCGGCGCGGCCGCCGGGGCGTCGCCCGGTCCGCCCGCGGGGTCGCCGTCGGAGAGCACGCCCGTCGCGACGGCGCCCAGGCCGGCGCCCACGACCAGCGCCGCCGCGGCGGCCAGGAGCGGCGCGCGACGCGGCCGCGACGCGACGGGCGCGACGGCGGGCTCGGCGGCGGGCTCGGCGGGCGTCGGCACCAGCCAGGGGTCGAGGTCGCCGACGCGGTCGGACAGGAGCGTCAGCTCCGCGACCTCGGCCGCCAGCGCCGGGTCCGCGGCGCACAGCGCGTCGAGCTCGGCGCGCTCCGCGGCGTCGAGGTCGCCGGTGGCCGCCGCGGCGACGAGCTCCTCGCGGCGCTGCTGCTCCGGTGTCGTGCTCATCGTGCGTCCTCCCCACCCGTGGTCCGGTCGGCGTCCTCCAGCAGGCGCCGCATCGCGCGCAGCGCGTGGTACATCCTCGTGCGCAGCGTCGCGATCGGCACGCCCTCGCGCTCGGCGACCTCGGCGTACGTCAGCTGCTCCAGGCGCACCGCCACCACCACGGCGCGGTGCTCCTCGCTCAGCTGCGCGAGCGCCCAGACGAGGGTCACGCGGTCCTCGACGGTCTCGGCGTGCCCCGGGTGGGCGGCCTCCTCGCTGCCGACCGCCACGAGGCTCCGGCGGGCCCGGCGGTCGCGGGCGCGGACGTGGTCGACGACGACGTTGCGGGCGATCGCGAACAGCCAGGTCCGCACGCCGGCCCGGCGGGGGTCGTAGCGCTCGCGTGCCTGCCAGGCCCGCGTGAAGGTGTCCTGCACGCACTCCTCCGCCGTGCCGCGGTCGCGCAGCGCGTTGAGGGCGAAGCCCAGCAGCTCCGGCGCGTGGAGCCGGTGGGCCTCGGCGAGGTCGAGGTCGGCCATCGCGGTCACGATAGCCAGCCGGGGCCGAGCGCCGAGGGCCACGGGCGCGGCGGGCAGGTCGGGGGCGAGGGACACGCAAGGGGTACGCCGTGGGTCGCCGCCGCGTTCACTCCCGCCCCGATCGGGTCGCCCGGGAAGAAATCCGGGACGGGGGTGAACGCGGCGGCCGCGGGCGGCGTACTCCCTGCCGAGGTGCGTCGCTCGGCGTGCCCGACGACGAAGGAGATGGAATGTCCACGACCCGACCCGTCCTCCGGCTCACCGCCCTCGCGGGCGCCGCCGCCCTCACCCTGGCCGCCACCGCGGCGCCGGCCTCCGCCGAGACCGAGGTGCCGGAGCCCGACTCCTTCACGAGCGCGTTCACCGTCATGGCGACGCCCGACACGATCATCAACCCGGACGGCGAGGCCGTCCCGGGCGAGGAGGGCGCCACCGGCACCTTCACCTTCCGGGTCAACTCCGACGAGGAGATCATCTGCTACGACATCACCCTCCAGGGCGTGACGGGCGAGTACGAGAGCCCGGCGAAGACCGCCACGCACATCCACGCGGCCCCGGCCGGCCAGGGCGGTCCCCCGCGCATCGCGTTCCCGAACCCGGAGGGTGACGACTCGTCGCGCACCTCCAGCGGCTGCCTGCAGGGTCCGTTCACCACCGGCGTCGAGGCCGACGGCGCGGACACGGGCGACGGCTTCACGCTCGCGGACCTCGAGGCCGACCCGGCCTCCTTCTCGGCCGACACGCACACCGCCGAGTTCGTGGCGGGCGCCGTGCGCGGCCAGCTGACCGAGATCCCGGTCGGCGGCGTGGACACCGGTGCGGGCGGCCTCGCCACCACCACCGAGGCCGCGGGCACCGGGGCCACCGCCGCGGCCCTGACCGGCGTCGCGCTCCTGACCGTGGTCGGGGCCGCCGGCGCGGTCGCCCTGCGCCGCAAGGCGTGACCCGACCCGCGTCCCGGCGTCGTCGCCGCGCCGCAGCCGTCGCCGTCGTCGCCGCCGTGCTCCTCGCGGGGTGCGGCGGTGGCGGCGGTGACAGCGGTGACGGCGCCGCGGGTTCGGACGACGCCCCGGCGCCCACCTCGTCGGGCTCGGCCGCACCGGGGGTGACGGCCGAGTCATCGGACGGGACGCCGGAGGGGACCGGCGACGGCGACGAGCCCGTGCGCGTCGAGATCCCGGCCATCGGCGTCGACGAGGCGCCCATCGACCTGGGCACGGCCGCCAACGGCGAGCTGGAGGTGCCCGAGGACCCGGACCGCGTCGGGTGGTTCACCGGCGGAGGACGACCGGGCGGTCGCGGGCCGACCGTCGTGGTCGGTCACCTCGACGCCGTGGACGGGCCCGCGGTCTTCGCCGACCTGCCCGACCTGGTCGCCGGCGACGAGGTCGTGGTGACCACGGCCGACGGCACGGCGGTGCGCTACGTCGTCGACCGCACCGAGGACGTCCCGCAGGACGAGTTCCCCACCACCGCGGTCTTCGGGGCGACCCCGGACGACCAGCTGCGCCTCATCACCTGCACCGGTCCCTACGACCGCGCGATCGGGCGCTACACGGAGAACCGCGTGGTCTACGCCTCGCCGGCCTGACCGACCCGGACCAGCTCGTCGCGCACCGCGACGAGACCGGCGCGCACCTCGGCGTACGACGTCGAGAGCGGCGCCAGGCCCACCCGCAGCCCGTCGGGATCGCGGTAGTCGGGGAGCACGTCGCGGCGCCATAGCGCGGCGACCACCTCGCGCATCGCCGGGTGGCGCAGCGTGACGTGCCCACCGCGGCGGGCCGGGTCGCGCGGGGTGGCGAGCTCCACCCCGAGCGGGGCGAGCAGGTCGTCGGCGAGCTCGACGGCGTACCCCGTCAGCCCCACCGACTTCTCCCGCACCGCGGCCACGCCCACCTCGTCGAGGAGGGCGACGGTCGCGGCCAGCGGCTGCATCGCCAGCACGGCGGGGGTGCCGGAGAGGAAGCGGCGCATCCCGGTCGCCGGCGTGTGGCCCGGCCCCATCGCGAACGGGTCGGCGTGCCCCATCCAGCCCGTGATGGGCTGGCGCAGCCGTTCCTGCAGCCGGCGGGCGACGTAGACGTACGCCGGGGAGCCCGGGCCGCCGTTGAGGTACTTGTACGTGCACCCCACCGCGACGTCGACGTCCGCCGCGTCGAGCCGGACCTCCACCGCCCCGGCGGAGTGGCACAGGTCGGCGAGCACCGTCGCCCCGGCCGCGTGGGCGGCCGCGGTGAGGGCGGCGAGGTCCAGCAGGTGCCCCGAGCGGTACGCCACGTGGCTGGCCAGGACGACCGCCGTCGTCGGGCCCAGCACGCCGGTGAGGGCCTCCACCTCGATGCCGCCGTCGGTGGGCACCTCGAGCCAGCGCACGACAGCGCCGGTCTCCGCGGCCACGCCCTCGACGACGTAGCGGTCGGTCGGGAAGTTGTCGGTGTCCACGACGATCTCGACCCGGGCCGGGTCGCGGTCGCGGGCCTCGGCCACGAGGGCACGCAGCATCTTGTAGAGCAGCACGGTGGTGGAGTCCCCCACCGCCGTCTGCCCGGGCCCGGCGCCCAGGACGACGCGGCCGAGCTCGTCGCCGAGGGTGAGCGGCAGGTCGAACCAGCCCTCGTCCCAGCCGCGGATCAACCGTGTGCCCCAGTCCTGCTCGACGAAGGCGGCCATCCGGGCCGCCGTCGCGGCGAGCGGGCGGCCCAGCGAGTTGCCGTCGAGGTAGACCAGGTCGGTGCCGGCGCCGACGAAGCGCTCGCGCAGCGGACCCAGCGGGTCCTCGCGGTCGAGGCCCGCCGGGTCGCGGTGCGTCACGCGGGTGCTCGTCAGCCCGTGACGGCGCCGTGCGCCGCCGACTGCACGGTGCGGGCGTACTTGCCGAGCACGCCGCGGGTGTACTTCGGGGGCAGCGGCTCCCAGCCGACCTTGCGGCGCTCGAGCTCCTCGGGGTCGATGTCGACGTCGAGGCGGCGGTTGGCCACGTCGAGGGTGATCGGGTCGCCGTCGCGCACGAACGCGATCGGACCGGCGTCGACGGCCTCGGGCGCGACGTGGCCGACGCACAGGCCGGTCGTGCCACCGGAGAAGCGGCCGTCGGTCAGCAGCAGCACGTCCTTGCCGAGACCGGCGCCCTTGATCGCACCGGTGATGGCGAGCATCTCGCGCATGCCGGGACCGCCCTTGGGGCCCTCGTAGCGGATCACCACGACGTCGCGCGCCTTCAGCTCGCCGGCCGCGAGGGCGTCCATCGCGGCCTTCTCGCCGTCGAAGACGCGCGCGGTGCCCTCGAAGACCGACTCGTCGAAGCCGGCCGACTTCACGACGGCGCCCTCCGGGGCCAGCGTGCCGTGCAGGATCGTCAGGCCGCCCGTGGCGTGGATCGGGCGGTCGAGCTTGCGGATCACGTCGTCGTCGACCTGCGGCGGGGCGATGTCGGCGAGGTTCTCCGCCATCGTCCGACCCGTCACCGTGAGGCAGTCGCCGTGCAGGAGGCCCGCGTCGAGCAGGGCCTTCATGACCATCGGGATGCCGCCCTTCTGGTCGACGTCGTACATCACGTACTTGCCGAAGGGCTTGAGGTCGCCCAGGTGCGGGACCTTGTCGCCGACCCGGTTGAAGTCGTCGAGGGTCAGGTCCACCTCGGCCTCGCGGGCGATGGCCAGCAGGTGCAGCACCGCGTTGGTGGAGCCGCCCAGGGCCATCACGACGGTGATGGCGTTCTCGAACGCCTCCTTCGTCATGATCTGGCGCGCGGTGATGCCGCGGCGCAGCATCTCCACGACCGCCTCGCCGGACTTGTGGGCGAAGCCGTCACGACGGCGGTCGACGGCCGGCGGCGCGGCCGAGCCGGGGATGGACATGCCGAGCGCCTCGGCCACGGCGGCCATGGTGTTGGCCGTGTACATGCCGCCGCAGGCGCCCTCGCCGGGGCAGATCGCCCGCTCGACCTTGTCGACCTCCTCCTGCGAGATCTTGCCGGCCAGGCAGGCGCCGACGGCCTCGAAGGCGTCGATGATCGTGACGTCGCGGCCGTCCACCTTGCCGGGCATGATCGAGCCGGCGTAGAGGAAGACGCTGGCCAGGTCGAGGCGGGCCGCGGCCATCAGCATGCCGGGCAGCGACTTGTCGCAGCCCGCGAGCAGCACGGAGCCGTCGAGGCGCTCGGCCATCATCACCGTCTCGACGGAGTCGGCGATCACCTCGCGCGAGACCAGCGAGAAGTGCATGCCCTCGTGGCCCATCGAGATGCCGTCGGAGACCGAGATGGTGCCGAACTCGAGCGGGTAGCCGCCGGCCGCGTGCACGCCGTTCTTCACGGCCTTCGCGAGCCGGTCGAGCGGCAGGTTGCACGGCGTGATCTCGTTCCACGACGACGCGACGCCGATCTGCGGCTTCTGCCAGTCGTCGTCACCCATGCCGACGGCGCGCAGCATGCCGCGCGCGGCCGTCGCCTGGAGGCCGTCCGTGACGTCGCGCGAGCGCGGCTTGATGTCGGGCGTGCTGGGAGCCGCGGTCGCGGCAGGGGTCGTCGAGGGCGTGCCACCGGTCATGGCGTCAGGGTAGACCTGCGCGGACGCGCCGGCGCTCGGCGGCCGGTGCTCGGACCGGGTGGGCCGGACGCCCGCGGTCCGCGCGTCCCCGCTGAAACACCCGTTCCGTCGTGGCACTAGCGTCTCAGCCGGCTGCGACCGCGGCCGCGACGTGAGCACGACGAGCGGAGGACGAGCGTGACGGAGCACCTGGACCCCCACCTGCGGGACACCTACGAGGACGTCCTGCGACGCAACCCCGGCGAGCTGGAGTTCCACCAGGCCGTCCGCGAGGTGCTCGGGTCCCTGGGTCCGGTCGTCGCCCGCCACCCGGAGTACACCGACGCCGGCGTCATCACCCGCCTGTGCGAGCCGGAGCGCCAGATCGTCTTCCGCGTGCCGTGGGTCGACGACGCCGGCCGGGTGCAGATCAACCGCGGCTTCCGCGTCGAGTTCTCCTCCACGCTCGGTCCCTTCAAGGGCGGGCTGCGCTTCCACCCCAGCGTGCTGGCCGGCACGGTGAAGTTCCTGGGCTTCGAGCAGATCTTCAAGAACGCGCTCACCGGCATGCCCATCGGCGGCGGCAAGGGCGGCTCCGACTTCGACCCGAAGGGTCGCAGCGAGGCCGAGGTGATGCGCTTCTGCCAGTCCTTCATGACCGAGCTCTACCGCCACCTCGGCGAGCACACCGACGTGCCGGCCGGCGACATCGGCGTGGGCACGCGCGAGATCGGCTTCCTGTTCGGGCAGTACAAGCGGATCACCAACCGCTACGAGTCCGGCGTGCTGACCGGCAAGGGCGTCACGTGGGGCGGCTCGCAGGTGCGTCCCGAGGCCACCGGCTACGGCCTCGTCTACTTCGCCGAGCAGATGCTGGCCCACCGCGGCACCGACTTCGACGGTCGCCGCGTCGTGGTCTCCGGCTCGGGCAACGTCGCGATCAACGCCATCGAGAAGGTGCATCAGCTGGGCGGCACGGTCGTGGCCTGCTCCGACTCGCAGGGCTACGTCGTCGACGAGGCCGGCATCGACCTCGAGGTGCTGCGCCAGGTCAAGGAGCGCGACCGCGCGCGCCTGAGCGCGTACGCCGACGTCCGCGACGCCACGCACGTCACCACGGGATCGGTGTGGGACGTGGCGTGCGACATCGCGCTGCCGTGCGCGACGCAGAACGAGCTCGACGAGACCCACGCCCGCACGCTGGTCGGCAACGGCTGCGTGCTGGTCGCCGAGGGCGCCAACATGCCGACCACCCCCGAGGCTGTGCAGGTGCTCGCCGACGCGAAGGTCGCCTTCGGCCCGGGCAAGGCGGCCAACGCCGGCGGTGTCGCCACGAGCGCGCTGGAGATGCAGCAGAACGCGAGCCGCGACTCCTGGACCTTCGAGCACACCGAGGCGCGCCTCGGCGAGATCATGCGCGGGATCCACGAGCGCTGCCTGACGACCGCGGACGCCTACGGCCTGCCCGACGACTACGTCGCGGGCGCCAACATCGGCGGCTTCATCCAGGTCGCGGACGCCATGCTCGCCCTCGGTGTGATCTGATCCACCGATCTTCGTGCACCGATGCCGACGCTCCGTCCGCACGACGGCGCCGGGGGGCCTAGCCTGATGCCCGTGACTGGATCGATCGAATGGACCTCCTTCCGGGCCGCCCTGTTCGACCTCGACGGCGTGATCACGCCGACGGCCGAGGTGCACATGCGGGCGTGGGAGGTGATGTTCAACGAGTTCCTCGCCGGCTGGGACGGTGCGGGTGACACCTCGCGCTACACCGACCGCGACTACTTCGACCACGTGGACGGCAAGCCGCGCTACGACGGCGTGCGCGACTTCCTGGCCTCGCGCGGCATCGAGCTGCCCGAGGGCTCGGAGGCCGACGGGCCGGACGCCGACACGGTGCACGGCCTCGGCGACCGCAAGAACGACGCGTTCAACGCGGTGCTCGAGCGCGAGGGCGTACGCGCGTACCCGGGCTCCGTCGCGCTGCTCGACCACCTCGCCACCCTCGACGTCCGCCTCGCCGTCGTCTCCTCCTCGGCCAACGCGCCCGCGGTGCTCGAGACCGCCGGGCTGGCCGACCGCTTCGAGACCGTCGTCTCCGGGGCGGTCGCCAAGGAGCTCGGCCTGCCGGGCAAGCCGGCTCCCGACACGTTCCTGCACGCCGCCGAGGTGCTCGGCGCCGACGCCTCCACCAGCGTCGTGATCGAGGACGCCGTCTCCGGCGTCCGCGCCGGCGCCGCGGGCGGTTTCGCCGCCGTCGTCGGCGTCGACCGCGGCGTGGGGGCCGAGCACCTGAGCGCCGCGGGCGCGACGGTGGTCGTGGCCGACCTCGCCGACCTGGTGCCCGCCGACCCGACGACCACCGGAGGAACCCGCTGATGGCGACGATGATCGAGGACATCGCCGACGACCCGATGGACCGCGGACGGTTCCCCGTCGACCCGTGGCGCCTCGTCGAGACCGACCACTTCCCCGGCGACCTCGGTCTGACCGAGACGCTGTTCACGGTGGCCAACGGCTACCTCGGCATGCGGGGCAATCCGGCCGAGGGCCGCGACGCGCACGCGCACGGCACCTTCATCAACGGCTTCCACGAGACCTGGCCGATCAAGCACGCGGAGAGCGCGTTCGGCTTCGCGCGCACCGGCCAGACGATCGTCAACGTCCCCGACGTCAAGGTCATGAAGCTCTACGTCGACGACGAGCCGCTCAACCTCGGCACGGCGGACCTGGAGCACTACGAGCGCAGCCTGGACTTCGCCTCCGGCATCCTCACCCGCTCGCTGGTGTGGCGCACGCCGGCGGGCAAGCGGGTGCGCGTGAAGTCGTCGCGGATGGTCTCGATGACCGAGCGGCACCTCTCGCTGCTGGCGCTCGAGGTCGAGATGCTCGACGGCGACGCACCGATCGTGATCTCGTCGCAGGTGCTCAACCGGCAGGACGGCAAGGACGAGTACCACGTGCCCGGCGCCTCCCTCGGCGAGGGCATCGACCCGCGCAAGGCGGCCGGCTTCGAGCACCGCGTGCTGCTCCCGCGCGGCCACTACGCCGACGACGAGCGGATGATGCTGGGCTACCAGTGCGCCCGCTCCAAGATGACCGTCGCGGTCGCCGTCGACCACGTGCTCACCTGCGAGGACACCCACGAGGTGATCCGGCACGCCGAGGAGGACATGGCGAAGTACGTCCTGCGCGTCGACGCCACCCAGGGCAAGGTCGTGCGCCTCGACAAGCTGGTGGCGTACCACTCCTCGCGCGGCGTGCCCGTGCGCGAGCTCTCCGACCGCTGCGACCGCACCCTCGACCGGGCGCGCCGGCTCGGCGTGGACCACTACGTCGCCGACCAGCGCGCCTGGTACGACCGGTTCTGGAGCCACGCCGACGTCCGGGTGGCCGACCACCCCGAGCTGCAGCAGGCGATCCGCTACAACCTCTTCCAGCTCGCCCAGGCCAGCGCCCGCGCCGACCAGCAGGGCGTGCCCGCCAAGGGCGTGAGCGGCTCGGGCTACGAGGGCCACTACTTCTGGGACACCGAGGTCTACGTCCTGCCGTTCCTGACCTACACGCAGCCGGACGCCGCCCGCAACGCGCTGCACTTCCGGGCCCGGATGCTGCCGGCGGCGCGCGAGCGCGCCCGCGAGATGGCGCAGGAGGGGGCCCTGTTCCCCTGGCGCACCATCAACGGCGAGGAGGCCTCGGCGTACTACGCGGCGGGCACCGCGCAGGTGCACATCGACGCCGACGTGGCGTACGCGCTGAGCAAGTACGTCGACGCCACCGGCGACACCGGCTTCCTGACGCGCGACGGCGTCGACATCCTCATCGAGACCGCGCGGATGTGGGCCGACCTCGGCTTCTGGCGCACCAACGGCGAGGACACGTTCCACATCCACGGCGTCACGGGTCCGGACGAGTACACGACTGTCGTCAACAACAACCTCTTCACCAACGTGATGGCGCGCTACAACCTCGAGCGGGCCGTGCAGGCCGTGCGCGAGGTCGCCGCCAGCGACCCCGCCGCGTACGCGCAGGTGGTCGCGCGCACCGGGCTGAAGGCCGACGAGGTCGACGAGTGGGCCCGCTGCGCGGCCGGGATGACCATCCCGTTCGACGAGGCGCTGGGCATCCACCCGCAGGACGAGCACTTCCTGGACCGCGAGGTCTGGGACCTGTCCCGCACGCCGATCGAGCTGCGTCCGCTGCTGCTGCACTACCACCCGCTGGTGATCTACCGGTTCCAGGTGCTCAAGCAGGCCGACGTGGTGCTCGCGCTGTTCCTGCAGGGCGACCGGTTCACGGCGGCGGAGAAGAAGGCGGACTTCGAGTACTACGACCCGATCACCACGGGCGACTCGACGCTCTCGGCGGTCGTGCAGTCGGTGATGGCGGCGGAGGTCGGCTACCACGAGGTGGCGATGAAGTACTTCCGCTCCGCCCTCTTCGTCGACCTCGGCAACCTGCACGGCAACACGGTCGACGGCCTGCACGTCGCCTCGATGGGCGGCGTCTGGTCGGCGCTGGTCAGCGGGTTCGCCGGCATGCGCGACCACGGCGGACGGATCTCGTTCGACCCGCGCCTGCCCGCCGAGTGGCCCTCGCTCGAGTTCGCCCTGCAGTGGCACGGCGTCACCGCCCGGGTCACCGTCACGCAGGACGCCCTGTCCGTGGCGGTCGACGGGGACGGCGAGTTCGCGTTCCGCGTGCGCGGCGAGGACCACGTCGCGCGCACCGGCGAGGACGTCGAGGTCCCGCTGGCCGACCAGGGCGAGCGGATCGACGGCGTGCTCGGCGACCGGCCGCTGATCGGCGGGCACCGTGCCGACGGCACGATCATCACCGCCGGTGTGCCCAGCCCGGTCGTGGGTCCCGACGACGAGCTCTGAGCCACCGCAGCACCCGCTCCACCCGCCGCACCCGCCGCACCCGCCCGCCGCGCTCCCCCGCCGGCGCCGGACCTACGATCACCGCCGTGAGGCGAGCGGTCGGTCTGGTGCTGGTGGGGATCGCGTCGGTGCAGCTCGGCGCCGCGTTCGCCAAGGGCCTCTTCGACGAGGTCTCCCCGACCACCATCGTGTGGTTGCGCCTGCTCACCAGCACGATCGTGCTGCTGGCCTGGGCCCGCCCGCAGCTGCGGGGCCGCACCCGCGACGACTGGCTGACCGTCCTGGGCTTCGGCCTCAGCCTCGGCACGATGAACTGGGCGATCTACCAGTCGTTCGCGCTGATCCCGATCGGCGTCGCCGTCACCATCGAGTTCGTCGGCCCCCTCACCCTGGCGCTGGTCGGCTCGCGCCGGCTGCGCGACCTGCTGTGGGTGGGCCTGGCCGCCGCCGGCGTCGTGCTGCTCGGCGCCGAGCCGGCCGACCTCGACCCGGTCGGCGTGGCGTGGGCGTTGCTGGCGGGCGCCGCGTGGGCGGCGTACATCCTGCTCAGCGCCCGCACCGGCGCGCGCTGGCCCGGCCTCGACGGGCTCGCGGTCGCGAGCCTGGTCGCGACGCTGCCGCTGACGCCGTACGTCCTGCTGGCGCACGGCGGCCAGGTCCTCGACACGCGGATCCTGCTCGTCGGCCTGGCCGTGGGGCTGCTGAGCTCGGTGATCCCCTACTCGTGCGAGCTGACCGCGCTGCGCACCCTGCCGCCGTCGGTCTTCGGGATCCTGATGAGCCTCGAGCCGGCGGCGGCCGCGCTCGCGGCGCTGCTGGTCCTCGGCGAGCTGCTGACCGCGCTGCAGGTCGCGGCGCTGGCCTGCGTCGTCGCGGCCGTCGCGGGCGCGACCGCGACCTCGCGCGGCGGCCCGGCGCAGACCGAGCCCGCGCCCGACTGAGCCGCGGAGCGGACGCGGGGGGCTCGACAACGGGGCCTGCTCGTGCACAATCGGTGGCCGTGCCTCCCACACTGAGGGCCGTCGACGGCGACAGCGCCCGCCAGCCCACCTCCCCCGTGCGCCTGACGTTCCGCGACGTCGTCAGCGCCGACGGCACGCGGCTGCGTGCCTGGACCAACGACCCCGACCGGGCGCTGTCCGGCCCGACGGTGCTGCTGTGCAACGGCCTCGGCACCAACCCGTACACCTGGCCCGCCCTGCTGGCGCCCGACTGCGACGTCCGCGTCGTGTCGTGGCAGCACCGCGGGGTCGGCGGCTCGGAGCGGCCGACCGACCGACGCCACGTCGGGATCACCTCGCTGGTCGAGGACGCCGTCGCGGTGATGGACGACGCCGGCCTCGACCGGGCCCCCACCATGGGCTGGTCGATGGGCGTCAACACGCAGTTCGAGCTCGCCCACCGCCACCCGGAGCGGGTCTCCGGTCTCTTCGCCGTCGCCGGCGTGCCCGGCGCGACCTTCTCCACGATGCTCGAGCCCACCCGTCTGCCGGCCCCGGTGCGCGAGCAGGTCGCCGTCAACGTCACGCGGGTGGCGCGCCTGCTCGGGCCGGCGCTGAGCGCCGTCGCCCCGGCGCTGCCGATCACGCCCACGACGGTGCGGCTGCTGGCGCGCACCCGGTTCATGTTCGACCAGGCCGACGACGAGGCCAGCGCCGTGGCGGTGCGCGACTTCCTCACCACGCCGTTCGACTGGTACTTCCACCTCGCGCTGCACGCCGCGCGCCACCAGCGGGTCTCGCTCAGCGCGATCGAGGTGCCCGCGACCTTCGTGGCCGGGTCGCACGACATCCTCGCCGGTGCCCGCGCGATGGAGTCGGCCGCGGCGCGGATGAAGGACGCGACGTTCGTGGAGCTGCACGGCTCCCACTTCGTCGCGATGGAGAAGCCCGCCGTGGTGCACGGGCTGCTGCGCGAGCTGCTGGCCCGGGTGGCCGTGGCCGAGGTGGCCGCGGAGGGCTGAGCCGCTCCCGCCGGTCTGCCTAGGCTGGAGGGCATGCGCCGCCCCCTCTCCCGCCCGCTCGTGCGGCCCGCAGCCCTCGCTGCGGCCGGCTCCCTGCTCGTGCTCAGCGCCTGCGCCGACGGCGGGGACTCCTCGTCGGACCCCTCGTCCACGGGCACCGCGGTGACGCCGAGCGCCACGGAGCCGACCACCGGGACCGCCTCGCCGACCGCGACCCCGCCGCGTACCCCGCAGACCGACGGCGACGTCACGACCGGCCTCGACGCGCCGTGGGACGTGGCGTTCATGCCGGACGGAGCGGCGATCGTGCCGGAGCGCGACTCCGGCCTGGTGCGGATCGTCTACCCCGACGGGCTCACGATCGACGCCGGTGAGTTCCCCGAGGCCGACGGCGAGGACGAGGCCGGGCTGCTCGGCGTCGCGGTCTCGCCCGACTTCGGGAGCGACCGGGCGCTGTACTTCTACCTGACCACCGCCGAGGACAACCGGGTGGTACGCCGCGTGCTCACCGAGGACGGCACGCTCGGCGAGCAGAGCGACGTGCTCACGGGCATCCCGAGCTCCAACCGCCACGACGGCGGCCGGGTGGTGTTCGGGCCCGACGGGCTGCTCTACGTCTCGACCGGCGACGCGGGCGAGGCGTCGCTGGCCCAGGACCCCGACTCGCTGGCCGGCAAGATCCTGCGGATCACGCCCGACGGTCAGCCCGCGCCCGACAACCCCGACCCGGGCTCGCCGGTCTACTCGCTGGGCCACCGCAACGTGCAGGGCCTCGCCTTCGACCCCGAGGGCCGGCTGTGGGCCAGCGAGTTCGGCAACCAGGCGTTCGACGAGCTGAACCTGATCGAGGCGGGCGGCAACTACGGCTGGCCCGAGGTCGAGGGCGCGGGCGGCGAGGGCTCCGGCTTCGTCGACCCCGTGGCGACCTGGGCGCCCTCCGAGGCCTCGCCCTCGGGTCTCGCGTACGCCGAGGGTTCCCTGTGGATGGCCTCCCTGCGCGGCCAGCGGCTCTGGCGCATCGACCTGGACCCGGCCGCCGGGGCCGTCAGCGGGGAGCCGACCGCGTTCCTCACGGAGGAGTACGGCCGCCTGCGCCAGGTCACGCCCGCCCCCGACGGGACGCTGTGGCTGCTGACCAATAACACCGACGGACGCGTCGAGCCGCGCGACGGCGACGACCGGATCGTGCGGCTCACCCTCGGCTGAGGGGGTCGGGGCGACGACTTCGACGCCTGCGACGAGACCCACGCCCGAAGGATGGGCCGACGGGCCTCCGCGACGGTAGATTCCGGCGCGTGGACGAGAGGACCGACGACGCGATCAGCTTCAGCACGGAGCTGCCGTTCGCCGAGCGCAGCACCACGCTGGCGCGCTCGCTGCTGCGCCACCACCTCCACCAGGGCGGCGCCGGTCGCGTGCTGGCCGAGAACGCGATGCTGGTGCTGCACGAGCTGGTCAGCAACTGCATCGACCACGCGTACCCCTGTCCCAACGAGACGCTGCAGCTGTCCTGGGACGTGCGGCCCGACCGCGTCGACCTGCGGGTCACCGACCACGGCCCGCACCCGCGCTGCTCGCGCTGCCACCCCGCCCGTTTCGGCGAGGTCGACCCCCTGGAGCCGCCCGCGGGCGCTCCGGCCGGGCGGACGGGCGTCACGATCGAGGCGCGCGAGCCGGACCTGGCGGCGCCGCGCGGGCGCGGCCTGCTGATCGTGCAGGGCCTCAGCCACCGCTGGGACGTGACGACGACCGAGGCGGCGACGACGGTGACCGCCACGATCCTGGCCTCGGGCCGCGCGGCCGGCTCCCCCGACGCCACGGGCGAGCCCGCCGCATCCGGTCAGTCCGGGTAGCCACCGCCCGGCACCGCGAACAGCTCCTCGAGCGTCGCCGTGCCCGTGCGCCGCAGCTCGGCGGCGAGCTCGGTCCCGACGTAGCGCAGGTGCCACGGCTCCGGGGCGTACCCGGTCACCGCCTCCGCACCCGCGGGGTAGCGCACGAGGAACCCGAAGCGCCACGCCTCGGCGGCGACCCAGCGGCCGCCGGGCGTCTCCGCGAAGCACGCGGACAGGTCGCAGGACCGCCGGCCCGGGTCGACGACGTCGACGGCGAGGCCGGTCTGGTGCTCGCTGTGGCCGGGACGCGCGGAGAGGCGCTCGGCCTCGGCGCGGCCGTGGTCGTCGACGAGGTCGGCGTGGATGCGGCTCTGGTGGTCGAAGGAGCGGTACGCGCTGGTGAGGCCGAGCGGGGCGCCCTCGGCGCGGGCGGCGGCCAGCATGTCGGCCAGCGGGCCGGCCGCGACCTCGGCGACCTCGAGGCCCTCGACCGTGGTCGTGGCGGGGCGGAAGTCGAGCGGGTCCAGGGGGCGCTGCTTGTTGACCACCACCCACGGCGAGGCCGGGTCGGTGGTGGAGCGGGCGGACAGGTCGAACGGGGCGACGGTGTCGTCCTGGTGGGGGGAGGCGAGGCCGGCCGGGCGGCGCTTCGGGCGGTCGGCGGCCAGGTCGGCCGGTGCGCCCGTGGCGGCCTCGGTGGTCGGGGCGTCGGCCACGACCGACGGCGCCGCGCCGCGCCGCACCTCTCCCGCCACGAGCGCGACGGTCAGCACGGAGGCAGCGGCCACCGCGCCCACGACCTTGGCCCGCGGGCGCGGAACATCTCGACGATGGTGTCCCCGCGGCACCCGCTCATCCTACCGACGCGGCTCCGGTCAGCGGGAGCGGACGACCGGCACCTCGGTGCCGTCGCCGACGTCGATGGTGCCGTCGCCGTCGGGGTCGTCGTCGGAGAAGGCGCGCAGCATCCCCTCGGGGTCGACGAAGCTCACGTGGTGGCCGTCGAGGTCGAGGCGTCGGGCGCCCTCGAGCAGCATCCGCCGCCCGACGTCGCGCACCTCGTGCACGTGCGTCAGGTCGAGCACGACGTTGCCCACCTCGGGCGGCGGGTCGCGGTCGAGCTCACGCAGCAGCTGCTCCATCGCCACGAAGTCCACGGAGCCCTGGATCTCGTAGAGCGAGCCCTCCTGCGTGCCGTCCAGCGCGCAGGCCTGCGGCACCGAGGCGTGCTCGCGTAGCGGCGGCCGGGCGGGCGGCGGCGTCTCCAGCACGTGCATGCCCATGTCGCTCGAGAGCCGCTCGAAGACCTGCACGCCGCGCACCGAGTTGCCGTGGCCGTCGAGCCGCGGCGAGAACGCGGAGAAGCCGCCCTTGCCGGGCAGCGCGCCGATCAGCCCGCCGGAGACGCCCGACTTGGCCGGGATCCCGACGCTGGTGAACCAGTCGCCGGCGGCGTCGTACATCCCGCACGTCGTCATCACGCTGAGCGCCTGGCGCGCCACCCACCGCTCGACGACCCGCTCGCCCGTCACGGGCTGCACGCCGCCGTTGGCCAGGGTCGCGGCCATCACGGCGAGGTCCTCGACCCCGACCAGGTAGGAGCACTGGCGGACGTAGCCGGCGACGGCGGCACGGGGGTCGGCGTCGATGACGCCGTGGTTGCGCAGCATGTAGGCGATCGCGTAGTTGCGGTCGGCGGTCTCCAGCTCGGAGCCGAGGATCTCCTCGTCCACCTCGAGGTCGCGGCCCGCGAACGCGGAGAAGCCGGCCCGGACGCGCTCGTCGTCGAGCAGCGAGTGCACCGTGATGGCGCCGGCGTTGATCATCGGGTTGAACGGCCGCCCGGACCCGACCTCCAGCGAGATCTCGTTGAAGGCCTCCCCCGACGGCTCGACCCCGACCTTCTCGACGACCGCGTCGAGGCCGTGGTCGGCCAGCGCCAGGGCGTACGCGAACGGCTTCGAGATGGACTGGATGCTGAAGCGCGCGTCGGTGTCGCCGACCGCGTAGACCACCCCGTCGAGCATGCACAGCGCCAGCGCGAGCCGGTCGGGGTCGGCCTCGGCGAGCTCGGGGATGTACGCGGCGAGCTCGCCGCCGTCGTCACCCCCGCACGTGTCGAGGACCTCGGTCAGGTAGTCAGGCAGCGGGGTGTCCACCCGCTCACCCCATCACATCGCGGGTGATGCGGGCGCGGCGCGCCGCCCGGCGCAGCGTGACGAGCACCGCCGGGCCCAGCACGACCAGCGCCAGGCAGGTCGTGATCGCGCGGCCGGTGTCCCAACTCGTGGTCGAGGTGACCAGCGTGTAGACGAGGAACCGGCCGAGGTTGTCGAGCAGCGGGTCGCCGGGCACGAACATCAGGCCCTGCCCGTCGACGCCGGGGATCCCGATCCCGAGGAGGTAGGGCCAGCCCTGGAGGTTGAGCAGCAGGCCGTACGCGTACGCCGCGAGCACCCCGTAGGCCGCCAGCATCGCGACCTCCCAGCGCCCGACCACGCGCCGCGGCAGCAGGCCGGCGCCCATCCCGACCCACGCCGAGACCAGCATCTGGTAGGGCAGCCAGGGCCCGACGCCGGCGGTGAGCAGCGCGCCGGCGAACAGCGACAGGCAGCCGAGCACGAAGCCGAACCCGGCGCCGAACACGCGTCCGCCGAGGATGAGCAGGAAGAACACGAGCTCCAGCCCGGCGACGCCGGCGCCCATCCCGCGCAGCACGGCGTTGATCGCGACGAGCACCCCGAGGATCGCCAGCGCCCGCGAGTCGAGCCCGCCCTCGCTCATCTCGGCCAGCACGACGGCGAGCACGACGGGCAGCAGGGCGAGGAACAGGAACGGCGGCTGCACCCGCGCCCCGTCCTCCGCCTGCACCAGCAGCGGCCACAGCAGCATCATCAGGCCCGCCACCGACGCCGCGCCGAGCACGAGCGCGGAGCGGCGACCGAGGGGCACGGCGACGCCGGGGGCGCTCACGAGCCCGCCTGCCCGTGGGACTGCTCGTGCGCCGCGACGACCTCGTCGACGGTCAGCCACCGCTCCCCCGCGATCTTGGCGACCTGCGGCGCGAACGAGGGCGACTCGGCGAGCACGTCGCGCACCGGGCCGGACGAGACGACCTCGCCGTCGGCGAGCACGACCACCCGGTCGGCCACGCGCGCGACGAACTCGACGTCGTGGGAGGCCACCAGCACGGCGTGCCCCGCGCCGGCGAGCCGGCCGAGGGTGGCGGCGAGCGCCTCCTTGGCCGGGTAGTCCAGGCCGCGGGTCGGCTCGTCGAGCAGCACGACCGGCGGCTCGGCGACGAGCACGACGGCCAGCACGAGCGCGAGCCGCTGGCCCTCCGAGAGGTCGCGGGGGTGCCGCTCCGGGTCGATGCCCGGGGCCATCGACTCCAGCAGCGCCGCGCTCGCGCCGGGTGGCGCGCCGGCCCCGTCGTCCGCAGCGGCGCACTCCTGCGCGACCGTCTCGAGGTAGAGCAGGTCGGCCGCGGTCTGCGGCACCAGCCCGACGCGACGCACGCGGTCGTCGGCCGCGAGCGCGGCCGGGTCGAGCGTCGGCCCCGTCGGGTCGGCGAGGTCGGCGGCCACGGCGACGGTGCCCGCGTACCGCTTGCGGCTGCCCTGCAGCGCCCACAGCAGGGTCGACTTGCCGGCGCCGTTGCGGCCCATCAGCGCGGTCACGGCGCCGCCGGGCAGGGCGAGGTCGAGCTCGCGCAGCACGGCGCGACGGCCGTGGGCGACGGTGAGCGCCTCGGCGCGCAGGACGGGCGGCCGGGTCGCGGCGGCGGGTACGCGCGGCGCCGCGGGCAGGCCGGTGCGCCGTGCGGCCCGCCGGGCCTCCCGCACGGAGAGGGGCAGGGGGTCCCAGCCCAGCCGGCGCCCGAGGTCGACGATCGGCGGCACGACGGGGGCGGTGCGCAGCACCTCGGCCGTCTCGCCGACGCGGACGGTGCCGTCGCCGACGAGCAGGCAGGTGCGGTCCGCGAACGGCACGACCCGCTCGAGGCGGTGCTCGGCGAGCAGCACCGAGAGGCCGACGTCGTGCACGAGCCGGGTCAGGGTGGCGAGCACCTCCTCGGCCGCGGTGGGGTCCAGCGCGGAGGTGGGCTCGTCGAGCACCAGCAGGCGCGGGTGCACGGCGAGCACCGAGCCGATCGCGACCCGCTGCTGCTGGCCGCCGGACAGCGCCCGCAGGTCGCGGGCGCGCAGGTCGGCGATGCCGAGCAGGTCGAGGGTCTCCTCGACGCGGCGGCGCATCGTGGCGGGCGCCAGCCCGAGCTGCTCCATGCCGTAGGCCAGCTCCTCCTCGACGGTGTCGGTGACGAAGCCGGCGACGGGGTTCTGACCGACGTAGCCGACCAGGTGCGCCCGCTCGCGCGGCGGCAGGTCGACCACGCTGACCTCGTCGACCAGCACGTCGCCGCGCAGGGTGCCGCCGGTGAAGCGCGGCACGAGGCCGGGCACCACGCCGAGCAGGGTGGACTTGCCGACGCCGGTGCGTCCGGCGACCAGCACGAGCTCGCCCTCGTCGACCTCGAGGTCGACCGAGCGCAGCACGGGCCCGGACTCGTCGTCGTAGCCGAACGTGACGTCGCGCAGCTCGATCACGCGTCGACCTCCTCGAGCTCGACGCGCCCGTGCGGGGCGGCGTCGGAGCGGTCGTCGGGCCGGGCGTCGGTCTGCGGCGGCGGGGGCGCGAGCAGGGCGGCCAGACCCACCAGGGGTGCCGCCAGCGCGCCGAGGGTCAGCAGCGGCGGGGCGAGCAGGGAGGGCTGGGCGACGAGCGGCTCGGAACGACCGACGAGCCACACGCCCACGGCGACGGCCACGCCCGCGAGGGTGACGACCGTCTCGGGCCAGCGCCAGGGGGCGGGGCGGTAGCGCGTGCGCCCGACGCGGCGGCCCGACGCCGCGATCCCGGCGAACGCCAGCGCGGTGCCGACGGCCAGCATCGGCAGGGCGAGCCAGCGGGGCGCCGTCAGGTCCAGGACGCCGTAGACGCCCACGGCGATGCCCGCCAGCCCGGCGAGCTGGAGACCGCCGGCCGTCCAGCGCTGCCGGCGGGTCTGTCCACCGGAGCGGCCGTAGCCGCGGGTGTCCATGCCGGCCGCCAGCGACAGGGAGCGCTCCAGCGCGTCCTCCAGCACCGGCACCAGCACGCGGCGCACGCTCGTGAGCCGCCGGCGGCGACCCCGCGGGGCCGGACGCAACCGCTGGGCCGCGCGCACGCGGCGTACCGCGGCCGCCAGCTGGGGCATCACGTTCACCGCGACGACCAGCGCCGTGCCCACCTCGTAGAGCGCGGCCGGCATCGAGGCCAGGAGGCGCTTGGGGTTGGCCAGCGCGTTGGCGGCGCCGACGCAGATCACGATGGTGGCCAGCCGCAGCCCGTCGTAGAGACCGCCGAGGACGGCCTCCTGCGTGACCGGGCCGAGGATCTGGATGCCCCGGACCCACTCGGGCAGCGGGATCTCGGGCAGCATGAGCAGGACCTCGGTGCCGTACGCACCGCCCACCAGCACCCGGAAGAACACCCGGGTGAGCACGATGACGACGCCCAGCGCCAGGTACAGCCCGAAGACCCGCGACCAGGGGTGGGCGGAGCGGCGCAGCAGGACGACGAGGCAGACGACCGCGACGACGAGCAGCTGCAGGTACGGGTTCGACGTCAGGGACGCCGCCGCGGCGAGGCCGACGGCCCACGCCCACCACGCGAGCGGGTGCAGCTCGCGCGGCAGGCGGGCGACGCCGGCCCGCCACGTCACAGCAGGGGTCCCTGCGGGGCCTGCTTCCGGCGCCAGACGACCGCGGCGCCACCGCCGCCGGCCAGCGCGACGAGGACCGGGACGACGACCCACCAGGGCAGGGTGCCGCCGGGCTCCGTGCCCGCCGCGTCGTCGACGCGGCCGGCCTCGGTCTCGACGTCGTACGCCGTCGCGTCACCGCTCGCGGACGGCTCGCCGCCCTCGGTGCTCGCGCCGTCGGTCGGTGCGGCCGACGGGTCGGCGGTCGCGTCCGCGCCGGCGCTCGCGCCGGCGGAGGGGTCCGCAGGGTCGGACGGGTCACCGGAGGCGCCGGGGTCGGACGGGTTGCCGGAGGCGCCGGGCGCCGCCGAGCCCGGGGCGTCCGCGGAGCCGCGGGCACCGGGCGTACCGGACGAGCCGGAGCCGCTGCCACGGCTGCCGGACGAGCCCGAGCCGGAGGAGCCGGAGCCCGAGGAACCGGAGCCGGACGAGCCGGATCCGCCACTCGACGAGCCACCGCCGGAGCCGCCGCTCGACGAGCCGCCGCCGGAGTCGCCCGAGCCGCTGGAGCCGCTGGAGCGCGGCGTCGCCGCGACTCCGGGCGCCGACCGGCCACCGCTCTGCCAGACCCACGCGACGTAGCCGCCGGCGGGCACGCTGAGCCCGTCGACGCCCAGCGAGGAGTAGCTCCACGTGCCGGAGCGACCGTCGGAGACCCACAGCGACCAGTAGCTGCCGGCCGCGGAGTCGCGTGCGCACTGGCGCTGCGAGGGCTGGGAGTCGACGTAGCAGACGAAGCCCGGCTGGCGGGGGTCGTCCTCCTGGGTGTGACCGGCCGCGGCGAACAGGCCCCGGGCCGTGCCGCCGCTGCTGCCCTGGCACTTCTGGTCGATCCCGCCCGAGAGCCGGGACGCGTCGACGACGACGGTCACGCCCGCACAGTCGGCCGCGACGGCCGCCGGCACGGGGAGGCCGACGAGGGCGGCCGTCGCCGCCACCGCGAGGGCGGTGGCGGCGACGACGCTGCGCAGCAGGCTCACCGGGTCACGTTGACCGTGGACGTGCGGTAGCGGTCGGCGGACTCGCCGCGGATCACGAAGGGCTGGCGGCCCACGGTCGATCCCACCGGGAAGGTCAGCACCGCGCGACCGTTCACGTCCGCCCTGGTGCGCAGCACGACGCGACCGTTCAGCGTGACCGTGATGGGCTCGAACGCGGCCGCGCCCAGGATGGTCGCGGTGTGGTTGCCGTTGCGCGGGGCGGTGCCGGAGTGCGAGAGCTCGAAGCGCGTCGCGGAGACCAGCCAGTACGCCTTGTCCGTGGCGATCTGCGTCGACGTCACCAGCGTGACGCCGAGGCGCACGGAGCCGGCGACGAGCGATGGGGTCTGCACCCGACCGGTGGTGGTGCCGTTGATCTTGGCGTTCACCGCGACGGGGGTGGCGACGGCGCCGACCAGGCAGGCCGACTGGCCGGGCGCGAGGCCCGTGATCCCGACGGGGGCGACCGTGCCGGCGCGCACGCGGTAGGGGTCGATGCTCAGCGCGGCGTCGTCCTCGGCGGCGGGGGTCCACTGCAGCGCGGGGAGCGTCTGGGCGCTGGAGAGCTGCCACTGGTAGGCGGTGCCGTCGGTGATGCCCTGCGTGCGGCCGAGGCTCAGCGCGGCCGGGTCGAACGCCTGGGCGCCCTTCTCGTAGCGCAGCGACGTCGTGCACGTCGCGACCTCGTCGACCTGGTTCTTGCGCAGCCAGATGGCGGCCAGCTCGGGCTGGTCGGCGACCACGAAGGGGTTGCCGGGGATGTCGCCGACGAGGCCGAGGGTCTGGCCGGCGAGGCCGGTGCTGTTCGCGTTGGCGGTGCCGCCGACCCCGTCGGTCCAGGAGCCGTCGGCGGCCTGGGAGCCCTTGAGGTACGCCACGGCGTCGTCCGCCGCAGTCGCGACCTCGCCGTTCTCGAGCTGGCTCGCGAGGCCCTGCACGGCGTACGCCGTCACGTCGGTGCCGGAGGGGTCCTCGGTGCACGACTGGTCCTCGGCGTCGGGCGCCGAGAACGTGAGCCGGAAGCCGCCGTCGGCGCACTGCTGCTGCAGGAGGAAGTCGGTGACCGGGCCGGCGAGCTCGCTGCCGGCCTCGGTGAGGACGTCGGCGGCGAACGCCTGGCCGATGGTGTTGGCGAAGTCGGCGCCGAACTCGTTCTCGGGGTCGAACTCGTCGGAGATGCGACCGGCGGTCGGGCCCTCGGTGGCGACGCGGCTCTCGAGCTGCGCGACGAGGTCGATCCCGGCGTAGTCGCGGGGGTCGCCGCCGACGAGCTGCACGACGTGGGCGAGCTTGGCGGTGCTGCCCGCGCCGACGAGGGTGCCGAAGCCGTTGTCGCCGACGTAGCTCGCGGCGTGCGGGACGAGCGCCTCCACGGTGGCGCTGGCGTCGGCGTCGGCGCCGACGATCGCCAGGGAGCGCGCGGCGTCGACCGTGCCGCTGACGTTCGGCCCGAAGCTCGTGCGGAAGACGTCCCCGTCGAGCTCGCCGACGAGCCAGTCGGCCCCGTTGCGGACCGGGGCGGGGTCGTAGGCGTCGCCGGGCACCTGGGCGGGCGCGGGAGCGGCCGGGGCGGCGGTCGCGGCGGCCGGCGCCAGGAGGGCGAGGGTGGTGGCGCTCGCCGCGACGGCGGCGACGGCGAGCGCGCCGGCGCGGCGGCCGGGCAGGAGGCGTACGGACATGGGGTCCTCTCCGCTGCTGCAGGCGGGACCCCTCGGCCCCGCTGCGTTCCTCGACAGCGTGGTGATCGGGACGTCGCGCGGCGGGTGCTCCGGCTCGTCGGCCGCTCGCGGCGGCCGACCTACGGTTGCGGGTCAGCGCCGGACTCGGACCGGCTTCCCCCACCGCGGACGTGGTCGTGGGCCCGTCGGACGACGGGCCCACGTCACTGTAGCTGAGGAGCGCCTGAGAGAGCAGACGGCGAGGTGCCCCACCTCCCGGGCCGCTCAGGCGAGCTTCTCGAGCACCAGCTCCCGCACGCGGCCGGCGTCGGCCTGGCCGCGCATCTCCTTCATCACGGCACCGATGAGGGCGCCCGCGGCGGCGTGCTTGCCGTCGCGGATCTTCTGCGCCACGTCGGGGTTGGCCGCGATCGCGTTGTCCACCGCGGCGCCGAGCGCGCCGTCGTCGGAGACGATGGCCAGCCCGCGCGCCTCGACGATCTCGGCGGGCGTGCCCTCGCCGGCGAGCAGGCCGTCGAAGACCTGGCGGGCCAGCTTGTCGTTGATGGTGCCGGCGTCGACGAGGCCCTGGACCTCGGCGACCTGGGCCGGCGTCACGCCCACCTCGGCCAGCTCGACCCCGGCGTCCTTGGCCCGGCGGGCGAGCTCGGCGACCCACCACTTGCGCGCGGCCTGCGGAGCGGCGCCGGCGGCCACGGTCTGCTCGACCAGGCCGAACGCGCCGGCCCCGACGGTGTCGCGCATCTCGAGGTCGGTGAAGCCCCAGGTCGTCTGGAGGCGGGCACGCTTGGCCGTCGGATTCTCCGGCAGCGTCGCGCGCAGCTCCTCGACCCACTCGCGGCTGGGCGCGACGGGCACGAGGTCGGGCTCCGGGAAGTAGCGGTAGTCCTCGGCGTCGGACTTCTCGCGACCCGAGGTCGTGATCCCGCTGTCCTCGTGGAAGTGCCGGGTCTCCTGCACGACGGAGAGCCCCGCCTCGAGGCGCGCCGCGTGGCGGGAGACCTCGAAGCGCACGGCCCGCTCGACCGAGCGGAACGAGTTCACGTTCTTGGTCTCGCTGCGGGTGCCGAGCCGCTCGGAGCCCTTGGGGGCCAGCGAGAGGTTGACGTCGGCGCGCAGGTTGCCCTGGTCCATCCGGGCCTCGGAGACGCCGAGCGCGACGATGAGGTCGCGCAGCTGGGCGACGTACGCCCGCGCCACGGCCGGCGCCTTCTCCCCCGCGCCCGTGATGGGGCGGGTGACGATCTCGATCAGCGGGATGCCGGCGCGGTTGTAGTCCACCAGCGAGTACTCCGCGCCGTGGATGCGACCCGTCGCACCGCCGACGTGGGTGGACTTGCCGGTGTCCTCCTCCATGTGGGCGCGCTCGATCTCGACGCGGAAGGTCTCACCCTCCACGTCGACGTCGAGGTAGCCGTCGAAGGCGATCGGCTCGTCGTACTGCGACGTCTGGAAGTTCTTCGGCATGTCCGGGTAGAAGTAGTTCTTCCGCGCGAAACGGCACCACTCGGCGATCTCGCAGTTGAGCGCGAGACCGATCCGGATCGCGGACTCGACGGCCTTGGCGTTGACCGCCGGCATCGCGCCCGGCAGGCCCAGGCAGGTCGGGCAGACCTGCGAGTTGGGCTCGCCGCCGAAGGTCGCCGGGCAGCCGCAGAACATCTTCGTCGCGGTGTTGAGCTCGACGTGGACCTCGAGGCCGAGCGCGGGGTCGTACCGCTCCAGCGCCGCGTCGAAGTCCATCAGGTCCTCGGTGGATGCGCTCATGCGTCGGCTCCCTGTCGCGTCGTCAGCTCGGGCGCCTGCGCCCACAGCGCGTGGCCCCACTTCTTCTCCAGCAGCGCCTCCACGGCGGCACCGACGCGGTAGACGCGGTCGTCCGCGAGCGCCGGGGCGAGCACCTGGAAGCCGACCGGCAGACCGTCCTCGTCGGCCAGGCCCGCCGGCACGGAGATGCCGGGGATGCCCGCGAGGTTGGCCGGGATGGTGGCGAGGTCGCCGGCGTACATCGCCAGCGGGTCGTCGAGCTTCTCCCCCAGCGCGAACGCCGTGGTCGGCGCGGTCGGGCTGACCAGCACGTCCACCTGCTCGAACGCGGCGGTGAAGTCGCGGCTGATCAGGGTGCGGAGCTTCTGCGCCTGGCCGTAGTAGGCGTCGTAGTAGCCGCTGGACAGCGCGTACGTGCCCAGGATGATGCGGCGCTTGACCTCGTCGCCGAAGCCGGCGTCGCGCGAGGCGCGCATGACGGCCTCGGCGCTCGGCGACTCGACGCCCTCGGGCAGGACGCGCAGGCCGTAGCGCATGGCGTCGAACTTCGCGAGGTTCGAGGAGCACTCCGCCGGGAGGATCAGGTAGTAGGCCGCGATCGCGTGCACGATGTTCGGGCAGCTGACCTCGACGACCTCGGCACCGGCCGCGACGAGAGCCTCGAGGGCCTCGTCGAAGCGGGCGAGCACGCCGGGCTGCCAGCCCTCGCCGCCGCGCAGCTCCGTGATCACGCCGACCCGCAGGCCGCTGACGTCGCCCGAGGCGCCCTGGCGGGCCGCGTCGACGAGGGCGGGGACCGCCTCGGAGATGCTCGTGGAGTCCAGCGGGTCGTGGCCGCCGATCAGCTCGTGCAGCAGGGCCGAGTCGAGCACCGTGCGGGTGACGGGGCCGGCCTGGTCGAGCGAGTTGGCCAGGGCCACGAGGCCGTGGCGCGAGACGCCGCCGTAGGTCGGCTTCACGCCCACCGTGCCGGTGACCGCGCCGGGCTGGCGGATCGAGCCGCCGGTGTCGGTGCCGATGGCCAGGGGGGCCTCGAAGGCCGCGACGGCCGCCGCAGAACCGCCGCCGGAGCCGCCCGGGATGCGGGTGAGGTCCCAGGGGTTGCGGGTCGGGCCGTAGGCCGAGTGCTCGGTCGAGGAGCCCATCGCGAACTCGTCCATGTTGGTCTTGCCGAGGATCGGCAGTCCCGCCGCCTTGAGCTTCGCGACGACGGTCGAGTCGTAGGGCGGCACCCAGCCCTCGAGCATCTTCGAGCCGCACGTCGTGGGCAGGCCCGTGGTGGTCATGACGTCCTTGACCGCGATCGGGACGCCGTCGAGGTACGACGCCGGCTCGCCCGCCGCACGACGCGCGTCGGAGGCGCGCGCCTGCTCGAGCGCACCCTCGGCGTCGACGTGCAGGAAGGCGTGCACGCCCGCGTCGGCGTCGCCGTCGACCGCGGCGATGCGGTCCAGGTGCGCCTGGGTCAGCTCGACCGAGGTGACCTCGCCGGCGGCCAGGGCGTCGGCCAGCTCGGCGGCGCTGCGGCGGGTCCAGTCGGTGCCGGTGGTGCTCGTGCTGCTCACTGCTCGTCCCCCAGGATCCGCGGCACGCTGAACCGCTGCTGCTCGGCCGCGGGCGCGCCGGAGAGCGCCTGCTCGGCGGTGAGGCCGGGGCGCACGACGTCCTCGCGGAAGACGTTGGTCATCGGGATCGGGTGCGACGTGGGCGGCACGTCGTCGCCGGCGACCCCCTGGATCGCCGCGACGGACTCGAGGATCACGGAGAGCTGCGGCGCGAGGTGGTCGAGCTCGTCGTCGGAGAGGTCGATGCGCGCGAGGTCGGCGAGGTGCGCCACCTGGTCACGGGTCAGCACCGGAGGTGTGTCGGGCATGACGGTCATCCTAGGGACTCCGGCGGCACCCCGTTCCTCCGGGCGTGCAACCGTCCGGGCTCGCCGCCGGCCACGCGGACGCGGTGCTCGGACCGGGCGGGCCGACGGCGCGCGTCGCCGAGATCCCGGGGGTCGGCCGAGCAGGCGCAGCACTGCATGGATCTACGAACTAAACCCCATTTGACCTGGGAAAACGCGTGATCTTCGAACAGGTGATCGGGTAGGATCGGGGGCATGTCCACCGTCATCGCCCTCACCGACCGGGCCCCCGCGCCGGGCGGGCTGCGGGGCGAGCTGCCGGGTGATCTGCTGGACGGGGTCCGTGCGGCGCGGGCGGCGGCGGACGCGGCGGAGGTGCGGGTCCTCGAGCTGGCGCTCGAGTGGGCGTACGCGCACCCCGTCCTCCCCGGCTGCGGACACCCCGGTGCGTCGCACCCGCTCACCGGCGCCGCGGCCTACGCCGAGCCGGCGCCCCGCGCGGACGCGGACGACGTGGAGGCGGGCGGGTGGTACGGCCTGCCCGAGGTCGCCTGGGACGCACCCGCCGGCTTCGCCGCGGCGAACCGGACGAGCACCGCCGCGGGCGCGAAGGTGCTGCGCGACGCCCTCCAGCTCGCGCACCGGCTGCCGCTGACCTGGGCGCGCACGCGCGCCGGCGACGTCCCCGCCTGGCGCGCCCGCCGGGTCGCGGACGCCGTCGCCGGACAGCCCGACGACGTCGCCGCGTACGTCGACCTGCACGTCCACGCCTGCGCCGGCACCGTGGGGCCGCGCACGCTCGCGAGGATGATCGACGAGGCCCTCCTGCGGCTGCACGCCGAGGACCGCGAGCTCGACCAGCTCGCCGAGCTGGACCGGCGCCACGCCACGCTGCACCTCGAGACGCTCAACCACACCGGGCTCGTCGAGATGACCCTGCGCGGCGACTACACCGACCTCGCCGCGCTCGACGACGCCCTCACCGAGATCGCCCACGCGCTCGCCGACCCGGACCTCGCCGACCTCGTCGGGCTCGCGGGGTGCGCGCCCGACGAGAAGCAGGAGGTACGCCGCGCGCTGGCCGCCGGCGTCCTCGCCCACCCCCACGCCGCCGCCGCGCTGCTCGACGCGCACCGCACCGGCGCCACCACCGGCGCCAGGCCCGCGCCGAGCAAGCGTGCCGTGGTGCACCTGCACCTGTCCGAGGCCGGCTTCCTCGGGCTCGACCCGGTGGCCCGCCTGACGGCCGGGGCGCGCAGCAGCGCGGGCGACGGCCGGGGTGGCGCCGACCTGCCGGTGCTGCTCGAGCAGGTCCGGGCCTGGCTGATGCGCGACGACACGCACGTCACCGTTCGCCCGGTCATCGACACGACGGCCACGCTCGGCAGCGACCGCTACGAGATCCCCGACCGGCTCCGCAGCCACGTCCTGGCGACGCGCACGACGTGCATCTTCCCGTGGTGCGAACGGCCCGCCAGCAGCTGCGACCTCGACCACCTCGAGAACTGGGGCGACCCGGACGACGACCCACCGGACGGACCACCCGCCGGCCGGACCAGCACGGACAACCTCGGCCCCGAGTGCCGCCACCACCACCGGTTGAAGACCCACGGCGGCTGGCGCGTGCGGCGCATCTCGGCCGGCCACCACCTGTGGGCGGACCCGACCGGTCACCTGTACGCGACCACGCCCACCGGCACCGTCGACCTGGGCTGAGCCGCGCTCACTCCTGCGGCGCGGACTCCTGCTCCCCGGCGTCACCCTCGGCGCCCTGGGCATCCTCGACGTCGGCGACAGCCGGCGGCCCGTTCTCCAGCAGGGCCTTGAAGCCGTCCTCGTCGAGGATCGTCAGGCCGAGCTGCTCGGCCTTCTCCGCCTTCGACCCGGCGTTGTCGCCGACGACGACGAAGTCGGTCTTCTTCGACACCGACCCGGCGGCCTTCCCGCCGCGCGAGAGGATCGCCTCCTTGGCGGAGTCGCGGCTGAAGTCGACCAGCGAGCCGGTCACGACGACGGTCAGGCCCTCGAGCGTGCGGGGGGTCGACTCGTCGCGCTCGTCGGCCATGGAGACGCCGGCCGCGTCCCACTTGTCGACGATCTCGCAGTGCCAGTCGACGGAGAACCACTCGACGACGGCCTCGGCGATGGTCGGGCCGACGCCCTCGGCAGCGGCGAGCGCCTCGAGCGACGCGGCGCGGATCGCCTCCATCGAGCCGAACTCGGTGGCCAGCGCGCGGGCGGCGGTGGGGCCGACGTGACGGATCGACAGCGCGACCAGCACCCGCCACAGCGGCACCTGCTTGCGGGCGTCGAGGTTCGTGAGGAGCTTGACGCCGTTCGCCGTCACCACCCGGTCGCCGGCGCCTCCCTCGCGCTCCGCCTTCTTCGCCGCCCGCGTGAACAGGTCGGTCGCGAGCAGCATCTGCTCGTCGATGCGGAACACGTCGCCCTCGTTCTCGAACCCGTCGACCGTCAGCAGCGCGACCGCGGCCTCGTACCCCAGGCCCTCGATGTCGAACGCCCCGCGCCCCGCGACGTGGAAGACGCGCTCGCGCACCTGGGCCGGGCACTTCTCGTGGTTGGGGCAGCGCAGGTCCTTGTCGCCCTCCTTCTGCTGCGCGAGCTCGGTGCCGCACGCGGGGCAGACCGTCGGCATCACCCAGGGCTCGAGACCCTCGGGACGCAGGTCGAGCACGGGGCCGACGATCTCCGGGATCACGTCGCCGGCCTTGCGCAGGATCACGGTGTCGCCGGGCCGCACGTCCTTGCGCTGCACCTCGTGGGCGTTGTGCAGGGTCGCCATCTCGACCGTCGAGCCCGCGACCCGCGTCGGCTCCATCCGTCCGAAGGGCGTGACGCGGCCGGTGCGACCGGTGTTGACGAGGATGTCGATCAGCTTCGCGTTGACCTCCTCCGGCGGGTACTTGAACGCGATCGCCCACCGCGGCGCCCGGCTGGTCGAGCCCAGCCGACGCTGGAGGGTCACGTCGTCGACCTTGACCACGACGCCGTCGATCTCGTGCTCGACGGAGTGGCGCTGCTCGCCGTAGCGCTCCACGAACGCCTGGACCTCCGCCAGGTCGCCCACGACCGCAGCGCGGTCCGAGGTCGGCAGGCCCCAGGCCCGCAGCGCCCGGTACGCCTCCGACTGCGCGGTCGGCTCGAACCCGCGGCGCGCGCCGAGGCCGTGGCAGACCATCCCGAGCGCGCGGGTCGCGGTCACGCGGGGGTCCTTCTGCCGCAGCGAGCCCGCCGCCGCGTTGCGCGGGTTGGCGAAGACCTGCTTGCCCGCCTCCGCCATCGTCTCGTTGAGCCGCTCGAACGCCTCGACCGGCAGGAACACCTCGCCGCGCACCTCGACCAGCGCCGGCACCGGGAACTCCTCGGTGCCCGTCAACCGGTGCGGGATCGAGTCGATCGTCTTCACGTTGGGCGTGACGTCCTCGCCCGTGCGCCCGTCGCCGCGGGTCAGGGCCCGCACGAGCCGCCCGTCCTCGTACAGCAGGTTGATCGCCAGGCCGTCGACCTTGAGCTCGCAGAGCAGGTCGGGCGCGTCCGCGCCCTCGCGCGCCAGCCGTGCGTACCAGGCCCCCAGCTCGTCGGCGCTGAACGCGTTGTCCAGGCTCATCATCGGCTCGAGGTGGTCGACGGCCGTGAACTCGGTGGACACCGCGCCGCCGACGGTCTGGGTCGGCGAGTTCGGCGTGCGCAGCTCGGGGTGCGCCTCCTCGAGCGCCTCCAGCTCGCGCATCCGGGTGTCGAAGTCGGCGTCCGAGAGCGTCGGGGAGTCGAGGACGTAGTAGCGCCAGCGCGCGTCCTCCAGCTGCTCCGCGAGCACGCGGTGCCGCTCGCGCGCCTCGTCGTCGGCGGGCGTCACGGGGACCGGCGCGGTCGGGGCATCGGGTGCGTCGGGCACCTCGGCGTCGCTCATGGGGAACATCTTGCCGTGCGGCCCCGACAACACCGCTAGGTTGCCGACGTGCCCTTCCTGCGCGCGCCGCGCGAGCCGTACCGACGCGGCTTCTACATCGGCCACCTGGTCGCCGGAGCACTCCTCCTCGTAGGTCCGGTGACCCGCCTGCTGTTCATGGACCGGTCCCGAACGATGCTTGTGATCGACATCGTGCTCCTGATCCCCATCCTGGCGTTCTACGGGACGATCGCTGTCCGGTGGAGGCTCCAGATCCGCGACGAGCGCGGCGTGCGGCCCTGAGCCCGCCCCTCACCCCGCCAACGGTCGACCGATCCGCAGCGCGGCGGCGCGCGCCCGCTCCAGGTCCGCCTCGGGGTTGAGGTCGCGCACCATCTGCGCGGTCAGCGGTCGGTCCTCGACGACCGCGTCGAAGGCGTCGTCGTCGATCCGCACGCCGCCGTGGTCGTGGGACAGCGAGGCGTACACGTCGTCCAGCACCCACTCCTCGACCAGGTCGAGCGGCCACGAGGTGATCTCGGGGGCCCGACCGTCGTGGGGCTCGAGCCGGCCGTGCCGCCAGGCGGTGTCGCCGGGGCCGCGCCACAGGGCGAGGGTGACGACCGCGAAGCCGGGCTCGGGGTTGAGCCGCTCGTCGAGCAGGTACGCCTCCAGCTCGCCCGGCAGGCCGTCCAGCAGGCCCGGCCAGGTCTTCCCCTCGTCGTAGCGGCTCATCGTCGACTCGTGGTCGAAGACCCGCACGAGGACGTGCTCACCGGCGAAGACGGCGTGGTAGTCGTCGCCCGCACCGTCGTCGAACGTGCCCACGGCGACCCCGTCGGACCAGGCGGCGTCGAAGGTGTAGCGGGGGTACTGCCCGTCGCCGAGCACGGCGTCGAGGAGGGCGAGCCGCTCGAGGCGCCGGCGCAGCTCGGCGGGCTCGGGCAGCTGGGCGGCGTAGGCGGCGAGGTCGGCGGTCGTCTCGGGCACGGGCGCACCCTGCGCCCCCGGCCGACGCCCCAAACCATGAGGTCCAGATCACTCGATGGAACGACTTGGTTCCATCGCGGAGCAGGCGTACAGTCCTCCGACGGAACGAAACGGTTTCGTTCCGTCGCCCGGAAAGGCCCGCCCGTGAGCATCCGCCGCCCCTCCTGCCGCCCTCGTGTCGAGGGCGACCGCGAGCAGGAGATCCGCGACGCCACGGTGGAGGTCCTCGCCGAGGTCGGCTACGACCGCCTGACCATGGACGCCGTCGCGAAGGCCGCGCAGGCCTCCAAGGCGACGCTCTACCGCCGCTGGTCCACCAAGGCGGCCCTGGTCGTCGACTCGCTGTGCAGCCTCAAGGCCGGCCCCGAGACCCCGGTCGACACCGGGTCCCTGCGGGGCGACCTGCTCGCCGCCTTCGGGGGCGAGAAGGGCTTCGTCAACCACTCGCTGATGGCCGCGTTCACCAGCGTCCTCACCGCCCTCACGACCGACGAGGAGCTCGCCACCGGATTCCGGGAGCGCTTCATCGGCCCCAAGCTCGCCGTCAGCCGCGAGATCTACGCCCGCGCGAAGACGCGCGGCGAGATCCGCCCGGACCTCGACCTCGACCTCCTCGAGCCCGCGCTCCCGGGGATCATCCTGCACCGCGCCATCGTCCTCGGCGACCCGCCGACGCCCGACCTCGTGGCCCGGGTGATCGACCAGATCATCCTGCCGGCCGCCACCGCTCCCGCGGCCGTGCCGACCGCCTCGGCCACCACCTGAGCAACCGCCTCCTCGCACCTCCTCCGCCCGTCGTCCGCGCACCTCGCGCGCGGACGGCGTACGCCCTGCTCCGAAGGAAACCCATGACCGACCTGTCCCCGACCTCGCCTGCGTCCGCGCAGGACGAGGCGCCCGCCTCGCCGGCCCCCGCGCGCCGGCTCGGATGGGCCCTGGTGCTCATCTCCGTCGCCCAGCTGATGGTGGTGCTCGACGCCACGATCGCGAACATCGCGCTGCCCTACATCGGCGCCGACCTGGACATCGACTCGGCGAACCTCTCGTGGATCGTCACGGGGTACGCCCTGGCGTTCGGCGGCCTGCTCCTCCTGGGCGGTCGCCTCGGCGACCTGCTCGGACGCCGCAACGTGCTGATGGCCGGCCTCGTGGTCTTCGCGATCGCGTCGCTGCTCGGCGGCTTCGCCACCAACGAGGCGCTGCTGCTCGGCGCCCGCGGCCTGCAGGGCCTCGGCGCCGCGCTGGCCTCCCCCGCCGCGCTGGCGCTCATCACCACGACCTTCCCGGCCGGTCCCGCCCGGAACCGCGCCTTCGCGATCTACGCCGCGATGTCCGGCATCGGCGCCGCCTTCGGCCTCATCCTCGGCGGCTGGCTGACCGGCCACGACTCGTTCTTCGGTGTCGACGTCGAGGGCTGGCGGATGACGTTCCTCATCAACGTGCCGATCGGCATCGTCGCCGCCCTGCTCGCCCCGCGCGTGCTGCCCGAGTCGGTGCGCCACCCCGGACGCCTCGACGTCCCCGGCGCCGTCACCGGCACGCTCGGCCTGCTCGCCGTCGTCTTCGGCCTGACCCGCGCCGGCGAGGAGGCCCACGGCTGGGGCGACACCGGCACGATCGCCGCGCTCGCCGCCGGTGTCGCGCTGCTGGTGACCTTCGTCGTCATCGAGACCCGTGTGACCGACCCGCTGATGCCGCTGCGGATCTTCGCCCACCGCGCCCGCGCCGCGAGCTTCGTGGCGATGATGATGGTGCCGGCCGCGATGTTCGCGATGTTCTTCTTCCTCAGCCTCTACGTGCAGAACGTCGGCGGCTGGGAGCCCCTGCACACCGGCTTCGCGTTCCTGCCGTTCTCGGTCGGCATGATCGCCGGCGCGACCCTGTCGTCGAACCTGGTGAACCGCATCGACCCGCGCTTCATCGCCGGCACCGGCACCATCCTGGCCGCGATCGCCCTGCTCGGCTTCTCGCGCCTGCCCTCCGGCCTCGCGGCCGGCGACCTCGTGTCGTCGCTGGCGAGCGGCGGCTCCGCGGTGGACATCCAGTACGCCACGAGCCTGCTGCCCTTCCTGCTGCTGATGTCGTTCGGCATGGGGCTCACGTTCGTGCCGCTCACCCTCACGGCCGTGCACCACGTGCGGGCCGAGGACTCGGGCATCGGCTCCGGCGTGCTCAACACGATGCAGCAGGTCGGTGGCGCCCTGGGTCTGGCGACCCTGGCGACCGTGGCCAGCCACGTCGCGAACAACCGCGCCGAGACCCTCGCGCCGCAGCTGGGCCAGGCCGCCCAGTCGGCGCAGGTCCCCGCCGACCAGGCCGAGGGCCTCGTCTCCGGCGCCGCCTACCTCGGCGCGTTCGCCGACGGCAGCACGACCGCGTTCCTCGTGGGCGCCGGCCTCATCCTGGTCGGCTCGGTCGTGATCTGGCTGTTCCTCGACGTCAAGCACACCGAGCTCGCCACCGACGGCCCCGAAGGCGTCCACGTCGGCTGACGGTCCGCACGGCCTCTCCCCCGCCGCCCGTCGCCCGCACCACGGGCGGCGGGCGGTGGTCGTCCCCACCCATCCACCCACCGACGGAGTACGAAGGACCCTCGTGAGCACCTCCGAGACCCGGCCGACGTCCGACGAGCGCCTCACGCGCACCGACGTGGAGGACCCGCGCGGTCTCGTCCTGATGCTGCACGGCGGCAAGGAGCAGTCGGTCGCGCCCGTCGACGGGCGCAGCGCCTCGTGGCGCCGCTCCGCGGCGATGCAGCGCTCGATCGCACCGGCGCTGGGCGAGGACGGGGTCGCGACCTGGCTGCTGCGCTACACGCTGCGCGGCTGGAACGGCGGTGCCCCGGTCGCCGACGCCCGCGCCGCGCTGGACCGCGCGGCGGCCGAGCTGCCGGGCGTACCGGTCGTGCTGCTCGGGCACTCCATGGGCGGGCGCACCGCGGCCCACGTCGCCGACCACCCGGCGGTCGTGGGCGTGGTCGCCCTGGCCCCGTGGTTCCCCGAGGGCGAGCCGGTCCGGGCCCTGCGCGGCAGGCCGCTGCTGGCGGCGCACGGGGCCCGCGACAAGATCACGTCCCCACGGGCGACGCGGGCCTACGTCGAGCGCGCGAACGCCGACGGGGCCCGTGCCACGTTCCGTGACATGGGCCCCGTCGGCCACTACATGTTCCGCCGCGCCGGCGCGTGGAACGAGGTCGCGCTCGCCGGCTGCCGCGAGCTGCTCAGCTGAGCGAGTCGGCGATCGCGCCGACGAAGGCCGGCAGGTCGTCGGGGTTCCGGCTGGTGATGAGCCCGCCGTCGACGACGACCTGCTCGTCCACCCATTCGCCCCCGGCGTTGCGCACGTCGTCGGCGAGGCTGGGGTAGCTGGTCAGCCGGCGGCCCTTCACCAGGCCCGCGGAGACCAGCAGCCACGGCCCGTGGCAGATCACCGCGACGGTCTTGCCGCCCTCCAGCGCCGTGGTCACGATCCGCTGTGCGGTCGTGTCGGTGCGCAGCGTGTCGGCGTTGACGGTGCCGCCGGGGACGACGAGGGCGTCGTACGCCGACACGTCGAGGTCGTCGAGCTTGCCGTCGACGTCGACCACCGACGACTTCTCGGTGTCGCCCTCCATCGCCTGGATCGACTCGCCGCTGGTCGAGAACACGGTGACCTCGGCCCCGCGGGCCCGCAGCTCGTCACGCGGGGTGGTGAGCTCGACCTCCTCGAAGTAGTCGCCGGCGATGACGGCGACCTTCTTGCCGCTCAGGTCCGCGGTCGTGGCGGTCTCGGTCATGGGGGTGCCTCCTCGGTCGTCGGACGGTCCTCTCAACGGTACCCAGCCCGGGGGCACGGAGCCCCCGGGCCGGATCGCAGCACCGCCGCAGCACCGCCCGGACGGTCAGCGGGAGGCGACGTACAGCATCACGACGTAGACGCGGCCCGAGCGGGCCGTGGCGACGCCGACGCCCGTGTGCGTGTAGCCGGCGTTGAGGATGTTCGCCCGGTGGCCGGACGAGTTCATCCACATCCGGGTGACCTGCGCGGCGTCCTTGCTGCCGAGGTAGGCGACGTTCTCGCCCGCGCGGCTCCAGTGGTTGCGGTCCATCAGCGGCCGCAGCGGCTGGTGGGAGAGCCCCTGGTCGGCGTTGGCGAGCTGGCGGGCCCAGGACTGGGCCGCGGCGGGCGCACTCTTGGAGGTGCCGAGGGCGGCGACGCGGTTCGCCGTGCGCTGCTTGTTGACCTCGACGCGCACCCGCTCGGGGAACGGGGTGACGGCCTGCGTGGTGGCGGCGCCGACCTGGGCGGAGGCGGGGTTCGCCGCGCCGATCAGCAGGCCGCCCAGCGCTACGGCGAGCGCGAGCAGGAGGTGGGTGGGTGTGGCCAGCGTGCGGGTCCGAGACATCGGGAGGGTCCTCTCTGGAAGGCGATGCGTACCAGCGAAGCACGGAACGGTGTTCACCTGCATCCACCGAACGGGCGTACCGGGCCCCGGGACCCGTCCGGCTCAGTCGTCGAGGCGCCGGGCGGCGTCGCGCAGGGCGGAGAGGTGCCGTGGCACCGCGGCCACGGGCGTACCGGCGAGGCCGCAGGCGGTGCCCACGCCGAAGCCGTCCCCCGGACCGAGGCCCAGGGTGTCGAGCCAGCGGCGGGCGCGGTCGGCGAGGTCGCGGTCGCGCGGCGCCTCGGCGGCGAGGGGGTCCGCGACGCCGAGCACGAGGCCGGCCCCGGCGTCGTACGCCTCGGCGACCTGCTCCAGCGCCGTCGCGTCCAGCACCGCCGGGTCCACGACGAGGGCGCGGGCACCGGCACCGTGCACGAGCGACCAGGGCGTGCCGGGCGCGCAGGCGTGCACCCACGGCTCGCCGCCCGCGTCGGCGACGGCGCCCAGGACCCAGCCGAGCCCCTCGGAGAGCTCGGGCACGTCGACCGAGCGGTGGCGCCCGAAGCCCGACGCGGTCGGGATCCGGGCGTCGCGCACGGCCGTGAGCGCGGGCTCGTCGACCTGCACGACCACCCGGACGACACCCGGCACCCGCCGTCGCGCCTCGGCCACGAGCTCGCCCGCCGCCTCGGCCAGCGACTGCGCCAGGTCGCGGCGCGCCGCGTGGTCGGCGACCAGCTTGTCGCCGCGCGGACGCTCGGTGGTCGCGGCCAGCGTCCACGGCCCGGCCAGCTGCAGCTTGAGGTCGCCGGCGTAGCCCTGGGCGCGCTCCTCGAGGCTGTCGAGGTCCTGCAGCAGCAGGCTGCGGGCCCGACGCTGGTCGCGGCCCGGGGCCCCGGAGGTGCCGGTCAGGCGCCAGCCGGCGGGCTGCAGGTCGGCGTCGAGCCCGGTCTGCCAGGCCAGCGTGCGGCCCGTCATCGCGGCGCCGGCGCCGCGGCCGGGCACCTCGGGCAGGTACGGCAGCCCCGGCGCGTCCCCGAGCACGTCGAGCACGTGGCCCAGCGCGGTGTCGAAGGCGTGCTGGTCCTCGCCCGGGTGCGACCCGGCGGCGGTGGCGAAGGTCATGCGGGCTGCTCCGAGCGCCGCGTCGCGGAGATCGTGGCGGAGCCGACCACGCGGGTGCCGTCGTAGACGACGACCGCCTGTCCGGGGGCGATGCCCTCGGCGGGGTCCAGCAGCTCGACGTCCAGCGCCGGTCCGTCGCCGTGCGGGTCCGCCGCGGGCGTGACCACCGCACGGTGCTCGGTCCCGTGCGCGCGGAGCTGGACCGTGCAGGCGAACGGCTCGCCCGCCGGCAGCGGGGCGGTGCACCAGCGCGGCCGGATGCCCGTCAGCCCGTCGATGCGCAACCCGGCGCGCGGCCCGACCCGCACCGTCCCGGCGACCGGCTCGATGTCGAGCACGAAGCGTGGACGCCCGTCGGGGGCGGGCCGCCCGATCTTGAGGCCGCGGCGCTGGCCGATGGTGAAGGCGTACGTCCCGTCGTGGCGGCCCAGCACCTCCCCCGTCGCGTCGTCGACGATGTCGCCGCCGTGGTTGGGCGCCCGGTCGCCGAGCTTCTCGGCGAGCCAGCCGGCGTTGTCGCCGTCGGCGACGAAGCAGATGTCGTGGCTGTCGGGCTTGTCCGCGACCAGGAGGCCGCGGCGCGCGGCCTCCTCGCGCACGGCCGGCTTCTCGGAACCGGCCAGGGGGAACAGCGAGTGCCGCAGCTGGTCCTGGTCGAGGACGCCGAGCACGTACGACTGGTCCTTGGCCGCGTCCGCCGCGCGGTGCAGCTCGACGAGACCCTGGTCCCGGCTCTGGGCCCCGCCCGCTCCAGGCGCCGGCCGCAGCTCGGCGTAGTGGCCCGTCGCGACCGCGTCGAAGCCGAGCGCGAGGGCGCGGTCGAGGACGGCGGCGAACTTGATCGACTCGTTGCAGCGCAGGCAGGGGTTGGGGGTGCGGCCGGCCGCGTACTCGTCCATGAAGTCCACGACGACCGCGTCGTGGAACTCGGCGCTCATGTCCCACACGTAGAACGGGATGCCGATGACGTCCGCGGCGCGGCGGGCGTCGTTGCTGTCCTCGATCGTGCAGCAGCCGCGGGCCCCCGAGCGGTAGGAGGCGGGGTTGCGCGAGAGGGCCAGGTGCACGCCGGTCACGTCGTGGCCGGCCTCGACCGCGCGGGCGGCGGCCACGGCGGAGTCGACGCCCCCGGACATCGCGGCGACGACGCGGAGCGGGCCGGAGCTCATCCGGCCCTCCGGGTCGCCCGGGCGGCGGCGCTCAGCGCCCGCTCGACCGCGGCGGGGAGCGCCTCGAGCGCGGCGGCGACGTCGTCGGCGGTGCTCGTGTGGCCCAGCGAGAAGCGCAGGGTCGAGCGGGCCTCGGCCTCCTCGAGCCCCATCGCGAGCAGCACGTGGCTGGCCTGCGGCACGCCGGCGGAGCACGCCGAGCCGGTCGAGACCTCCACCCCGGCGGCGTCGAGGAGCATCAAGAGCGCGTCGCCCTCGCAGCCGGGGAAGCGGACGCTGGCGATGCCGGGCAGCCGCTCGGCGCCGGCGCCGTTGACCGCCACGCCGGGGACCGCGGCGCGTACGCCCGCCACCAGGTCGTCGCGCAGGCCCGCGAGGCGGAGCGCGGAGGCGGGCTGGGTGGCCACGGCCGTCTCGAACGCCGCGGCCAGCCCGGCGATCGCGGCGACGCCGACGGTGCCGCTGCGCAGGTCGCGCTCCTGGCCGCCGCCGTGCAGCAGGGCGGTGAGGTCGTGCCCGCGGCGCACCACCAGGACGCCGGCGCCGTGGGGACCGCCGACCTTGTGCCCGGTCGCGGTGACGAGGTCGACGGGCGCGGCGGCGAGGTCGACTGGGACGGCGCCGAGGGCCTGCACGGCATCGGTGTGGAACGGCACGCCCCGCTCGCGGCACAGCGCCCCGAGGGCGTCGACGGGCTGCAGCACGCCGGTCTCGTTGTTGGCCCACATCACCGAGACCAGGGCGACGTCGTCGCCGTCGCCGAGGGCGG
>NZ_JAVYII010000001.1:412158-750706 GCF_032378595.1 Nocardioides imazamoxiresistens
CTGGTCGTCGACCGGCAGCAGCTCGACGTCGGCGCCGTGGACGGCCGCCAGCCACCGGGCCGTCGCGAGCACGGCGTCGTGCTCGACGGCGGAGACGAGCACGCGGGGGCGGGCCCGCCCGGCGTTGCGCGCCCAGTAGAGGCCCTTGACCGCCAGGTTGTCCGCCTCCGTGCCGCCCGAGGTGAACACGACCTCGCTCGGCCGGCAGCCCAGCGTGGCCGCGACGCTCTCGCGCGACTCCTCCACGACCCGGCGCGCCTGCCGGCCCGCGGCGTGCAGCGAGGCCGGGTTGCCGCCCGCACCCAGGTGCTCCAGCAGGGCCTGGTGGGCCTCCGGGCGCAGGGGGCTGGTGGCGGCGTGGTCGAGGTACGCACGCGGCGACGTGGGCGTGGTGGGCATGGCCGGCCCAGCCTACGCCGCCCGATCCGCGATGCCGTCCTCGGCGGAGTCGTCGCCTCGCGGGGCGGGGCGGGCCGGTGGCCGGACGATCCCCGGCGTCGTCCGGCCATCACGGCCGAGGGACCCTGACGGCTCCCCGGGCCCGCGGCCCGCCTCGTCCTCCGTGCTGCTGGGGACCAGCACAGCGCATCGAGGACGGCACGACGGCGCGTTCGGGAGATTCCGAACAAACCCGAACAGGGGGCGGGCGACGCGTCAGCCCCGGGGCGTACGCCGCAGCGCGGCCCGCACGAGCAGCCCGGCGACGAGGGCCCAGAAGGCGCCGCCCACGCCGAGGAACGTGGCGCCGCTCGCGGCGACGACGAGGGCGACCGCGGCGCCGGGACGCTCCTCGGGGTCGCCGAACGCGGCCGCGACCGAGGCGGCGAAGGCCGCGAGCAGCGCCAGCCCGGCGACCGCCTCGACCAGTCCGCCGGGCGCGGCGACGGTGACGGCGGCGACGAGCGCGGCCGCCGGGGCGAGCACGAGGTAGGACGAGCCGGCCGCGACGGCGGCCACCCAGCGACGGTCCCGGTCGGGCCCGGCCTCCTCCCCCGCGGCGAGCGCCGCGGAGATGGCGGCGAGGTTCATGGAGTGTCCACCGAAGCCGGCCGCGACGACGGTGCCGGCTCCGCTGACGGCGAGCGCGGAGCGCCAAGGCACGGCGTACCCGAACGAGCGCAGCACGGCCGCGCCCGGCACGTTCTGCGAGGCCATGGTCACGACGTAGAGCGGCAGCGCGATCCCGACCAGCGCCGGCAGGGTGACGGCGGGCGGCGTCCAGACCAGCCCCGGCAGCAGGTCGTCGCCGAGGCCGGCGCCGGTGCGCGCGAGCTCGACGCCGATCGCGACCAGGCAGGCCAGCATCGCCACCGGCACGGCCCAGCGCGGCCACCAGCGCATCCCCGCGAGCCACACCGCCACCACCGGCAGCGCCAGGGCGGGCACCGCGACCACCGCCTGCACGGGGGCCAGGACCAGCGGCAGCAGGACGCCCGCCAGCATGGCCTGGGCGACCGCGGCCGGCACGCGCTCGACCAGGCGCGCCAGCCACGGCACGAACCCGGTGAGCACGAACAGCAGCCCGGCGACCGCGAACGCCCCGACGGCCGCCGCCCAGCCGCCCTCGACCGCGCCGGTGCTGACCAGGAGCGCGGCGCCGGGCGTCGACCAGGCCAGCGTGACCGGCACGCGGTGCCACAGCGCGAGCCCGATGATCCCGAACCCGAACGCCAGGGTGATGGCGAGCAGCCCCGAGGCCGCCTCGTCCGCGGTCGCGCCGACGGCCCGCAGACCGGCCAGCACCACCGCGAAGGAGGAGGTGAACCCCACGACCGCGGTCACCACGCCGGCCACGACCGGGGTGGCCAGGCCGGGGCGCGCCCCGGCCCGGTGCGAGGGGGCGGGGTGCGACGAGGCGGTGTCCGGGGCGTTCACGCTGCGCACCCTAGTCGGATCGTTCCGTATACGGAACGCAATCGGTAGCCTCATCCGCGTGAGCGATCCCACCGCGGCCGAGGTCGGCCGCCGTGTCCAGGAGCTGCGCGCTGCGCGCGGGCTGAGCCTGAGCGCGCTCGCCCGCACCGCCGGCATCGGCAAGGCCTCGCTCTCCGAGCTCGAGCAGGGGCGCCGCAACCCGACGCTGGCGACGCTGTACGCACTCGCGGGACCGCTCGGCGTACCCCTCGTCGCCCTGGTCGGCGAGGCCCCGGGCACGACCAGCGGCGACGGGGCGCTGTCCGCGCGGCTGCTGCACGTCGACCACGCAGCGGCGGCCACGACGGAGGTCTACTGGATCGAGCTGGTCGCCGACGCCCGGCGCGACTCCCCCGCGCACGCGGCCGGCGTGCGCGAGCACGTCCACGTGGTGCGGGGCGAGCTGGGCGTGACGGTCGACGGCCGCACGAGCGTGCTGCGGCCGGGCGACTCGCTGGCCTGGGCCGCCGACCTGCCCCACACCTACGCGGCCGGGCCCGACGGCGCCGCCGCGGTCGACACGATCACCAGTCCCGCGTCCGCCAGCCCCGCGTCCGCCAGCCCCGCGTCCGCCTGAGGTCGCGGTACGTCCGATAGTTCTCGACTATCGGAGGTACCGCGACCCGGGTGGGACGCGAGCAGCCTCAGACCAGGACGAGGTCGTCGCGGTGCACGACCTCGCGGCCGTACTCCATGCCCAGCGCGTCGGCCAGCTCCGCCGACGAGCGTCCCGCGAGCTTCGGGATCTCCTTGGCGTCGAAGTTGACGATCCCGCGGCCCACGACGGCGCCGTCGGGGCCGACGAGGTCGATCGGGTCGCCCGCGTGGAACCCCCCGGTCGCGCCGGTGACCCCCGCGGCGAGCAGGGAGGCGCGGCGGCCGAGCACCGCGCGTACGGCGCCGGCGTCCAGGTGCACGGCACCCTTCGCGTCGGTCGCGTGCCGCAGCCACAGCAGGCGGGTGGGGCGACGGCGACCGGTGGCGTGGAAGAGCGTGCCGACCCGCTCGCCGGACAGCGCGAGCGCCGCCTGCGGCGCGGAGGTGAGCACGACGGGGATGCCGGCGCCGGTGGCGATCCGGGCGGCCTCGACCTTGGTGACCATGCCGCCGGTGCCGACGCCGGCCGAGCCGGTGGAGCCGATCGCGACGCCGTCGAGGTCGGCGTCGCCGCGCACGTCGGAGATCAGCGAGGTGCCCTCGTCGGCCGGGTTTCCGTCGTAGAGGCCGTCGACGTCGGAGAGCAGCACGAGCAGGTCGGCGTGCACCAGGTGCGCGACCAGCGCGGCGAGCCGGTCGTTGTCGCCGAAGCGGATCTCCTGGGTGGCCACGGTGTCGTTCTCGTTGACGACGGGCAGCACGCCGAGCTCGAGCAGCTTGGTGAAGGTCTGGTGGGCGTTGCGGTAGTGCGAGCGGCGGGTGACGTCGTCGACGGTCAGCAGGACCTGCCCGGCGGTGATGCCGTGGGCGGCGAGCGCGGCGGTGTACTGCGCGACGAGCAGGCCCTGGCCGACGCTGGCGGCGGCCTGCTGCGCGGCCAGCGCCTTGGGCCGCTTGCGCAGCCCGAGGGGCGCGAGGCCGGCGGCGATGGCGCCGGAGGAGACGAGCACGACCTCGACGCCCGCCTTCTTGGCGGTCGCGACCGCGTCGACGAGCGCCTGCAGCCGCTCGGGGTCGATGCCGCCGGCCGCCGTGGTCAGCGACGAGGACCCGACCTTGACGACGACGCGACGCGCCCCGGTGACCTCGGGCCGGGTCACCGACCCTGCTCCGGGTCGTCCTCGCTCCAGCCGAGGTCGTCCGGCACGCGGTCGGGGTCGTCGTCGCCGCCGATGACGTACGCCTGGGGGCCGTCGACGCGGCGGGCCACGTCGGCGCGCGCCTCGTGCTCCTCGCGCTCGTCGAACGCCTCGTTGATGGAGCGACGGCGCGAGGCGGCGGGCCGCTCCTCGGTGAAGCGCTGGTCCTCGCCGCGGCGGCCGAGCATCTCGGCGCCGGCGTCGACACCGGGGCGGAAGTCGAAGACGACCGCGTTGTCGGGGTGGCCGATGAGGACGGTGTCGCCCTCGACCGCGCCGAGCTCGACGAGCCTGGCCTCGACGCCGAGGCGGTTGAGTCGGTCGGCGAGGAAGCCGACGGCCTCGTCGTTGCTGAAGTCGGTCTGGCGCACCCAGCGCTCCGGCTTGGTGCCGCGCACGCGCCAGCCCTCGCCGGTCTCCTTGACCGTGAAGTCCCCGTCGCCGTCGACGCCCGCGGGGCGCAGCACGATGCGGGTCGCCTCGACGACCGGCTGGGCGGCGCGCTTGGCCTGGACGATGCGGGCCATCGCGAACGTCAGCTCGCGGATGCCGGCACCCGAGGCGGCCGAGACGGTGAAGACCTCGAGGTCGCGGGCGCGCAGCTCGTCGACGACCATGTCGGCGATGTCGGAGCCATCGGGCACGTCGACCTTGTTGAGGGCGACGAGACGGGGCCGGTCCTCGAGGCCGCCGTAGCGGGCGAGCTCGTTCTCGATCACGTCGAGGTCGTCGACCGGGTTGCGGCCGGGCTCGATGCTGGCGGTGTCGATGACGTGCACGAGCGCGGCGCAGCGCTCGATGTGCCGCAGGAAGTCGTGGCCGAGGCCGCGGCCCTCGCTGGCGCCCTCGATCAGGCCGGGCACGTCGGCGACGGTGAAGACGGTGTCGCCGGCGGTGACCACGCCCAGGTTCGGCACCAGGGTGGTGAACGGGTAGTCGGCGATCTTGGGCCGCGCGCGCGACATCGCGGCGATCAGCGAGGACTTGCCGGCGCTGGGGAAGCCGACGAGACCGACGTCGGCGACGACCTTGAGCTCGAGGCGGATGGTGAGCTCGTCGCCGGGCTCGCCGAGCAACGCGAAGCCGGGCGCCTTGCGCTTGGAGGAGGCGAGCGCCGCGTTGCCGAGGCCGCCGCGGCCGCCCTGGGCGAGCACCATCTCGGTGCCGGCGCCGACGAGGTCGGCGAGGACCTCGCCGTGCTCGTCGCGCACGACGGTGCCGTCGGGCACGGCCAGCACGAGGTCGGCGCCGTGGCTGCCGTTGCGGTGCGCGCCGGCGCCGTGGCCGCCGTGCTCGGCCTTGCGGCGCGGGCTGTGGTGGTAGTCGAGCAGCGTCGTGACGCTCTGGTCGACGCGCAGGATCACCGAGCCGCCGGGGCCGCCGTTGCCGCCGTCGGGGCCGCCGAGCGGCTTGAACTTCTCCCGGTGCACGGAGGCGACGCCGTTGCCGCCTCGCCCTGCCGACACCAGCAGGGTGACGCTGTCGACGAAGGTGGGGACGGCCATGGGGTGCTCCTGGTGCAGTGGGTGGGAGGGCAGGGCCGACGTCTGGGTCGGACCTGCCCCCGGAAGCACGAAGGGCGCCCCGTTTCGCCGGGACGCCCTAGGTGGTGGTGCGGGGTGGGGTGAGCGTCAGCTCACGCCACCGGAACGATGTTGACGACGCGGCGACCGCGGCGGGTGCCGAACTCGACGGCGCCGGGGACCAGCGCGAACAGCGTGTCGTCGCCACCGCGACCGACGCCGTTGCCCGGGTGGAAGTGCGTGCCGCGCTGGCGGACGATGATCTCGCCGGCGTTGACGGCCTGGCCGCCGTAGCGCTTCACGCCGAGACGCTGAGCGTTCGAGTCGCGGCCGTTCTTGGTGGACGCGGCGCCCTTCTTGTGTGCCATCTGTTCAGTCCTTCGGTGATGTCGTGACGCGAGGAGAGACCGGGAGGTCTCAGAGCGAGATGTCGGTGACCTTGACCTGGGTGTACTTCTGGCGGTGACCCTGGCGCTTCTTGTAACCGGTCTTGTTCTTGTACTTCTGGATCACGATCTTGGGGCCCTTGGAGGCGCCGACGACCTCGGCCGTGACGGACGCCTTGTCGAGCTTCGTCGCCGTGACCTTCTCGCCGTCGACGACGAGGACCACGGGGAGGGTCAGCGTGTCGCCGACGATCGCACCGGTCGGGTCGATCTCGATGACGTCGCCGACGGCAACCTTCTGCTGCTTGGCGCCTGCGCGCACGATCGCGTACACCGCGGTCTCCTTCGTCATTGCTTCACTGCTCCGGGATCTGCTGGACCTGCACAGCGCGACCCCGAACCTCCGGGGTCGTACGCCTCGGGCGGGCGCCGAACAGAAGTGGCATGCCACCGAGCACACCGAGGAGCGATACTACGGATCATCGGGGTGGTCCGCAAAACGAGCGTCGGCCGTGGGCCCCCACGGCGTGGGGTCGAGCGCGGCCACCGCGTCGGGCAGCGTGCAGCCGCCCTCGGCAGAGGCCATGCGGTCCAGGATCGACCACCCGTCACCCGTGCGCGGCCACCGCAGCTCGCCGGCCCCGGTGGTCTCGAGGTCGAGAGCGTACGCCTCCAGCGTCGCGACCACACGTTCCCAGTCCCGGGCCCACGACCGGGCGGGGAGGTCGCCGTCGAGGACGTCGTCGTCGAGCGCGAGCACCGCGGCCGGCACGTCCCCGGCGAGCGCGGCCACGGCGCGTACCTCGCGGGCCCGGACAGCCGGGTCCTCCGACAGCGTCAGTCGTGGGTGAGGTACGGCCACATCATCAGGCCGAGGAGGGTCACGAGCCCGACCCCGGAGGCCAGGATCGAGCCCACCACCGTGACCGCCACCCACGGGAACCGCTCCGGCGGACGGGGCGGGGGCGGCGGCATCGGCGGGTGCTGCCCCCACCACCCCGGCTCCTGCGTCATGCGCCCATGATCGGCCGCCCCGGTCCCACCGCGCAGCCGCTTTGCCTCACCGCTGCAGGAACGCCGCGACGAGCTCGTGGTAGCCGGGCGGGCGCAGCAGGAACGAGTCGTGACCCCACGGCGAGGCGATCTCGTGGTGCTCGACCACCAGCCCCGCGGCCTCCAGCTCGGCGACGATGTGCGCGGAGTGGTCGGTGCCGAAGCGCCAGTCGGAGTCGAAGCTGATGGCCAGCACCTCGGGCTCCCCTGCGGCGGCGGCCTTCGCGAACGCCGGGTCGGCGAAGGGGTCGAAGCGGTCGAGCAGGCGGGTCAGCGTCAGGTAGGAGCCCGCGTCGAAGCGGCGCACGAACGCGTCGCCCTGGTGGTGCAGGTAGGACTCGATGCCCTCGCGGCCGTACTTGGTCTCCAGCCCGGCCGCGGAGACGTACGTCAGGTGCGCCAGCATCCGCGCCACCTTGAGGCCCCGCGCGGGCACGACGCCGTGCTCGGCGTACCGGCCGCCGCGGTAGTCGGGATCGCTCGTGATCGCCTCGCGCGCCACCGCCGAGAAGCCCCGGTTCTCCGCGGTCAGGCGCGCCGTGGCCGCGACCAGCACCGCACGCCGCAGCCGCCCGGGCTCCTCGCCCAGCCACTGCAGCAGCTGCATGCCGCCCAGCGATCCCCCGACGCCGGCGTGCACGGTCCCGACGCCGAGGTGCTCCAGCAGCCGCCGGTGCACCGCGACCAGGTCGCCCATCTCGAGGTCGGGGAAGTCGGGGCCGTACGCCCGTCCCGTGGCCGGGTCGGTCGACGAGGGGCCCGTGGTGCCCCGGCACCCGCCCAGCAGGTTCGGGCAGACGACGAAGAAGCGGTCGGTGTCGACCGCACGCCCGGGACCGATCAGGTCGTCCCACCAGCCGCGCCGCGCCGGGTCGCCGTGGTGGCCCGCGGCGTGGGCGTCGCCGGTCAGGGCGTGGGCGACCAGCACGACGTTGTCGCGGGCGGGCGACAGCTCGCCGTACGTCTCGTAGGCGACCTCGACGTGCTCCAGCACGCCGCCGCCGACGAGCCGCAGCGGGTGCTGCGGCGTCGCGACGACGGCGTGCCGGGTGGTGACGAGCCCCAGGCCGCTCCCGCTCACTTGGCCTGGGTGAGCGCCTGGTCGAGGTCGGCGATGAGGTCCTCGACGTTCTCGATGCCGATCGAGAGGCGCACCAGGTCCTCCGGCACGCCGGCGGCCTCGAGCTCCTCGGGGGTCAGCTGGCTGTGCGTGGTGGTCGCGTTGTGGATGGCCAGGGACTTCGCGTCGCCGATGTTGGCGAGGTGGCTGAACAGCTCGAGGGCCTCGACGAACCGCTTGCCGCCATCGCGTCCCGACTTCACGCCGAAGCTGACGAGGCCGCCGTACCCCTTGCCCGTGAAGATCCGGTCCGCCACCGCCTTCGACGCGTCGCCCTCGAGACCGGGGTAGTTCACCCACGCCACCGACGGGTGGTCCTGCAGGAACTGCGCGACCGCCAGCGCGTTCTCGCTGTGCCGCTCCAGGCGCAGGTGCAGGGTCTCGAGGCCCTGCAGGAACAGCCACGAGTTCAGCGGCGCGATCGCGGCGCCGGTGTTGCGCAGCAGCACCGTGCGCGCCCGGATGATGTAGGCCAGGTTGCCGACCGCCTCGGTCCACACGACGCCGTGGTAGGCGCCGTCGGGCTGCGTGAGCCCGGGGAACCGCTCGGCGTGCGCGGCCCAGTCGAAGTTGCCGGAGTCGACGATGATGCCGCCGATCGAGGTGCCGTGGCCGCCGATGTACTTCGTCGCCGAGTGCACCGAGACGTCCGCGCCGTGGTCGAAGACCCGCGCGAGGTAGGGCGTCGGCGTCGTGTTGTCGACGATGAGCGGCAGCCCGTGGTCGTGGGCGGCGTCGGCCCAGGCGCGGATGTCGACGACGTTGAGCCGCGGGTTGCCGATCGTCTCGGCGAAGACCAGCTTGGTCTTGTCGTCGACGTGGCGGGCCAGGTCCTCGGGCTTGTCGGCGTCGACGAAGCGCACCTCGATGCCGAACTGCGGCAGCGTGTGGGCGAAGAGGGCGTAGGTGCCGCCGTACAGCGTCGAGAGCGCCACGATGTTGTCGCCGGCGTAGGTCAGGTTGAGCACCGAGTACGTGATCGCCGCGGACCCCGACGCCGTCGCCAGCGCACCCACGCCGCCCTCGAGCTGGGTCAGCCGGTCCTCGAAGACCGACTGCGTCGGGTTCATGATCCGCGAGTAGATGTTGCCCGGCACCGACAGGTTGAACAGGTTCGCCGCGTGCTCGGTGTCGTCGAAGACGTAGGACGTCGTCTGGTAGATCGGGACGGCGCGGGCGTTGGTGGCCGGGTCGGCCTCCTCCTGCCCGGCGTGCACGGCGAGGGTCTCGGGGCGGTAGGTCATGGGAGGGCCTTTCGTCGCAGCGGAAGCGCTATGTCCACGAACCTAGTGAAGTTAGCGGCGGCGGCAAGGTCTTCCCGCAGACTGGAACGCCCTTGACGCTCTCGCCCCCGTCGAGTTGCGGGTTCCGCCGCGTGGCCGGCATCGAGTTGCGGGTTCCGCCGCGTGGCCGGCGTCGAGTTGCGGGTTCCGCCGCGTGGCCGGCGTCGAGTTGCGGGTTCCGCCGCAGCACAACCCGCAACTCGACGCTCTGGACGCGGCATAAACCGCAACTCGCCGCCGCCCCCGTCGGCCCGCAGCAGTACGCACGAGGCCCCCGCGCCGCAGAGCGGTGCGAGGGCCTCGTGACGGGACGTGCTGGTCGATCAGGAGCGGCTCGAGGACCCGCCCCGGGTGCGGGTCACCACGGTGACCGCGGGGGCCGGCGTCGCCTCGACCGGCGCGGCCGGCTCGGCGTCCGCGTCGACCGTCAGGACGACGGCCTCCTTGGTCGAGACGACCTTCGCGGACCGCGCCGTGCGCTGCACCGAGCGGGTGACCACAGCGGGGGCGGCCGGCTGCTCGGGGGCGGGCTCGGGCTGCTTCTCCGGCTGCTTCTCCGGCTGCTTCTCCGGCTGCTTCTCCGGCTGCTTCTCCGGCTGGGCCTCGGCGGCCAGCTCGGGCGTCGGCCGCGTGGAGGGGTGCTCGGCGACGGCCTCGACGGCGTCCGCGACGGCCTCGGCCACGACCTCGGCCACCCCCGTCGACGTCTCGTCGCCCGTGGCGACCGCCTCCTCGACGGCGTGCTCGGCCGTCGACGACGCGACACGCGCCATCTGCGCGACCGCGGCGGGGTTCGGCTTCGGAGCGGCCGGCGTCTCGGTGCGCTCGCTCTTGCCGCGCCCGCCGCCGTTCTGCCCGTTGCCGTCCTTGCCGCGCCCGTTCTGGCCGCCGCCGTTCTGGCCCTTCTGGTCGCCCTGGTCGTCGCCGCGTCCGCGGCCGCGCCGGCGACCGCCCCGACGGTCCTCGTCGCCGCCGCCGTTGCCGCCGTTCTTCTGCTCGACGGGGTGGTCGTGCAGCACGAGGCCGCGGCCCTGGCAGTGCGTGCAGTTCTCGCTGAACGCCTCGAGCAGGCCGGTGCCGATCCGCTTGCGCGTCATCTGCACCAGGCCGAGCGAGGTGACCTCGGCGACCTGGTGGCGGGTCCGGTCGCGGCCCAGGCACTCGACCATGCGGCGCAGCACGAGGTCGCGGTTGGACTCGAGCACCATGTCGATGAAGTCGACGACGATGATGCCGCCGATGTCGCGCAGGCGCAGCTGCCGCACGATCTCCTCGGCCGCCTCGAGGTTGTTCTTGGTGACGGTCTCCTCGAGGTTGCCGCCCGAACCGGTGAACTTGCCGGTGTTGACGTCGACGACGGTCATCGCCTCGGTGCGGTCGATGACCAGCGAGCCGCCGGAGGGCAGCCAGACCTTGCGGTCGAGGCCCTTCGCGATCTGCTCGTCGATCCGGTACTTCTCGAAGACGTCCTTGCTGATCCCGGCCGACTCGTCGCGCTCGTAGCGCTGCAGCCGCGCCGCGAGGTCCGGCGCCATGTGCTCGACGTAGGACGAGACCGTCTCCCAGGCCTGGTCGCCCTCGATGACGAGCTTGGAGAAGTCCTCGGTGAACAGGTCGCGCACGACCTTCAGCGTCAGGTCGGGCTCGCCGTAGAGCAGCTGCGGCGCGCCGCCCTTCGACGACTTGGCCTCGATGTCCTCCCAGCGGGCCTTGAGCCGCTCGACGTCGCGGGTCAGCTCGTCCTCGCTGGCGCCCTCGGCCGCGGTGCGCACGATGACGCCGGCCGAGTCGGGCACGATCTCCTTGAGCAGCGTCTTGAGGCGCGTGCGCTCGGTGTCGGGCAGCTTGCGGGAGATGCCGCTGGTGGTGCCGTCGGGCACGTAGACGAGGAAGCGTCCCGCCAGGCTGACCTGGCTGGTCAGGCGCGCACCCTTGTGGCCGACCGGGTCCTTGGTGACCTGCACGAGCACGGTCTGGCCCGACGAGAGCACCGACTCGATCTTGCGGGGCTGGCCGTCCTTGTGGCCGAGGGCCGACCAGTTGACCTCACCGGCGTACAGCACCGCGTTGCGGCCCTTGCCGATGTCGATGAACGCCGCCTCCATGGAGGGCAGGACGTTCTGCACGCGACCGACGTAGACGTTGCCGATCAGCGACGTCTGCGACTCGCGGGCGACGTAGTGCTCCACGAGCACCTTGTCCTCGAGCACCGCGATCTGCGTCAGGTCCTCCTTCTGGCGCACGACCATGACGCGCTCGACGGCCTCGCGGCGGGCCAGGAACTCGGCCTCGCTGACGATCGGCGCCCGGCGGCGACCGGCCTCGCGACCCTCGCGGCGACGCTGCTTCTTCGCCTCGAGACGCGTCGAGCCGGAGACCGCGGTGATCTCGTCCTCGATGGAGCGGCCCTGGCGGACCTTCGTGACCGTGTTCTCCGGGTCGTCGCCGGAGCCGCCCGAACCGCCCGAGCCGTCACCCGAGCGGCGACGACGACGGCGGCGGCGCGACGAGCCGGAGCCCTCGCCGTCGGAGGAGTCGTCGGAGTCGTCCGAGCCGTCCGCGGAGTCGTCGGATTCGCTGTCGCCGGAGGCGGCGTCGTCCGAGGAGCCCTCGGTGCCGTCACCGGAGCCGTTGCTGTCGCCGTTGCCCTCGGAGTCGGTGTCGCCGTTGTCGCCCGAGCTCTTGCGGCGACGACGGCCGCCGCGGCGGCGACGGCGACGTCCGCCGCCGGACTCGCCGGAGGAGTCGTCGTCGTTGCTGTCCTCGTCGCTGCTGTCGTCGTTGTCGTCGGACTCGTCGCCCGTGGCGTCGGTCTCCGGCGTCGCGTCGGTGGTCTCGGTGGTCTCGGTGGTCTCAGCGGCAGCCTCGGTGGACTCCTCGTCCTCCTCCGCGTCCTCGGCGACCTCCGCCTCGACCGGCGGCTCCTCGACCTTCGGCTTGCGGGTGCGCTTGCGCGCGGGGGGCGTGGTGGCCTGCGGGGTCTGGAAGAGCGGTACGCCCGTGGCGCCCGCGCCGCTGTCGGTCTCGGCCTCGGGGGTCTGCAGGTCGGGAGCCTCGGCGGCCTCGACGAGGTCCCCCGCGGACGGGGCCTCCGTCGTCTCCGGAGCCGCCGCCTTCTTCGTGGCCGCCCGCTTCCGGGGCGCGCGCTTGCGCGGGGCCGGCTTCTCGGCCGCCTCGGTGCTCTCGGCCGCCTCGGGCGACTCGGCCGCCGCGGGGGCCTCCTGCCGTCCGGTCTCCAGACCGGCGACGGACTCGACCACGGACTGGGTGGCGTCCTCGGCGGGCGCGGGAGCAGCGGCGGCCTTCTTGCGGGGCGCGCGCTTCGCGGGGGCCTTCTTCGCGGTCTTGGCGGGCTTCTCGGCCGGCGCGTCGGCCGTGGCCTCGGGAGCGGTCTCGGGAGTCGCGTCGGCCGTCGGCGCGGCCTGGCGGCCGGTCTCGAGGCCCGCGACGGACTCGACCACGGACTGGGTGGCGTCCTCGGCCGGCGCGGCGGCAGCGGCCTTCTTGCGCGGCGCGCGCTTGGCGGGGGCCTTCTTCGCGGGCTTCTCCGCCGGCGCCTCGGCGGTCTCGGCCTGCGCCTCGGCAGCCGGAGCCTCGAACGGGCTCTCGACGGGCGCGGCAGCGGCCCTCTTGCGCGGCGCGCGCTTGGCGGGCGCCTTCTTGGCGGGCTTCTCGGCCGGCGCGTCGGCGGAGCTCTCGGGCGTGTCGGCCGGAGGCTCGGCGGCGGCCGCCTTCTTGCGCGGCGCTCGCTTGCGAGCGGGCTTCGCGGGCGCCTGGAAGAGGGCGTCCTGCGCGTCGCCGTCGTTCGTGGGGGTGTTCTGGTCGTCCTGGTTCTCGAGCACTGTGCTCCTATCCCGGTCGCCCTGGGGCTCCCGGGTGTGTCGGCGCGTCCGCGGCGGTCTCCCGGAGCGCGGACGAGCAAGCCTGTCGTGGGACGTGCGCCGCCGGGGGGCGGTGCCGTCAGCGGGCGGTCGCCGACCTGCCGCGGTCGCTGGGCCAGAGGCCGCTGTCACCGGCCCTGATGCCACGTCGCGGCGCGTGTCGGAACGCGCTCACCGTCGCCGAGTATCGCACACCACTCCCGGGGTGCCCGCGTCCTCGCCGCGAGGTCAGGCGCGGGTCGTCGCGAGCGGGTCCCCGATCGTGGCGGTCTCCTCGTCGAACGGGCCCTGGGCCAGCCGGGTCAGCCGCGGGGCGTCGCCGGTCTCCACGGAGGCGACGCGGCGCAGCCCGGTGAGCACGTCGTCGGGGCGCACCGAGGGCACGCCGTGGCGCAGCAGCAGGTCGAGCTCCGCTCCCCCGGCCGGCGCGGCGTCTCCCGCGGCGCCACCCGAGTCGTCACCCGGGGAGTCCTCCGCCCCGACGACGGCGAGGTGCACCACCGCGGCGCGGCAGTCGAACTCGCGTACGCCCTTCTTGGTCATCCGCTCGACCAGCACCGACGGCGTGGCGAGGAACGCGCCGACGGCCTCGCGGGCCTCGTCGAGCGGCACCTGGGTGCCGATCCGCCAGCGGCTGGCCTGCAGCAGGTCGGCGAGCGAGCCGCCGGGCGACTCGACGACCTCGACGACGTCGAGCCCGTCGGGCAGCGCCTCGTCGAGCACGCCGTGCAGGGCGGCGGCGTCGACCTCCTGGGCGAGGGCGATCTCGAGGTACTCCGCCTCGCTGGCCGACCCGGTCGGCGCGGCGTTGGCGTAGGAGATGCGGGGGTGCGGGTTGAAGCCGGAGGAGTACGCCATCGGCACGCGCGCCCGGAAGATGGCCCGCTCGAAGGCGCGGCTGAAGTCGCGGTGGCTGGTGAACCGCAGGCGGCCGCGCTTGGCGTACCGGATCCTCAGGCGCTGGACGGGTGGGGCTTGCTGCTCGGGCTGCTCACGCACGGACGACAGGGTACGGAAGGTCGCCCTCCTCGGCCCGCATCGCCGGCGAGGGGTAGACGGTGCCCACCCGCGTGCCGGCGAGCCAGGTGGTGAGCCGCGCGGCCTCGACCGTGAGCGCCGCGCGGGCCTCGGCCGGCAGGTCCACGAGGGGGCGCACCGCCACCGTGCCGTCGTCGTCCTGGGTCCAGCAGCCGACGACGCGCCCGTCCCACCAGGCCGTCGTGCCGCCGTTGCCGTTGCGGTCGAAGATCTGCTCGCGGTGGGCGCCGAGGTAGAAGTCGCGCTCCTTCCAGCCCATCGTCGTGGGGTCGAGCACCGGCAGCAGGGCGGCCCACGGCTCGGTCTCGGTGCGGGCGCCGGACAGGATCGGGTCGTCAGCGGCCACCCAGGCGGGGGCGCCGGACTCCAGCGCGACCGCGACGGCCCCGGCGTCGGCGAGGGCGCGGCGTACCGCCCCCTTCGTCGCCCCGAGCCACCAGACCACGTCGGCCTCGGTGCCCGGGCCGAAGGTGCGGAGCCAGCGGTCGACGAGCACGGCGTACGCCTCCGCCTCGCCCAGCGCGTCGGGCACGGCGCCGAGCCAGTCGGCCAGCAGGGTCCAGCGCGGGCGGGAGAGCCGCCAGTGCTGCGTGTTGACGCCGCGCACGACGTCGACGCGGACACCGAGGTGGGTCAGCAGCTGGGACGAGACCCAGGCCGTGCCGGCCTCGGCGACCTCGGGAGCGGTGAGCAGGGGGACGGCGGCGCGCAGCTCCTGGCCGGTCAGGCCGGCGGGGCTGGCGCGCAGGGCGTCGAGGGCGCTGTCGCGGGCCGCGGCGATCCAGGCGGGCCCGTCGGTGGCGATGCCGTGGCGCTCGAGCTCCATGGCGAAGCGCTTGCGCTCGGTCGCGAGCACCCGCGCGGTGGGCGCGCCCCAGGCGGCGGGCAGGAGGTCGCGCGGGAAGACGAAGAGGGTGCGCCGCATGGCGAGCTGCTTGACCAGGGCGCGGGTCTCGTAGAGCTCGCGGTCGACGCCCGCGACGTCGAGGCCGTCGACGCGGGCCTGCAGCGAGAGGTGCACCGTGGCGGGCTCCGTGGCGTGCAGGACGGTCATCGCCTCGACGGCCGCGCAGGCGTCCGGGAGGCGGTGGGCGGGGGCGATGCCGTGGCGCACGGCGATCCGGGCGCGGCGTTCGGAGTCCGGCACCGTCGTGGTCATGGAATCATCCTGCACCGGCGCACCGACGATCCTGGGAGCAGACGACCTCATCATGACCGACCCGAACCGGCCGGACCCCGACCAGCCCACGCCCGCGAACCCCGAGGGGACGCCCGCCGCGGACGGGGGGCAGCAGCCGCCGGCGGACGACGCCGCGACGCGCTACCACCAGCCGACGTACGGCACACCGTCCTACGAGCAGCAGCCCGCGCCGCCGGCCGACGACGAGGCCACCCGCGTGCAGAAGCCGTGGGGCACCGTCGGCGGGCCCGACCTGCGCAAGCACCAGGAGCCGGCCCCGCAGGCCGAGCAGCCCGCCACTCCCCCGCCGCACACCTGGGCGACCGGGGTGGGCCCGGGGCAGGGCGCCGAGCAGCAGGGGTACGCGCAGCAGGGTCACGGCCAGCAGCAGGCGTACGGCCAGCAGGCGTACCAGCCGACCTACCAGCAGGCGGGCTACCCGCAGCAGGGCCAGCCGGGCCAGCAGGGGCAGCAGCCGTGGAACGCGGGGGCGTACCCGGCGTACGGCACCCAGGCCGGGCACACCGGCCCGCGCCCGACGGACGGCGTCTCGATCACGGGCTTCGTGCTGTCGCTGACCTGCTGCCTGTCGCTGGTCGGCCTGATCCTCGGCTTCGTGGGGCTGAGCCGCACCAAGGGCGGGCAGCGCAGCGGCCGGTGGGCGGCCATCAGCGCGATCGTCGTCGGCGCGCTCGGCACCCTGGTGGCCGGTGCGTTCATCGTCGGCAGCGTCGTGCTGTTCAACTCCTCGGTCCTGGTCGAGGACGCCTCGCCGGGCCAGTGCGCGAACCGCTTCCTGGGTGACACCAGCTCCACCGCCGTCCTGCGCGACGCCGACTGCGACGAGGAGCACGACGGCGAGGTGATGGCGGTCGGGGCGCAGCGCGACCTCGACGCCGAGCTCGAGGCGATGGACGTCGACCCCGAGGACGCCACCCGCACCCAGATCGAGGAGGCGTGCGCCGTGCTCGCGCCGGAGGAGTACCGCGACGTCCTCGACGACAGCGACCTGCGCGCCCGCGTGCTCACCGACTTCGAGGACCCGAGCGGTTCGGACCCGATCCTGTGCTTCGTCGAGCGCACGGATGGGCAGAAGCTGACCGCGCCGCTGGTCGACTGAGCGCCGCCCTCCCCGAGAACCACGCCTAGGAGCTGTGATGAGCAACCCGTACGAGCCCGATCCCCACAAGCCGCAGGACCCGCAGCAGGGGGGCTCCGGGGGCGGGTTCAGCGACCAGCCCTACGGCCAGGGCGGCCAGTACGGCGGGCAGCAGTACGGCGGCCAGGGCGGTGGCTACGGCGGGCAGTACGGCGGCGGGCAGCCGGGTGGCCAGCAGTTCAGCGCCCCGTACTCGAACCCGTTCGGCGCGCAGCCCTACGGCCAGCAGCAGCCGACCTCGACGGACGGCGTCTCGATCGCCGGCTTCGTGCTGTCGCTGACCTGCTGCCTGTCGTTCGTCGGCGCGATCCTCGGCTTCATCGGCCTGAGCCGCACGAAGAACGACCAGCGCAAGGGCCGCTGGGCCGCGGTCAGCGCGATCGTGATCGGCCTGATCGGCACGCTGGTCGCCGTCGGCGTGATCGTCTTCGCGGTCACCGTCGGCCTCAACACCGTCACGCCGGGCAACGCGGAGGTCGGCCAGTGCGCCGACAAGTCGTTCGAGGACGACGACGCCATCGGCCTGCGCGACGCCGACTGCGACGAGCCGCACGACGTGGAGATCGTCTACGCGGGCGACTACTCCGACGTGGAGGACGCCGTGGCCGACGAGGGCTTCGACATCGACGAGCTCAGCGACAACGAGATCGCCGGGGTCGCGTGCACGACGCTGGTGGGCGACGAGTACTCCGAGGTCCAGACGTCGGAGTACGTGGTCGGCATCCTCGCCGAGAACGTCCCGCCGGGCTCCGCCGACGCGATCCTCTGCTACGTCGAGCGCTCCGACGGCGACGAGCTCGACGCCCCGCTTGCCGACTGACCTGACGCTCGGCCTCCGCGCCGGCAAAGTAGGCGGAGTCTGCTCAAATGTTGTACGCAGTCAAGCAGACCATTCCATCCACTGAGCCGATCGACGCTTAGTCGAGGTGAGGAACCCACGCGGCTCGAAAATGCGCCCGAAAGAGGGTCGCGTTTTTCCGACAGCGGAGCTAAGCGGGTAGTCGACGATATGACCTGCGGCACTTGTCGCCGGTACAGCATGAGCGTCCCCGTTTGGGCTTCACTCCACTCCTGTCGTGAATCAAACTCACCGAGACCGACCGCGATCCTCCCCGCCCTCAACGCAGAACCCGATACATCGATGCTAAAACTTGCCCCTTCTTCATCCGCACGGTCGCATCGCCGCGCACTACTCGATCCGCGGTGGGCAACTGCCTCGGTCTCGAGAAGACCAGTTCCGATGGAGCACCGCCACCTTGCGGCTGACAATTTCATGGTCCGTTCCGAGAAGCGAGCCATAGCGTGTGTTCGCGACTGATCGCTTCTTCAGCGCTCTCGACCTCGGTCGCCCATTCGGCCTCAGTCCGTACCAATTGCAGTCTGGCCTCTGCTTGTGCAAGATCATGGACCGCCGCCGCATATGCGCGAGCGTTAAAGTCGTGTTGTTTTGCTTCTAGCCAAGCAACCACTGCCGCCACAAGCGCAGCGATCACCGGAGCAATCATGGGTGTCCATTCATAGAACGCGGCTGCGAGTGAAGCGACGAACCCAAGAAACTCCAGAGCAATTAGAGCGAATCGCCACTGGTTGGACCGGCCCCGGTTGTATCCGGCCTTCCCTTCGTACCAGTTCTTCTGATTCTGCAAACGCTCGCGCAGGTACACGGACCTCCGGTCCGGCCAGTCTGCTTGCCGCTGCCGTTTCATCCACGGGCTGATTGACTGTGCGTTGACCGCGGCTAACTCTAAATCTGGGAACTGTCGCCGGATCTCGTCAAAGCGGCTCAGCAGTCGACGTGCCATGGTCGCCTCGTCGACCGACGGATCGCTGAATGGCTCGCTGCGCACGGCGAACTTCCAGGCGAGGGTCTTCGCCGACTCTGCGACCGCCCGCGCGTCGTACCAGGTTTTGTCGGGCCGACTCTTCCACAGGACGCCTTCGACGAGAATGGCCAACACGAAAAGTACCGTTGAGACGATGGCCAGGACATCGATGTCTGCGGCACCCACACGCCACACGGCGATTCCCATCGCGGCCGCAAGCACAAGCAGTCCAAGCCTGAACCGCGTGCCGCGTACAAACCACTCCTGCGCACCCGTTGAGGCCCGATCGGCTGCTTGGAACAGCTGCGGCATGTCATCATCGGTCACACTGACGGGACTGGTCATGCGGTACATGATGCCCCGCCAGCCTTCCGGCGCCTGCGGTACGGTGCCGCCAACCGGGGAGAGGTCACGAGTGAGCAACTGGCAGCAGCAACGTCTACAAGACGTTGCCCTCAAGGCGGCAGCGCGTACAAACGACAGGAGTCGTCACAAAGTCTTCGTGTCTTACCACGCTGCGGATACCGCCGAAGTCGAGGAGTTTCTGAACAAGTTTGGAACCGAGTTCATCGCGAAGACGGTTGGCGTCACAGATGAGGACGACTTCATCGACAGCGAGGACACCGGTTACATTATGGACAAAATTCGAACAAAGTATTTAGGCGACTCGACCGTTACTCTCGTTCTCCTAGGGTCCTGCACCTGGGCGCGTCGCTACGTTGATTGGGAAGTTTATTCGTCCCTGCGAAACAGCAAACACAGCACCGTGAACGGTTTGCTTGCCGTCCAGTTGCCGAGTATTTCGGGGACGTCCTCCGCCCCATTGCAGGCACGGGTGAATGACAATATTCAGCGAGGCCCTAACGGCGAAGACATCGGGTACGCCCGATACTACGTCCACCCGTCGTCAAGAACTTCCCTCAGAGGTTGGATCGAAGATGCATTCAGGGCGCGGACTGCGCGCACCTCGCTGATTGTGAACACGCGAACGCGTCGGCAGCGAAGCGCCACTTGCCCCTGAGTAGTCGAACCCGGCGGCAGCGAGCGAACTTCAATCGAGATTTCCCGAGACGTAGCCTGCGCGACGGTAGTCATCGACATAAGAAGTAGCGAACTTCGCAATCAGCGAAAGTCACACAGCGCGAGTCGCCCCCAGCAGAGAGGATGTTGGTCGACTTAGCAGCCAAGGCTATCTGTGGTGGGCGGGTTCGCGAACGCACGTGTAGAAGGAAATGATTAGATTGTACAATCTTCTAGTTGGGTTCCCCGACGGCTCCGCACACGGGACCCGAGTTCTCGAATACACCTCCGATAGTGCGAAAGCGAAAGTCGCGCCTAAAGGGTTCCTTGATCCAGCCCTAGCGATGGAGCTACCAACGGTCGTCATGCCCGAGATCGGGCAAGGCGAACCTGAGTTCGCACAACTGGGTCGAATTTCAAATCTCACTCAGCAGAGCGGAAACTACCGGTTTCAGTTCGTGCCCGATCTGAACGTAACTCCGCTGCCTCTTGCCAAGATGCGAGCCGATGCCGAGAGGTGGGGTCTTCACGAGTTCGAGTTTTACCGCACACACTGGGCGGTGAAAGACGTTGATGCGTACGCAGCAATGTGGGGAACAGTTGCCAGCTCACAGATGCCTGGACCAAAGGCGTTCCGTCTACCGACAGACCAGTTGCAAACCGATGATCTCGTCGCGGTCATGATGCCCTTCGATGCGAAGTTCACCCCGGTTTATCAGGCACTGCGTGAGGCCGCATCAGAGGCCGGCATGCGTTGCCAGCGTGCCGATGACATATGGAAGAACGAACACATCCTGGATGACGTGCTCGAACTGATTTGGACCGCACGCGTTGTTGTCTCCGACCTGACTGACAGGAACGCAAACGTGTTCTACGAGACCGGGATTGCACATACTATCGGCCGTGATGTCGTCCTAACGACTCAAAGCATCGAGCACGTACCATTCGACCTGCGGTCGATTCGAGCACTGACCTATTTTCCGAATCATGAAGGCCTGATAGCACTCAAGACTGCATTAAAAGCCAAATTGGAGAGCTTGACTGCTCATTCTCGGCTCTAGCTGCAAACTTAAACTCGAACTGGCTGCGCACAAACGGCTGCCACCGATCCCGACAATGAGGGCTCAAGAGATTTAACGAAACGGTGGGTGTTCCGACGATCGGGTCTTGACGGTCGCGTGGCCTTAGCCGATGGCCTAGCTGTCCAGTCTCATCTCGGCCTTGCGCCTTGCTGACGCAGAGTTATTGGTCGTCGAACGCAGGCTCCAGACTGAGGTCGAGCCAGGCCTGCGAGTCGACGAAGAGCACACAGAGCCCGGCGACCTTCGGAACGAGGTCGACGGCGGCCGCGCGCGAGTGGCGTACCCCTGCCAGCTCGGCGAGGGCCTCGGCGATGACAGTGTCCGCAACCATGTGCCCACCATCGCAGGGATCAGCACGAGGGTTGCGGTATCTCCGATAGTCGACGGCTACCGGAGGTACCGCGACCCGAAGAGCCTCAGACCACCGAGAGCGGCAGCAGCTTGCGACCCGTGGGGCCGATCTGGATCTCGGTGTTCATCTCGGGGCACACGCCGCAGTCGTAGCAGGGTGTCCAGCGGCAGTCCTCGACCTCGACGTCGCTCGAGCCGTCGGCGACCCCGAGGGCGTCCTCCCAGTCGGCCCACAGCCAGTCCTTGTCGAGGCCGGAGTCGAGGTGGTCCCAGGGCAGGACCTCGTCGTAGCCGCGCTCGCGGGTGGTGAACCAGTCGAGGTCGACGCCGGTGCCGTCGAGGCCGCGCTCGGCAGCGGCGATCCAGCGGTCGTAGGAGAAGTGCTCGCTCCAGCCGTCGAAGCGGCCGCCGTCGCGCCAGGTCTCCTCGATGACCCGGCCGATCCGACGGTCACCGCGGGAGAGCAGTCCCTCGATCGTGCCGGGCTTGCCGTCGTGGTAGCGGAAGCCGATCGCGCGACCGAACTTCTTGTCCTCGCGCACGACCTCGCGCAGCTTGCGCAGCCGCTCGTCCGTCGTCTCGTGGTCGAGCTGCGCGGCCCACTGGAACGGGGTGTGCGGCTTGGGCACGAAGCCGCCGATCGAGACGGTGCAGCGGATGTCGTTGCGACCCGAGACCTCGCGGCCCTTCGCGATCACGCGCTTGGCCAGCTCGGCGATCTGCAGGACGTCCTCGTCGGTCTCGGTCGGCAGGCCGCACATGAAGTACAGCTTCACCTGCCGCCACCCGTGCGAGAACGCCGTCGAGACGGTGCGGATCAGGTCGTCCTCGGTGACCATCTTGTTGATCACCTTGCGCATCCGCTCGCTGCCGCCCTCCGGCGCGAACGTCAGGCCGGAGCGACGCCCGTTGCGGGAGAACTCGTTGGCCAGCGTGATGTTGAAGGCGTCGACGCGCGTCGAGGGCAGCGACAGCGACACGTTTGAGCCGTCGTAGCGGTCCGCCAGCCCCTTCGCCACGTCGCCGATCTCGGTGTGGTCGGCGCTCGAGAGCGAGAGCAGCCCGACCTCCTCGAAGCCCGACTTGCGGATGCCGTTCTCGACCATGTCGCCGATCGTCTCGATCGAGCGCTCGCGCACCGGCCGCGTGATCATGCCGGCCTGGCAGAAGCGGCAACCACGCGTGCAGCCGCGGAAGATCTCCACGCTGAACCGCTCGTGCACCGTCTCCGCGAGCGGCACCAGCGGCTTCGCCGGGTAGGGCCACGCGTCGAGGTCCATCAGCGTGTGCTTGCGCACCCGGTGCGGCACCCCGGCGATGTTCGGCGTGTACGCCCCGATGCTGCCGTCGGGCAGGTAGCTCACGTCGTAGAACTTCGGCACGTAGATGTTGCCCGTCACCGCCAGGCGGCGCAGGAGCTCGTCTCGCCCGCTCAGACCGAGCTCCTCGTTGCCGGGCATGCCCTGGCTCTTCCACTCGCGCACGACCTCGGAGATCGCGAGCACGACCTCCTCGCCGTCGCCGAGCACGGCGGCGTCGAGGAAGTCCGCAACCGGCTCCGGGTTGAACGCCGCGTGGCCGCCGGCGAGGACGACCGGGTCCTCCTCCGTGCGGTCGACCGCGTGCAGCGGGATGCCCGCCAGGTCGAGCGCGGTCAGCATGTTCGTGTAGCCGAGCTCGGTCGAGAAGCTCAGGCCGAAGACGTCGAACGAGCGCACCGGGCGGTGCGCGTCGACGGTGAACTGCGGGATCGGGCCCTGCTCGTCGCCGGCGCGCAGCACGGCCTCCATGTCGGGCCACACCGAGTAGGTGCGTTCCGCGACGATCCAGTCCCGCTCGTTGAGCACTTCGTAGAGGATCTGGACGCCCTGGTTGGGCAGGCCGACCTCGTACGCGTCCGGGTACATCAGCGCCCAGCGCACCGTCGGGCCCGTGCCGGCCTGCTCGCCGCAGTCCCAGTCCTTGACGGTCGAGTTGAGCTCGCCGCCGACGTACTGGATCGGCTTCGAGACGCCGGGGAGCCGAGGCTCCAGCCGGGCGAAGACGGAGGCGGGGGCGGATGCTGCGACGGAGGGCACGGGGCAACCTTCGTGGTCGGGGACGCGGTGCAGGTGGCGTGATCGCCGACGTCAAGGGTACGGCGTACCGGCCCCAGCGCCCACACGCGCGAACGCCCGGAGCGCCGAGCGAGCCTCAGGCCGCGCCGCGCGCGCCGTTGCGCAGGTGGATGCTCTGCAGCACGCCCACGGCGAGCATGCCGGCGAACAGCGACGAGCCGCCGTAGGAGACGAACGGCAGCGGCACGCCGGTGACCGGCATGATCCCGAGGCACATGCCGACGTTCTGGAACGCCTGGAAGCCGAACCAGCAGGCGATGCCGCCCGCGGCCACGCGACCGAACGCGTCGTCGGAGCCCGCCGAGATCCGCAGCGCGCGCCACACCACGACGCACAGCAGCGCGACGACGAGGCCGGCGCCGATCAGGCCCAGCTCCTCCCCCGCCACCGTGAAGATGAAGTCCGTCTGCTGCTCGGGCACGAAGCCCGACTGCGTCTGCGAGCCGTTGAACAGCCCCTGGCCGGTCAGACCGCCGTTGCCGATGGCGATGCGCGCCTGCTCGACGTTGTAGCCAGCGCCGCGCGGGTCGAGGTCCGGGTTCGTGAACGCCAGGAACCGGTCGACCTGGTAGGGCTTCAGCAGCCCCGCCGCGACCGCACCGACCGACACGAGCACGCCCGCGCCCAGCAGACCCGCCAGCCACGGTCGGGGGGCGCCGGCGACGGCGAGCACGCCGAGCACCGTCGCGGTCAGCACCAGCATGGTGCCGAGGTCGGGCTGGGCGAGGATCAGCAGCGCGGGCAGCCCGGCGACCGCCAGCATCGCGACGACCTCGCGGCCGCCGATCGAGCGCCGCCACACGCCGCCGGTGCGCTCGGCCACGATCAGCGCCATCCCGATCACCACGGCCAGCTTGGCGAACTCGGCCGGCTGCACCGACATGCCGCCGACCTGCACCCACGAGCGCGATCCGTTGATCGTCGACCCCATGATCAGCACCAGCACGAGCCCGATGATCGAGACCACGTAGACCAGCGGCGCCAGGATCCGCAGCCAGCGCTGGTCGGTGGCCACCGCGACCACCATCAGCACGACGCCGAGGGCGATGTTGACGAGGTGGCGACGCAGGTACGCCGTCGAGTCGTCGCCGACGAGCGCCTCGCGCGTCGCGGTGGCCGACCACACGAGCAGCGTGCCGACGACCAGCAGCGCGACGACCGCGCCGACGAGGACCCAGTCGAGGCCGGGCACCCGGGTACGCGTGGGCCGGCGCAGCGGGGTGGGACGGTTGAGGGGCCGGGTGACGGGGCGGCTGACGGGCCGGCTCGCGGTGCGCATGCTCACTGCTGCTCCTGCGGGTCGCGCGCGGGCGGCAGGATCGAGCCGTCCTCGGTGAAGTTCGGCAACGCGGAGGTGGCCACGACGCCCGGGATGGCGGCCTTCGACGGGTCGAACGTCTCGCCCTCGACGCCGTAGAGCGCCTCCCAGATCGCGCGGACGGCCGGGCCCGAGGTGCCGGAGCCGGTGCCGCCCTGCGACACCATCATCACGACGACGTAGTCGTCGGAGTAGGACGCGACCCACGAGGTCGACTGCTTGCCGTAGACCTCGGCCGAGCCCGTCTTGGAGCGGATGTTGACGTCGTCGAGCGGGAAGCCGCCCATCCGCCACGCCATCGTGCCGTCACGGGTGACGCCCTCCAGCGCGGTGTCGATGTAGCCGAACACCTCCGGCGGCAGGTCGACGGTCGAGGCCACGGTCGGCTCGATCTCGCGCACGACCTGGCCCTCGGGGCTCACCACGGCCTTGGCCACGCGGGGCTCGTAGAGCGTGCCGCCGTTGGCCAGCGCACCGTAGGCCACCGCCAGCTGGAGCGGGGTGACGATCGTGTCGCCCTGCCCGATCGAGAAGTTCACGGCGTCGCCGGCGCGGTAGGCGTACCCCTCCGCGCAGAACTCGCGCGCGAAGCGGTGCTGGAAGTCGTTGCCGTCCTCCTCGGCGAGCGTGCAGTAGTAGTCCTTCTGCGCCTCGTAGTACTCCTGCTTCCACGCCCGGTCCGCGATGCGGCCCGAGGCCTCGCCCGGCACGTCGATGCCGGTCGCGGTGCCGAAGCCGAAGTCCTTGGCCTCCTCGACCAACGGGTCGAAGGCGTCCACGTCGGAGACGTCGGAGCCGTACTGCGCCCAGTAGTCGTAGCCGATGCGGTAGAAGAACGTGTTGCACGAGACCTCGAGCGCGCGGGCGAACGAGATGGACCCGTAGGCGCCCGACTCGTAGTTCTTGAAGTCGCGGTTGCCGACCCGGAAGGCCGACGAGCAGTTCAGGTTCGTGTCGGTGGAGTAGCCATTGGTCAGCGCCCCCGCCGTGACGAACGGCTTCCAGGTCGAGCCCGGCGCGAACTGGCCCTGCGTGGCCCGCGAGAGCAGCGGGGTGCCGGCCTCCTCGGAGTACAGCTGCTCCAGGTCCCCGGTGGAGATCCCGCCGACCCAGACGCCGGGGTCGTACGTCGGCTGGCTCGCCGAGGCGACCACCCGTCCGGTGTCGGCCTCCAGCACCACGACCGCGCCCGAGTCGGCGACGTAGTTGCGACCCGTCACCTCGTCGCGGGTGGCGCGGGCGGTCTCGATCGTCGAGGCAAGCTGCTGCTCGACCACCGACTGCACCTGCGCGTCCAGCGAGGTCACCAACGTGTCGCCGGGCGTCGCCTCGATCGTCGAGTCGTCGCCGATCACCCGGCCCATCGAGTCGACGGCGACGCGCTGGTAGCCGGGCATGCCGCGCAACCACTGGTCGTACTGCTGCTCCACGCCAGCGCGGCCGACCACCGAGGCGCCGTTGACCGAGCGGTCGTCGGCGTCCTCCGCGGCGTCGAGCTCGCTCTCCGTGATCGGGCTGAGGTAGCCGAGCAGGTGGGCGGCGTTCACGCCGTAGGGCGACGGGTAGGAGCGCACGGTCTCCTCCACGGCCACGACGGCCGGGTAGTCCTCCGGCTGCTCCTGGATCTGCAGCGCGACCCCGCGCTCGACGTCCACCGCGACGGGCACCGGCTGGTAGGGCGAGCCGTTCCAGCACTCCCCCGCCACCGCGTCGCCCGACGTGCAGTCGAGCAGGCGCGCCTCGACGGCCGCGCGCTCCAGACCGAGCAGGCCGGCGACCCGGTCGAGCACCGCGCCCGCGGCGTCGTCGTCGAGGCGGCCCAGCGTCGTGCGGTCGACGCTGATCGTCCACGCGGTGCGGTTGGCGACCAGCGGGCGGCCCTGCGCGTCGACGATGAGGCCGCGCTGCGGCTGCACGACGATGTCGCGCACCGACTGCGAGGCGGCCTGCGCCTGGTACGCCTCACCGTCCAGCACCTGCACGAACCACAGGCGCGCGAAGAGCGTGCCGAACAGCGCCAGCACGAGCGCCTGCACGACCACCAGCCGCAGCCGGCTGCGGCGGGCGCCGGGCGCCTCCGAGGTCCCGGCGCTCATCGAGCCCACCTCACAGCAGCCTCCGCTGCGGCTCCAGCCGCGTCAGCAGGAGCAGCATCGGCAGCAGCACCAGGGGCGCGAGCACGATGTCGCTGAGGACCCCGGCGCCCACGGCGCCGAGCACGTCCAGCACGGGCACGCCCGGATCGCTCAGCACGACGCCGAGCAGCGCGAAGACCGAGGAGCCCACGAAGGAGGCGACCGCCGCGGTGACCAGCACGACCGGCACGGTCGGGCGCTCGTCGCGGCGCACGCTGCCCGCGAGGTAGCCCACCACCAGCAGCGCCAGCGCCCAGCGGCCCACGACGTGGTCCGACGGCGGCGCGAGGTCGAGGGCCAGGCCGGCGCAGAAGCCGAGGACGACCCCCGTGTACGCCCCGCGGGTCAGCGCCCCGGCGATCACGACGAGCAGCACCAGGTTCGGCACCACCCCGCGCCACGACAGGTGCGGGACGAGGGCGGCCTGCAGCACGATCGCGGCGAGGACCGCGACGGCGACGACGGTGTTGCGGGCGGCGGTCACCGGATGCTCCCGTCGGGCTGGAGGACGCCGCGGTCGCCGCTCGTGCCGTCCGGCACGACGACCCCCACGACGTCGAGGGTGCTGAAGTCAACGTAGGGCTCGATCACCGCACGCTGCGTCGTGTCGCGCGGCGTCGAGAACAGCTCGGAGACCGTGCCGATCGGGATGCCGGCGCGGTAGGGGCCGCCGTTCTCGCTGCCCCAGGTCAGCACCGCGTCGCCCTCGGCGGGCACGGCGCTCGGGTCGACGAGCTCGAGGTCGAGCCGGTTCGGCGAGTCGAGGCGGCCGCGGCCGGTCAGGAAGCCGACCTCCTGCGAGCGCCCCACCCGGGCGCCGACGGTGGAGTCGGCATCGACGACCAGCAGCACCGTCGCCGTCGTGCGGGTCGCGGCGATGACCCGGCCGACCAGGCCGTCGGCCGCCACGACCGTCATGTCGGTGTCGACGCCCGACGACGTGCCGGCGTCGATCGTCACGGTGCGGTTGAACGTCTGCGCGGAGCCCAGCGCGACCACCCGGGCCGGCACGAGGCTCATCTGCTGGGTGCCGGCGGCCGCGAGCAGCTCGTCGTACGCGTCCAGGCGCGCGCGGTCGGCGTCCGACCCGGCGGCCTCGCGCCGCAGCTCGGCGTTCTCCGCCTCCAGCGCGGCGACCTCCTCGCGCAGCCCGCCGTTGGTGCGGAACCAGTCCGGCACCGCGGTCAGCGGGCGTACCAGCGTCGCGGCGCCCGACTCCAGCGGTCCGACGACCTCGCCCACGACCCCGCGGGCGGCGTCGACCGGCGAGTCGTCGCCGCCGAGGTGGTCGATGCTCATGATCGAGACGCTGGCGACGACCAGCGCGGCGACCAGCAGCCGGGGCGGACGGCGCTCGAGCGTGTCGCCCGGCGACCAGCCGACCGTCAGCGCCCAGCCGCGACGACGCGGACGCGGACGACCCGGGCCTCGCTCGTCGTTGCGCGCCGGGGGCAGGGGGGTGCGCAGGGCCATCAGTACCTCCGGCGGTCCGAGACCAGGACCGCCTGCAGGGCCTCGAACTCCTCCACGCAGCGGCCCGCGCCGACCGCGACGGAGCTGAGCGGGTCGTCGGCCACGTGCACCGGCATGCCCGTCTCGTGGCGCAGCCGGTCGTCGAGGCCGCGCAGCAGGGCGCCGCCGCCGGTCAGCACGATGCCGCGGTCCATGATGTCGCCGGCCAGCTCGGGCGGGGTCTGGTCGAGCGTGACGCGCACAGCGTCGACGATCTCGGCGACCGACTCCTCCAGCGCGTGGCGGATCTCGGAGGCGTTGACGGTGACCGTGCGCGGCAGGCCGGAGACGAGGTCGCGGCCGCGGATGTCGACGTCCGGCTCGTCGTGGGAGGGGAACGCGGAGCCGACGGTCTGCTTGATCTCCTCGGCGGTGCGCTCGCCCAGCAGCAGCGAGTGCTCCTTCTTCATCCACGCGATGACGGCCTGGTCGAGGTCGTCGCCCGCGGTGCGGATGCTCAGCGAGGTGACGATGCCGCCCAGCGAGATCACGGCGACCTCGGTGGTGCCGCCGCCGACGTCGACGACCATGTTGCCGGTCGCCTCGTGCACCGGCAGCCCGGCGCCGATCGCGGCCGCCATCGGCTCCTCGACGATGTAGACCCGCCGGGCGCCGGCCTGGTAGCCGGCCTCCTTGACCGCCCGCTGCTCGACCGCGGTGATGCCGCTGGGCACGCACACGACGAGGCGGGGCTTGGCGAGGTAGCGGCGCTTGTGCACGCCGCGGATGAACGTGCGCAGCATCTGCTCGCACGCCTCGAAGTCGGCGATCACGCCGTCCTTGAGGGGGCGGATGGGCATGATCGTGTCCGGGGCGCGACCGATCATCCGCTTGGCCTCGTGGCCGACCGCGACGATGTCCTGGGTGGCGGTGTTCAGCGCGACGACCGACGGCTCGTCGAGCAGCACGCCCTTGCCGCGCACGTAGACCAACGTGTTGGCAGTGCCGAGGTCGACCGCCATGTCGCGGCCGATGATGCCTCTCATCATGGGGAAGACGCCTTCGCTCTGGGCGGACCTCGCGGCCCTGTGGGGAAGTTCGGGGACGCGACGAGCAGCCGCACCCGAGCCACGAGAGTAGGAGCGCGAGCGCGCCGCAGCGGGGAGCCACGCCGGTACGCCGCCCGTGGCGCGCCGCTCAGCGGGCCCGGGCGACCCGCCCCTCGTCCCACACGGGCTCCGCGGCCTCGTAGACCTCCCCGTCCGCGCCGTAGACCAGGAACCGGTCGAAGCCGCGCGCGAACCACCGGTCGTGGGTCACCGCCAGGACCGTGCCCTCGAAGGCCGCCAGGCCCTGCTCCAGCGCGTCCGCCGAGGCGACGTCGAGGTTGTCGGTCGGCTCGTCGAGCAGCAGCAGCGTCGCGCCGCCCAGCTCGAGCAGCAGGATCTGGAACCGCGCCTGCTGCCCGCCCGACAGCGCGTCGAACGACTGGTCCGCGCTCGCGGCCAGCTCGTAGCGGTCCAGCACGCGTGCCGCCTCCTCGCGCGTGCGCCCCGCGCGCCCGTGCGGGGTGCCGTCGCCGCGGTGCAGGATCTCGGTCAGCGTTCGACCGCTCAGCTCCGGGTGCTCGTGGGTCTGCACGAACCAGCCGGGGCGCACGCGCGCGCCCAGGCGTACCCGCCCCGTGTGCGCGACCGGCTCCGGCGCGTGCCCGTCGACCGGCAGCTGGTAGGGCTCCGGGTCCGTGCCGCCGGCGGCCAGCAGGCGCAGGAAGTGCGACTTGCCCGAGCCGTTGGAGCCGAGCACGGCGACGCGCTCGCCGTACCAGACCTCCAGGTCGAAGGGCCGCATCAGGCCGGTGAGGCCGAGCTGCTCGGCGACCACGGCCCGCTTGCCGGTACGCCCGCCGCGCAGCCGCATCGTCACCTGCTGCTCGCGGGGCTGGGCGGTCGGCGGGCCCGCCTCGACGAACTTGCGCAGCCGGGTCTGGGCGGCCTTGTACTGCCCCGACATGCCGTCGTTGTACTCCGACTTCACGCGCAGCCGGTGCACCAGCGCCTTCAGCTTCTCGTGCTCCTCGTCCCAGCGGCGGCGCAGCTCCTCGAAGCGGGCGAACCGGTCGCGGCGCGCGTCGTGGTAGCTCGCGAAGCCCGCCGGGTGCGTCCACACCGAGTTGCCCGCGCCCGCCGAGCCCAGCTCGACGGTGACGACCCGCGTCGCCGCATTCGCGAGCAGCTCGCGGTCGTGGCTGACGAACAGCACCGTCTTCGGGCTCGCCGCGAGACGCTCCTCCAGCCAGCGCTTGCCCGGCACGTCGAGGTAGTTGTCCGGCTCGTCGAGCAGCAGGACCTCGTCGGGCCCGCGCAGCAGGTGCTCGAGCACCAGCCGCTTCTGCTCGCCGCCCGAGAGCGTGCGCAGCGTGCGGTGCCGCGCCCGCTCGTACGGGGTGCCCAGCGCGGCGACCGTGCAGGCGTCCCACGTGACCTCGAGGTCGTAGCCGCCGACGTCGGCGTAGTCGGCCAGCGCCGTGGCGTAGCGCAGCTGCGTCGGCTCGTCGTCGGTCTCCATCAGCGCCAGCTCGCACGCCTCGACGGCCGCCACCGCGGCCTGGATAGGTGCAGGCGCCACCGAGACCAGCAGGTCGGCGACCGTCGGGTCCTCGACCGCCTCGCCGTCGGCGCGGCGCACCACGCCCTGGCCGACGAACTGGCGCATCACGCCGAGGCCGCCGGTGCGGGTCACCGTGCCCGCGTGGGGCGCCAGGTCGCCCGTGACGATGCGCAGCAGGGTCGTCTTGCCGGCGCCGTTCGCGCCGACCAGCGCGACCTTCTCGCCGTCGCCGACCCGGAAGCCGACGTCGGCGAGCAGCACCCGGCCGTCCGGCAGCTCGTAGCGGACGCCCGCCAGCTCGACGTGCCCCACCTCAGAGCACCTTCTGCAGCTCCAGGGACGTCTCCACGACCCGGAAGCCCATCGCCCGGTTGACCTCGAGCATGTTGACGTTGTCCTCCGCGTTCCACGTCACGACCTGCGCGGCGTCCGGCCACACCTCGGCCGCCCGTCGCAGGTTGGCCACCTTCAGGGCCACACCCAGACGGTGACCGCGGTGGTCGCGGCGCACGATCGTGCTCCACTGCTGCAGCCGCGCGTCCGGCTCGCTGCTGCGCCACAGCTCGGTCAACGCGACGACCTCGCCGTCGGCGTCCAGCGCGGCGGTCGAGACGTTGGTGCGTCCCTGCGCCCGCGACTGCGCCTCCTTGCCGCGCCACGTGGAGACCTCCGCGTCCTGCGGCTCGATCTCCAGGTCGCCCGTCGGGGCCTCGACGTCGACGATCGCGTCGAGCTGGGCGTAGGAGGCGACGAACTCGTCGGGCACGGGCCCCGAGAAGGTGCGCAGCGAGTACGCCTCGTGGTGCGGCGCCGCGGCCTCCGCCAGGGCGTCGAGCAGTCGCGGGTCGACGGGCAGGTCCAGACGGCTCTGCAGGTCGACCAGCCCCACGGCGTACCCGTGCGAGCGGGCGAACGCCTCGCCGCCGAGGTCTACGCCGCCCTCCCCCGGGCCCCGGTGCACCGAGGCGAAGACACGCGAGCGGCCGAGGTCGGTGGCGATCCGTTCCTGCGCGGCGAGCAGCGCGGCGCCCACGCCGCGACGGCGGTGCTCCGGGAGCACCAGGCAGTCGACGTCGACCGTGGTCAGGTTGTCGAGCAGCGGCAGGGTCATCAGCCCCGCGCCGACCAGCTGGCCGTCGACCGTCGCGCTGAGCGCGGTGCGGCGCTGGTCGGGCCGGTCCGTCGCGAGCGTCGCGCGCATCTGCGCCAGGGACCACGGGTTGGAGGTCGTCGGGCGGCCGTAGCAGGCCGCGGCGACGTAGACCGCGTGCCAGGCGGGGACGTCCTCGTCGAAGGTCGGCGACGTCGGGTCGACCACGTCGATGTCGATGGGCATGGCTCCCACCCTAGGAAGCGCGACGGCCCCCCGCGACCGAGTTTCGCGGGGGGCCGTGCGGTGGTGCTGCTGCTCAGATCTCCTCGACGACGACGTGGCGGTCGCCCATCCGGATCTTGTCGCCGGCGCGCACCGGGGCCTGCTCGCCCGGGCGCACCAGGATCTCCTGACCGTCGCGCACGATGGCGACGCCGTTGGTGGAGTTGAGGTCCTCGACCGTCAGCTCCTCGCCCGAGCGGCTGAACGCGGCGTGCGACTTCGACAGGCTGCGACCCGGGTCGTCCAGGGCGTGCGCGACGCCGCCGGCGTTGTCGGCCGGGGCGCGGCCCACGACGAGACGGTCGGCGCGCGGCAGCACGGCGCCGGTGTCGAGCACGAGGCGCACCAGCTTGGCGCGCTCGCCACCGATCGGCGTGGTCACGCGGGTGCTGTCCTCGAGCGGCTCGGACGGCGGGGCCGGGGGCGCGCCCCACGTGCCGGAGTCGGACGACGGGGCGGGCGTGCCCCACGCGGGGGTCGGCGCGGGCGCCGGCTCGGCGGACTGACCGCGGTCGTAGCCCTGGTCGTAGCCCTGCTCGCCGGTCTGCCCGTAGCCCTGCTCGCCGGTCTGGCCGTAGGGCGGCGGGGGCGGGTAGGAGCCCTGGTCGTAGGAGCTCTGGCCGTAGGAGTCCTGGGGCTTGTCCTGCTGGCCGTAGTCCTGCTGCCCGTAGCTCTGCTGGCCGTAGTCCTGCTGGCCGTAGTCCTGCTGGCCGTAGTCCTGCTGGCCGTAGCTCTGCTGGCCGTAGTCCTGCTGACCGTAGTCCTGCTGACCGTAGCTCTGCTGGCCGTAGTCCTGCTGACCGTAGCTCTGGTCCTGGTTGCCCTGGGCGCCGGCCGCGCCGCGCGACTTGGTCCGGACGACGATGCTGCCGACCGCCTTGTCGTGCCAGTTCCGCTTCTTCGGGTCGCTGGAAGAGGTCACCGCGCTGATGACGGCGGGGATGAAGCAGACGCTGAAGAGCAGGCTGCGGATGATCTGGCGCAGGAAGGCCTTGCCGAAGCCGATCGGCTGGTGGGTCTGCTCGCCCAGCGTGCTGAGACCCATGGCCTTCTTGCCGATCGAGGCGCCCTTGGAGCCCTCGAGGTAGATGTTGCCCAGCGCGAGCACGATGGTGAGCAGCGCACCGATACCCACCCACAGCATCGCGTCGGCGACCGCGTCGGGGTCCGAGAGGTTCGGGATGATGAAGATGCCGTACACGATCCAGGTCGGCAGGGCCGGCAGGAATCCGTCGATCAGCAGCGCGACGAGCCGCGTGCCGAGCGGGCCGTACTCGAGACCGGCGTCCTGGTCGCCGTACCCGCTCCCGCCCCCGTAGGCCGGGTATGCGTCGTAACTCATCGCTGGGCTCTCCCCTCGGAAAGTGGTGACCACGTCTGGGCGCAGAGTGCCAGACGGCACCGAAGCGCGGGAGGTACTTCCCCTCCGCGCCCCACCGAAACCGCCGTCCCCCCGTCGAGTTGCGGGTTGCGCCGCGTGCGGGAGCACGGGCGGGGGCGGACCGGGAGAAACCGCGGACCGACCGAGCCCGGCAGTCGCCCGGAGTCCGCGTTCTCCCGAGCGCCGTCCGCGTTCTCCTGCGCCAGCCGACGCGCGTACCGCGGCACAACCCGCAACTCGACGCGCGTACCGCGGCACATCCCGCAACTCGGCGCGCGTACCGCGGCACAACCCGCAACTCGGCGCACGTACCGCGGCACAACGCGCAGCTCGGCGCGGGATCGCGGGTCAGAGGGAGAGGCGCTCGCGTACGACGTCGGCGAGGCGTTCGGCGACGGCGCGGGCCTCGGCGTCCGTGGGCGCCTCGACCATCACGCGCACCAGCGCCTCGGTGCCCGAGGGGCGCAGGAGGATCCGGCCGGTCTCGCCGAGCCGGCCCTGCTCCTCGACGACGGCCGCCTGCAGCACCTCGTCGTCGGTGCGGGCCTTGTCGACACCGGGCACGTTGACCAGCACCTGCGGCATCCGGGTCATCACGCCGGCGAGCTCGGCGAGCGAGCTGCCCGTCCGTGCCATCCGCTGGGCGACCTGCAGCGCGGTCAGCAGCCCGTCGCCGGTCGTGGCGTGCCGGCTGAGGATGACGTGCCCGGACTGCTCGCCACCGAGCACCCGACCGGACGCGTTCATCTCCTCGAGCACGTAGCGGTCGCCGACCTGCGTCGCGACGACGTCCACGCCGTGGGCGCGCAGCGCGCGGGTGAAGCCGAGGTTGCTCATCACGGTTGCCACGACCGTGTCGCCGGCCAGCTGACCGGTCTCCTTCAGCGCGAGCGCGAGGACGGCCAGGATCTGGTCGCCGTCGACGACCTCGCCGTCGGCGTCCACGGCCAGGCAGCGGTCGGCGTCGCCGTCGAGCGCGAACCCGGCGTCGGCGCCGTGGGCGCGCACCGCGGCGCGCAGCGGCTCCAGGTGCGTCGAACCGCACCCGTCGTTGATGTTGAGGCCGTCGGGCGAGGCGTGGATCGCCACCACCTCGGCGCCCGCGGCGCGCAGCGCGGCCGGGCCGACCTCGCTGGCCGCGCCCTCGGCGCAGTCCAGCACGAGCTTCAGGCCCTGCAGCGGGGCGTCGAGCGTCGAGGCCAGGTGGGCGACGTACTCGTCCCCGCCCTGGGGGTACGCCGTGACGCGCCCGACCGCCGCACCCGTCGGGCGGTCCCACGGCTCGCGCAGGCGCGCCTCGATGGCGCGCTCGACGGCGTCGTCGAGCTTGACGCCGCCACGGGCCAGGAACTTGATGCCGTTGTCGGGCATCGGGTTGTGCGACGCCGAGAGCATCACGCCGAGGTCGGCGTCGAGCGCGTCGGTCAGGTGCGCGACCGCCGGGGTCGGCAGGACCCCGAGCAGGAGCACGTCGACCCCGGCCGAGGCCAGGCCGGCGACGACCGCGGCCTCGAGGAACTGCCCCGAGACGCGGGTGTCGCGACCGACCACGGCCAGGGGCCGCGACCCGTCGGCGTGGGTGAGCTCGCCCGCCTCGGCGAGCACGTGGGCTGCAGCAACGGAAAGGTCCAGGGCCAGCTCAGCGGTGAGAACACCGTTGGCCAGGCCCCGGACCCCGTCCGTGCCGAAGAGGCGCGTCATGCAGTGCAGACAGCCGGCGCGATCAGCGCTTGCTGAACTGCGGAGCCTTGCGGGCCTTCTTGAGACCGGCCTTCTTGCGCTCGATGACGCGGGCGTCGCGACGCAGCAGCCCGGCCTTCTTGAGCGAGGGACGGTTGGCCTCGACGTCGACCGCGTTCAGCGCGCGGGCCACGCCCAGGCGCAGCGCGCCGGCCTGGCCGGTGATGCCGCCGCCGTGGATGCGGGCGATGACGTCGAAGCGGCCCTCCAGCTGGGTGTTCGCGAACGGCTCGTTCACGACCTGCTGGTGCAGCTTGTTCGGGAAGTACGAGTCGAGGGTGCGGCCGTTGATGGTCCACACGCCGGTGCCCGGCACGATGCGGACGCGGGCGACGGCCTCCTTGCGACGGCCGGTGGCCGCGGCGGGGGCGATGGTGGCGACACGCTCAGGAGCGTCGGCGCTCGGGGCGCTCTCGCTGCTGTAGGCGACGCCCTGCTCGTTGACCTCGTAGGTCTCCTCGACCTCGGTCTCGGAAGTGCTCACGGTGTTCCTCACTGATCCTGGGAAGTCTGGGTGCGCGGTGGTCGACAGCGGGCTCAGCGGCCCTGCTTGACCTGACCGATCTCGAACGGCTTGGCCTGCTGGGCGGCGTGCGGGTGCTCGGGACCCGAGTAGACCTTCAGCTTCTTGAGCTGCTGGCGGCCCAGACGGTTCTTGGGGAGCATGCCCCACACGGCCTTCTCGATCGCCTTGCGCGCGTCCTTCTCCAGGAGCTCACCGATCGGGGTGGCGGAGAGACCGCCCGGGTAGCCCGAGTGGCGGTAGGCGAACTTGGTGGTCTTCTTCGTGCCGGACAGCGCGACCTTCTCCGCGTTCACGACGATGACGAAGTCACCGGTGTCGGCGTTGGGCGCGAACTGCGGCTTGTGCTTGCCACGCAGGAGATTCGCGACCTGGACGGAGAGCCGACCCAGGACGACGTCGGTGGCGTCGATGACGAGCCACTCGCGCTGGATGTCAGCGGGCTTCGGGGCGTACGTACGCACAGTGAGCCAACTTCCTCGTTCGTTGGTCCCGGCAGGAGGATTCGTGCCGGGTGGTGGTTCCACGTCCTCTGACGAACACTGCCCGGCTTCACCGACCCTCGCGGGGCGGCCGTCCGGATCTGCACCGTGACCGTTCACCCCGGGGGACCCGGGCGACCACGACGCGGCAGGAGACGCGACCGCAAAGACTACGCAGGGGTGCGCGGGGGGTCAAAACGGTGCGACGGCGGCCTCGCACACGGTGCGTACCCGCCGGTAACCCAGCCCCACCTGAGAGGGTCCTGACCAGAGGGCTAGGTTAGGCGACGATCCCATCCGGCAGGCAGGGCGCGCGTCGCACACAGGCGGCCGCCGCCGCCGCACGCACCGACAGGAGTGGACGTGACCGACGCAGGAACTCCGGGCGCCTCCCTGACCATCCGCGACAACCGCACCGGCCAGGAGTACGACGTCCCCATCGTCGACGGCACCATCCGCGCCGGCGACCTGGGCAAGATCAGGGCCGCCGACGACGAGCCGGGACTGGCCGTCTACGACCCCGGCTTCACCAACACGGCCTCGTGCCGCAGCTCGGTGACCTACATCGACGGCGACCAGGGCATCCTGGAGTACCGCGGCTACCCGATCGAGCAGCTCGCCGAGGGCTCCTCGTTCCTCGAGGTGGCCTACCTCCTCGTGCACGGCGAGCTGCCCACCAAGGAGCAGTACGACGCGTGGGAGCACGAGATCACCTTCCACACGTTCGTCCACGAGAACGTGAAGACGCTGATGCAGGGCTTCCGCTACGACGCGCACCCGATGGGGATGCTGATGTCGTCGGTGGGGGCCCTCTCGACGTTCTACCCCGCGGCGCGCGACATCGGCGACGCGGAGAACCGCCACATGCAGATCGTGCGGATGATCGCGAAGATGCCGACGCTCGGCGCGTGGTCGTTCCGTCACGCGCAGGGCAAGCCGTACGTGTACCCGGACAACGACCTGTCCTACACGGCCAACTTCCTCTCGATGCTCTTCAAGATGAGCGAGGCGAAGTACGAGCCCGACGAGCGCCTGGTCAAGGCCCTCGACACCCTCTTCATCCTCCACGCCGACCACGAGCAGAACGCCTCGGCGAACGCGGTGCGGGCCGTCGGCTCCACCCAGGTCGACCCGTACGCGGCCGTCTCCTCCGGCATCGGCGCGCTCTTCGGCCCGCTGCACGGCGGCGCCAACGAGGCCGTCCTGCGGATGCTCAAGCGCATCGGCTCGAAGGAGAACATCCCGGCGTTCATCGACGGGGTGAAGGAGGGCAACGAGCGCCTCATGGGCTTCGGCCACCGGGTCTACAAGAACTACGACCCGCGTGCCCGGATCATCAAGAAGGCCGCCGACGACGTCTTCGAGGTCACCGGGGTCAACCCGCTGCTCGAGATCGCCCTGGAGCTCGAGAAGATCGCGCTCGAGGACGAGTACTTCGTCAAGCGCAAGCTCTACCCCAACGTGGACTTCTACTCCGGCCTGATCTACGAGGCCCTCGAGTTCCCGCCGGAGATGTTCACGGTCCTGTTCGCGATCGGGCGTACGCCCGGCTGGCTCGCGCAGTGGAGCGAGCTCGTGCAGGACAAGGAGCAGAAGATCGCGCGCCCCAAGCAGATCTACACGGGCGACCGCGGCCTGGACTTCGTCCCCGCGTCGAAGCGCTGGGCCTGACGCAGCGCGGCGGCCCCGCCGCCGCAGCCTGACCGGCCCCCTCGTGGCCCGGTGCCGACCGGCACCGGGCCACGAGTGTGTCTGCCCCTCAGTCGCGGCGCTTGTGCCGCGGCTTGCGCTCCTTGACGTCACGCTCGCGCGACGGCGCGCCCCCGTCCAGCTGCAGCTCGATCAGCTGGCCCGAGATCCGCGTGCGCTCCAGCGCCTTCCACGTCTCCGCCGGCAGGTCGGCCGGCAGCTCGACGAGCGAGTGGTCGGGTCGGATGTCGATGTGCCCGAAGTCGCGGCGCGACAGCTTCCCCTCGTTGGCGATCGCGCCGACGATCTGGCGGGGCTCGACCTTGTGGCGCTTGCCCACCGCGATGCGGTAGGTCGCCGACGGCTGGTCGGACTCGCGGCGCGGACGCCGCTCCCCCCGCTCGCCGCGCCCGGGACGCTCGCCCCGTCCGCCGCGGTCGCCCCGGTCACCTCGGTCGCCCCGCTCGGGACGCTCGGTGCGCTGCGGCGGGCCGGGCTCGAGCAGCAGCGGCTCGTCGCCCTGCAGCACCACGGCCAGCGCCGCCGCCACGTCGACCTCGGGCACGTCGTGCTCCTTGAGGTAGTGGCGCACCACCTCGCGGAAGAAGTCGACCTTCGGCGACGTCAGCGCCGTCGTGATCTGGTCGTCGAAGCGGGTCAGCCGGGTCTGGTTGACGTCGTCGACGCTCGGCAGCGCCATGTGCGTCAGCGGCTGGCGGGTGGCCTTCTCGATGTGGCGCAGCAGGTACTTCTCCCGTGGCGTCACGAACGAGATGGCGTCGCCCGAGCGCCCGGCGCGGCCGGTGCGGCCGATCCGGTGCACGTAGGACTCGGTGTCCGTGGGGATGTCGTAGTTGACGACGTGGCTGATCCGCTCGACGTCGAGGCCGCGGGCGGCGACGTCGGTGGCGACGAGGATGTCCAGCTTGCCGGTCTTGAGCTGGTTGACCGTGCGCTCGCGCTGCACCTGGGCGACGTCGCCGTTGATGGCGGCGGCCGCGAACCCGCGGGCGCGCAGCTTCTCGGCCAGCGTCTCCGTCTCCTGCTTGGTGCGGACGAAGACGATCATCCCCTCGAAGTTCTCGACCTCGAGGATGCGCGTGAGGGCGTCGACCTTCTGCGGGTAGCTGCAGATCAGGTAGCGCTGCGTGATGTTCGCGGCGGTGGCCGTCTTGTTCTTGACCGTGATCTCGACGGGGTCGGAGAGGTACTTCTTCGACAGCCGGCGGATCTGGGTCGGCATGGTGGCGCTGAACAGCGCGACCTGCTTCTCGTCGGGCGTCTCGGCGAGGATCGTCTCGACGTCCTCGGCGAAGCCCATCTTGAGCATCTCGTCGGCCTCGTCGAGCACCAGGAAGCGCAGCTCGGAGAGGTCGAGGGTGCCCTTGTCGAGGTGGTCCATGATCCGGCCGGGGGTGCCCACCACGACGTGGACGCCGCGGCGCAGGGCGGAGAGCTGCACGCCGTACCCCTGGCCGCCGTAGACGGGGAGCACGCTGACGCGGCTGCCGCTCGCGTACTTCTCGAAGGCCTCGCACACCTGCAGGGCCAGCTCGCGCGTCGGCGCGAGCACGAGGGCCTGGGGCGTCTTCTGCTTGAGGTCCAGCCGGTCGAGCACCGGCAGCGCGAACGCGGCCGTCTTGCCCGTGCCGGTCTGGGCCAGGCCGACCACGTCGTGGCCGGCGAGCAGCGGCGGGATGGTCTGCTCCTGGATGGCGGACGGGCGCTCGTAGCCGACGCCCTTCAACGCCTTCAGGACGGCCTCACCGAGGCCGAGGTCGGCGAACGTCACGGGGTCTGGTTCTGTCTGATCCTGCTGACTCACCCGACCACGGTAGTCGCAGGAGGCCCGATCCGACGCTTCGCGACGTCCCCGATCTGCGGGGACGGCTCAGTACGCGCTCTCGCTCGCGGCCTGCTCGACCTCCAGCAGGGAGGTCTGGCGCCGGTCCTCGCGCCACGCGCGGTAGCCGCCGCGCACCCCGAACAGGCGCTTGGTCCACACCAGGTACGCCACCAGGAACAGGTTGACGACGAACGTCGCGAGCAGCAGCAGGCTGACGTGGTCGAGCAGCCCGGCCACCTCGAACGGCACGAAGAACGCGGTGGCCACGGCCGCGACGTACTCCCCCCACCGCCGCATCCGCCACAGGCCGACGCCCTCGACGAGCAGCAGCAGGCCGTACGCCGCGACGCCCACCGTGATCCACACCAGGCGCTCGTGGCTGACCTCGAACAGCTCCAGCACCAGTCGGGCGACGCCGCGCTCCGGGTCGATCCCCAGCTCGTCGACGAGCGAGCGGAAGCTGGGCAGGTCGGTCTCGAAGTAGTCGCGCACCGCGTCGCGGCGCGGGTCGAAGTAGACGAGCACGCCGGCCAGCGCCAGCAGCAGGCCGCCGCGCACGAACCGGTCGAGCGCCAGCAGGCGCAGGACCCACGCGTCGCGCAACAGCCGCCCGCGGAGCACGACCGGGGCGTGGTCGGCGGGGCCGCGGCCCCGCGGCGGGCCCGGCACGAAGGAGCCGCAGCGCAGGCACCGCCACGCCTCGCCGACGGGCGTGGTCACGCCGATCCGGGACGCGAGGGCGGGCTCGTCGGGGGCGTACGTGACGTGGCCGCGCCAGCCGCAGCTGCGCACCTCGCGGTCGCCCCGTGCCCACGCCCACCGCATCCGGCCACCCTACGGGCGGCCCCGCCGACGGCTCCCGAGGGCCCGCAGCGGCCTCAGAGGGCCGGCAGCTCCTCGTCGGCCAGCCAGGGCCGCAGCAGCCCGGAGACGTCCGCGCCCGTGCGGCGGTCGGCGTACGCGAGGAAGTCCTCCGTCGTCACCGACGCCCGCGCGTGGTCGGCGACCCAGCCGGTGAGCAGGTCGAAGAACGCCTCGTCGCCGACCTGTCCGCGCACGGCGTGCAGCGCGAGCGCGCCCCGCTTGTAGACCCGGTCGTCGAACATCAGCTCCGGGCCCGGGTCGGCGAGCACGAGGTCCTGGTCGAGCTCCGCGAGGCGCTCGTGGTGGTGGCGTGCCCAGGCGTCGGCGCTGCGTCCGCCGGACTCCTCCGACCACAGCCACTCGCTGTAGCAGGCGAAGCCCTCGTGCAGCCAGATGTCGCGCCAGCGGGCCAGGGTCACGATGTTGCCGAACCACTGGTGGGCGAGCTCGTGGGCGACCAGCCGCACCTGCTCCCAGTCCTGCGAGACGAAGTTCTTCCCGAAGGTCGACAGGCTCTGGCTCTCCAGCGGGATCTCGAGGTCGTCACCGGTGACGACCGCCGCGTAGGAGGTGAAGGGGTAGGGGCCGAACCAGCCCTCGAAGGCGCGCATCATGTCGGCCTGGCGGCCGAGTCCGGCCTCGTAGTCGGCGCTCGGGCGGCGGCCCGTGCCCTGCGGCACGGCGGAGACCAGCGGCACCGGCCCGTCGTGCTCGACGATGTCGTAGCGTCCGATCTGCACGGTCGCCAGGTAGGTCGCCATCGGCGCGTCCATGACGTAGGTCCACGACTCGCTCGAGCCGCGCCGGCGGCGCTGGTCGAGCAGCCCGTTGGACACGACGGTGTAGCCCACGTCGGTGGTCACGGTGATCCGGTAGGTGGCCTTGTCGTCGGGCCGGTCGTTGCAGGGGAGCCAGGTGGGCGCGCCGTGCGGCTGCCCGGCGACGATGACGCCGTCGGTCAGCTCCTCCCAGCCGGCGTCGCCGTGGTGCTTCTCGACCAGCGGCCGCGGGTGGCCGGCGTACTTCACCACCAGCTGCAGGACGGCGCCCTCGTGGGCCTCCTCCGCGAGCGTGACGACGAGGCGGTTGCGCCGCTGCGCGTGCTTGGCCGGGCGGCGCCCGTCGACGCTGACCTTCGAGACGTCGAGCCCCGCGAGGTCGAGCACCAGGCGGTCGGTGCGCTCGAGCACCTCGACCTCGACGCGGGCCTCGCCGTCGAGCCGGTTGCCCTCGAGCTTGTAGGCCAGGTCGAGGTCGTAGGAGCGGGCGGACCAGGTGCGGTCGCCGTGGCCCGGGAGGTAGTCGTCGGCGGTCGGCAGGCCCCTCACGCCGTCACCTCGGTGGCCGGCGCATCGGCCCAGGGGCCGATCGGGTTGCCGATCCAGGTCGTCTTGTCGGGGAGCGACTCACCACGCATGACCAGGGACACCGGGCCAACCGTAGCGTGGCGGCCCACCTCCGCCGCGGGGAGCACGACGCTGTTCGGACCGAGCGTCGCGCCCCGGCGCAGCCGCACCGTGTCGAGCGCCAGGACGCGGTCGTGGAACAGGTGCGTCTGCACCACGGTGCCGGCGTTGACGGTCGCGCCGTCGTCGAGGTGCACGAGGTCGGCCTCGGGCAGCCAGTGGGTGTCGCACCACACGCCGCGCCCGATGTGCGCGCCCATCGAGCGGAACCACACGTTGAGCAGGGGCGTGCCGGTCACGGTGCGCGCGAACCACGGCACCGCGAGCACCTCCACGAACGTGTCGGCCAGCTCGTTGCGCCACACGAACGAGCTCCACAGCGGGTGCGCGCCCGGCTCCATCCGCCCGACGAGCAGCCACTTGGCCGCGGTGGTCACCGCCGCGGCGAGCAGACCGGCCAGCGCCAGCAGCGGACCGACCGCGAGGGCGGCGAGCAGCAGGCCGTACGCCGGGGAGCCGACGCCCAGCAGCGCCACCAGGGCCACGACGACCACCGTCGCGAGCACCGCGTGCAGCAGCACCGGCACGAGGCGGCACAGCTCGACCAGCGCGCGGTACACGTGCAGCCGCCGCGGCGGGGCGTACGTGCGGGTCGACTCCCCCGCCTCGCTGGTGCGGCGCAGCGGCGCGGGCGGGCTGCCGAGCCACGAGTCGCCGGAGCGGGCCGCCTTGCGCTGCGGCGCGGCGGACAGCACGGCCACGAGGGAGGCCTTCGGCACCTTGCGGCCGGGCGCGGCCATCCCGGAGTTGCCGACGAACGCGCGCTTGCCGATCTTCACGCGCTCGGCGCGCAGCCAGCCGCCACCGAGCTCGTAGCCGCCGATGAGGGTGTCGTCGGCGAGGAACGCGTGGTCGTTGACCTGGGTCAGCGACGGGATCATCAGCACGGTCGAGGCCTCCACCCCGCGCCCGATCCGCGCGCCGAGCGCGCGCAGCCACCAGGGCGTCAGCGACGAGGAGTAGAGCCAGAACAGCCACGTGCGGGCCTCGTCGAGCACCCGCAGCGTCGTCCACACCGCGAGCCCGGCGCCGCTGCGCACCGGGTGCACGCCTGTGCGCACGCCGAGGGCGCACAGGCGCACGACCAGCCACACCGACGCGGCCAGCACGAGGAGCGCGACCAGCACCGCCAGCGGCAGACGCACCAGCAGGTGGCCGAGCAGGTCGCCGGCGCCGTCGACCGCGTCGAGACCCGGGAGCGCGACGAGCAGCCCGACCGCGACGGCCAGGGCGGGGAGCAGACCGACGACGGCGGCGGCCAGGGCGTACGCCGCGACCCACGCCCGCGAGCGCACAGGACGCTCCTGCCAGGGCCCTCGGGCCGCCTTGCGGCGGCGCCGGGCCGGCGAACCGGCCCAGAACTCGCCGTCGGGCACGACGCCGAAGACCGCCGAGCCGGGGCCGATCTCGGCGTCGGAGCCGACCACCGCGCCGGGGCACAGCGTGCTGCGTGCGCCGACCCGCGCCCGCGCGCCGACCTCGATCCGGCCCAGGTGCACGGCGTCGCCGTCGATCCAGTAGCCGGACAGGTCGACCTCCGGCTCGACCGAGGCGCCCCTGCCCAGCCGCAGCAGGCCGGTGACCGGCGGCAGCGCGTGGAGGTCCACGTCGCGGCCGACGCGGGCGCCGAGCAGCCGGGCGTACCAGGTCGCCAGCGGGGCGCCGGCCAGCGCCGTCGCGCCGATCTCGTCGGCCAGCCGGTCGGCCAGCCACAGCTTGAGGTGCACGCGGCCGCCGCGCGGGTAGGTGCCCGGGCCGATCCCGCGCAGCAGCAGCCGCGCCTGACCGGCCGCGAGCAGCATCCGCCCCGGCGGCGTCAGGAAGGCGACCCACAGGACGAGGGCCAGCCACCACGGCAGGTCGGGCGCCCAGGCGAGGCCGACGACGTCGTGCAGCACGACCGCTGCGACGACCGTCCAGGCCAGCCAGCGCAGGCCGCCGACCGCCCGCACGCCGAGGGTGCCGAGCACCTGCCCGCCCTGGCTCTTCGTGGGGATCGGGCGCACCGAGCGGTCGCTGGCGCTGACCTGGGGGGCGGCGAGCGAGTCGAGGTACGCCGCCAGCGCGCCGAGTCGCGGGTGCTCGTAGAGGTCGCCCACCGCGACCTCCGGGAAGCGCACCCGCAGCCGGGAGACCATCTGCGCGGCCGTGAGGCTGCCGCCGCCGAGGTCGAAGAAGTCGTCGCCGGCGCCGCTGACCTCGGCGCCCAGCACCTCGAGCCACAGGGCGGCGATCCAGCCCTCGGTGTCGGAGAGGTCGGCCGGTCCGCCGCCGGCCCCACCCGTCCCGCCGGCCCGGTCGCCGGCGTCGGCGCCCGGCAGCGGCCAGGGCAGGGCGTCGCGGTCGACCTTGCCCGAGGTGCGGGTCGGCAGGGTCTCGACGACCGCGAGCCGCGGCACGAGGGCGGCCGGCAGGGCCGTGCGCAGCCGCTCGAGCGCGGCGACGGGGTCGAAGTCGGGGTCGGTCGCCACGTAGCCGACGAGCAGCTGGTTGCCGGCCGCCGTGCTCCGCACCGCGGCCGCGGCGCCCTGCACGCCGGGCAGGGCGAGGAGGGCGGAGTCGACCTCGCCCAGCTCGATCCGGCGACCACCGAGCTTGACCTGGTCGTCCGCGCGGCCGGCGAACAGCAGCCCGGCGGGGTCGTTGACCACGACGTCGCCGGAGCGGTACGCCCGCTCCCAGCCCAGCGTGGGCATGGGGGCGTACTTCTCGGCGTCCTTGGCCGGGTCGAGGTAGCGCGCCAGCCCGACGCCGCCGATGATCAGCTCGCCCTGCTCCCCCTCGGCGACCGGGACGCCCATGGCCGGGTCGACCACCGCGAGGTCCCAGCCGTCCAGCGGCAGCCCGATCCGCACCGGCCCGTCGCCGGTCATGGCGGCGCCGCACGCGACGACCGTCGCCTCGGTCGGGCCGTAGGTGTTCCACACCTCGCGGCCCTCCCGCACGAGCCGGGCCGCCAGCTCGGCGGGCAGCGCCTCGCCGCCCATGATGAGCAGGCGCACGCGCTCCAGCGCCTCGGCCGGCCACAGCGCCACCAGGGTGGGCACGGTCGAGACCACCGTGATCCGGTTCGCGACCAGCCACGGGCCGACGTCGATGCCGGAGCGCACCAGCGCCCGCGGCGCGGGCACGAGGCACGCGCCGTAGCGCCACGCCAGCCAGATCTCCTCGCAGCTCGCGTCGAACGCGACGGACAGCCCCGCCATCACCCGGTCACCGACGCCCAGCGGGGCGTCCTGCAGGAACATCCGCGACTCGGCGTCGACGAACGCCGCCGCGTTGCGGTGCGTGACGGCGACGCCCTTCGGGGTGCCGGTCGAGCCGGACGTGAAGATCACCCAGGCGTCGTCACCGGTCCCCGGGTCCTCGCGCTCGCGCGGCGCGGCGACCCGACGCACGTCGAGCACCAGGTCGTCGCCGACCACGACCGCCACGTCGGCCTCGCCGAAGACCAGACGGGCCCGCTCCTCGGGGTCCTCGGCGTCGACGGGCACGTACGCCGCGCCCGCCAGCAGCACGCCGAGGATCGCGACGTAGAGGTCCGTGGTGCCCGAGGTGACGCGTACGCCGACCTTGTCGCCCGGGCCGACCCCGGCGCCCGCGAGCTCGGTCGCCAGCGCCTCCGCGGCCTCCTCGAGCTCGGCGTAGGTCAGCACCCCGTTGCCCGCGTCCACCGCCGGCTCGTCGCCCGCCTGCTCGACCGTCGCCCGGAAGACGTCGACGAGGGTGCGGGGGTCCGGAGCGAGGTGCGAGCGGAGGAGCGGGTCGGTCACCGGCGGATGATCACCTGTCCAGGTGAACGGACGGTGGCCCGGCACGCCGTCCGGGACGCGACGTGCACCACGCGGCGCGTCCGCCGACGGGGCGCTCACGGGTCGAGCCGCGGCGGCACCCGGCGGTGCTCGTAGATCACCGAGGTCTCGACGTCGGCGATCTCCGCGCGTGCCGTCAGCCGGTCGATGACGAAGGCGTACAACGCGTCGTTGTCGGCCACCGCCACGTGCACGATGAAGTCGCTGCGCCCCGAGGTCACGAACACCCCGACGGTCTCCGGCAGGTCCGAGACCCAGTCGCGGAAGCCCTCGATGCTGCTGCGCGAGGGCGGTCGGATGCGCACCGCGATCAACGCCTGCACGCCCCGGCCGAGCTGCGCCAGGTCGAGGTCGAGGCTCGTGCCGCGCACGACGCCGCGACGTCGCAGCGCGCGGGCACGGTCGTGCACCGTCGTCGCGGAGACCCCGACCTCGGCGGCGAGGTCGCGCAGGCTGCGGCGTGCATCCGTCTGCCAGGCCCGCAGGATGGCACGGTCGAGGTCGCCGATGTCCGGCATCTGTGCACTCTAGCCTGACGATGCACGGCATGGATGCGCTAGTGCTGGCGCTGTGCCTAGCGTTCGGGGCAGTTCACCGGACGAGGAGAGACATGACCACCACCGCCGCCGTCGGGTTCACCGACGACCAGATCGACCTGCGCCTGCCGACCCGCGACGTACCGCTCAAGTGGGTGGTCGTCGTCGACGCCGACCTGCCGGCGGGGCGCGCCGTCAACGCCGCCGTCTGCGTGGCCACCGCGACCCAGGCCCTCGTGCCCGGGCTGCGCGGCCCGGACGCCGTCGACGCCGACGGCTCGGTGCACCCCGGCCTGCCCTGGCTGGGCTGCAGCGTCCTGGGCGCCGGCACCGCCCGGCTCGCCACCCTGCGGGCCCGGGCCGCCGAGGACCCCTCGATCGTCGTCACCGACATGCCGACCCAGGCGCAGCACACCCGCGTGTACGCCGACTACCTCGACGCCGTCGCCGGCTGCCGGAGCAGCACCCTCGACTACTGCGCCGTCGGCGTCGTCGGCCCCCGCGCCGCCGTCGACCGACTGACGAAGGGGTTGCGCCTGCTGCCGTGAAAGGGACGGGCGGGCGGACGCTGCCGGCGCCCGGCGCACCGGGAAGAAAACGCGGACCGGACGCGAGAAAACGCGGACCGGCACGCACTCCGGAGGCGCCTTCGTCCGCGTTCTCTTCCCCCCGGTCCGCGTTTTCTTCGCCGGTCAGGGTCGGCTGGGTCGACAAGGGCCGGGCCCGGCCCGGGCCCGGCCCGGGGCAGGCGCCGGGCAGGCGCCGCGTCGCGCCGCCTGGCAGGATCCGGGCGTGACCACCGCGCTCAGTGTCCTGGCCGCAGCGATCGCCGTCCTCGCGGCGCTCCACCAGCTGGCCCTCGCGGCGGGCGTGCCGTGGGGGCGGGCGGCGTACGGCGGCCGGGTGGCGCTCGACGACGGCCGCCTGCCGGGCGGCTACCGGGCGGTCAGCGTCGCCAACGCCGTCGTCCTGGCCCTGGCGGCGTGGTTCCTGCTCGGCGCCGGCGACGTGGTCGCCGGTCCGCTGCCCGACGGAGCGACGACGCCCGTGCTGTGGTTCCTCGCGGTGATGTTCGCGTTCAACACGCTGGCGAACCTGGGCGCCCGCCACCCCGCCGAGAAGGCTCTCGGCGGGGCGACGGCGGTCGTGACGGTGTGCTGCGTGGTGCTCGCGCTCGCCTGAGCACCACGCAGCACCCGGCCGGCGTCAGATGACCGAGCCGCGGTCCTGCCAGTACGGCGCGCGCAGGTCGCGCTTGAGGATCTTGCCGGTGGGGTTGCGCGGCAGCGCGGGGAGCACGTCGACCGTGCGGGGCGCCTTGAAGTGCGCGATCCGCTCGCGGCAGAACGCCACGATCTCCTCGGCGGTGGCCTCGGTGTCCGGCTTGAGCGCGACGACGGCCTTGACCGACTCGCCCCAGCGCTCGTCCGGCACGCCGATGACGGCGCACTCGAGCACCGCCGGGTGCTCGGCGAGGACCCGCTCGACCTCGGGGCTGTAGACGTTCTCGCCGCCCGTGATGATCATGTCCTTGATCCGGTCGTGGACGTAGAGGAAGCCGCCGTCGTCGGTGCGACCGACGTCCCCGGTGCGGAACCAGCCGTCCTCGGTCAGCACCTTCGCGGTCTCCTCGGGCTTGTTCAGGTAGCCCTTCATCACCTGCGGGCCGCGCAGCCAGATCTCGCCGCTCTCGCCGGGCGCGACGTCCTCGCCGGTCGGGCCGACCACGCGTACCTCCATCTCGGGCAGGGGTACGCCCGCCGACACGAGGCGCTCGGGGTGCTCGGCGTCGCGGTGGTGGTCGGGCATGAGGTGGGTGGCGACGCCCGCGACCTCGGTCAGGCCGTAGACCTGGATGAAGTCGGTGCCGGGCCACGCCGCCATGGCCGCGCGCAGCAGCGGCGGGGGCATCGGCGCCGCGCCGTACGTGTAGCTGGTCAGCGCCCCGAACAGCTGGATGGCCTCGGGGCCGGACTGCAGCACCTGGGCGAGCACGGCGGGCACGAGGAAGGTCTTGTTGGCGCCGGCCAGGATCGCCCCGGCCAGCGAGGCGCCGTCCGGCTCGCGCGTCATGATCGACGGGATGCCGTCGTGGATGCCGAACAGGACGTAGGACGATCCGCCGACGTGGAACAGCGGCATCGCGACGAGCGAGACGTCGCCGGGTCCGAACTCCCACCCGTCGTGGGCGTTCAGCGTGTGGCTGACCATGTTGCGGTGGGTCAGCATGACCCCCTTGGGACGGCCGGTCGTGCCGGAGGAGTACATGACCAGGCACGTGTCCTCGACGTCGACGTCCTCGCTGCGCCCGCGCGGGGTCGCGGCGGCCAGCCACTGCTCGTACTCGTCCGGCTGCCCCGCCTCGTCCACGCCCTCGGGCGTGACGACCACGATGCGCTCGACGTGCGTGAGCCGATCGCGGATCGCCTCCACCGTCGGCAGCAGCTCCGCCCCGACGAGCAGGATCCGGGCGCCCGAGTCGTTGACGGCGTAGTCGACCTCGTCGCCCGCGCTGCGCCAGTTCACGATCGCGTTGGCGGCGCCCAGCGAACCGGCCGCCAGCGACAGCTCGACGCAGGCGGGGTGGTTCTTGTCGAGGAACGACACGACGTCGCCGCGCCCGATCCCGGCGTCCGCGAGCGCGCCCGCCAGGCGGCGCACCCGCTCGTCCCACTGCGCCCACGTCCAGGTGCGGGAGCGGTAGGTCATCGCCGGCGCGTCCGGCGTCTGCCGGGCCCACCAGGCGAGGCGGTCGTCGACGTACGTCGGCACGGGCGCCTCCGCCGCGTCCGTGCTGCTCGTGCTCTCGGGCGTGGAGATGGCGTTCACCGGCGTCCTCCCAGGTCCGGGGTCGCCTGGGCGCCGACCCGCGTCGCCCGCATTGTGACCGCGGTCACAACCTCGCGGCAAGGGTCGGCGCGACGCCGCGGCGCCGGCCCGGCATCAGCCGGCGAGGTGCGGGAACCAGAGCGCGATCTCGCGCTCGGCCGACTCGGGGCTGTCCGAGCCGTGCACCAGGTTCTCGCGGTTCGACAGCGACAGGTCCCCGCGGATCGTGCCGGGCGCCGCCTTGCGCCCGTCGGTGGCGCCGTTGAGGGCGCGCACGACCTCGATCGCCTCGTCGCCCTCGAGCACGGCGGCGAGCATCGGGCCGCTGGTCACGAAGGTGCGCAGCGGCGGGTAGAAGTCGCGCTCGACGTGCTCGGCGTAGTGGGCGTCGGCCTGCGCGGCGTCGATCGTGCGCAGCTCGAGCGCCACGAGCGCGAGGCCCTTGGCCTCGAAGCGGGACAGGATCTCGCCGACCAGGCCGCGTCGCACGGCGTCGGGCTTGAGGAGGACCAGGGTGCGCTGGGTCATGGCGCGAACCCTACTGACAGCGCCGCAGCACGTCGTCGGGCACCCGGTCGTGCGCGTCGGCGGCGTGCACCGGGGCGTCGAGCACGCGGCGGACCGGCACGTGCCCGGCCCACGCGCCGGCCGCGACGTCGGCCTCGTCGTCGACGGGCCCACCGGCGCGGGCCTTGAGCGACGCCTCGCGCAGCGGCACGGCCAGCACCGCGGTGGCCGCGAGCTCCTTGCGGCTCGCCGGGCGCAGCGTCGCGGCGCGGCCCGGCACCATCTGGTCGACGACCAGGTCGAGGGCGCGCGACCGCTCCTCCGGGTCGTCGACCGCGCGCAGCCGCCCGACGACCACCGCGCAGCGGTAGTTCATCGAGTGGTGGAACCCCGAGCGGGCGAGCACCAGTCCGTCCAGCTCGGTCAGGGTCACGCAGACCGTCGACCCGACCGCGGCCCGCAGCCACCCCGCGGCGACCGAGCCGTGCAGGTAGAGCGTGCCCTCGGCGTCCGGGCCGTCGAGGTCGACGCCGTACGCCATCGGCAGCACGAGCGGGTGGTCCCCGACGTCCACCCCGAGGTGGGCGACCAGGCCGTCGGCCAGCAGCGCGTGCAGCGCGGCGCGGTCGGTGACCACGCGCTCGCGGCCGCGGGTGACGGTGGTGCGCGGGGTGGGCGAGAGCGTCTCCATGACGACTATCCTCGCGACGGATTGGCCTGCCACCACGGGCCAATCCCGCCCCAGTCCCGCAGGCCACCCGCAGGAGCGCCGGTGCTCGCCCTCAGCCTCGACCGTCACGCCGACGACCCTCTCGGCACCCAGCTCGCCCGCCAGGTGCGCAGCCGGATCCTCGACGGCACCCTCGCCGACGGCCTGCGCCTGCCGAGCTCACGCGCCCTGGCGAGGGACCTGGGGGTCTCCCGCGCGGTCGTGGAGCAGGCGTACGCCCAGCTGGTCGCCGAGGGCTGGCTCGCGGGTCGGCGCGGCGCCGGCACCTTCGTCGCCGCCTCCGCCCACCTGCCCGACCGGCGCCGCGCGCCCGGCCCCGTCAGCCCGCCGGGGCGGCCGCTCGTGCGCCTCGACGCGGGCACGCCCTGGATCGACCCGCGCCAGGCCGACCTGTGGCGCCGCGCCTGGCGGGAGGTCGGCGCCGCCCGGCCACCGCGCGGCTACGACGACCCCCGCGGCCTGCCGGAGCTGCGGGCCGCGCTGGCCGACAGACTCGCCCGGGTGCGCGGCCTGGCGGTCGACGCCGACGACGTGCGGGTCGCCACCGGTTCCACCGACGGGCTGCGCCACGTGCTCGGCGCGCTCGGGCCCGGGCCCGTGCTGCTCGACGACCCGGGCTACCGCGCGGCCGCCGAGACCGTGCGCCGCACCGGCCGCGCCGTGCACGACCACCCCGCCGGCACGCCCGTGGGCGACCTGTCCGGCTGCGCGGCGGCGTACGTCACCCCCGCCCACCAGCACCCGCTCGGCCACGCCATGCCGGGCGCCGAGCGGGTCGCGCTGCTCGGCGCCGCCCGGGCCGCGGGCGCGCTCGTGGTCGAGGACGACTACGACTCCGAGTTCCGCTACGACGTCGCGCCCATCCCGGCGCTGACCAGCCTCGACCGCGACCACGCGGCGTACCTGGGCACCGCCAGCAAGTCCGTGGCCCCGAGCCTGCGGCTCGGCTGGTTCGTCGTCCCGGACGCGCTCGCGCCCGAGCTCGACCGCATCCGCGCCGTCACCCACGACACCGCGGCCTGGCCGGTGCAGCGGGCGTTCTGGGCGCTGCTGCGCGACGGCTACGTCGACCGCGTCGTGCGCGCGGCGCGGCGGGTGTACGCGGCGCGGGCCGAGCGCGTGGCCGCCGCCTTCGCACCGGTCGCGGACCTGCGGGGCACGGCGGGGATGTACGCCTGCGTGGAGCTGCCCGCGGACGTCACCGCCCGGGCCCACGCGGCGGCGCGGGCCGCCGGCTTCGACGTGCCGCTGCTGGCCGACCTGTGCCGCACGCACCTGCGCCACGGCCTGGTCGTCGGGTTCGGCGGCTGCACCGACGCGGAGCTCGACGCCGCGTTGGCCGCGCTCGCGTCCGCGTGGTGAGGGGCGGGCGAGCAGCCGTCAGGGCTGCGGGTGCTCGGCGTCGTACGCCGCCCACGCCTCGGCGCGCTGCCGCTCGATCGAGCGGCCCATCAGGTCGGCGGTCGCCCACAGCGCCGCGAACAGCGCGCCCGTGACGAACATGATCGGCACGAGCACGCCGAGCCCGATCGCCACGACCTGCAGGACCCACCCGGCCGTGTAGCCCGCCGGCCGGCGGAGCATGCCGGCGACCAGCACGCAGGCGACGGCGAGGCCGCCGCCGATCGCGTACGCCAGCCCGGTCGCGACGTCGGTGAACTGCGTGATCACGGGGGCGACGAGCACCATCACGATCGCCTGCAGCGTGAGCACCGCCGCGCACATGCCGCGCCGCGGCGCCTTCGTGCGCTCCGGGTCGTCGGGCGCGCCGGGCTCGATGACCCGCGGCTCGACCTGCTCCTCCGCCTGCCCGGCCTCCCCGGCCCGGTCCCGTCCTCGCCTGCGACTCATCGCGGTCCTCCCAGCAGCAGTCGGGCCTCCCCGACGGTGACGACGGAGCCGGTCACCAGCACGGCGCCGGAGCCGATGGAGACGCCGAGCGCCTCCCCCGCCTCGGCGAGCGCGGCGGCCTGGTCGATCGCCTCGGCCAGCGTCGGCGCCGTGGTCACGCGGTCGTCCCCGAAGACGGTGCGCGCCTGGGCCGCCAGCTCGGAGACCGTCAGCGAGCGCGGCGTCGAGTTGCGGGTCACGACGACGTGGGCGAGGTGCGGCTCGAAGGCGGCCAGCAGGCCCTCGACGTCCTTGTCGCCCATCACGGCGAGCACGCCGATCAGCGGCGAGAAGGTGAACGAGTCCTCGAGCGCCTGCCCCAGCGCCTCGGCGCCGGCCGGGTTGTGCGCCGCGTCGAGCACGATCGTGGGGCTGCGGCGCACGATCTCCAGGCGGCCCGGCGAGGTGACCTCGGCGAAGGCCGCGCGGACAATGTCGTCGTCGAGCTCGCGGCCGACGAGGGCCTCGGTCGCGGCCAGGGCGGTGGCGGCGTTCTGCGCCTGGTGGGCGCCGTAGAGCGGCAGGAAGATCTCGGGGTAGGTGGCGTGCAGGCCGCGCAGGGTGACGATCTGGCCGCCGACGGCCGGCGCGCGGGTGACGACGCCGAAGTCGACGCCCTCGGCGACGACGCTGGCCCCGACCTCGACGACCCGGCGCAGCAGCACCTCCGCGGCCTCGGGCTCCTGGGCGGCCAGGACGACCTGCGCGCCCGGCTTGATGATCCCCGCCTTCTCCTCGGCGATCGCGGCGGGCGAGGAGCCGAGGTACGCCGCGTGGTCGACCGCGATCGGGGTCACGACGGCGACGTCGCCGTCGGCGACGTTCGTGGCGTCCCAGGAGCCACCCATCCCGACCTCGACGACCGCCACGTCCACCGGCGCGTCGGCGAAGGCGGCGAACGCCATCCCGACGACGGTCTCGAAGAACGACAGCGGGTGCGGCTGGTCGGCGTCGACCAGGTGGGTGAAGGCGGCCACGTCGTTGAAGGCCCGCACGAAGGCCTCGTCGTCGAGCGGAGCGCCGTCGATGCTGATCCGCTCGCTCATCTTCTCGACGTGCGGGCTGGTGAACCGGCCCGTGCGGAGGTCGAGGGCGCGCAGCAGGGTGTCGACCATCCGCGAGGTGCTCGTCTTGCCGTTGGTGCCCGTCAGGTGCACCACGCGGTAGGAGCGCTGGGGGTCGCCGAGCAGCTCGGTGAAGGCCCGGATCCGGTCGAGCGAGGGCTCGAGGCGGGTCTCGGGCCAGCGGGACAGGAGTGCCTCCTCCGCCTCGGCGAAGGTGGCGGCGGGGCGGGCGGCAGGGGTCTCCGCGGCTTCGAAGTCGGTCATCGCGCCGCCGAGTCTAGGCCGTGCCGCCCCCGGCGCCCCGATCGTCGGGGCCCCGGGGGCGGTGGTCGCGAGCGTCGCTGCCGGGCCGCTCAGGCGTCGTCGCGGCTGGCGCCGTTGCCGCCGGCCTCGAGGCGGCGCGAGATCGCCAGGGCGCGGTTGACCAGGTGGTCGAGCGCGGCCAGGTCGTTCTCGTCCAGCTCGGTGCTCGCGCCGGTGACCTTCGCGGCGCCGTACGGGTTGCCGTCGTTGAACTTCAGCGGGTCGGTGTAGCCGGGAGCCACCACGATGCCGCCGAAGTGGTAGAAGCTCGTGTAGAGGCTGAGCAGCGTCGACTCCTGGCCGCCGTGGTGCGTCTGGCTGGCGGTGAAGCCCGCGTACACCTTGTCGGCGAGCTTGCCCTGGGCCCACAGCGGGCCGAGGGTGTCGATGTAGCCCTGCAGCTGGCTGGTCACGTGGCCGTAGCGGGTCGGCGAGCCGAAGAGCGCGACGTCGGCCCAGTCCAGGTCGTCGGGCGACGCGATCGGCTCGTCGATCACGTCGGCGCGGTGCTTCTGCCACGCGTCCTGGCTGTTCACCGCCTCGTCCGGAGCGGTCTCCGCGACGTGGCGCAGGCGCACCTCGACGTCGTCGTGCGCCTCGGCCGTGGCGGCGATGCGACGGGCCATCTCGTGGACGGTGCCGGTGGACGAGTAGTAGATGATCGCGAGCTTGGTCATGGAACCTCCGTCGGTGTCGGTCGGTGCCCACGACGGTAGCCACGCGACCCACACGCGCCCCATGGAGCGCGACACGCCGTGCGAGCAGGGCAGACGCGGCTTCGCGCAGGTGGAAACAGTTCCGTAGCATTCCGCCCATGACCGACACCCGGGCCGAGGGCCAGGCCAGCGAGCAGTCCGCGACGACGCCGGAACGACCGGCCGTCGTCGTACCGGACAAGCCCGCCCTCGAGGGCTTGGAGGCCAAGTGGTCGCAGGCGTGGAAGGAGCAGGACACCTACGCCTTCGACCGCACGCAGCCGCGCGAGAACGTCTACTCGATCGACACCCCGCCGCCGACCGTGTCGGGCTCGCTGCACGTCGGGCACGTCTTCTCCTACACCCACACCGACGTCGTGGCCCGCTTCCAGCGGATGCAGGGCAAGTCGGTGTTCTACCCGATGGGCTGGGACGACAACGGCCTGCCGACCGAGCGCCGCGTGCAGAACTACTTCGGCGTGCGCTGCGACCCGTCGCTGCCCTACGACCCCGAGTTCACCCCGCCGGAGAAGCCGGACCCGAAGAAGCAGGTCTCGGTGAGCCGCCCGAACTTCATCGAGCTGTGCGCGCAGCTGGTGGAGGAGGACGAGAAGGTCTTCGAGTCGCTGTGGCGCACCCTCGGCCTCTCGGTCGACTGGTCGCACCAGTACACGACCATCGGCAAGGACGCGCAGGCCGTCAGCCAGCGCGCGTTCCTGCGCAACCTCGCGCGCGGGGAGGCGTACCTGCAGGAGGCGCCGACCCTGTGGGACGTGACGTTCCAAACCGCGGTGGCGCAGGCCGAGCTGGAGGCGCGGGAGTACCCCGGCGCCTACCACCGCGTCGCCTACCGCCGCCCGTCGGTCGACGGGCAGCCGGGCGAGGCCGTCTACGTCGAGACCACGCGTCCCGAGCTGATCGTCAGCGCCGTCGCGCTGATCGCCCACCCGGACGACGAGCGCTACCAGCACCTGTTCGGCACCACGGTGCTCTCGCCCGTGTTCGGCGTCGAGATCCCCGTCCTCCCCCACCCGGCCGCCGAGCCGGACAAGGGCGCGGGCATCGCGATGTGCTGCACGTTCGGTGACCTGACCGACGTGCAGTGGTGGCGCGAGCTGCAGCTGCCGGTGCGCACCGTGATCGGTCGCGACGGCCGCTTCACGCGCGAGACCCCCGCCTGGGTGACCGGCGAGGCCGCCCAGGGTGCGTACGCCGACCTGGCCGGCAAGACCGTGCACTCAGCCCGCGAGGCCACCGTCGAGAAGCTCCGCGCCAGCGGCGACCTCGAGGGCGACCCGAAGGCCACGCAGCGGATGGCGAACTTCTACGAGAAGGGCGACAAGCCACTCGAGATCGTCGCCACCCGGCAGTGGTACATCCGCAACGGTGGCCGCGACGCCGGGCTGCGCAAGGAGTTCCTGACGCGCGCCGAGGAGATCACCTGGGTGCCGGCGCACATGAAGCACCGCTACGACAACTGGGTCGGCGGCCTCAACGGCGACTGGCTGATCTCGCGGCAGCGCTTCTTCGGCATCCCGTTCCCCGTCTGGTACGCCCTCGACGCCGACGGCGAGCCGGACTACGAGCGGCCCATCGTCGCGCCCGAGTCGGCGCTGCCCGTCGACCCCTCGACCGACGCCCCCGAGGGCTTCGACGAGGCCCAGCGCGGCCAGCCCGGCGGCTTCGTCGGCGACCCCGACGTCATGGACACGTGGGCGACCTCCTCCCTCACGCCGCAGATCGCCGGCGGCTGGGAGAGCGACCCCGACCTGTTCTCGCGGGTCTTCCCGATGGACCTGTGCACGCAGGGCCACGACATCATCCGCACCTGGCTGTTCAGCCGCGTGGTGCGCGCGCACTTCGAGAACGGCACGGCGCCGTGGCACCACGCCATGCTGTCGGGCTGGATCCTCGACCCGGACCGTAAGAAGATGTCGAAGTCGAAGGGCAACGTGGTCGTCCCGACCGACATCCTCGACAAGTACGGCGCCGACGCCGTGCGCTGGCGCGCGGCGATGACCCGCCCCGGCCTCGACTCGCCGTTCGACGAGACCCAGATGAAGGTCGGGCGCCGCCTGGCGATGAAGGTCCTCAACGCCTCGAAGTTCGTCATCGGCAGCGTGGGCGCCACCGAGCTGAACCGCTTCGAGGTCTCCGAGCCCGTCGACTGCGCGATGCTCGGGCTCCTGCGCGAGACGCTCGCCAAGGCCACCGACGCGTTCGCGACCTATGACTACACGACCGCGCTCGAGGCCGTCGAGAAGACGTTCTGGGAGTTCTGCGACGACTACCTCGAGCTGGTCAAGGAGCGCGCCTACGGCGACGGCCCCGGCGCCGCCTCCGCAAAGGCGACGCTGGCGATCGCACTGCACGTGCAGCTGCGCCTGCTCGCGCCGTTCCTGCCCTACGTGACCGAGGAGGTCTGGTCGTGGTGGCAGGAGGGCTCGATCCACCACGCCGCCTGGCCGGTCGAGGCCGACCTCGGCTCCGCCGCCGCGGCCTCCCCCGCCACGCTGCGGGCGGTCGCGAAGGCCCTCGCCGGCGTGCGGGGCGTCAAGTCGCAGGCCAAGGTCAAGATGCGTACGCAGGTCGCCCGCGCCGAGGTGACCGGCCCGGAGTCCGAGGTGCTCGCCGCCGAGGCCGCGGCCGCCGACCTGCGGGCCGCGGGCTCGATCGTCGGCGACCTGGTCTTCGTGGCCGGGGACGGCGGCGACCTGGCCGTGACGGCCGACCTGGTCCAGGAGGAGACGCCCACGGAGGGCTGACCCCTCCCCGGTGCGGCGTTTGACGCACCCCCCACGCAGGGCAGGACGAGCGGCGGCCGCACCAGCGGCCGCCGCTCGTCTCGTCCCTGGGGGGGTCCGATGTCCTGGTTCTTCGTCGCCGCGCTCTTCGCCGTCGCCTTCGGCGCGTACTCGCTCTACAACGCGCACCGCGCGAAGGGCGAGGTCGCCGACCTGCTCGCCGTGCAGGCGAGCACCACCGACGTCGTGGCCCAGATGCACGCCGCGGCGCTCGCGGCGGCCGGCCCGGGGGCCTACCGCGAGCGCGTCGAGCTCGAGGGCGTCGTCGAGGTGGGGCCGCAGGGCCCGCTGACCTCCGAGGTCTCCGGCACCACCTGCGTGTGGCACCAGCACAAGGTCACCCGCCACTACGAGGACGTCCGCCGCGACAAGGACGGCAACCGCCGCACCACGAAGCGCACGGAGAAGGTCGTCGACAACCGCACCCGCGAGCCCTTCGTGCTGCGCGACGCGGCGGGCACCATCACCGTCGTGCCGGTCGACGGCGTCAAGCACGCGCACAAGAGCGCCAGCGAGTTCCGCGACCGTCAGAGCGCCGACCGGGGCACCGACATCCGGCTCGGGTCCTTCTCGATGTCGCTGCCGTCCGGCAACCGCGGCGGCGGCACGCTGGGCCACGAGTACGAGGAGTGGGTGCTGACCCCGGGCACGTCCGTGTTCGTCTCCGGCGAGGCCGTGTGCCGCAACGGGCAGCTGGAGCTGCGCGCGCCCGAGGGCGGTCGGCTGCTCGTCTCGACCCGCTCGGAGGCGGAGCTGCTCGACAAGAGCCGCTCGGACCACCGGCGCAACCAGCTGCTCGGTCTCGGTTGCCTCGCGCTCGGCGTCGTGCTGGCGGTCGTCGGCCTGGTGGACCTGCTCGTCTGAGCAGGCGTCAGGCGGACTTCTTCTTCTTGGTCTCCGCCTCGCGCAGCACGAGGGTCGGCGGCGCCTCGCCGGCCACGGCCTCGGCGGTCACCACGACGGTGGCGACGTCGCCGCGGGAGGGCACGTCGTACATCGAGTGCAGGAGCGTCTCCTCGATGATGGCGCGCAGACCACGAGCACCCGTGCCCCGCTCGAGCGCCTTCTCGGCGATCGCGGCGACGGCCTCCTCGGTGAACTCGAGCTCGACCTCGTCCAGCTCGAACAGCCGCTGGTACTGCTTCACCAGGGCGTTCTTCGGCTCCGTGAGGATCTGGACCAGCGCGTCGTTGTCGAGCTTGTTGACGCTGGCGATCAGCGGCAGCCGGCCGATGAACTCGGGGATCAGACCGAACTTCGTCAGGTCCTCCGGGCGCACCTGGGCCAGCAGGTCCTCCGCCTCGCGCTCCGCCTCGCCGCGCACCTCGGCGGTGAAGCCGAGCGTCTTCTTGCCGACCCGCTGCTCGATGATGTGCTCGAGCCCGGCGAACGCCCCGCCGACCACGAACAGCACGTTCGTGGTGTCGATCTGGATGAACTCCTGGTGCGGGTGCTTGCGGCCGCCCTGCGGCGGCACCGAGGCCGTCGTGCCCTCGAGGATCTTCAGCAGCGCCTGCTGCACGCCCTCGCCGGACACGTCGCGCGTGATCGACGGGTTCTCCGCCTTGCGGGCGACCTTGTCGATCTCGTCGATGTAGATGATGCCGGTCTCGGCCTTCTTGACGTCGTAGTCGGCGGCCTGGATCAGCTTCAGGAGGATGTTCTCGACGTCCTCGCCGACGTAGCCGGCCTCCGTGAGCGCGGTCGCGTCCGCGATGGCGAAGGGGACGTTGAGCATCCGCGCCAGGGTCTGCGCCAGGTACGTCTTGCCGCAGCCGGTCGGGCCGATCACGAGGATGTTGGACTTCGCGACCTCGACCTGCTCGTCCTTGCTGTGCCGGCCGGCCACCGTGGCGGCACCCGACTGGACGCGCTTGTAGTGGTTGTAGACGGCGACCGCCAGCGACTTCTTCGCCTGCTCCTGGCCGATCACGTAGGAGTTGAGGAACTCGAAGATCTCCTTGGGCTTGGGCAGCTCCTCGAGCCCGCCCTCGACGCCCTCACCGAGCTCTTCCTCGATGATCTCGTTGCACAGCTCGATGCACTCGGTGCAGATGTAGACGCCGGGTCCGGCGATCAGCTTCTGCACCTGCTTCTGGCTCTTGCCGCAGAAGGAGCACTTGAGCAGGTCCCCTCCGTCGCCGATGCGTGCCACGGGTGATCATCCTCCGGTCGTGCCCGTCGAGCCGAGCTCGTCGAGCGGGTGGTGCGTCGTTCGTCGGTCGCAGGTCGTGCGCGAACCGCGACCCCTGGACGGTACCCCGTGCCGGCCTGCGTCGCAGTCCGACACGGGGTTCCGCTTCGAGCGGTCGGGGACCGCTCAGACGAGCAGCGCGGCCTTGCGCGAGTCGAGGACGGCGTCGACCAGCCCGTACTCCACCGCGGCCTCGGCCGTGAGGATCTTGTCGCGCTCGATGTCGGCGCTGACCTCGTCGCGCGGCTTGCCCGAGTGCTCCGAGATCATCGTCTCGAGCAGCTCGCGCATCCGCAGGATCTCGTTCGCCTGGATCTCGATGTCCGAGGTCTGGCCGAACGTGCCCTCGGTGTAGGGCTGGTGGATCAGGATGCGGCTGTTGGGCAGCGCCATCCGCTTGCCCGGCGCGCCGGCCGCGAGCAGGATCGCCGCCGCCGAGGCCGCCTGGCCCAGGCACACGGTCTGCACGTCCGGCTTGATGAAGCGCATCGTGTCGTAGATCGCCGTGAGCGCCGTGAACGAGCCGCCGGGCGAGTTGATGTAGATCGAGATGTCCTGGTCGGGGTTCATCGACTCCAGGCACAGCAGCTGCGCCATGACGGCGTTCGCCACGTCGTCGGAGATCGGCGTGCCGAGGAAGATGATGCGGTCCTCGAAGAGCTTGCCGTAGGGGTCGATGCGGCGGAACCCGTAGGAGGTCCGCTCCTCCCACTGAGGGATGTAGTAGTTCATGTCAGGCCTCCGGTTCAGTCCTTGGTGTGGGCCGGACGGCCCTCGTCAGCGGCCTCGCGGGCGCTCGTGATGACGTTGTCGACCAGGCCGTAGTCCTTGGCCTCGGCCGCGGTGAACCAGCGGTCGCGGTCGGCGTCGTTGGTGACCTGCTCGATGCTCTGGCCCGTGTGCTCGGAGATGAGCTCGAGCAGCACCTTCTTGATGTGCAGCGACTGCTGGGCCTGGATCTTGATGTCGGAGGCCGAGCCGCCCATGCCGGAGGACGGCTGGTGCATCATGATGCGCGCGTGAGGCAGCGCGTACCGCTTGCCCTTCGCTCCCGCGCACAGCAGGAACTGGCCCATGGAGGCGGCGAGGCCCATGCCGACCGTCGCCACGTCGTTCGGGATGTAGTTCATGGTGTCGTAGATCGCCATGCCCGCGTCGACCGAGCCACCCGGCGAGTTGATGTGGAGGAAGATGTCCGCCTCCGGGTCCTCCGCCGAGAGCAGCAGCAGCTGGGCGCAGATCGCGTTGGCGTTCTGGTCGCGCACCTCCGAACCGAGGAACACGATCCGCTCGCGCAGCAGGCGCTGGTAGATGTGGTCGTCGAGCGGGTTGAAGCCCGCGGCACCGTTCATCTGGGGGTTCTGGTTCACGGTCGCGACACTAGCCCGAACCACCGTCACTTCCACGGGGATACCCGCCCTGTTCGCCGACAGCGGATTCCGTCGGCTCAGGCCAGCCAGTCCAGCAGGTGCGCCGCGACCGTCGGGTGGTTCAGCAGCGCGAAGTGCCCGGCGCCGCCGACGTGCACCGTGGTGACGTCCGCGTCGGCGAACAGGTCGTCCCAGCCCGTCCCCCGCCGTCCGTGCGCCGACGCCTCGCGCACCAGGAGGTCGCCGAGCAGGGCGCCGACCGGGTGGCGCGCCGAGGTGGTGACCGTGCCCGCCACCAACCGGTAGCGCGCGTGCTCGAGCAGCCCGACGTCGTGGCCCAGGCCCTCCACGAGGTCGCGGATGCCGACGGAGCGCTCGTCGAGGATGCGACCGAAGGCGGCGGTCTCCCCGAGGAGCGCGAGCCCGGCGCTGCCGTTGCCGACCAGCTCCGCCAGGGGCGCGCCCCGGTGGGGGGTGCCGAGCGTGACCACGTCGCTGACCAGCCCCGGCCAGCGCAGGTCGCCGGCCACCGCGGTCGCCGCCCGCACGACGAGACCGCCCATCGAGTGGCCGACCAGCGCGAGGCGCTCGACCTCGGTGGGCCACCCCCGCACGAGGTCCTCCAGCAGTGCCGCGAGGGCGACACCGTTGGGGCGCAGCCCCAGCCCCGTGTTCATCCGCAGCACCACCGGGGTCCACCCCGCCGCGGCGAGCTCCTCGGCGTACGTCGTGCCCCGCTCGCCGCGCCCCAGCCGCCACGTCTCGTCCGACTCCCCGAGCCCGTGCAGGAGCACGACGACCCGCCCGCGGGCGTCGGGGTAGGCGGCCGCGAGGCCCGTCGGGGTCACGGGCACGTCACGCCCGTCGACGCGCGGAGCGGCGGGGATCGCCAGCACCGGCCGCGACCCGACGAGCCGGTCGCCGATCAGCCCGTTGACGGCCGCACGCAGGTGGCGGCCCGCCGGGCGGGCCTCGAGCGCCGGGCCCGCGCCGGTGCCGGCCAGGGCGTCGAGGCCACGGCCGGCCCCGCGCAGGGCGGTGCCGATGCCGGCGTACACCCCCCGCGCCACGAGGTCGTGCGCCGCGAGCGGCGCCCCCGCGGCGCGCACCCGGCCCGCGACCGCCCGGTGCGTGTCGCGCACCGTGCCGACCACGAGGTCGTCGACGACCTCGAGCAGCAGCCCGAGGGCGTCGAGGAGCCCCGGCTCGCGCGTGGGGGCCGCGGGCGTCACGGCGGGGAGGGTCGGGGCGGTCGCCATGGCTCCAGGGTCCGCCGCCCCGCCGGACGGGTCAAGAGATCCAGTGCACAGATGTGCACCGACCTGTGGGCAACGGTCGCCGGACCCCGCGCCGCCGTTGTGGTTGGATCGAGCCATGCTGCGTGTGACGCTGCGGGGGGCGGGGCTGCCGACGGTGACGATGGGCTCCGGCGAGACGCTGTTCTTCGGTCGGGCGCCCGACCACGCCGTGCCCGACGACTCGCCCGAGAACGCCCTGCGGGTCACCGCGATCGCCCTGCCCCGCTGCGCGCCGCACGTCTCGCGCGTGCTCGGCGAGCTCATCGTCGGCGAGGAGATCGCGCGGCTGCGCTGGCACGGCTCGGGCGAGACGCAGGTGTCGAGCCTCTTCGACGCCCCGGGCGGCGCCCGTCGCGTCACCCTCGCGGAGGGCATGTCGCTGCTGCTCGACGAGGGCGAGAACCAGCTGGTCCTGATGCGCGGGCGCACCTCCCCGGGCTCGGCGAGCTACGACGACCTCTCGATCAGCATCGAGGTCACCGCCAGCGGCAGCGGACCCGTGGTGACGCTGCCGCGACCCGCCGGCAGCGAGGTCGACGAGGGCGCCACCGCACCGGCGCCGACCCTGACGCCCCGCTCGCGGGAGTGGTTCGTGGCGCTCGCTCTCTCGGAGCCGTGGCTGACCGGCACCGACGACTACCCCCGGCCGCCGTCGAACCGCGAGATCTACGAGCGCGTGCTCGGCTGGCACGGGTACGCCTGGAACCTCGAGCGCGCGCAGCGGGTCGACGACTCCATCCGCTCCATCTCCGCGCTCGCCTTCGGCCCCCGCGACGACCCCTTCCGCGCCGGGTCCGGACGCGCCCAGAACGTCCGCTTCGCCATCGGGCGCCGCACGGCCGAGGTCCGACTGGTCACGGCCGACGACCTCGACGAGGTCGAGCGGGCCGCCGCGCGGCGGAACGTTCCGCCCCCGACGGCCTAGCCGCACCTCCCCGCCCTTCCTAGCCTCGGGAGCCACGCACCCACGCGCACCCACCGCGCACCGACGGCCCAGGAGGAACCATGAGCAGCAGCATGCAGGGGATGGACACCGAGTACGCCCGCAGCGTCGGGCAGAACATGGGCGAGTACGCCGGGCAGGTCGCCGGGGTCGTGTCCAGCATCAGCGCCATGATCTCCGGCCTGAACTGGCAGGGCCCGGACCGCCAGGGCTTCGAGAGCGACTGGACGGGCTCGTTCGCCCCCAGCGCCAACGCGGCCTCCGAGTCCCTCTCCGACCAGGGCCGGGTGCTGTGCGTGCACGCCGACCGTCAGGACGCCGCCAGCTCCTGACCCGCCCTCCTCCGCCACGGAGCCGGCGCGTCCCCTCGAGGGGACGCGCCGGCTCCGTCGTCGTCAGGGGGTTCCCACAGCCACCACCGGAGCCCGTCGCAGGGAGGAACCTTCCACCCGAGGCGCTCTTCCCGACGGCGATCGCGGCGCCCTAGCGTCCACGGCGTACCCAGCCACACCCACCAGCGACCAGCAGCGGAAGGAGGCGACGACGATGGCTTTTCTCGGGGCGGACACCGACGAACTCCGCGAAGCCGCTCAGAAGTGCCAGGAGGGCAAGGAGACCACCGACCAGGTGATCACGTTCGTGAAGGCGCTGATCGCGCTGCTGCGGGCGGCCTCCTTCTTCACCGGCGGAGCGAGCGCGGCGTACGCCACCTTCCTCGAGACCCAGGTCGTGCCCTGGCTCGAGAAGATCTCGATGGCGCTCGGCATGTTCGCCCAGGTCCTCGGGGCCAACGCCCAGGCGCAGGACCAGGTCAGCGCCGGCGAGACGGTCGACTTCTCGAAGCTACCGACCTACACCAGCCCGCTGCAGACCGAGCAGAACCGCGCACCCATGGGCTCGTGGCAGGGCGGCTCCATCGCCCCCACCCAGCCGCTGTCGCCGGGGACACCGGGTACCACCACGACCACCACGTCGACGACCACCACGACCGCCGACGGCGTCACCATCCCGGGCACCACCACCACGGTCACCAGCCCCACCGGGCTGACGCCCGCCTCGATCACCCCGACCATCGGCATCCCGAGCCTCTCGGACAGCGCGACGGGCGCCGGCAGCACTGCGGCCCCGGTCTCGGAGAAGCCGGCCCTCGGCGGTGCGCTGCCGACGGGCAGCGGATCGGGTGGGGGCACGGGCGGCGGCACGGGCAGCGGCACCGGCGGCGGCACCGGCGGCGGGACCACCGGAGGCGGCGGCTCGCCGGCGCTCGGCGGCGGCAGCATCGACGGCGGCTCCGTGCCCAGCTCGCCGACCGGCGGCGGCTCCCCCGACGTGGCGCCCAGCGCGGGCACCACCCCGGGCGCGGAGTCGCTCACCTCGGCGGCCCTCAACCCGACCGGTGACTCGATCACCGACACCGGCGAGAAGCCGTCGTACGGCGCGGCCGCGGGGCTCGCGGGCGGCGCAGCCGCCCTCGGCCTCGGCGGGGCCGCGCTGGCCGGCCGCGGCAACGGCGGCGACGCGGCGATCGAGAAGCTCGCCGGCGAGAACGGCCGCGGCAGCCGCGGCGAGGACGTCCGCGAGCTCCAGCAGCGGCTCTCGGCGGCCGGCTACGACACCCAGGGCGCGGACGGCGTGTGGGGCTCGAACACCCAGGCGGCGTACGAGGCCTGGCGCTCCGACCACCCGCAGCAGCTGGCGCAGGGCTCGGGCTTCAGCTCGCCCACCGGCTACGACTACCAGCAGATCCAGGGCGTCTCGGGCAACCCGAACGTCACGCCGGAGTTCCTCCGCGAGGTCGAGGCCGTCGCCGGCCGCCTGGGCGCGGCGCCCGAGCACCTCATGGCGACGATGAGCTTCGAGACGGGCGGGCGCTTCACCTCCGACGTCGAGAACCCCCGCAGCGGCGCCACCGGCCTGATCCAGTTCATGCCCGACACCGCCCGCGGTCTCGGCACCACGACCGAGGCGCTGTCGCGGATGACGCCGACGGAGCAGCTCTCCTACGTCGAGCGCTACTTCGAGCCCTACCGCGGCCGCCTCGACTCGCTCGAGAGCGTCTACACCAGCGTCCTCGGCGGCCGACCCATGGACGCCGACACCACGATGTTCAACCAGGGCACCCAGGCGTACCACCAGAACCGCGAGCTCGACGTCAACGGCGACGGCCGCATCACCGCCGCCGAGGCCACCAGCCACGTCCGGTCCCGCATGGGCGGCTGACCGTCCCGGTCAGTCCCGCCCGGCTCCACCAGCTCCACCCGTCCGACCGCTCACACCTCACCCAGAGATCGACCTAGAGATCACACAGAAGGAGAACCGCCATGGCCATGAAGGGTATGGACATCGAGGGTGGCCGCCAGTCGGCCCAGCAGATCACGCAGGGCGCCGGCGAGCTCGAGCAGATCACGGCTCGCCTCACCCAGTCGCTCGAGGGCTTCGAGTGGATCGGCCCCGACGCCGAGCGCACCCGCAACTCCTGGAACTCGGAGTACCGCGCGATGCTCACCCAGGTCATCGCCCAGCTCAACGACTTCTCGACGCTGATCAACAACCAGGCGCAGGAGCAGGAGGAAGTGTCGGCCTGACACACCTCGTCCCGCGGGGGTCGTCGGCCACTGGCCGGCGGCCCCCGCGGCGTCCGACGGGGGTTTGACCCCCGCCCCTCCGGAGCAAGGAGCACCTCGTGCAGCAGTGGACGCTCTCGTTGAGCACCCCGCCGGAGTCCGGCCTGCCCTCGGTCGACGTCGTCGTGCACGCCAAGCCCGACGCGACCGTGGCCGACCTCGCGCGCTCCTTCGGCCAGCACCTCGCTCCCCACCAGGCGGGCCTCATGCTCGTGCCCGTGGACGGCGGCCACCCCTGGCCCGCCGACCGGGCCGTCGCCGACTGCGGCCTGCGCACCGGCGACCTCCTCGACGTCGTCAGCGCCCCGCCCTCGTGGCTGCGGCGCAGCAGCAGCACCGCCCGTCCCCGCGCCGTGCTGCGCGTGGTCGACGGCCCCGACTCCGGCCAGCGCCTGCACGTGCGCTCGAACGCGCTCACCGTCGGGCGCGGACCGACCTGCACCATGCGCCTGTCCGACCCCCTCGTCTCCACCCAGCACGTCCGCGTCGTGCTCGGCACCCGCCCGACCGTCTACGACGCCGGCTCCGCCAACGGCACCTCGGTGGCGGGCGAGCAGGTCACCACGGGGCGCGAGGTCGACTGGGGCACCCCGATCCGGCTCGGCGGCACGACGGTGGTGGTCGACCCGGGCGAGGTGCCCGTCGACGACACCGCGGTGGCGGTCTACCGCCCTCCCCGCTTCGGCGAGCCGCTGCTCGACGAGGTGCTCGACGTGCCCTCGCCGCCGACGAAGAACCGGCCCTCGCCGCTGCCGTGGGCGATGCTCGCGCTGCCGATGATCATGGGCCTGGCGATCTTCGCGCGCTCCCAGACGCCGTACGCCCTCGTCTACATGCTCGCCTGGCCGATGATGGGCTACCTCGGCTGGCGCCAGCAGCGTCGCGCGGCGCAGAAGCAGTTCGAGGAGGAGGCCGCCGAGTGGCGCACCGACGTCGACGGGATGCTCGCCCTCATCGACGACCAGGCCCGGCGCCAGCGCGAGCAGCTCGAGGACGACTACCCGGACGCCGAGACGCTGCGTACGCGTGCCGCTCGCCGTGACCCGTACCTGTGGGCCCGCAGCGAGACCCGTTCGGCGTTCCTGCAGACCCGGATCGGACGCGGCACCGTGCGTGCCCTGCTGCGCGGCGACATCAAGGACGGCGGCGACCGGCCCCTGCGCCGCGAGGCGGCCGCCGACCTCGCGGCGCGCGACACGCTGCCGGACCTCCCGGTCGTCGTCGACCTCACCGCGCACCCCCTGGTCGCGCTGACCGGCCCGGCCGAGGAGGTCGACGGGCTGCTGCGGGCGATGACGCTGCGCCTGGCGTTCGACCACTCGCCGGCCGACCTCACCGTCGCCGCCTGCCTGGGGCGCGAGCGTGCGCACCACGAGGCCTGGCTGCGCTGGCTGCCGCACGCCGTCGCCCGGGTCGGTGGCGAGCCGCCGGTCGCCGTCGGCCCCGGCGCCGCGACCGCGCTGCTGGACCACCTCTCGAGCGAGGACGGCGGGCGCGGGCACACGCTGTGCGTCGTCGACGAGGGCGCCGGCATCCCCCGACGCACCGTCGAGGCCGTCGCCCAGATCGCCGCCCAGCGCGGGCTGCACCTGCTGTGGCTGGGCAGCTCGCGCGCCGAGGTGCCCGCGGCGACGAGCCTGCTCGTCGACCTGGCGGACGGCTCGGTCAACATCGGCGACCGCGGCGGCGTCGACCGGGTCGACCGGGCCGACGACGTGTCGCTGGCGCACGCGTGGCGCAGCGCGCGCACCATGACGGCGTACGTCGACGAGGCGGCCGTGCTGCCCGCCTCCACCGCGATCCCCGGCGTCGTGCGGCTCCCGGAGATCAGCGGCGACCTGGAGGACCTCGACGACTCCGCCGCGGTGCTGCGGCGCTGGGGCGCCTCGCGCGGCCTGCGCGCCCAGATCGGCTCCGGCATCGACGGCACCGTGACGATCGACCTGCGCGACGACGGCCCGCACGGCCTCGTCGCGGGCACGACCGGCTCGGGCAAGTCGGAGCTGCTGCAGACCCTCATCTGCTCGCTGGCGCTCAACAACCCGACGAACCGGATCAGCTTCCTGCTCGTCGACTACAAGGGCGGCGCGGCGTTCCGCGAGTGCGCGGACCTGCCGCACACGGTCGGCTACATCACCGACCTCACCCCCGCGCTCGTGCAGCGGGCGCTGACCTCGCTGGGCGCCGAGATCACCGCCCGCGAGCACCTGCTCGGGCAGTACGGCGTCAAGGACCTCACCCAGCTCGAGCGCGAGCACCCCGAGGCGGCGCCGCCGAGCCTGCTGATCTGCGTCGACGAGTTCGCCGCGCTCACCTCCGAGGTGCCCGAGTTCGTCGACGGCATGGTCAACATCGCCCAGCGGGGCCGCTCGCTGGGCATGCACGTGCTGCTCGCCACGCAGCGCCCCGCCGGCGTCGTGACCGGCAACATCCGCGCCAACACCGACCTGCGCATCGCGCTGCGGGTCTCGGCCGCCGACGACTCCCGCGACGTGATCGACACCCCCGAGGCCGCCCGGATCAGCCGTCGCACCCCGGGCCGGGCGTGGCTGCGCCGCACCGGCCACGGCACCGCCGAGCTCGTGCAGAGCGCCTGGACCGGAGCGCGCCAGCCGATCGACGGCACCGGCGCCGCGGTCACGGTCAGCGCCTTCAGCGCGGCCCACGCGCCGCGCGCCGGCGGCGACGGGCAGGCGCGGCTCGACCCGCGCACCGACCTCGAGCGCTGCGTCTCGACGATCGTGACCGCGTTCCGCCGCTCGGGCGTGCCGGCGCCCCCGAAGCCGTGGCTGCCGCCGCTGCCCGCCGAGCTGCTCCTCGACGCCGACGAGCTGGCCCGCGAGGCCGGCCGCTTCCCCTCGGGCCACCTCTACCTGGGCGGGATCGACGACCCCGCGCAGCAGCGCCAGCCGCGCCTCGAGATGGACCTGACCAGCGTCGGCCACGTGCTGGTGCACGGCGCCTCGGGCTCGGGCAAGACCGAGCTGCTGCGCACCGCGGCGATCAGCGCCTCGGTCGGCGACGCGTTCAGCGGCCACGGCGTCGCGCCCTACGTGTACGCCATCGACTACGCCGGCGGCGGCCTGCAGGCGATCGAGCCGCTGCCGACGGTCGAGGCCGTCGTCGGAGAGACGCAGATGGGACGGGTGCTGCGGCTGGTGCGCCTCCTGCGACGCACCGTCGCCGACCGCTCGTCCGCGCTGGCCGCCAACGGCTGCGCGGACCTGGAGGACCTCGCGCGCGCCGGGCACGTGCTGCCCCGCGTCTACCTGCTGATCGACAACCTGCCGTCGCTGCTCGAGAGCTTCGACAAGGCGGGCGGCGTCGCGCGCGACCACGTCGAGCACCTGCAGAACGTGCTGCAGAACGGCCGCCGCGTCGGCGTGCACGTGATCGCGACCGCGCCGGGGCGCACGGGCGTACCCACCTCGCTGGCCGCCAGCTTCGGGCGCCGCCTGATCCTGCGGATGACCACCTCCGACGACTACCTGATGCTCGGCGCGCCCGGCAACGTGCTCGACGCCGAGACCACTCCCGGCACCGGCCTGCTGGGCAAGCAGATGCTGCAGGTCGCCACGACGGGCGGCGCCGGGACGCCGCAGCAGGCCGAGCGGGTACGCGCGGTGGCCGAGCTCCTCGGCCCGCGCACGGCCGGTCGCGGCACGGCGGCGGTGCCGCCCATGCCCGGCCGCCTGCCCTCGGACGCCCTGCCCGCCCCGACCGGCGCGCACGTCGCGGTCGCCGTGGACGCCGACGCCGTGGCGGTGCTCAGCACCGACCTGCTGGCCGGTCCCGTCCTCGTCGCCGGCCGGGCCGGCACCGGGCGGACGAGCGCGCTCGACGGCATCGTCGAGCTGGCCGAGCGCTCCGACGCACCCCCGCTCGTGGTCCGGGGCGACGACCTCGTCGCCACGGCGGACGCCGTCGAGGCGGCCCGGCAGCAGGCGCTGTCGCGGGCCGTCGGGGAGGAAGGTTCCTGGGTGCTGCTCGTGGCCGACGAGGTCCAGCGGTGGGACACTGCCTGCACCGACGACGCGCACCGCGACGCCCGCGCGCGGCTCCTCGACCTGATGGCGCAGGGGCCGGCGAGCAGGGTCGCGATGGTCGTCTCGGTGGACGTCGCCGAGGCGCGCAAGCCCGCCCTGCAACCGGGGCTCGTGACCGCGCTCAAGCAGCGCCGTCGAGGTTTCCTGCTCGCGCCGGAGTGGAACGAGGGGGAGGTCTTGGGGGTCTCGGTGCCGACCAAGACGCTGGAACCGCTGACCGGACCGGGCCGCGGACTGTGGTGCGAGGCAGGAGGCGCCACCGTCGCGCAGCTGGTCACGGCGGCGCACGAGGGACGAGGACGAGCATGAGCGAAGAGGCCGCTCGGGGCCCGGGCGCGATCTGGCGGCGGGTGCGCGACCGCGTGCCCGGAGGCAGCCGGGAGCGCCGTCGCAAGCGCGGCTCGCGCGGCAGCGCCGAGCTCTCCGTCGTGGTCGTCGCGGCCTCCCTCGTCGCCGGCCTCGCGTTCGGCGAGGGCCTCTCGCGCACGGTCGTCGACATTACCGACGGCCTCACGTGGCTCTCCGACGACCCCAGCGGCGAGGTCATCCAGGTCAACCCCGCGACCGGGCGCCCGGAGCGCCGCCTCTCCGTCGGCGAGCCGGGCAACGACCTGCAGGTCTCCCAGTCCGACGGCCGCCTCTTCGTCACGAACCGCACCACCGGCGAGATCTTCTCGGTCGACCTCGCCTCCGTCCTCGTCTCCGGACAGCGGCGCGTCGCCGCGGGCGGCGCGACCGACCTGCTCCTGCACGACGGCGCGGCCTACCTCGTCGACCGCTCGAACAGCACCGTCTCCCGCATCGACGTCTCCACCACCGACGCCGTGGGCGAGCGGTGGGTGGCCACGGAGGGCCTCGCCGACGCCGCGATCGACGGCGAGGGCCGGGTCTGGGCGATCGACAAGGTGGGGCACCTCGTCGAGCTGCGCTGGTCGGACACCGAGCGCCGCTTCATCACCGAGAGCGACCACGACGTCGACTACTCGGGCGACAGCTCGGTGCTGGTCGGCCACGACGAGGGCGTGACCGTGTTCGGCCCCGACGCCGGCATCGTCGTGCAGGTCGGCACCGGCAAGGACGTCGTGGGCGACGCCCCGGCGCTGGCCGGGCGCCTCGCCGCCCCCGCCTCCTCGCCCTCCGACCTGGTGCCCGTCGCGGCCCCCGAGACCGGCACGGTCCTCATCGTGGGCGACGGCGAGTTCCGCGAGGTCTCCGTGCGCACGATCGGCTGCCCGAAGCCGGGGCGTCCGGAGGTCCACCGCGGCCTCGTCTACGTGCCGTGCGACAGCGAGGGCCGCATCGTCGTGCTCGGCCAGGACGGTCGCCGGGCCGCGAACGACATCACCGTGCCCGGCGACCGCGACGCCGAGCTCGTGGTCGACGACGGCAACCTCATCGTCAACGTCCCCGGGGCGCAGGCCGGGCTGATCGTGCGACCCGACGGCAGCGTCGACGACCTGACCCGCTACGACGACCGGGTCGCCCCGACCCAGCTCGCCACCACCCGGCCGGTGCGCGACGTGCAGTCCGCGATCGACCGCGACCGGCCCCCGGTCGTCCCGCCCGCCGACCAGGGTGGCCAGGGCGACCAGGGCGACGACGGCCGGGACCAGCAGGACGACGAGACCCCGCAGAGCGGCACGACCACCCCGACCGGCACGGCGACCACCCGGCCGCCCGCGTCGGGCCCCGTGGACCCCCAGCTGCCCGTCGGTCCGCCCAACCCGGGCACGCCCCCGAACGGCACGCCCGGCGGGACGCCCCCGGGCGGACCGGGCGGCACCAACCCGCCCGGGGGCGGTGGACCCGGCGGCTCGGACCCCGACGGTGGTGGCACGGACGAGCCGCCGCCGAGCACCCCGCCCACGACACCCACCACGCCGACCACGCCCCCCGTCGCGGCCGAGCAGGTGCAGGCCCCGACCTCCGTCGTCGCCACCGTGGTCAGCGAGGGCATCGTGGAGGTGACGTGGGCGCACGGCGGTCTGCCGGCCTCCGGCTTCGACGTGGCCATGGTCGGCAGCGACAGCGTCGGCGCGACGGCCGGGCCCGACGAGCGCAGCAAGAGCTTCGCCGTCCCGCTCGGCCAGGCCCTGCAGTTCGTCGTGACCGCGGTCGGCGACGACGGGCACCGGGCGACGTCGGCACCGTCGGCCCCGGTCACCTCCAACGGACGCCCCGCCGCCCCGACCGGCGTCACGGGGTCGGTCGCGACCGGCGCGCACACCGCCGGCACCGTCGCGGCCACGGTGACCTGGGAGGAGGCCGCCACCACCGGGTCGCCCATCCGGGAGTACCGGGTCGAGATCACCGGCGGCAGCCCGCGCCAGACCTTCACCGCGGCGGTCCCGGCGGGCCAGCCGCGCACCTTCACCGCCCAGGTCGCGTGCGCCGACATCGGCAACGAGCAGTGCGACGCGGGCACGACCACCGCGCGGGTCACGGCCGTCAACGACCAGGGCGAGGGCCTGCCGGCCGAGGTGACCATCGGCGAGAGCCAGAGCAGCGCGCCGCGGCTGCCCTCGGCGGGCAACCAGCACGTCTCGGGCCACACGGGCGGGGCGCTGACGATCGAGGGGTTCGGCGACGTCACGCTCTCGCTGGTGCCCCGCGACTGGGCGACGTTCCCCGGCTCGTGCTCCTACACCCTCAACGGAGGAGCGGCGCAGGCGATGGCGTGCGACCAGACCAGCCTGTCGTTCCAGTACAACGAGGGCTACCACTGGGTCCCCTGCGACCGTCCGAGCGGCGGCAACCGGCAGCGGACGTTCACCGAGACCATCGTCTTCACTGCCGACAACGGGCGCGCCACGGTGCAGAGCCAGGCGTACTCGTGGACCGTCACCCACCCCGGGCTCTGCGAGGGCCAGGCGATCCCCTGACCCCGACGGCGTGCCCCGGCCCGCGTCCCGATCCCCCGCACCACCCGAGAGACAGGAACCCCGCGTGACCGCGACCGCCGAGAGCACCCACGCCACCGGCCCCGTGACGGAGCCGGAGGTCGCGGAGTTCCGCCGCCTCCACCTGCGCCTCGGCGACGCGGTCGAGCGGGCCGTGCACGGCAAGCGCGCCGTGGTCGACCTCGTGCTCGTGGCCGCCGTCGCGGGCGGGCACGTGCTGCTCGAGGACGTGCCCGGCACCGGCAAGACGACCCTGGCGCGCGCGGTCGCCAAGGCGCTGGGCGGCGAGATGCGCCGCGTGCAGTTCACCCCCGACCTGCTGCCCGGCGACGTCACCGGCACCACGGTCTTCGACCCGCGCAGCGGCGAGGTCCGCTTCCGCCCCGGCCCGGTGTTCTCCCACGTCGTGCTGGCCGACGAGATCAACCGCGCCGCGGCCAAGACCCAGTCGGCGCTGCTCGAGGTGATGGAGGAGCGCACGGTCACCGTCGACGGCACGACGCGCGCCGTGCCCGACCCGTTCCTGGTCATCGCGACGCAGAACCCGGTCGACCTCGACGGCACCTACCGGCTGCCGGAGGCGCAGCTCGACCGCTTCCTGCTGCGCACCTCGCTGGGCTACCCCGACGCCGAGCACGAGCTGGACGTGCTCCGCCCGGGCAGCACGGCCGGTCGCGTCGACGACGTCGAGGCCGCGACCAACCCCGCCGTCCTGGCGGCGGCCGGCAACCGGCTGACGCGGCTGCACGTCGCCGACCCGCTGCTGCGCTACGTCCGCGAGATCGGGGTCGCGGTGCGCAACGACCCGCGCGTACGCCTCGGCGCCTCCACCCGCGGCCTCAAGGCGCTCGTGCGGACCCTGCAGGTGTACGCGGCGTCCCAGGGCCGCCACTACGTCGTGCCGCACGACGTGCAGCGGCTCGCCGAGCCGGTGCTGGCCCACCGCACCGTGCTGACCCGCGACGCGATGCTGGCCGGGCACCGCCCCACCGACGTCGTGCACGAGATCGTCGACAGCATCCACCCGCCCCAGCCCGACCAGTCGTGAGGTCGGGCGCGATGGGCCGCGTCTGGCACGCCGCGACACCGCGTGGCCGGGTGGTCGCCGCCACGGCGCTCGCGCTGCTCGTCGGCGGCGGCCTGGCCCGCTACCCCGTCGTGGTCGGTCTGGGCCTGTGCCTGGCCGCGCTCGTCGTGCTCGAGCTCGTCTCGGTCCTGCGCTCGCCCACCGTCGCCCTGCACCGCAGCATCGACCCGCCGGTGGTGGTGCGCCACGAGGGCAGCGTCAGCGTGCTGCGCTTCGCGGGTCACCGCCGTCGCGGCCTCGCCCGGCTCGAGGCCGCCGACCTGGTGGACGGCCGGCTGCACCCGGTGCGCCTGCCCGACACGGCGCAGGCGGAGGAGGTCGAGGTGCGCTACGAGATCCCCACACCGCGGCGGGGCCTCATCGACGTCGGGCCGCTCGTGCTGCGGCGCCACGGTCTGCTCGGGCTGGCCACGCACGCCGTCGACGCGGGCGAGAAGGCCTCGATCCGCGTGCTCCCCCGCCGCGTGCCCCTGCACCGCAGCGCCGCCGGGATCCGCCGCGCGGCCGTCGGCACCACCGACAGCATCGACGTGGGCGGCACCGACCTGGTCGGCCTGCACGAGTACTCCGCCGGCGACGACCTGCGCCGACTGCACTGGGCCACCAGCGCCCGCACCGGCACGCTCATGGTGCGCGAGGACGCCGACCCCGCCGAGCCGCACGTGTGCGTGCTGCTCGACGACCGGGCGGAGGCCTACGACGACGAGCCGGGCAGCGAGCCCTTCGAGGACGCCGTCGAGCTCGCCGCCGCGCTGTGCCGCGTGACGGTCGCGGCCGGGCAGCCGCTGCGCTTCCGGGTCACCAGCGGCCGGTACGCGGTCGACGTGCCCGCCTCGACCACCGGCGTGCCCCACCCGGGCGGCGACGAGATCGCCCTGCTGCTGGCCGAGGTCGGCACCGTGACCGGCCGCGCAGCGCCGCAGGACGTCGCCGGCATCCGCGACGCCGACGTCGCCGTCGCGGTCAGCGGCGCGGGCGCCGGTGAGCGCGAGGTCGCCCTCCTGCTCGGGGCGGGGCACCGGCGCGTGCTGCTGCTGCTCGACCCGCGTCCGTTCGTCGCGTCCGGCCAGTCCGGCGACGTGCTGGTCCTGCGCGGCGGTGGCTCCTTCGGGCTCGCCGAGCAGTGGGACCTGGCGGTGGGCACGTGAGCCCCGCCGCTGCCGGCGCGGCGCCGCCGCGGCCGACCGTGCGCGCGACGGAGACCGGCACCCGCGCGCCGACGCAGCTGACGCCGCCCTCGCGCGTGGCGGGGGTCGCCACCCTCGTCTGGAGCGCCAGCCTGCCCGCCGCGGGCGCGCTCTCGGTCGCGACCGCGTGGGGCGGGTGGCGCATGCCGCTGGTGGTGATCGGCGCGGTCGTGCTGCCGTTCGTGCTGCTCCTCGCGGTGCTGCGGGCCGGCGTGCCCCGCTGGCTGGGCACGACCGTGCTCGTCGCCCTGCTCGTGCTGGTCTGCTACGTCCTCGCCGTCGACTCGGGCGGCACCCTGTCGGGCACGGTCCGCGACGCCGTGCCGCGACTGCTGACCGAGCCGCAGCCGCTCGCGTTCCGCGCCGACCTGCTCGTCGTGCCCGTCCTCGCCTGCGGCCTCGTCGGCCTGCTCGTCGCCCTGCGCAGCGCCCGGCCGGCCCGGGTCGCGCCCGTCGTCGGTGCCGCGGTGCTGTACGCCGGCGGTGCCCTGCTGACCGGCGGCCGCGGGGACCGGATCGGCCTGGTCGCGGTGCTCGTGCTGCTGCTGACCGTGCTGGGCTGGGTGCTCCTCGACGAGACCGGCGAGCCCCGCTCCCGGCGCACGCTCGTGGTCGGCCCGCTCCTGGTGGTGGGCGTCGGGTTCGTCGCGTCCTCGGCCCTGGTCCCGACCGAGAGGCCGTTCGACCCGCGCGCGGTGGTCGAGCCGCCGGTGTTCCAGACCGAGGTCGCCAGCCCGCTGCCCCAGCTCGCCGCGTGGACCGCGAACCCCGACGTCGAGCTGTTCACGACCTCCGGCGACTCCGCTCCGATGCGCCTGGTGGTCCTCGACGACTACGACGGCGCCCAGTGGCGCGCGGCGACCCGCTACGGGCCGCTCGGCATCGAGGCCGAGGAGACCCTGCCGGCCGGCGCGGACCGGGCCCGCTTCACCGTGGCGGTGCGGGTCGCGGAGCTCGGCGGCAGCTGGCTGCCCTCCCCCGGCGACCCGACGGGCGCCACGGGCACCGAGACGCTGGTGGACCCGCGTACCGGCACCGTCCTGGCCCCCGGCGGCGCCGGCGGGGCGGAGTACGAGATCACCGGCGTCGTCGACGCCGCCGACCCCGCGACCCTGCCGGACGCCCGTCTGGTCGACCCCGAGGTCGAGCCCGTCGTCGAGCAGTACCTCGCGACGCCCACACCGCTGCCCTACGAGCTCGGCGCGTACGCGGCGTCCGTCGTCGAGGGCACGGTGACGCCCTACCAGCGCGCCCTGGCGATCGAGCAGGCCGTGCGCGGCGAGCGCGCCCTCAGCGACCGGGCGATCTCCGGCTCGGCGCTGTGGCGGGTCGAGGACTTCCTGCTCGGCGACCCTGCCACCACCGCGGGCGCGCAGGAGGGGACGTCCGAGCAGTTCGCGACCGCGTTCGCCGTGATCGCCCGGCACACCGGCCTGCCGACCCGCGTGGTCGTCGGGTTCCGCCCCGGCGACGAGCGGCCCGACGGCACCCGCGTGGTGCGGGGCGAGCACGCCCTCGCGTGGCCCGAGGTCTACTTCTCCGGCCTCGGGTGGGTGCCGTTCAACCCCACCCCCGAGCAGGACTTCTTCGGCGAGCGCCCCGAGGCGCCCCCGCCGCCGCCCGAGACGGTGCCCGCGGACGAGACGCCCCAGTTCGACGAGGAGCAGGAGGCGCTCGACACCGACGACCCGGGGCCGGAGGCCACGGCCGGGCAGACCTGGTGGGACCGCTGGGCGGGGTACGCCCTCGTCGGCGGGCTCGTGGTGGGCGTGCCGCTCCTGCTGCTGCTGGCACGGCTCGTGCGCTCGACGCTGCACCGCACCCGTGGCGCCGCGGGCGCGTGGGCGGAGGTCCTCGACGGCCTCGTCCTGGCGGGGCGTCCCGCTCGCGCGTCGCAGACGGCGCCCGAGCTCGGCGACCACCTCGCGATGCGGTTCTCCGCGCCGGGGGCGGTCGCGCTGGCCCGCGACGCCGACGCGGCGGCGTTCGCCCCCGCGGGTGGAGACGCCGCCGACGGCTCGGCGGGTCGGTCCGAGGGTCGGGAGCGTCGCCGTCGCGTCCGGGAGGTACGCCGTGCCCTGCGGCGTTCGGTGCCCCTGTGGCGCCGCGCGTGGTGGGCGTTCGACCCGCGGGTCCTCCGGCCGCGCCCCCGGGCGGACGAGCCTCAGGCCGCTCGACGGCAGGAGCGCGAGCTCACTCGGGCGCGGTGATGCAGCGGACCTCGGAGGTCCCGAACTCGCCGGTCGGCAGGTGCAGGGAGATCAGGTAGCACTGCCGGCCCGGGTTCACCAGGGCGCCCTCGATGCGGTACGAGGTCTGGCCCGCGGGGAGCTGGCGCACCGACTGCACGCCCTGCCCGTCGGGGCCGGACGTGCGGGTGACGACGAAGTCGCCCGCCCCCTCGCTCGGGTCGCTCCACGAGAGCACGATGTCGAGACCGTCGGCGTCGAGGTCCTGGAACAGCACCGCCAGCTCGGGGTCGGGACGCGGCTCCAGGTCGGGGGTGGTGACGTCGGAGCCCGGCTCCTCGCCCACCTCGAACCCCGCCTCGGAGCCACCGACGTCCTCGCTCGGCGCCGCCGCCGGCTCGTCGTCCCCGCCGTCGCGCAGGGCCGCACCCACGATGCTCAGCCCGATGCCGAGGACGGCGGCGAGCACGCCGAGGCCGATCAGGAGCCTGCGGCGGCGACGCTCCGCGGGCGTACGCTCCGCAGCCCGTCCGGTCGGCGGCGACGCGTCGGCGCCGTCGGCTCCCGCGGCGCGGTCGTCCTCCGTCTCGCTCGCCGCGACGGCTCCGGGCTTCCGGGCGCCGTGGGGCGCGGTACCGGTCGGGGCCGCGTCCGGCTCGTGCTGGACCGGTGAGTGCGAGAGCACCGAGAGCGCCAGCGGCTCCGGCTCCGCCGCCCCCGGCGCCCATCCCGGCGCGGGGTCCGGCACGGGCTCGGGCTCGGCTGCGGGAGCAGGCTGCGAGGCGGTCGCCGGCGCCGCGACGCGCGGCGCGGTCGGGGTCGCGGGGGCCGGACTGGGGGGGACCTCGGCGGCCGGCCCGGGTGCCGGCGTGGACGCGACGGCGGGCGCTGCTGCGGCGGGAGCGGGGGGCGTACCCGTCGCGTCGGGCTCCCACGACCGCGCGCGCAGCGCCGCCAGGGCGTCGCGCAGCGAGGCGGCGTCGGGCCAGCGGTCCTCGGGCGACTTGGCCAGGCAGCGTCCGATCACGGCGGCCAGCTGCTCGGCGTCCGGGAGCACGAGCGGACGGTGGTCCTCCGTCCGCGCGCGGCGGATGTAGGACAGCGCCGAGTCGTCCTCGGGGTCGTCGCTGGCGAAGGGCGGGCGTCCGTCCAGCAGCGTGAAGAGCGTGGAGCCGAGCGACCACAGGTCGTCGGACTTCGAGGGCCGCATGCCGTCGAGCACCTGGGGCGCGGCGTGGCGGTAGGTGAACGTCTCCACCGAGGCCGTGTGCTCGGAGCCCGCCAGCCGCGCGATGCCGAAGTCGGAGAGCACCCAGGAGGTGGGCAGGACCAGCACGTTCTGCGGCTTCACGTCGCGGTGCAGCACCTCGTGTGCGTGGGCGAACGCGAGCGCGTCGGCGAGCACGTAGCCGAGCTCGACGACCTCGTGCGGCGGCAGGGGGCCCTGGGCGCCGAGCCGGTCGTGGACGGTGCCGGCCTCGACGAAGTCCATGACGAGGAACGCCCTGCCCGAGGCCGCCTCGCCGACGTCGAGCAGGGTGACGATGTTGGGGTGCTGCCGACCGAGGTCGACGGTGATGTCGACCTCGCGGCGGAAGCGGGCGACACGGGCCGGGTCGTCGGTGCCGAGCACCTTGATGGCGACGAGCCGGCCGAGGCTGACCTGGCGGGCGCGGTAGACGACGGAGTCGCCGCCGCGCCCGACCTCGGTCAGCTCGACGTAGCCGGGGATCTCCTCCGGCTCGGGACCCGGTGGGGCGGGGGAGGCAGGCGGGCGCCAGGCACCGTCGGTGCGGTCCCCGCCCTCGCCTGCCATCGCTCCCCCACCCTGGCCGGGTCTCAGGTCACTTCTCGGTGCCGGCCTCGTCCGAGGTCTCGGCGGTCTCGTCGGCGTCGGTCTCGACGTCAGCCTCGGCCTCGGCCTCGGCCTCCTCCGCCTGCGGCTCGCCGATCGTGCCGTCGGGCAGCAGGTTCTTCAGCTCGACGTGCTCGCCCGACTCGTCGGTCACCTTCGCGGTCTCGACCAGGGTGGCGAGCGCCTTGCCGCGCACGATCTCCTGGACGAGCTCCGGGATGTGGTTGTGCTCGAACATGTGGTTCGCGAACTCCTGCGGGTCCTGGCCGGACTGCTGGGCGCGACGCACGATGTGCTGCGACAGGTCGTTCTGGTCGACCCCGAGCTCCTCGCGCTTGGCGATCTCGTCGAGGAGGAACTGCGCGGCGACCGCGTCGCGGACCCGGCGCTCGAGGTCGGCCTCGAACTCCTCGATGGTCTGCTCCTCGTCCTCGAGGTACTTCTCCATCGTGATGCCGGCCATCGCGAGCTGCTGCTCGACGCTCTGGCGACGGGCGTTGAGCTCGTCGGTGACCATCGTCTCCGGCAGCGGCACGGAGACCTTGTCGAGCAGGGCCTCGAGGACGGCGTCGCGCGCCGCCGCGGCCTGCTCGAGGCGCTTGCCCCGCGTCAGGCGCTCGCGCACGTCCGCGGTGAGCTCCTCGACGGTGTCGAACTCGGAGGCCATCTGCGCGAACTCGTCGTCGACCTCGGGGAGCTCCTGCTCCTGCACGGCCGTGACCGTGACCTTGACCTCGACGCCCTCGCCGACCAGGTCCCCGCCCACGAGCTGCGACGTGAAGTCCTTGCTCTCGCCGGCCGAGAGGCCCACGAGGGCCTCGTCGAGCCCGTCGAGCATGCCGCCGCGACCCACCTGGTAGGACATCCCGCTGACCTCGGCGCCCGGGACGACCTCGCCGTCCTTCGTGGCGACCAGGTCGATCGTCACGAAGTCGCCGTCGGCGGCCGCGCGCTCGACGTCGGCGAGCGTGCCGAAGCGCTGGCGCAGGTTCTGCACCTGCTCCTCGACGTCCTCGTCGGTCACGGCCAGGTCGTCGACCTTCGCCTCGAGGCCCTCGTAGTCGGGCAGCTCGATCTCCGGCTTCACGTCGACCTCGGCGGTGAACTCGACCGGGTCGTCGCCCGAGCGCTCGGCGACCTCGAGGGCCTCCGGCTGCGCCAGCGGCGTCAGCTCGTTCTCCTCGAGGGCCTCGCGGTAGGCGTTGGTGACGATCTCGTCGAGCGCCTGGGCGACGACCGCCTCGCGGCCGACCTGGCGGTCGATGATCGACGCCGGCACCTTGCCGCGGCGGAAGCCCGGGATGTTGATCTGCTGGGCGATCGTCTTGTACGCCTTGTCGAGGCTCGGCTTGAGCTCCTCGAAGGGCACCTCCACGGTGAGCTTGACCCGGGTCGGGCTCAAGGTCTCGACGGCGCTCTTCACAGGTGGTTCTCCTCGTCATCGGTCGTGCTCGTCGGCCGACGGGCACGGGTGGTGCAGCTGTTCGCTTCCGTCGGGGCGACAGGACTCGAACCTGCGGTCTCCTGCTCCCAAAGCAGGCGCGCTAGCCACTACGCTACGCCCCGCCAAGAGGGCCTCCGAGATCAGCCGCGCACAGGCTCTGACCTGCGTCGACGTCGCTCCTCGACCACACTTGGAGCGGATGACGGGAATCGAACCCGCGTAATCAGTTTGGAAGACTGAGGCTCTACCATTGAGCTACATCCGCGCGCACGCCCGTGCCGCCGGGGCAGACCGACGGCCGACACGCGGGTGTCATCGTGCCACACGGGCCCGCAGGCCCCCCAACTCGCCCGCGCCGACGGCGTACCCGCTCCTCGCGGGCCACCGCGCGTCAGGCGCGGCGCAGCACCAGGACCGCGCGGTCGTCGCCGGGGGTGCCGGTCGCCGCGATCAGCGCGTCCGCGACCCCCCGCAGCGCCGGCTCGACCGCGACGTCGGGCCCCCGGCGCGCGACGCGCCGCTCGAGCTGGTGGGCGGCCACGTCGGCGAGGCGGTCGATGCCCTCGTCGATGTCCAGCCCCGCGACCTCGACGAGCCCGTCGGTGTAGAGGACCAGCGCCTCGCCGGGGCGCAGCTCGCCGCCGTCGGCCGGGTACGCCGCGCCGCCGATCAGGCCGAGCAGCGGCCCGCCCGCGCCGAGCCGTCGGGCGCGGCCGTCGGCGGTCAGTGCGAGCGGCGGCGGGTGGCCGGCGACGTACACGTCGTACTGCCCCGTGCGCAGGTCCAGCGAGAGGTGCACGGCGGTCGCGAACCCCTCCTGCCAGCTCTGGCGGATCAGGAAGTCGTTGACCGCGGGCAGGATCTGCGCCGGCGGCACCGCGCCGAGGAGCCCGCTGAGCGCGCCCGAGAGCTGCAGGGAGCGCGTGCCCGCGCTGACCCCCTTGCCGGAGACGTCGACCAGCACGGCGTCGAGGCGACCCGCCTCCGTGCAGCTGGAGTAGCAGAAGAAGTCGCCGCTGAAGGGCGTGCCGCCCGCGGCGCGGACCGTGGCGTCCAGCTCCCAGCCGTCCGGCAGCGGCGGCGCCTCGCCCTGGGCCTGCAGGCGGTCGCGCAGGTCCACCAGCATGGCCTCGCCCTCGGCCCCACCCACGCCGAGCTGCACGCGTCGCAGCGAGATGCCCAGCACGAAGAGGCCGATGAAGGTGTAGGTGGCGACCGACGCCCACAGCCGCGGGGTGAAGGTCTCCTGCTGGGTCGTCGCGAGGGCCAGCACCGCCAGCGCGAACGTGATGTAGCCGGCGAGCTGGCGGGGTCGCAGGAAGAGCGTCGACACGACCATCGGGATGGTCAGCGTGTTCAGCGGGAAGCGCTCGGGGCGCCACGCGACGAGCAGGCCGAGCACAGTGGTCATGGCGACCAGCGTCACCAGCGCCCGGTTCGTGGTCAGCGAGCGTCGCAGGTCACGCACGGCGCGCCTCCGTGGGGCGACCCCGGCGGCGGAGCGACGGCGCTTCGCCTCGACCACCTCCACGACGCCTCCTCGAGCCCGGTGCGGACAGTCCTCTCACTGTACGCGCCGGGTGGTGTGCGGACGCTGGCATCGCGGGCACCAGAAGAGGGTGCGCTGGACCAGCTCGGCCTTGCGCACCCGCGTGCCGCACACCAGGCACGGCCGGCCGTCGCGCCGGTAGACGTAGACCTCGCCGCCGTGGTCGTCCACCCGCGGCGCGCGGCCCATCGCCTCCGGGGTGTGCTCGGGCCGCACGGTGTCGATCCGTCCCGTCCGCACGCCCTCGGTCATCAGCGCGACCAGGTCGTCCCAGACGGCGTCGAGCCGCCGGGCCGTCAGGCTGGCGCCCGTGCGGTAGGGGTCGAGACGGTGCCGGAAGAGCACCTCCGCCCGGTAGACGTTGCCGACCCCGGCGAGCACGGACTGGTCCATCAGCAGGGCGGCCACCGGGGCGCGGCTGCGGCGCACCCGCTCCCAGGCCGGCGCCGGGTCCGTGCCGGGCCGCAGCGGGTCCGGGCCGAGGCGCGCGACGACGGCGTCGCGCTGCTGGGCGGTCAGCAGGGTGCAGGCGGTCGCGCCGCGGAGGTCGGCGTACGCCGTGGGCCGGCCGTCGCCGGCAGCCGCGAGGCGAAGGCGTACCTGTCCCACGGGCTCGGGCACCTGCGCCACCTCGGCGTGCACGTCGAAGCGGCCGTAGAGGCCGAGGTGGACGTGGACGACCCGCCCGGCCCCGAGCTCGAGGAAGAGGTGCTTGCCGTGGGCGTGCGCCTCCTCGAGCACCGCGCCGTCGAGCGCGGCGGCCTCGGCCTCGAAGCGGCCCTGCGGGCTGGCGAGGGCCAGCCGGCGTCCCGCGAACGCCGCGGTCAGCTCACCGGCGAGCCGGTGCAGGGTGTGCCCCTCGGGCACGGGTCAGGAGGCGTCGTCGGCGCTGCCCGCCCCGGCGTCGTAGCCGGGCAGGGCCGACGCCGGCAGCGGCGGGAGGTCGCGGGTCGTCTCGTAGTCGCCCAGCTGGCCGATGCGGCGCACGTGGCGCTCCTCGCCCGTGAACGGGGTGCGCAGGAAGACCTCGACGAAGCGGGTCATGTCCTCGAGGCTGTGCAGCCGACCGCCGACGGAGATCACGTTGGCGTCGTTGTGCTCCCGCGCGAGCACGGCGGTCTCCTCCGACCACACGAGCGCGCAGCGCACACCGATCACCTTGTTGGCCGCGATCTGCTCGCCGTTGCCCGAGCCGCCGATGACGACGCCGAGGCTGTCGAGGCCCTCGGCCTGCTCGGCGGCGACGCCCTCGGCCGCGCGCAGGCAGAAGACCGGGTAGTCGTCGAGGGCGTCGAAGACGAACGGGCCGTGGTCGACGACCTCGTGGCCCTGGTCGGTGAGCCAGGCGGTCAGGTGGTCCTTGAGCTCGAGGCCGGCGTGGTCGGAACCGAGGTGTACGCGCATGGGCGGCAGTCTCTCAGGCGTGCAGCCGGAGGAACGCCGCGACCTGGCCCATGGTCGGGGCGGCGGCGTCGTAGACCGCGGCGTGCCGCCAGAAGCCGTGCAGCTGGCCGAGCACCCGGGTGCCGACCACGTCGACACCGGCCTCGGCGAGGCGGGCGTACAGCTCCTCGCCCTCGTCGCGCAGCGGGTCGTGCTCGGCGGTCACCACGAGCGTCGGGGGCAGGGTGCCGAGGTGCTCGGAGCGCAGGGGCGCGAGGTCGGGGTGCGCCAGGTCGGCGGGGGTGGCGGCGTACTGCTCCCAGTACCAGGCCGCCTCCCGCGGGTCGAAGCCGTGGGTCTCGGTGCGGTACGACGCCGACGACCCGGTCGGGTCCAGGAACGGGTAGATCAGCGCGACGGCCGCGAAGCGCCCCGGACGGCGCAGCGCGGCGACCAGCGCGAGGTTGGCCCCGGCGCTGTCGCCGTGGGCGTAGAGGGGACCGGCGACGTCCAGCGCAGCCGCGCCGCCGCCCTCCCCCAGCCAGGCCACGACGGTGTCCACGTCGTCGGGGGCCGCCGGGAAGCGGTGCTCCGGCGGGCGGCGGTAGTCCACGCTCAGGACGGCGACGCCCGCGAGGTTCGCGAACGCCCGGACCGCGGCGTCGTGCACCTCGACGTCGTTGAACACGAACCCGCCGCCGTGCAGGTGCACCACGAGCCCGGGTCGCGCACCGGCCGGCCGGTAGAGGCGGCACGGGACCCCGTCCGCGTCGACGTCGCGCACCTCGGCCACCTCCTCCCGCGGCTGCGCGGCGGCGGCGAGGCGCGCGGCCTCCCGGGCGTCGGCGATGTCGTAGGAGGGGTCGAAGACCGGGAGCTCGCCCGCGGCCGCGTCGAGCGCGGCCCGCGCCTGGGGGTGCAGCATGGCGCCAGCGTAGGGCGCGGCGGGGTGTTGCGGCGCCGGGGGCGGCGCGTCGAGCTGCGGGTTGTGCCGCGGGTCGGGGCGTCGAGCTGCGGGGTGTGCCGGGGTTCGGGGCGTCGAGCTGCGGGGTTCGCCGCGGTTCGGGGCGTCGAGTTACGGGTTGTGCCGCGGGGTGGGGTGTCGAGTTGCGGGTTGTGCCGCGGTTCGGGGTGTCGAGTTGCGGGTTCTGCCGGCGGTGCGGGTGGGGGTACGCGCGGGAGGGCGTGCAGGTGTGTTGACCTGCGGAAACGTTCTCCACAGATCGGTCCGCGACCCTGGTCCTCGAACGCACGTTCGGATAGAATCAGGGGTATGGATCGGGGGACCCAGCAGCGCACGAACAGCCCTTCGCGGGCTGCGCTGCTGGACGCTGCGTCCGAGGCGATGCGGGCCCAACGCGCTGCCGAGGCGGGCGCGTTCTTCGCGGCTGCCGACTACGCCGATGCCCACCTCGACGTGCTGCGCGGCGGCTCGCCCAGCAACGCGGTGGTGGGTGACCCGATCGGCCCGTTGGGCATGTGGGTCGACGACGAGGAGTCCCTCGCGGCGGTGCCGGGTGGGGACCGGTGGCTGGCGTACGGCGGACCCGGCGCGCCGTTGGTGTCGGAGTTCGCTGTTCTGGAGCTGGTGACTGCGATGGGTCTGTCGCAGGAGGCGGGTCGTGCGCTGGTGGGTGATGCGGTCGAGGTCCGCCACCGGCTCCCGCAGCTGGCCGGGCGGGTCGCTGCGGGTGGGGTGCAGGTGTGGCGGGCTCGTCGGATCGCGCGGGCGACGCGGACGTTGACGTTCGAGGGGGCTGGGTTTGTAGACCGCAACCTCGCTCATGTGGCGCACTCCATCTCCGGTGCCGGCATCGACCGGCTCGTCGCGGAGGCATCCGCGCGGTTCGACCCCGAGACCACCGAGGCGGATCGGGCGGATGCGGACGCGGGCCGGTTCTTCTCCGTCGACTTCCGCGCCCGCGAGGCGCTGGGGGTGCACGGTCAGGTCGGCGGCACCGTCCCTGTCATGGGTGAGCTGGACCTGGCCGACGCCCGTGATCTCGAGGAGGCCGTCGCCCGTGGTGCCGCCGAGCTGGCCGCACTCGGGTCGGGTGAGTCGCTCGACGTGCGCCGCTCCATCGCGGTCGGTGAGCTGGCCCGCAAGCAGACCGCACTCGACCTCACCGGTGAAGCGGAGGCATCGACGGTGGCAGCGCGTCAGGTGGTGCTGCACGTCCACCTGTCCCAGGCCGCGTTGGCATCGACGTCGATCGGGATCGACCCGCTCACCGGCGGCACCGGGATCGACCTGGCCACCGTCACCGCGCCCGGCATCGGGCTGCGGACCGTGACCGCCGAGCAGGTCCGCGACTGGTGCCGCAGCACCGACACCGGCATCGTCGTGAAACCGGTGATCGACCTCAACGAGCACATCACGACCCCGAGCTACCGGATCCCCGAGCGGCTCGTCGAGCAGGTCCAGCTGCGGCACCCGACGTGTCGGTTCCCGTACTGCAACCGGCCAGCGCGGGCCTCCGACCTCGACCACCGCGTCGAATGGGACGCCGGCGGCCCGACAGCCAGCGACAACCTCGTCCCGCTCTGCCGGCTCCACCACCGCGCCAAGACCCACCCCTCACCGCTCGGATCCGATCAGCCCGACGGACCAAGTCACGAGCAGCACTGCGAGCGCCGCTGGCGCTACCGACCCACACGCCCCGACGAACCACCAGACGGCTTCATCTGGACCAGCCCACGAGGCCGCCGCTACCTCGTCACGCCAACCGGCACCATCCCGCTCGACTAGCCCCCAGACGCGCACGGCACCACCCGACACCACCCCGCACCACCCGGCAGGCCCGCCGACACCACGTCGCCGGGCCCACCGGCGCGCCCAGCCCCCGCGCGTACCCACCCCCGCGCCCGCCCTCGGGGTCGCGGACCCAGCCCCGCGCGTACTCCGCACCGCGCGCACGGGCCCTGTTTGACGGCCACCCGTTGACTGTCCGCCGTGGACGCACTCTTTGACGCGACCGGCAGCCCCGGCCTCGCCGCCGCCGTGGTCTTCGTGGTGGGCGCCGCGGTCACGGTGCTGGGCAGCATCCGGCTCGCGACGCTGGGCGACGTGCTCGCCGACCGGACGGGCTGGGGCGAGGCGCTGTTCGGTGCGGTCTTCTTCGGGGTGATGACGTCGATGTCCGGCATCGTCATGACCGCGGCGACGGCGGCGGACGGGCGCGCGGACCTGGCGTACAGCAACGCGGTCGGCGGGATCGCTGCGCAGACGGTGGCCATCGCGGTGGCCGACCTGGCGTACCGGCGCTCCAACCTCGAGCACGCGGCGGCGTCGGTGGAGAACCTGATGTTCGGGTGCCTGCTGATCGCGCTGCTCTCACTGGCACTGCTGGCCACGTTCGCGCCGGAGGCGACGCTCCTGGGCCTCCACCCGATCTCGGGGGTGATGGTCGTGGTCTACCTCGGCGGCCTGCACCTGATCCGGCGACGGGCCCGGACCCCGATGTGGACGCCGGTCGACACGCCCGAGACGATCATCGACCAGCCGGAGGCCGACGACGCGCCGCAGACCACCGCGCAGCTGTGGGCGCAGTTCGTCGCGGTCGGCGCCGTCGTGGTCGTGGCCGGCTGGGCGATCGCCGAGGCCGCCGGCGTGATCGTCGACGTCACGGGGCTCGGCGCCGGCTTCGTCGGCATCGTGCTGATGGGCGTGGTCAACGCGATCCCCGAGACGGTCACCACGATCGCCGCCGTGCGCCGCGGCGCCACGACGCTCGCGGTCGCCGCGATCCTCGGCGGCAACAGCCTGGACGCGCTCAACCTGGCGGTCGGCGACGCGTTCTACGGCGGCGGCTCGATCTACCACGCCGCCAGCGACGGCCAGCTGTTCGTCACGGTGGCCTCGCTGTTCATGACGGCCGTGCTGCTCGGTGGGCTGCTGGTGCGCCAGCGCACCGGCCCGGGCCGCGTGGGCTTCGAGGGGGTCGGGCTCGCCGTCGCGTACGCCGGCGTGGTCGCCGTCCAGGTCCTCTGACAGCGCCGCGGCCGCTCCCGATGAGTCGGCCGCCGCGGCCGGGTCGATCCGTCCATGGAGACACCGGAGCACGCCCCGTCCGAGATCGTCGTGACCGGCCACCTCGCGGTCGCGCCCGCGGAGCGCGACCGCTACCTCGCCGGCTGCGCGGAGGTGGTCCGGCTGGCGCGGGCCGCCCCCGGCTGCCGCGACTTCGCGCTCGGGGCCGACCTCGTCGATCCCGGCCGCGTCAACGTGCTCGAGCGGTGGGCCTCGCGCGCCGAGCTCGCCGCGTTCCGCGGGTCGGGTCCCTCCGACGACCAGCAGGCCGCGCTGCTGGCCGTCGACGTCGTCGAGCTGGAGGTCCCCCGCTCGGAGGCCCGCTAGCGCTCAGCCGCCCAGGCGGGCGAGCTCCTCGTCGACCAGGGCGGGGTCGAGCTTGGTGAAGACCGGGGTCGGCTTCTCGACGGGCGTGCCGACGACGACGGGGGTCCGGCGCCAGGCCCGCGCGCCCGCGTACTCGCCCGTGATGACCGGGTAGGCCCGCGACGGGTCGTCGAGGTCGGTGGCCTCCTGCAGCTGCGGCAGCGGGGCGACGTCGCCGGCGCCGCCGAGCACGCGGTCGACCGCGTTCGCGGAGAACGGCAGGAACGGCGCGAGCACCGTGTTGAGGTCGGCCACGCACTGCACCAGCACGTGCAGCACCGTGCCGAGGCGCTCGCGCTGCTCGTCGCCCTTGAGCGTCCACGGCGCGGTGTCGGTGACGTACTTGTTCACCTCGCCGACCACCCGCATCGCCTCGCCGATCGCGGCCTTCTGGCGGTGCCGGGAGATCAGGTCGCCGACCGTGCCGAACGCCGCCTCGACCTGCTCGAGCAGGGCGACATCGGCCTCCTCGAAGGGCCCGGCGGGCGGGATCACGCCGAAGTTCTTCGCCACCAGCGTCGCGGTGCGGTTGACCAGGTTGCCCCAGCCGGCGACCAGCTCGTCGTTGGTGCGGCGCACGAACTCCGCCCACGAGAAGTCGCTGTCCTGCGTCTCCGGGCCCGCGGAGGCGACGAAGTAGCGGAACGCGTCGGGCTGGTAGCGCTCGAGCAGGTCGCGCACGTAGATGACGACCTTCTTCGACGAGGAGAACTTGCGGCCCTCCATCGTGAGGAACTCGCTGGAGACGACCTCGGTGGGCAGGCGCAGCTCGCCGTACTCCCCCGGCTGGCCGCCCAGCGACCCCTTGCCCGCGTAGGCCAGCAGCTCGGCCGGCCAGATCTGCGAGTGGAAGGTGATGTTGTCCTTGCCCATGAAGTAGTACGCCAGCGCGTCGGCGTCCTGCGCCGGGTTCCACCACTGCCGCCACGCGTCCGGGTCGCCGGAGCGCCGGGCCCACTCGATCGAGGCCGAGAGGTACCCGATCACGGCGTCGAACCAGACGTAGAGCTTCTTCGTGGGGTTCTCACGCCAGCCGTCCAGCGGCACCGGGATGCCCCAGTCGATGTCGCGCGTCATCGCGCGCGGCCGGATCTCCTTGAGGATGTTCTTCGAGAACCGGATGACGTTGGGCCGCCACAGGCCGGTCGCCTCGCGCTCGTCGAGCCACTCCGCGAGCGCGTCGGCCAGCGCCGGCAGGTCGAGGAAGAAGTGCTGCGTCTCGATGAACTCCGGCGTCTCGCCGTTGATCCGCGACACGGGGTCGATGAGGTCGACCGGGTCGAGCTGGTTGCCGCAGGCGTCGCACTGGTCGCCGCGCGCGCCGGGCGTCTTGCAGATCGGGCACGTGCCCTCGATGTAGCGGTCCGGCAGCGTGCGCCCGGTCGACGGCGAGATCGCGCCGAACGTGGTCTGCTCGACGAAGTAGCCGTTCGCGTGGACGCCGCGGAACATCTCCTGCACCACCGCGTAGTGGTTGCGCGTCGTCGTGCGCGTGTAGAGGTCGTAGGAGACGCCCAGCCCGACGAGGTCCTCGACGATCAGCCGGTGGTTGCGGTCCGCGAGCTCCTGCGCGCTCACGCCGGCCTCGTCCGCCGCGATCAGGATCGGCGTCCCGTGCTCGTCGGAGCCCGACACCATCAGCACGTCGTGCCCCGCCATCCGCATGTAGCGGCTGAAGACGTCGGACGGCACGCCGAAGCCGGCGACGTGGCCGATGTGGCGGGGGCCGTTGGCGTACGGCCAGGCGACGGCGGACAGCACGTGGGTCATGGGCCGATCCTAGGAGTCGTCGGGTGCGCCCCCGCGCGCGGTCTCGCGGGCCGCGTCAGGCGCTGAGGATCGCCTGCGCCTTCTGCCGGATGTAGCCCAGCCGCGCGTACAGGTGCCCGCCCGGGCAGGCGGTCTGGTTGGTGTCGCGGTGGCCGTCGACGACCGGCAGGTTGCCGCGCCAACCGTCGCGGTAGCGGTCGCTGCCCCACGAGGTCACGGTCACCGTGCCGGTCGCGCGGCCGACGCCGTGGGACAGCTTCCACGCCGCGATCGACGCGATGCCGTTGAGCAGCACGGTCGGCGGGATCACGTTCTGGAAGTTGCCGACGGCGGCGATGCCCGTCGAGTTGTGGTTGAACCCGAGCGTGTGGGCCCCGCGGACCTTCCCGGCCGCCGACCCCGCGCGGCCGTTGAAGATCCGGCCGAAGCGGTCGACGAACCAGTTGTAGCCCACGTCGGACCAGCCCAGGGAGTGCGTGTGGTAGCGGTAGATCCCGCGCAGGATGCCCGGCACGTCGCCCTTGGCGTAGTAGTTCGTGTTCACCGTGTGGTGCACGTGGGCCTGCAGCAGCTCGGAGTTGTACGTCGGCCCCTCGGGGTCGCGCCACGACTCGTCGGCGCCCCACCAGCGCCGCGTGTACCAGTGCGGCGGGTTCACGACGTTGCGCGTCGTGCTGTCCGGAGCGGCCGTCAGGGCGCTGCGGTCGGCGCTGAGGAAGCCGGGGTCCAGCAGCACCAGCTGCGCCTCGCGGGCCCCCGACGCGCCGACCTCGACCTCGACCTGGTCGGACAGCCCGGTCCAGGACAGGTCGCTGGCCGTGCGCCCCGCGGTCGCCGACCGCGCGGAGGCACCCTCGGCGGAGTCGAGGTCGGGGCCATCACCGACGGCGCCCAGCACGGACCACGGCCCCCAGCCCTCCGCGGTGCGCGCGCGCAGGCGTACCGAGGGCAGGGTGCCGCCCGGCACGATCAGCGCGGCCATGGAGAAGGGGTCCGTCCGCAGCAGCGTGGTGCGCCCGGTCGGCACGGTGACGCTGGCGTCACGCACCACTCCCCGACCACCCGGCGCGGCGAGGGCCACGCGGGCGGCGGGCGCGGCGTACGCACCGGTGCGCATCCCGGCCAGGCCGGTCAGGGCGAGGGCGGCGGCGCCGCCCGTCGCGAGCACGGCGCGGCGGCCGACCGCGGAGGGCGCGACCGCCGGCATGGTCTCCCGAGAACCATCCATGCCCCGACGTTAGGTCAGGGCGGGGCCCGGTGTCAGGGGGTGCGGCGGGGTCTCCTGCGACCGTCCCGCTCCCTGGGACGGCTGCGGGGAGCGGGACGGAGCGCTCAGGAGAAGTCCAGGTCACCCGTCCGGGTGCGCTTGAGCTCGAAGAAGTACGGGTAGTCCGCGAGCGCCACGGACGCGTCCCACAGCCGGCCCGCCTCCTCGCCCCGCGGGATCTTCGTCAGCACCGGGCCGAAGAAGGCCGTGCCGTCGATCGAGATGACCGGCGTGCCGACCTCCATGCCGACCTGGTCCATGCCCGCGTGGTGCGACTTCTTGAGCGCCTCGTCGTAGTCCTCGACGTCGGCGGCGTCGGCGAGCTCCCGCGGCAGACCGACCTCGGCCAGCGCCTCCTCGATCACCTCGCGGGTGAACTCCTTCTCCTGCACGTGCCGGCGGGTGCCCAGCGCGGTGTAGAGGTCGGCGAGGACCTCCTTGCCGTGCTGCTGCTCGGCGGCGATGCAGACGCGCACCGGGCCCCACGCGGTGCGCAGCATCTCGCGGTAGTCGTCGGGGATGTCCTTGTCGGCGTTGAGGTACGCCAGGCTCATCACGTTCCACGACACCTGCACGTCGCGGACCTTCTCGACCTCGAGCACCCAGCGCGAGGTGATCCACGCGAAGGGGCACAGCGGGTCGAACCAGAAGTCGGCGCGGGTGGAGTCGGCGGCGGGCACGGCAGCGGACGCATCGGTGGTCATACCCGCTCGAACGCGACGCCGCTCCCCCGCATTCCGGTCGGCGGGGGCGTACCCCTCGCGTGCCCGGGGTGGAAGGATCACGTCATGCCTGGAACGAACCTGACCCGTGACGAGGCGGCCACCCGCGCCGCCCTCCTGTCCCTCGACTCCGCCGAGGTGACGCTGGACCTCACCGTGGGCGACAAGGTCTTCGCGAGCACCACCGTGCTCCGCTTCACCTGCGCCACCCCGGGGTCCACGACGTTCGCCGACCTGGTGGGCGGCACCGACGTGCAGATCACCCTGAACGGCGCCGAGCTCGACGCCGCGGAGGTCTACCACGACAGCCGCATCGCGCTGAGCGGCCTGGCGGCCGAGAACGAGCTGACGGTGCGCGCGCTGCTGCCCTACAGCCACACCGGCGAGGGGCTGCACCGCTTCGTCGACCCGGCCGACGGCAAGGTCTACCTCTACACCCAGTTCGAGGTGCCGGACGCCCGCCGCGTCTACGCCACCTTCGAGCAGCCCGACCTGAAGACCGTCTTCGACTTCACCGTCACCGCCCCCGAGGGCTGGGCCGTCGTCTCCAACGCCGTGACCCCCGAGCCGACCCCGGCCGGCGAGGGCGCCGCGACCTGGACGTTCCCCACCACCGACCGGATGTCGACCTACATCACCGCGCTGGTCGCGGGCGAGTACGTCTCCAAGCACGACACCTACACGGGCGCCCACGGCGACATCCCCCTCGGTCTGTTCTGCCGGGCGTCGGTGCGCGAGCACCTCGACGCCGACGAGCTGTTCGAGCTGACCAAGCAGGGCTTCGCGTTCTTCGAGGAGAAGTTCGACTTCCCCTACCCGTTCGGCAAGTACGACCAGCTGTTCGTGCCGGAGTACAACATGGGCGCGATGGAGAACGCGGGCTGCGTGACCTTCCGCGACGAGTACCTCCCGCGCTCGCGCCAGACCCACGCGTTCTACGAGCAGCGCGCCAACACGGTGCTCCACGAGATGGCGCACATGTGGTTCGGCGACCTCGTGACCATGAAGTGGTGGGACGACCTCTGGCTCAACGAGTCGTTCGCCGAGTGGGCCTCGCACTGGGCGCTCGTCGAGGCAACGAAGTACACCGAGGCCTGGACGGGCTTCACCAACGCGCGCAAGAACTGGGCGTACCGCCAGGACCAGCTGCCCTCCACGCACCCGATCGCCGCCGACAACCACGACCTCGAGGCCGTCGAGGTCAACTTCGACGGCATCACCTACGCCAAGGGCGCCTCGACGCTCAAGCAGCTGGTGGCGTGGGTCGGCATCGACGAGTTCCTCGCCGGGCTGCGGGCGTACTTCAAGGCCCACGCGTTCTCGAACTCCACCTTCGCCGACCTCCTGGCGTCGCTGGAGGAGGAGTCCGGCCGCGAGCTGACGTCGTGGGCCGCCGAGTGGCTGCAGACCTCCGGCGTCAACACGCTGACGCCGCTGGTCGAGGCCGACGCCTCGGGCACGATCACGGCCTTCGCCGTCGGCCAGAGCGCCGCGCAGGACTACCCGACCCTGCGCCGCCACCGCCTCGGCATCGGGCTCTACGACCTCGTCGACGGCCGGCTGCAGCGCCGGGCCGAGGGCGGCTACGTCGAGGTCGACGTGCGCGGCGAGCGCACCGAGGTGCCCGAGCTCGTCGGCGTGCGCCGCCCCGACCTCGTGCTGCTCAACGACGGCGACCTGACCTACGCCAAGATCCGCCTCGACGACGTCTCGCTCGCGACCGCCGTGGCCCACATGGACACCGTCGAGGACACCCTGGTGCGCGCGCTGCTGTGGGGCGCGACGTGGGACATGACCCGCGACGCCGAGATGGCGGCCGGCGACTTCGTCGACCTGGTGCTGACGGGTCTCGCCACCGAGACCGACATGACCGCGGTCGGCCGTCTGCCGATGTACGCCGGCACCACCGTCGCCTACTACACCGCACCCGCGCGGCGGGCCGCGGTCAAGGAGCGCTGGGAGGCCGGGCTGCGGACGCTGCTGGAGAACGCGGACCCGGGCTCCGACGCCCAGTTGGCGTTCGCGCGGGCGTACGCCGGCGCCGCGCACACCGACGCCGCGCTCGACCTGGTCGCCGCGCTGCTCGACGGCTCCACGACCCTGGACGGGCTCGACGTCGACACCGACCTGCGCTGGGCGCTGCTCACCTCGCTGGCGGCCGCCGGCCGTGCCGAGGAGGACCGGATCGCCGCGGAGCTCGAGCGCGACAGCACCATCTCGGGCCAGGAGCGGGCCGCCGCGGCCCGCACCGTGCGGCCCACCGCCGAGGCCAAGGCGTCGGCGTGGCACGACGCCGTGGAGCGCGACGACGTGGCCAACGAGACGCAGCGCCAGATCGCGTACTCCTTCGGCCGCGCCGACCAGGCCGACGTGCTGGCGCCCTACCTGGAGCGCTACCTGGCCGCGGCCGACACGCTGTGGGAGGACAAGGGCGTCCAGCGCGCCTCGACCGTGCTCGTCGGCATGTTCCCGCTGCCGCTGACCTCGGCGGAGTCGCTGGCGCGGGTCGACGCGTGGCTGTCGTCGTCGCCGGCCAACCCGGCGGCGAAGCGCTACGTGGCCGAGGGCCGCTCCGACATGGCGCGGGCGCTGGCGGCGCAGGAGCGCGACGCCCGCTGAGCCCCGCCGAGCCGCGACGCACGCAGGCCGCGGTCCCCGGTCACCCGGGGGCCGCGGCCTCGTCGTTCGTGGGGCGCGTGCGGAGCGGTCAGTCGGTCGGGTGCTCGGCCTTATTCTCGGCCTGGTTCTCGGCCTGGACCGGGAGCGCTGGCTTCGCGTTCGCGCCCAGCTCGGCGATCCGCGCGACGCCGTGGTTGATGCCGCCGACCAGGTCGTCCGCGCGGAAGGACTCGATCATCGAGCCGACCGCGGCGAGCACCTGGCCGTCGTCGACCTTCGCGCGCACCCGACCACCCGTGACGATCTCGAGCACCTTCTGCTCCGGGTCGACCATGATCAGCACGCTCTTGGCGGGCACGGTCAGCGAGTTGTGCAGCTGGGTCGCGTACGCCCGCGGGTCACCGTGGGTCGGACCGACGTAGACCGAGAACTCGAAGCGGGACAGCTGCTCGGCCGACCGGATGGTCCCGTCGATCAGGCGCTTGTCCTGCGTGGTGAAGCGGTCACCACCGGCCACTTGCGCCACCCGCCTGCGACTCCTCGTTGTCGGGCGCCGCGAGCTCCTGGTGGGCCCGGCGCGGGCCGCCCAGCCACTCGTAGTCCGGCCGGGCCGAGCCCGGGCGGATGCTCTCGCCGCGCGCGACGGCCGGGAGGTAGACGGCGGCGGCGATGAGCAGGATGCCGCCGATGATGCCCAGCACGATCCACAGCACGTGCGAGCCGGGCACCGCCTCCTGCGCCGGGTCCCAGCCCAGCGGGACGTCGGCGGACGCGGGCACCGCGGTGGCCAGCACCGCCAGCAGCGGGGCACCGAGGAGCGCCGCACCACGGACCGCGACGGTGGCGCGGGGGGTGCGTCGGGCGGGGTGGGTCTCACGCTGCGCAGTCACGAGGGACACGATATCGCTGGTTGGGCGCGCGGTCGGCCCCGGCCCGATACTGGTCGTCATGTTCTCGACGACGCTGCCCCTGCTGAGCGAGGCGACCGAGTGCGAGCCTGAGCAGACCCTGGCGTGCCGGGTCGCCTTCGACGTCACCGGCAACGAGGTCGTGGCCGACCTCGCCAGCACCGTGATCTCCGCCGTCATCGGACTGGCGGGCATCGTGCTGTTCGCCTGGCTCGCCCGGTGGCTGGCCCACAGGGCGATCGACCGGATGGTCTCCCGCGCCGCGACCGGTGTCCTGCCGTCGGGCCTCGGCCGGCTCAGCAAGGGCGACCGCACCCAGGGCGCCAGCGAGGGCAGCGCCGTCGCGACCTCCCGACGGGCCCAGCGCACGCGCACCACCGGGTCGCTGCTCAAGAGCATCGTCAGCGCGGTGATCGGCACGATCGTCATCATCATGGCGCTGGCCGAGCTGGGCTTCAACGTCGCTCCGCTGATCGCCAGCGCCGGTGTCGTGGGCGTCGCGCTCGGCTTCGGCGCGCAGAACCTCGTGCGCGACTTCCTCAGCGGCATCTTCATGATCTTCGAGGACCAGCTCGGGGTCGGCGACGTCGTCGACGTCGGCACCGTCTCGGGCACCGTCGAGGCGGTCGGCCTGCGGATCACCCGGCTGCGCGACACCGACGGCACGGTCTGGTACGTCCGCAACGGCGAGATCCTCCGGGTCGGGAACAAGTCGCAGAACTGGGCGCGGGCGGTCATCGACGTGGCCCTGCCCTACGCCACCGACGTGCACCGGATGATCGACGTGCTGCGCCAGGCCGGCCACGACCTGTGGGACGACGACGACTTCCGCGGCGTGCTCATCGAGGAGCCGGAGGTGTGGGGCGTCCAGGAGCTCACCCACGACCTGCTGACCGTGCGGATGACCGTCAAGACCGCCCCGATGGAGCAGTGGCGCGTCGCCCGCGTCCTGCGCGAGCGCATCAAGGTGCGCCTCGACGCCGCGGGCCTGAGCGGGACCCCGCTCGCGTGACCGGGCAGGATGGGACCACGATGACGAGCTTCTACGACGAGATCGGCGGCGAGGCCACGATCACGACGATCGTGCACCGGTTCTACGAGGGCGTGGCCGAGGACCCGCTGCTGCGACCCATGTACCCCGAGGAGGACCTCGGACCGGCCGAGGAGCGCTTCCGGCTCTTCCTCATGCAGTACTGGGGCGGCCCGACGACCTACTCGACCAACCGCGGCCACCCGCGGCTGCGGATGCGGCACGCGCCGTTCCGCGTCACGCCGGCCTCGGCGGAGCGCTGGCTCGTGCACTTCCGCGCGGGCCTCGACGCCGCCGACCTGACGCCGGAGCAGGACGCGCAGTTCTGGGCGTACGTCACCCACGCCGCGCAGTTCATGGTGAACACGCTCGAGGACTGACGCCGGACCGGCGGGCCCGTGGGCCCGTCAGCCGCGCAGGTGCTCGACCAGCAGCTCCCGGTACGCCGGGGAGGGTTGCGCGGCCCGCTGGGTCGCCGGGTCGAAGGCGACCATCGTGCACCGCGAGCGGGCCAGCAGCTCGTCGCCGTCGAAGACGCCCGCGGAGACGTCGTAGGACGTCCGGCCGACCCGCGAGATCCACGACCACGCGTCGTAGGGCTCGGGGCGGAACAGGACGGGTCGCTTGTACTCCACGTCCATCTGCGCGACCACCACGGCCAGCGCGGCGTCGTCCGGCGGCAGCTGGCCGAAGAGCCGGCCGAGGGTGGCGATCCGCGCCTCCTGGAAGTACTCGAAGTACTTCACGTTGTTGACGTGGCCGAACACGTCGACGTCGGAGAACCGCACCGCGACCGGCCAGTGCGCGTCGCGGTCGGGGTCGGGCACCGTTGGCGCGAGGCGGGCGAACGGCTCCTCGGGCTCCAGGAACCGCGACAGGCTGGCGCGCTCCTCGTCGCTGATGCGCCGCGGGCGCTCCTCGGAGAACACGAACGGCGTCAGCAGCGAGCGGGCGCGCAGGAAGGTGATCCGGTTGCCGTCGTCGTCGGTGTCGAAGACCTCGTAGGCCATGGTGAACGACGCGGCGCGGATCTCGGTGACCCAGCACTCGACGGCGACCGAGTCGCGCAGGGTCAGCGGCGCCACGTAGGTCACCGCGTTGCGCGCCACGACCACCCCCTCGGCGAGGTCGTCCGCGCGCTTGTCCGGGGCGTGGGTGCGCAGCATGTCGACCCGCGCCTCCTGCAGGTAGTCGACGTACGTCACGTTGTTGACGTGTCCGATCAGGTCGAGGTCCGCCCAGCGCAGCGGGCACACGTAGAGATGGCGCACGGGCCGATGGTGCCAGAACCCGTCGCCGCAGTGGACCGGGTGTGGCGTGGTCGACGAGGACCGGCCCACCACCGGCGCCGACGCTCGTAGACTCCGCGACGTGAGCGCAGAGCAGGACGTCGAGCCCACCCGTTGGCTGAGCAGCGAGGAGCAGCACTCCTGGCGTGCCCTCCTCATCGGCACCACCCTGTTGATGGACCAGCTCGACGAGGAGCTGCGCACCACGTTCTCCCTCTCCCTGACGGAGTACGAGATCCTCGTCCGGCTCTCCGAGCGCGAGGGCCACGCCCTGCGGATGGCGTTGCTCGCCGACTCGCTGCGCCACAGCCGCAGCCGGGTCACGCACACCGTCGCGCGGATGGAGAAGGCCGGCCTGGTGCGTCGGGCGACCAGCGCGGAGGACGGGCGCGGCGTGGTGTGCTCGATGACCCCCGAGGGGTACGCCCTGCTGCGCCGCGCGGCGCACGTGCACGTCGGGGGCGTGCGCAGCCACCTCGTGGACCGGGTCGACCCGGCCGACTTCGCGGCCGTGGGCCGTGTGATGGACGCCGTGGCCGACGCCCTCATCGGCGCCCGCCCGGAGCTCGACATCCGCTGAGCTCCGCTTCCGACGGGAACGGCGACGCCCCGCCACCCGCCGGAGCGGGGGACGGGGCGTCGCCGGTCGTGCAGGGACCGACGGCCTCAGTCGCGGGTGAGGCGGCGGTGCGTGACGCGGTGCGGTCGCGCGGCCTCGACACCGAGGCGCTCGATCTTGTTCGCCTCGTAGGAGGCGAAGTTGCCCTCGAACCAGAACCACTTGGCCGGGTTCTCGTCGTCGCCCTCCCACGCGAGGATGTGGGTCGCGACGCGGTCGAGGAACCACCGGTCGTGGGACGTCACGACGGCGCAGCCGGGGAAGTCCAGCAGCGCGTCCTCGAGCGAGGACAGCGTCTCGACGTCCAGGTCGTTGGTGGGCTCGTCGAGCAGCAGCAGGTTGCCGCCCATCTTCAGCGTCAGCGCCAGGTTCAGCCGGTTGCGCTCTCCGCCGGAGAGGACGCCCGACTTCTTCTGCTGGTCCGGCCCCTTGAACCCGAACGACGCGACGTAGGCCCGCGAGTTCATCTCGAAGTTCGCGACCTTGATGAAGTCGAGCCCGTCGGAGACGACCTCCCAGACGTTCTTCTGGGGGTCGAGGCCGCCGCGGCTCTGGTCGGCGTAGGAGATCTTGACCGTCTGGCCGACGTCGAGCGCGCCGCCGTCGGGCTGCTCGGAGCCGGTGATCATCCGGAACAGGGTCGTCTTGCCGACGCCGTTCGGGCCGATCACGCCGACGATGCCGGCGCGGGGCAGCGAGAAGGAGAGGTCGTCGATGAGCGTGCGGCCCTCGAAGCCCTTCGACAGGCCCTTGGCCTCCAGCACCACGTCACCGAGGCGCGGGCCCGGCGGGATGTTGATCTCGCTGGTGTCGATCTTGCGGGCGCGGTCCGCCTCGGCGGCCAGCTCCTCGTAGCGGGCGAGACGCGAGCGGCTCTTGGTCTGGCGCGCCTTGGCGTTCGAGCGCACCCACTCCAGCTCCTTCTCGAGCATCTTGGCGCGCTTGGCGTCCTTCTGCCCCTCGACCTTGAGACGCTCCTTCTTGGTCTCCAGGTAGGTCGAGTAGTTGCCCTCGTAGCCGTGGATCCGGCCGCGGTCGACCTCGGCGATCCACTCGGCCACGTTGTCGAGGAAGTACCGGTCGTGGGTGATCGCCAGGACGGCGCCCTTGTAGGTCTTCAGGTGGCCCTCGAGCCACTGCACCGACTCGGCGTCGAGGTGGTTGGTGGGCTCGTCCAGCAGCAGCAGGTCGGGCTCCTGGAGCAGGAGCTTGCACAGGGCGACCCGGCGGCGCTCACCACCCGAGAGGTTGTCGACCGGCAGGTCCGGCGGCGGGCAGCGCAGGGCGTCCATCGCCTGGTCGAGCCGGGAGTCGATGTCCCAGGCGTTGAGGTCCTCGAGCTCGGTCTGGAGGTTGCCCGCCTCCTCGTTGAGCGCGTCGAAGTCGGCGTCGGGGTCGCCCATCGCGGCGTAGACCGCGTCGAGACGGTCCTTCTTGTCGAGCACGTCGGCGACGGCCTCCTGGACGTTCTCCAGGACGGTCTTGCCCTCGGTCAGCGGCGGCTCCTGCTGGAGCATCCCGACGGTCGACTCGGGGTCGAGGAAGGTCTCGCCGTTGTTGGGGTGCTCGAGGCCCGCCATGATCTTCAGCAGCGTCGACTTGCCGGCGCCGTTGGGGCCGACGACGCCGATCTTGGCGCCCTTGAGGAACGACTGCGAGACGTTGTCGAGCACGACCTTGTCGCCGTGGGCCTTGCGGACGTTGCGCAGGGTGTAGATGAAGTCGGCCATGCGCCCGAGCCTAGTTGAGCCGCCGCACCGCCCGCCTCCCGGTTCCCCCCACCCCCGGCGGGCTCGCCGACGGGTCCCGGCCGGGAGGCCGGCGCGACCTCAGGCAGCCTCCGCCTCCCCGGTGGCCCCTCCGGCGTCGGCCCGCTCCGCGGGCTCGGCGCGCTCGCCGTCCGCCCCCGGGGCGACGGCCTCCTCGTCGTCGCGGGCGTCGTCGCGGGCGCCGTCGCGGGCGTCGTCGGCGGGCGCCTCGCGGCGCACCACCGCCGGCGCGCCGGCGTCCCGCAGGAACCGGGCCGTGCCCTTGGTCAGGTCGTGCCCCAGGCCCGTCGCCTCGACGACCTGGCGGGTCGCGATCGAGCCGTCGGGGCGCTGCCAGCTGTCCACGAGCAGCCGGCCGGTCACGACCACGGGCTGGCCCCGCAGCACCGAGTGGTGGACGTGGTCGGCCACGTGACGCCACGTCTTGACGGTGAACCAGTTGGTCTCCCCCGACTGCCACGACCCGTCGCGGGCCTGGCGCTGCGGTGTCGAGCCGAGCCGGAACGTGGCGACGGCGTGCCCGCCGGGCGTCACCGCGTAGTTGACCTCGCTGCCCACCCAGCCCTGCACCGTGATGTGCGTCGTGCTCACTGCGTCCTCCTCACCGCCCGGCACCGTGCCGGGTCCTGCGAGAAGGCAACCGCGTCGCGCCCGCGGCCGGGAGAGTCGTGACCCGTGCTGGGGAGGACGGCGTCGTCCGAGCTGTCTGTGGAGCGGAAGCGGGCCGTCAGCGGCGCACGCGCGCCGAGGAGATCCGCTGCCGCACCTGGCGGTACGCGTCGAGCTCCTCGCGCACCGGGCGCAGCACGAGCTCGTCGACGGCCGTGCCGCTGGCCTCGCGCAGCGCACCGTCGCCCTCCGCGGCCGCGGCGCTGCCCGCGCCCGCCGCGGCGGATCGACCGACGAGGGTCAGCACCAGCGAGACGACCAGCGCGAGCACGGCGACGCCGAACCCGAGCGGGATCCCGGCGACGGAGGTCTCGGGCACCCCGGCCCCCACGAGGGCCGCGACGCCCCACCCGATGCCGGCCACGAACGCGACGAGCAGGACCCACTGCAGGGCCTGCACCGCGCGGGCCCAGCCGGGCACCCGGGTCGCTCCGAGGTCGACGTCGCCGAGCGCCCGGTCCACGCGAGCCACGACCTCGTCGACCCGACGGGTGGCGGCGCCCTGCACGGCCTCGGCCCAGGCCGGCACGAGGCCCTCCGAGACGCGGTCGCCCAGGGTGCGGGCGGCCACCTCGACCCGGGAGCGCTGCACCGTGCCCGCCTCGGGCAGCCGACCACCGGTCAGCAGCCCGGCCGCCTCGCCCAGGTCGACCTCGACCCGGCGCAGCGGGTCGCGGCCGAACCAGGTCAGCGGCGGCGACGCGGTCGCCCGGCGCGTACGCCCCGCGACCACGGTTTCCACGCCCTCGACGAGCGGCGGGATGCCGGCCGCGACGACCACGGCCTCGCGCAGCTCCTCCGCGACGCTGTCGGGCAGCTCGGGCGCGCGGGCGGTGCCCGTGGCCTCGGCCAGCCGCTCGGCGGCCTCGACGATGTCGGCGTCGATGCGGGCGACCACGGCCTTCTTGGCCGCGACGCGGTCGATCACCTGCGCGCGCAGGACGTCGATGCCCCAGCCCTCGCGTGCGCTCACCGGCACGATCGGCACGCGGTTCAGCCCGTCGTCGTCGAGCAGCTTGCGCACGTCGGCGAGCATCGCCTCGCGGCGCTCCTCGGGCACGGAGTCGATCTGGTTCAGCACGACGAGCATGACGTCCTGCTGCGCGACGTAGGGCTTGAAGTAACGGTCGTGGAGCGCGGCGTCCGCGTACTTCTGCGGGTCCAGCACCCACACCAGGAGGTCGGCCTTCGTCACCAGCCGGTCCACCTCGAGGTGGTGCGAGACCTCGGTCGAGTCGTGGTCCGGCAGGTCCAGGAGCACGACCCCGTCCATGTCGCGGGTCTCGCTGCTCGTGTCGAGCATCGAGTCGCGGGTCGTCTGGTGGCGCGGCGCGATGCCGAGCCACTCCATCAGCTCCGTGACGTCCTCGCTGCCCCAGATGCAGGCCGCGGCCCAGGAGGTCGTGGGGCGCCGCACGCCGACCGACGACAGGTCCAGGCCCGTGAGGGCGTTGAACGTCGACGACTTGCCGGAACCGGTCGCACCCGCGATCCCGACCACCGTGTGGGAGGCCGAGAGCCGGATCCGCTCGGTCGCGCGGGCCGCGACGGCCTCGACCTCGTCGACCAGACGGTCGTCGAGCCGGCCGCGGGACATGCCGGCCGCCTCCTCGAGCGCGTCGACCCGGGCGCCGAGGTCGGCGCGGGGCGTCGCCCCGGGGGTGGTCGAGCCGGACGTGGTGGGACTGGTGGGGGTCGAGCTCATCTTCTCCCTGCCTCGACGATCGCGAGCCGGGTCGGCCTGGGGTCTCAGGCCGGGTGGTCGTCGTGCATCCACCCTAGGGCACCGGGACCGCCCTCGCGGACGACCACCCAGGTCAGCGTCGGGTCGCGCGCAGCGCGGACCGGTCGGCGAACCGGATGTCGTCGACGCGGCGCGACGCAGCGCGCACCCGGTCGGCGGAGTCGGGGGCGACCTCGAGGCGGTCGAGCACCCCGGCGTACCGCTCCCGCTCCGACTCCAGCACCACCCGCACGCGCGCCTTCAGCGACGCGGCCGCGCGCTCGACCAGGCCCGCGGTCGTCTGCGGCCCGAGGACGGCGTCGAGCAGCTGGCGCGCCGCACGACCCTCCTGACCGCCGAGCACGGCGACGGCCAGCGTCGCGCCGAGACCGTCGACCCCGAAGGCCATGAACCGCGCCGAGGTGCGCTTGTCCGACGATTCCTCGCGCACCAGGTCGGTGACCTCGCGCTGCCACTCGCGCACCGTGCGCTCGGCGGCGCGGGCCAGCTCGCGGGCCGGACGCTCCAGACGCTCGCCGTCGCGGACGACGGCGGCGCCGGCCTCGCTGGTACGCCACTGCGCCACGACGTCGGCGGTGGCCCGCTCGGCGCGCGCCACGACCTCGGCGCCCGCCGTGGCGGCCACGGCGACCGCCACCTGCTCGGCCTGCTGCGGCTTGCCCTTGACGGCGTTGACGATCCGGTCGCGGATCATGCCCACACGCGTCTCCAGGGAGCGCAGCAGCTCGCCGTTGCCGGCGAACTCGTGCCAGCGCGCGAGCAGCTCGCCCGTCATCAGCGAGCCGTCGGTGAGGCCCTGCTCGGACTCGAAGACCACCTGGTCGTAGACGCTGTCGACGCAGCGGCGCAGCCGGGCCACCTCGTCGATCTGCGCCTCGGCGGCGTCGGCGATGCGGTGGCTCGCGTGCGCCAGCGTGCGGATCGTGCCCGAGAGGGTCTGCCGCACGACGGACTCGCGCGCCTTCTGGTCCGCGGCCAGGCTCGCCAGCCAGGTGACGACGTCGCCGACCTCCTCGGGCGGCAGCACGCCGTCGGCGCCCGGGTCGCCCTCGTGGACGATGAACAGCGGCGAGTCGCGCAGGCCGCGGCTGGCCAGCATCCGGGCCAGGTGCGTCGCGACGGTCTCGACGGCGTCGGCGGGCGTGCGGTCGAGCACGATCGCCACGGCGGTGGAGCGCTCCCCCGCCTCCTTGAGGAACTCCCACGGCACCTGGTCGGCGTAGCGCGCGGCGGAGGTCACGAACAGCCACAGGTCGGCGGCCGCCATCAGCTGCGCGGCGAGCTCGCGGTTGTGCTTATCCACCGAGTCGACGTCGGGCGCGTCGAGGATGGCCAGGCCCTTGGGCACGGCGTCGGTGGCGACGAGCTGCAGGCAGCCCGGGTCCGTCGTCGGCTCGGCGACGCGGCTCAGGTCGGGCAGCAGCCGGTCGGGGCCGAACCAGCCCTCGTCCTCGGGGTGGTGCACGAGGACGGCCGAGCGGGTCGTCGGACGCAGCACGCCGGCCTGGGAGACCTGGTGGCCCACGAGCGAATTGACCAACGTCGACTTGCCCGCGCCGGTGGACCCGGCGACGACGGTGAGCAGCGGGGCCTCGACCGACATCAGCCGCGGGATGGCGTAGTCGGCGAGCTGGTCGACCATCTCGACCTGGGCCTCGCGCCGCTCGGCGACCTCGGGCAGCTGCAGCGGCAGCCGGGCGCCCTGCAGCGCGCTGTGCAGCTGCACCAGCGCGGTCAGCATCTGGGCGTTGTCACCGGTCGCGCCGTCGCCGGCGCCGTGGCTCCGGGAGCCGGAGGACCCGGGGCTGTCGGGAGTCATCGGGAGGTCACCACCTGTGCGGACGGGGCGGACGGGAACGGGAGGGGGAGCTGGGACCGCGCCTGGTTCATGCGTCGCAGGTGGACCTGCCCCCGTGGAACGAAATCGTCGGGTGCCGTGCCACGCAGCACCCGGTGGTGGAGGAAGCCGAGCTCCACCGCAGCCTCCTGATACTCCCGCACGGCGCGCTCGGCGCGCACACCGCCTCCCCTGCGCGCGTCGCGGCGCATCCTCCGGCGCAGCCGCAGGTCGGCGATCATCGGGATGTCGGAGGCGGGCAGCAGGCCGCGACGGGCCGCGTCCTGGAGCGCGTCGGCGAGCACCCGGCGCTCCGCCGAGCGACACCACACGGCGGCCGCCACGAGCAGCAGGAACGCGGGGAACATCAGCAGGGCGTAGGTGCCGAAGAAGCCGACGGGCAACGTGCTCGACGCGTTCCACAGGGCGTGCCAGCCCATCGCGAGCGCCAGCCCGACCAGCGGCGCGGCGACGCGCACGGCGGTGGAGCGCGAGCCGACCGCGACGCCCACCCCGATGCCGGTGAACGCGGTGAAGAACGGGTGGGCGAAGGGGCTGAGCACGCAGCGCAGCACGAACGTCACGGTCAGCGCCTCGACCCCTCCGGGCCCGAAGCCGTCCGAGCCGTCGTAGGACGAGGCCAGGTAGAGGATGTTCTCGGTGAACGCGAAGCCCACGCCGACCATCCCCGCGTACACGATGCCGTCGAGCACGCCGTCGAGCTCGTGGCGGCGCCACCACAGCAGCAGCACGAGGAACAGGCCCTTGGTCGCCTCCTCGGTGACCGGGGCGACGAGGACCGCGGAGGTCGTCCGGTCCATCGGGGCCACCAGCCCGCCCAGGCCGCCGAGCACGACCGAGGCGCTGGTCGCGACCACGGCGCCCCAGAGCAGACCGGCGACCAGCAGCCCGCGCGGCTCCGGCTCGTAGCGGTCGAGCCAGAGGTACGTGGCCACCACGGGCCCCACCGGCAGCGCGGCGAGCGCGGCCGCGACGAGGAGCGTGCGGGGCGCCCCCGCGAGGGCCATCACCAGCAGCACGCCGAGCGCGCCGAGGCCGACCAGCGACCAGACCACCACCGTGAAGGCGACGTTGTCGCGGTGGCGGAGCGGCATGCCCGCCAGGGTATCGGAGCGCGAGCCCCGCCCGGGGCGCTCGCGCACCGGCGTACCGGCCCCGGGCGCCCCGGCGGACGTACGCTGGCCCGCATGAGCGCGGAGCAGACCCCGTCCACGAGCAGCACCGACGACGCCGGCAGCGAGGAGCTCCACGTCGAGTCCCACGACCCGGCGGTGCCCGCGGCGTACGCGGCGTTCATGCGCACCGGCTGGGCCGACGTCGAGCGCGACGTGCCCCGGCACCCGGTCGTCGAGTGGGCCGCCGCCCGCCGCGAGCGCCTCGCCGACGCCTTCCCGGGCGAGCGGCTGGTGCTGCCCGCCGGTTCCTTCAAGCAGCGGTCGAACGACACCGACTACCGGTTCCGTCCCGACACCGCGCACACCTACTTCTCCGGCAACCACACCACCGACGCCGTGCTGGTCGTGACCGACGGCGAGCCGGTGCTCTACGCGCGGCCGCGCTCCGGGCGCGACAGCGACGAGTTCTTCCGCGACCGGCAGTACGGCGCGCTGTGGGCCGGCGAGCGGCCCTCGCTGCGCGAGCTCGAGCAGTCGCTGGGCCTGCCGGTGCGCCACCGCGGCGAGCTCGACGCCGAGCTGGCCCGCGCCGGCGCCCCCGCCAAGACCCGCGTGCTGCGCGGCCTCGACGCCGCGGTCGACCGCGCGGTCGACGCCGACGAGGGCGGCGACGCCGAGCTGGCCCGGGTCGCCTCCGAGCTGCGCCTGGTCAAGGACGCCTGGGAGGTGGAGCAGCTGCAGGAGGCGTGCGACATCACCGCGCTCGGCTTCGAGGACTCGGTGCGGGAGTGGCCGCGAGTGCTCGAGCACGGCGAGCGCTGGATCGAGGGCACCTTCTTCCGCCGTGCCCGCGCGATGGGCAACGACCTCGGCTACGACTCCATCGTCGGCGCCGGGTCGCACGCGACGACGCTGCACTGGATCGACAACACCGGCCCGGTGCGGCCCGGGCAGCTGGTCCTGCTCGACATGGGGGTGGAGGGGCGCAACCTCTACACCGCCGACGTGACCCGCACGCTCCCGGTCGACGGTCGGTTCACGCCGCTGCAGCGCGACCTGTACGACCTGGTGCTCGCCGCCCAGCAGGCCGGCATCGACACCGTGCGCCCCGGCGTGCCGTTCGCCTCGGTGCACCAGGCGTCGATGAGCGTGCTGGCCCACGGTCTCGAGACGCTGGGCCTGCTGCCCTGCAGCGCCGAGGAGGCGCTCGACCCGGACAGCAGGGTGTACGCGCGGTGGACGCTGCACGGCACCAGCCACATGCTCGGCATGGACGTCCACGACTGCGCCGCGTCGGCGCCCGAGGCGTACGCGAAGGGCGACCTCGCCGAGGGCATGTGCCTCACGGTCGAGCCGGGCCTGTACTTCCAGGCCGACGACCTCCTCGTGCCCGAGGAGCTGCGCGGGATCGGCATCCGGATCGAGGACGACCTGCTCGTCACGGCCGACGGCTCCCGCAACCTGTCCGCCGCCCTGCCGCGCACCGCCGACGACGTCGAGGCGTGGATGGGCCGGCTGATCGGCTGACGGCCCGCCCGGCGGCCGCGCCGGGCGTCGTCAGAGGCCGGTGAGGACCAGCGCCACGACGAGCGCCAGGAGGCCGAGCAGGAGCAGCCCGACGCACCCGAGCAGCGAGGCCTGCAGGGCCGTGCCGCGGTGCCGCACCGCTCCCGGCGCGCCGAGCTCGCCGGCCATCGCGAAGTGGCTGGGGCCGCGGTACTCCAGCGCCAGGTCCGGACCCGGGCCGACCACCAGCGACGCCAGCCCGACGGTCCCGTTGCGCCACGCCTGGCTGACCTGCACCGCGACCGGGCGGTCGGCGGGCAGCTCGAAGGCCGTGCGCCCCCACGGCTGCGGGTAGGACGACCCGTCGATCGTCACGATCGTCGTGGCCGCCGCCAGCATCCCGCGCCGCGTCTCCAGGTGCAGGACGCGGACCGGCCCGCCGGTGGGGCGGGCGTACGGGACGACGGGCGGGACCTGACCGGGCTTCGGGCGCACGGGGCCGCTCCTACCCCGCCCCGCGGCGCGTCACTCGCCGGCGGCGTGCCTCAGGACGTGCGGCGGGCGAGGCTGGTGAAGCGGGCCACGGCGACCTCGCAGGCGAGCGCCACCTGGTGGCGGGTGGCGGCGTCGACCCCGGGCTCGGCCAGCTCGACGAACGTGGAGGTGGCCCACCGGGCGCGCCGCCCGGCGGTCGGGTCGTCGCTGACCCGGGCGTCGTCGGTGAGGACGTCGCAGGCGAGCGCGCCCTCGACGCACAGGTCGATGAAGCGGGCCCGGGCCGTCGGGGTGGGGCGAACGAGGTCGCAGACGGCGCGGGTGACCTGCTCGACGAGCAGGACGTGGAGGGCGATGGCGTCCATGCCCCCGTCAACGACGAGGTGGCCCCGAGGTCACCAGGCAGGTCACCAGGCAGGTCACCAGGGGCTGGGCTCGTAGTCCTTGAGGAAGCAGCCGAGCACGTCCTCGCCGGCCTCGCCGCGCACGATCGGGTCGTAGACGCGGGCCGCGCCGTCGACCAGGTCGAGCGGGGCGTGCCAGCCCTCCGCCGCGATCCGCAGCTTCTCGTGGTGCGGCCGCTCGTCGGTGATCCAGCCCGTGTCCACGGCCGTCATCAGGATCTGGTCGGTCTCGAACATCTCGCCCGCGCTGGTGCGCGTGAGCATGTTGAGCGCCGCCTTCGCCATGTTGGTGTGCGGGTGGCCCGGGCCCTTGTAGCGCCGCGAGAACTGGCCCTCCATCGCGGAGACGTTGACGACGTACGCCCGCCGCGCACCCCGGCGTACCGCCTCGCGCATCGACGGCCGCAGCCGGCTGATCAGCAGGAACGGCGCGATGGAGTTGCAGAACTGCACCTCGAGGAGCTCGAGGGGGTCGACCTCGTCGACCACCTGGGTCCAGGAGTTGTTGAGCTGCACGTCGGGCAGCAGGCCGCCGGCGTCGACCGCGGTGCCGGCCAGGTGGGCCTCCAGGCTGGCGTTGCCCGCCTTGAGCGCGAGCGCCGTCAGCGACGCCGCGTTGTGCGCGGCCACGGCATGCTCGGCCGACTCGCCGTCGTGGTGGGCGACCGCGACGTCGTCGAGGGCGCCCGCGATGGCGGCGGGGTGGGCCTCCGAGACGCGGTCGAAGGTGACCATCTCGGGCAGCTCGCGGCCCTCGGGCAGCGGGGCGGACTCCATCTCGACGAGCTGGGAGTACGCCCCCGGCGAGCGGCGCACGGTCTGGCAGGCGTTGTTGACCAGGATGTCGAGCGGGCCCGCGGCGGCGACGTCGTCGGCGAGCGCGATCACCTGGGTGGGGTCGCGCAGGTCGATCCCGACGACCTTGAGGCGGTGCAGCCACTCCCCCGAGTCCTCGAGCTCGGAGAAGCGGCGCACGGCGTCGCGGGGGAAACGGGTCGTGATGGTGAGGTGGGCGCCGTCGCGCAGCAGGCGCAGCGCGATGTACATCCCGATCTTGGCGCGGCCGCCGGTGAGCAGGGCGCGCTTGCCGGTCAGGTCGGTGCGCTGGTCGCGCTTGGCGTGCGACATCGCCGCGCACGAGGGGCACAGCCAGTGGTAGAAGGCGTCGACCAGCGTGAAGTCCTGCTTGCAGATGTAGCAGCCGCGGGCCGTGATGAGCTCGCCCGCGAACGCGCCCGCCGCGGTCGAGACCAGCGGGATGCCGGCGGTCTCGTCGTCGATGCGCATGGCCGAGCCGGTCGCCGTGGACTCGATGATCCGCTGGTCGTGCTGCTGGCGCTCCAGGCGGATCTCGGCCCGCCGGGTCTTCTTGATCAGCTTGTACATGTAGGACGCGGCGCGCTTCACCGTGGTGACGTCCGGGTGGTCGGGCGGCAGCGCGGAGACCTCGCGCAGGACCCGCAGCGCGGTGGCCATGTCGGCGGGATCGATGCCCGCCGAGGGTCCGGTCGGGGTGCCGGTCGAGGTGCCGAAGGGGGCGGCGTCGTTCACCCGCCGATGGTAGGTGCTCGGGGCCGCCGGACCGGAAATGGCGAGATGCGCACCGAGGTGGTTTGAGAATCTCGACGTCGAGGTAAAGAGCCCGCGGCGTCCACCCCGAGAGACGCCGCCCCGAACAGGAAGAGACATCTCATGCGCCTGCGCCAGAAGTCCGCCGCCATCGCCGTCGCCGTCGCGCTCACCGCGGCGCTGTCGGCCTGCGGAAGCGACGACGACGCCGACGACAGCTCGGACGACACCTCGTCGTCGGCCACCGAGGAGGCCAGCGACGACGCCTCCGACGAGCCCACCGAGGACGAGACCGAGTCCGACGACGCGGAGGAGGGCGGCGCCGCCGCCGCGCCCGCCGGCGACCTCACCGAGCCCGGCACCACGCTGGCCATCGGCGACACCGCGACGGTGCCCTACGGCTACGCGGGCAACGACGGCGTCATCGCGGTGACCGTGACCGGCATCGAGCAGGGCGACCGCAACGCGCTGGTCGAGCAGGGCATCGACGACCTCGACGACGCCGACCAGGCGTACTACATCCGATTCGAGTTCGAGGCCGTGGAGAACGCCGAGGGCCTGGCCGGCATGAACCTCTCGCTCGACGGCATGGACGCGCAGGGCAACCCCGCCCAGGGCGCGATCAGCTTCCAGGGCGGCTTCGGCGAGTGCGAGAGCGGCTCGGCGCCCAGCGACTGGGACGGCTCGGCGTTCGAGAACTGCTCGACGGTGATCCTCGACAGCGAGGTCACGGCGGCGTTCTTCAGCGACGGCGACTACAGCGCGTTCAGCGGCAACCAGGTCACCTGGGAGTGACCTGCGCCTGAGTGCGTCTCGGCGCACCTGAGCGCCACCGAGTGCAGAGGACGGCCGCCCGGCACCAGCCGGGCGGCCGTCCGCGTCTCAGCCCTGCTCCACGCCCCGCACGGATCCGGTCGTCAGCTCCTCGGAGGAGGCGAAGCAGGCGACCTCCCGGTCCCCCGCCTCCCACGCGACGTCCGGCGGCGGCACGAAGGCGGCGTACGTCGACGTGTTCGCGAGGTAGCTGCGCTCCCCCGCGACCAGGTAGAAGAGGTCGTCGCACAGGGTCGACGCCTCCTCCCAGAGCAGCTCCTCGTCCGCGGGCTCGCCCGCGGGGAACTCGGCCGACGGCAGGTCGACCGAGCCGAGGTACTCCGCGTCGTGCGGGTCCGCGCAGTCGACCACCGCGGCCACCTCGTGGAAGGGGTCGCCCCACCAGATCAGGTAGTTCAGCTCGGGATCGAGCACGCAGTCGCCCAGCTCGAGGTCCACGATCGGGACCTCCTCGGCCAGCAGCGTCACGCCGGCCCGCTCGTCGGCGTCGTCGAGGTCGTCCAGGGTGTAGTAGTCCCAGTCGTCGAGGTCGTCGTCGAGACCGCCGGCGCGCTCGGCCTCGCTCTCGAGCTCGTCGATCCGCTCCTGCAGCGCGACGACCCGGTCGGCGTCCCCGGAGCCCGACGCGACCAGCAGGCCGACACCGACCCCCACGCCGACGACGAGCCACAACGAGCCGACGACGACGGCCGCCAGACCCATCCCGCGACCGGCGGCTCCCCGCGGGCGCGTCGCCATGGCGACGACGCCGACCGCGATCCCGACGACGTTGGTCAGCCCGAGCGGCACGCACGCCATCGCCAGCGCGAGGGCGGGCACGGGGCCGGCGACCTCCCGGTGGTCGCCCGGTGGCCGCTGCCCCGGGAGCCGCTGCTGGTCGGGTCGGGGTGGGTACGCCACGTCCCACGGTCGCTGGTCGCTCATCTCGTCTCCTGCCGGTCGCCGGTCGCGCGGCGGTCCCGGCGTGGCAGCCGCCGATCCTGTCACCCGTGGCGCTCCCGCGCGGACGGAACGGCGCAACTCGAGCCTGCCGGGCCGACGTCCCACGCCACCCGCCGACCGCGGGACCCGGCGCCACTACACTGAGCGCCGGGTCGTGGCACCGGCGTTGTGCCCCGGCGCGCCGCCCCCGTAGCTCAGCTGGACAGAGCGAGAGCCTTCTAATCTCTTGGTCGCAGGTTCGAATCCTGCCGGGGGCACCCCGACCCCTGGCGCCCCGACCCCTGGCGCCCCGGCCGCTCGCACCCTGGCCGCTGGCACCCTGGGACGCATGACCGTGCTGCGTACGATCGCCCGCGTCCTCCTCGGCCTCTTCCTGCTGGCCGCGGGCATCGCGCACCTCAGCGTGCTGCGCACCGAGTTCCGGGCCCAGGTGCCGCCGTGGATGCCGTTGGACGCCGACCTCGTGGTGCTCGCCTCCGGTGTCGTCGAGGTGGTCCTCGGCCTGGCGCTCCTGCTCGCCCCGGCCGGACGCGCACGCTCCGTGGTGGGCATCGTGGTGGCGCTGTTCCTCGTCGCCGTCTTCCCGGGCAACGTCGCGCAGTACGTCGAGGGACGCGACGCGTTCGGCCTCGACACCGACCGGGCCCGGCTGACGCGGCTGTTCTTCCAGCCGCTGCTGGTGCTGTGGGCGTGGTGGTCGACCCGGCCCGCGTCGTTGGAGCGGCGCGGCACGATCGAGGGATGAGCGACCAGCCCGCCCCCGAGCACACCCGTCCGCCCGGCGTCGACGACGCGACCGTCGAGGCCCTCGGCAAGCTGTCCGAGGCCCTCGAGACCGTGGAGGAGGCCCGCGGCCACCTGTACGCCTTCCACCGGCGCTGCGGCACGGCCGACCTGGCCCTGGGCGAGGCCGTCGACCTGCTGCGCGAGGCGGGCCACGGCGACCTGGCCGACCGCGTCTCCACCGAGCTGGTGGGCCGCAACATCCTGCCGGGCCGGTGGTCCTTCCAGGTCGTCGAGGCCTACGACGACGGCTACTACGCCGACTTCAAGCGCCTCGAGCGCGAGGCCCGCGACGGGCTCGTCGAGGGCAAGCGCCACCTCTTCGAGGCCGAGATGAAGGAGGACCGCCGCACCCACGGCCGCGAGGGGCACGAGGCGCGTCCCTGACGAGGCTGACCCACCTCACGGCTCAGCGCTGCGAGGCGGCGTCGATGCGCGACGCCGCCGTCGCCCACCCGGCCAGCGGCTGCTCCGCGACGGCGAGCGCTTCCGGCCCGGTGCCGGCCGCGACGCCGGAGGAGACCTGCAGCCAGTACGCCACCTGCGTCGCCGTCAGCTCCTCCATCGGCACGCGGGCCCCGTCCACCACGAAGGGGTCCACGCCCTCGGGCAGCACCGCCGCGGCCAGGTGCTCCAACGGCACCGTCTGGTAGACCGCGTTGTGCACGACCGCCTCCGCGGCGACCTGCGAGCGCGCGAGCGTCGTGACGTGCTCGTGGCGCACCTGGTCGGAGGAGTCGAACGCGTACGGGTCCGGGAACAGGTGGAGGGCGGCCCGCTCCCCCAGAGCCATGATCGTCCCTGCGGCGGCCCCGCCCGCCGGAGCATTGGCCGCCGTCAACGACGCGCTGCTCGCGGCGAAGGTCGCCTCGACGGCGAAGCGGCCGGGCGTACGCAACGCGGCTGACAGGTCGCCGTCCGCCTGGTCCGTGCGCAGCGCGTCGAGCTCGTCGCCCCGCAGCAGGGCGCCCCGCAGCTCGCCCTGCCCGAGCGCGTCGAGCGAGGCGTGCAGGCTGGAGCCGTACACCGTCGGGACGTCGTGCACGGCCGCCTCCCAGCGCACCGGGTCGCCGGCGGCGCGGTCCAGCTCCCGCAGGATGCCCGTCTCGGCGTGGCCGAGCAGGGCCGTGCGCACCTGGTCGCTCGGCCCGACGTGCTCCCCCAGGCCGACGAGCAGGTTCTCGACGTGCCCCGGCTCGACGGTGAGCCGTCCCCAGTCCGGGGCGTACCAGCCGAGCGGCGCCCGGTTCTGGCCGTCGAGGCCGTCGACCGGCGACATCGCGACGCTGACGTCGTGGACGTACAGGCTCATGATGTCGGCGACGGCGTCGGCGACCGGGAAGGGCAGGTCGCGGCGACCCCCGCCGGGCCACTCGCTGACCGCCCCGAGCGCACGGTCGGCCGCCTGCACGAAGGGCGCCCGGTGGTCGGTGTCGCCGTCGACCAGGGCCGGGACGGCGGCCTCCGCGAAGGGCCGGTCCGGCGTCGCGGCGGTGGTCAGCACGTCCGCGAGCGCGGCCAGGCTCTCCGCCTGGGTCCCCGGCTCGACCGCGCGGAGCCGCAGCAGGTAGTCGAGCCGGTCGACCGACGCCCCGAACACGTCCCGGTGCTCGGCCGAGACGCCCGCCGCCGGGTCCTCCAGGAAGAGGCCGGTGGTCGTGGCGTTGACGAGCTCCTGGGCGGCGACCGGGTGCTCCGCGATGCTGCGCAGCACCGGCAGCAGCGGGTCGGCGCCCAGCCCCGGGCCGCCCAGGTCGAGGTCGCGGCTGAGCGCCAGGGGATCCCACACCCGCTCGTGCCCCGCGAGGACCAGCGCGGCCTCCTTGTCGAGCACGGCGTCGGCCACCGACGTCAACAGGTAGGCGGAGGGCTGCGGCACCTCGGGGCCCAGCAGGGGCGCCACCACCTGGTGCCCGGTCACCGGCGCCGAACCGGGCACGGCGATCTCCTGGTCGAGGGCGGCGACGAGGTCGTCCACCCACTCCCGGTCGACGCTCGCGCGGCCAGGCACGTGCCTGCCCTCCGCCGAGGCGTCGACGCCCGCGGTGCCGTGCGCCAGGACCACCCGCATCGCCCGCTGGTGGCCCGCCAGGGCGGCCGCGCCGCCCGCGACGCCGCTCAGCGCGGTGGCCCACGGTCGCGCCACGACCTGCTCGGCCACGAAGCCCTCCGGTCCGAGCGCGTGCAGCACCGCCGAGGCGACGACCGGGTCGGTGCCCAGCCGCTCGGCGGCGGCCGCGAGCCCGGCCAGCGCGAGCGCGTGGTCCTCGAGCTCGTCGGTGGGCACGACCTCCACCTGCTCGGGACCCTTACCGCCCGTGTCGACGACGCCGAACGCCCCGAGCCGTTCGATCTCGTCGGCGATCTCGGTGCCCACCGCCCGGCGCTGGTGCTCCTCGAGGTGGAGCAGGTAGGGAACGACCGCCTCGGGGTCCGCGAGCGCCAGCTCGACGAGCTGGGCCGTGCGCAGCCCCCGCAGCCCGGGCGGCAGGACGGCCTGGTCGGCGGTCACCGCGGTCGTCGTGACCTGCTCGTGCGCGACCGAGCGCAGCGCGGCCGCCAACGCCTCGTCGGCGGCGCGGGCCGTGCGGACCGACGCGGTGACGGCGGCGACGAGCGGTTCGACGACGAGGGCCCCCGTCAGGGCGTCGCCGGACCCGGTGGCGTCGCAGGCGGGCGGCGGGGTCGCGATCGCGGTGTCGCCGACCAGGGTCACGGACCACCCGTGGGCCCGGATCGCGGCGAGCGCCGACTCGACCTCCTGCTGGGCGCGGGCGATCACGGCCGCCGCGTCGTCGAGCGCCGACACCACGCAGGTCAGCTCGGCGAGGTGCTCGAGGTAGTCCCGGTCGAGGGCGCCGTACTGCGCGCGGGCCGCCTCCGCGGCCACGCTCCGCCAGTCCCAGGGCGGACGTGCGGCGTCGAGGTCGGCGTCGAGCCCCGCGAGGGCCCGGCGCTGCAGGGCGAGCAGGTCGGCCGCGTGCGCCAGCAGGTCGGGTCGCCAGTGCAGGATCGTCATCAGTACGCCTCCGGCACGGCCGCCGCGCCGGCGGGCGGCTCCCTGCGGGCGTACTCCTGCGCCTCGGCGGCGTCGGTCGCCGCGAGCGCGAGGCCGGCCTGCCGGGTGGCTGCGCCGTACGACGTCAGCCCCTGCGCCAGCAGGTCGCGGGTCGCCTGCCAGCGCGCGACCACCGCGTCGACCATGCCGGGCGTCTGCCCCTGGACGACGGCGCCCGCGACCAGCGCGACGACCTCCGGCGCCCCGCTGCGCCCCACCTGCTCCCCCGCGGTCGCGGCGGCGTCCCCTGCGGACGTGATCGCGGCGACCGGGTACTCCAAGACCGTCACTGGCTCCCCCGGGTGTCTCGTTGGCGTGGTGACGGCGACGTACCCGACGCCCAACGGGGGAAACGACGGCCCCGGGGGCCTGTGGACGACCGGTTCCTCAGGCCCCCGCGCGGTCCCGGTCGACGACCAGTCCGTGGCGTCGCAGCCAGTCGTCGACGACGGCGTACGCCTGGCGCCGCGGCTCCTCGAGCGACAGGAAGACGTCGTGGCGGGCGTCCGTCACGGGCACCACGGTCGTCTCGCCGCCGAGGCAGCCCGCCCAGCGCTGGATCTGGCGCACGTCGAGCACCGTGTCGGCGCGGTCGCTGGCGTCGGTGTAGCGCCGCGACCAGTGCGTCTTGTCCGAGCGCAGCACCAGCGCCGGCACGCCGACGTCGAGACCCCGGTGCAGCCGCGCGTGCCCGCGGCGCACGGCGTTGAGCCAGCCGACGGTGATCGGGAAGGCGTCGATGGGCTTGAGCTCGAGGTCGAAGTCCCACTCGCCCGTGCCGCTGGTGTGCAGGGTGGAGCCGTAGACGCTGCCGCCCAGCTCGAGCGCCCGCAGCGGCTGCACCCGGGCGACGGCCCACAGCGCGAGCGTGCCGACGTCGCGCATCCGCGGACCGCCCTGCAGGTCGAACCATGGGCTGTTCAGCACCAGCCCCGCCACCGGGTCGGTCCGGCCCGCGCGACGCCGACGGTCCAGCCACAGCGGGGTGATGAGACCGCCCGTCGAGTGGGCGAGCAGCACCACCGGCAGGCCGGGGTGGTCCGCCTCGACGATCGCGAGCGTGCGGTCGAGGTCGGCGTCGTACTGCTCCAGCGTGGAGGCATAGTGCGCCGTCTGGCCGGGCCGACGGGCCCGGCCGCACTTCCGCAGGTCGAGGCCGTAGAAGGCCAGCCCGCGCTCGGCGAAGAAGTCGGCCAGGTCGGTCTGGAAGAAGTAGTCCGAGAAGCCGTGCACGTAGACGACGGCACCCGTCACCGTCTCGTCGTCGCGCACGACGCGGCGCACCACGACCGCGGCGACGTCGCCCTCGCCGTCGGGATCCGGGCCCAGCTCGACGGTGTGCTGCTCGTAGCCCTCGCCCAGCACGTCGGGCGACCAGGCCACCTCGGCGCTCACGCGCCCACCTCCACCGGGGCGCCGGGCTCGCGCTCGCCGGCGGCGGTGCCGCTCGCGGCCACCGGCGCCAGGGTGCGGTCGAGGTCGGTGCGCAGCGTGGTCAGCGAGTCGAGCACGTAGTTCTGCCGCACCTGCCAGGGGCGGCGGTCGCCCTGCCGCGGGAAGGCGCCGATCGAGCGCTGCACGTAGCCCGACGCGAGGTCCAGCAGCGGCTGCGGCGCGAGGTCGTCGTCGGGACGGGGCGCGACCGCGGCGAGGTCGCGACGCTCCATCCAGCCCAGCACCTTGCACACGAGGCGGTGGGTGAGGTCGGCGCGCAGCGTCCAGGACGCGTTGGTGTAGCCGATGCACACCGCGAAGTTGGGTACGCCCGTCACCATCGCGCCGTTCCACACGTACTGCTCGGACAGCTCGACGCGCTCGCCGTCCACGTGCGGCTCGATGCCGCCGAAGGCGAGCAGCCGCAGGCCGGTCGCTGTGACGACCACGTCGGCCTCCAGGACCACGCCGGAGCGCAGGCGTACCCCCTCGGGCACGAACCGGTCGACGTGGTCGGTCACGACGTCGGCGTCGCCGGCCTTGATGGCGCGGAACAGGTCGGCCGACGGGATGGCGCACAACCGCTGGTCCCACGGGTCGTAGGGCGGCGTGAAGTGGTCGGCGACCAGCTGCGGGTCACCGAGCACCTTCGTGGCCAGGCCGGTCAGCAGCTTGCGCGCGGCCTGCGGGCGGCGGCGGCAGAACTGGTAGAAGGCCGTGCTGAACGCGATGTTCTTGGCCCGCACGACGTGGTGGGCGGCGCTCTCGGGCAGCAGCGCCTTGATCCGCTCCGCTTTCTTGTCGCGGGCGGGCACCGCGCTGATCCACGTCGGCGTGCGCTGCAGCATCGTGACGTGCGCGGCGGCGCCGTCGCCGGTCAGCATCGAGGGCACCAGCGTCACGGCCGTGGCTCCCGAGCCGATCACGACGACGCGCTTGCCCGCGTAGTCGACGTCCTCGGGCCAGAACTGCGGGTGCAGGACCTGGCCGGCGAAGTCCTCCTGGCCCGCGAACTCGGGCGCGTGCGGGCGGTCGTAGTCGTAGTAGCCGGCGCAGGAGTAGAGGAAGCGGCAGGTCGTCGTGGTGCGCTCGCCGGTGCGCGGGTCCTCGACCGTCAGGGTCCACCGCGAGGCGGCGGTGTCGAAGTCGGCGCCGACCACCTTGCTGGAGTAGCGCACGTGCTCCTCGATGCCGAACTCGTCCGCGGTCTCGCGGATGTAGTCGAGGATCGACGCGCCGTCGGCGAGCGAGCGGCCGTCGCGCCACGGCTTGAAGGCGTAGCCGAGCGTGTACATGTCGGAGTCGGAGCGCACCCCGGGATAGCGGAACAGGTCCCATGTGCCGCCCATCCGCTCGCGCCCCTCGAGGACCACGTAGGAGAGCCCGGGCCGCTCGGTCTGCAGCCGGTACGCCGCGCCGACGCCCGACAGGCCGGCGCCGACCACCACGACGTCGACGTCGACGGGCAGCGGCGTCGGCCGGGCGTCGGGGACGGATGCGGACGAGGACGGTGCGGAGCTCATGCTCCGATACTGCTCCCCGGGACGGTCTGGTTCTTGACCCGGTGCGACATAGTCTTACCCCGACGCGACACCGACGAGCGACGTGGGTCGGCGTCGCAGCGAGCGACAGGGGGTGCCCGGGTGGGCCACATCCGCTCCGCCTGCCTGCGCGGGCTCCGTGCGACCGTCGCGGAGCTGGGCGGTGACGCCGACCAGCTCGCGCGCGCCGCGGGCGTACCCGTCGAGGCGCTCGACAGCGACGACGTCCTCATCACCGAGCGGGCCGCGGCGACCGTGCTGGACCTCGCCGCCGCGACGCTGGACTGCCCCGACCTCGGGCTGCGGGTCGCCTCGCGCCAGGACATCACCATGCTGGGCTCGCTCGCCGTCGCCATCCAGCACTCCCCCACGCTGGGCGACGCGATGGAGTGCACGACGCGCTACCTGTTCGTGCACAGCCGGTCGCTGTCGCTGACCGTGGGCGAGGACCCGTACCCGGAGCGCGGCGTCGCCGCCCTGCTCTACGGACCGTCCGGGCCCGACGGCCCCGTCCAGGGCTCCGACAGCGGGCTGGCGTTCGTGCACCGCACGATCTCCTACCTCGCGGGCGGGCCGTACGGCCTGCGCAGCGTGGAGCTGCCCTACCGCCCGGCCGCGCCGGTCGCGGTGCACGAGGCGTTCTACGGGGCGCCGGTGCGGGTGGCGCGCGACGTGCCGGCCGCGGTGCTGCGCGTGCCCCGCCACCTCATGCACCACACCCTGGGGGCGGTCAACGAGAACCTGCGCCGCCTGGCCCTCGCGTTCCTCGCCGAGCAGGCGCCCGCGGTCGTCTCGACGGTGACCCCGCAGGTGCGGGCCGCCGTGCAGGAGTCGCTCGGGACGCGCCCCGTCGAGGTGCCGGCGGTCGCGGCCCTGCTCTCGCTGCACCCCCGCACCTTGCAGCGCCGGCTCGAGGCCGAGGGCACCACCTTCGGCGAGGTGGTCGACGACGTGCGGCGCCGCACCGCCCGGCGACTGCTGACCACCACCGACCTCTCGATCGGCCAGGTCGCCCACCTCGTCGGGTTCGCCGAGCAGTCGGCGCTCTCCCGCGCGGCACGGCGGTGGTGGGACAGCACGCCGCGGGCGGTGCGGCAGGGCGCGGCTCAGTCCTCGCGACGGCGCAGCAGGTAGCGCTGCACCTTGCCGCTCGGCGTCTTGGGCAGCGCGTCGACCAGGTGCACCACGCGGGGGTACGCGTGGGCCGAGTAGCGCTCGCGCACCAGCTGCTGCAGCTCCTCGGCCAGACCGTCGCGCTCCGCGCCCTCGGCGAGGACGACGTACGCCGTGACGACCTCGCCGCGCACCTCGTCGGGCTTGCCCACGACGGCCACGTCGACCACCGCGGGGTGCGTGACGAGCACGCTCTCGACGTCGAACGGGCCGATCCGGTAGCCCGAGGCGAGGATGACGTCGTCGTCGCGGGCCGCGAAGTAGAAGTGGCCGTCCTCGTCGACCCGCCCGGTGTCGGCGGTGAGGTACCACCGCCGGTCGGGCGTGAACCGCTCGGCCGACTTCTCGGGCGCCTCGTGGTAGCCCGAGAAGAACATCAGCGGCGAGCCCGCGACGTCGAGCGCGATCTGGTCGTCGACCATCCCGGCCGCGAAGCCGGGCAGCGCGGTGCCCATCGATCCCGTGCGCACCGGCTCGCGCACGTCGTCGTGCCAGCCGTTGACGATGCACATGCCGTGCTCGGTCTGGCCGTAGTGGTCGCGCACCTCCACCCCGAGCGCCTCGCGGCCCCACGCCACGACGTCGGGCGTCAGCGGCTCGCCGGCCGAGGAGGCCCGACGCAGCGAGAACCCGGTGAACGAGGGGTCCTTCGACATGGCGCGGTACATCGTCGGCGCGCCCGCGAAGCTGGTGACGCCGCAGCGCTCCAGCACCTCGCGGGTCGCCGCGGGCGAGAAGCCCGCGTCGAGCAGGATGTTCGCCCGCCCCTGCGCCAGCGGCCCGAGCACGCCGTAGTAGAGCCCGTAGGCCCACCCCGGGTCGGCCGCGTTCCAGAACACGTCCTCGGCCCGGACGTCGAGGCCGTAGTGCAGGTACGAGCTGAACGCCGCCAGCGCGCGCACGGGCACGGGGACGCCCTTCGGCTTGCCCGTGGTGCCGCTGGTGAACAGCATGGCGAGCAGCCCGTCGCCCCCGACGACCGCCGGCGCGGTGACGGGCTCGGCCGCCATCAGGGCGTCGAGCTCGGGGCCCGCCTCGAGCACGTCGAGCCCCTCGATCGGGTCGGCCTTCGCGCGCTGGGAGGGCTCGGTGACGACGAGCTTCGCCCCGCTCCCGCTGATCCGCACCTCGATCGCGCCGGTCTGGAAGGCGGTGAACAGCGGCACCAGCACGGCGCCGAGGCGCCACAGGGCGAGCAGCGTGACGACGTACTCCACCCGCTTGCCCATCAGCACGCCGACCCGGTCGCCCGGGCCGACGCCCCGCTCGGCGAGGCCGCCGGCGAGGCGCTCGGAGAGCTCGCGCAGCTCCCCGTAGGTCAGCCGCCGCTCCGCGTAGGTCGCGTCGAGCAGGCGGAACGCGACGGCGTCGGCCGGGTGCCGGTCGCACAGCAGCCGGGCGGCGCAGGCTTCGGGCGCGCCGAACTCCTCGAGCCAGGCGGTCGTGCGGGCGGTCACGGCGTCGTTCATGGGTCGGGTCTCCTCGGGTCGTGGGGGTGGGGGTCGCGCGGGTGGCTCAGGCGGTCGCGTCCATGCGCGTACGCCCGGCGAGCGCGGCCGTGGAGGCGATGCTGACCACGGCGAGCAGCGCGAGCATCACGCCGACGGCGATGCTGCCGTAGGACGCGGTCAGGCCGGGGGCCAGCAGCGGCGGCACGGCGCCGCCGATCACGCCGCCGAGGTTGTAGCCGGCACCGGCGCCGGTGTAGCGGAACCGGGTCTCGAACAGCTCGGGCAGGTAGGCCCCGACCGGGCCGAACGCGAGGCCGAAGATCGAGAGCGTGACGACGACGCCCGCCGCGAAGGCCAGCGGCGTGCCCGTGTCGAGGATCGGGAACAGCATCAGCGACCAGACGAGCGCGGCGACGCCGGAGGTGATGATGACGGGCCGGCGCCCGACCTTGTCCGACCAGATCCCGCCCAGCAGGGTCGTGACGGCCAGCGCGCCCGCGGCGATCACGCCGGTGGTCAGCACGAAGGAGCGCTCGAGGCCCGCGCCGTCCGGGTTGGTGCCGTAGGCGGTCAGGTAGGCGGTGCCCATGTAGAAGAACCCGAACAGCACGCTCATCAGGCCGGCGGACAGCGCGATCTCCGCCGGCTGCTTGCGCATCACGTCGACGAAAGGCAGCGAGCGGGAGCCGGTGTCGCCGGCCCGGGCGGCGCGCGCCTGCTCCTCGCGGAACGCGGGGGTCTCCTCGATGCTGATCCGGATGTAGAGGCCGACGATCACCATCAGCGCGCTGGCCAGGAACGGGATGCGCCAGCCGTAGGTGAGGAAGGCTTCGTCCGCCGTGCCGAGCACGGCGTCGCTGACGAGGAACGTGGCGCTGGACAGCGCGAAGGCGAACGCGGGCCCGAGCTGGGGGAAGACGGCGTAGAAGCCACGGCGACCCGCGGGGGCGTACTCGGCCGTCAGCAGGTTGGCGCCCGCCCACTCCCCACCGACGGCGAGGCCCTGCAGGAAGCGCAGCACGACGAGGGCGATCGGTGCGAGGACGCCGATCGCGGCGGCCGTGGGCAGCAGCCCGATCGCGACGGTGGCGAAGCCCATCAGCAGCAGCGTCGTGACCAGCGTGCGCTTGCGGCCGAGCCGGTCGCCGTAGTGGCCGAAGAGCACCGCGCCGACGGGCCGCGCGACGAACGCGACGGCGAAGGTCGCGAACGAGGCGACGGTGCCGGCGGTCGAACCGAGGGCCGGGAAGAAGACGGTCGGGAAGACCAGGGCGGCGGCCGTGCCGTAGATGAAGAAGTCGTAGTACTCGATGGTCGTGCCGACGCAGCTCGCCACCGCGACGCGGCGCATCGTGGGCCGCTCGGCGGCCGGGGCGCCCGCCGGGCTCGGGGAAAGGGTGCTCATCGCAGCCTCCAGGGATCTCGGACGACCGTGCGTCGTCCAGCGCCGCGGAGTCTTGTGGCCTGGGCCACACCCTCACCACCCTCCAAGGTGGGTGCGGGGCTCGCCGCCCGGACGCGGGCCCGACTACCCTCCTTCGAGGGTGGTGACGTGGGTCACGTGGCCCGATGCTGGAGCGTCACGGACGACGTGACGTGCGAGGAGGCGACCGATGAGCCGAGCGACGACGACCGCGGCCCTGAACCGCGGGGTGGGTGAGGCCCTGCGCCAGACGGGCCTGTCCGTCGGCTTCGCCGGCCTGATCGGCCAGGACCGGCGCAGCTTCGTCATCTCCGCGCTCCGCGGCACCCGCACCGGTTCGCTGGCCAACCTGACGGTACGCGCCGGGGAGGGCGTGGGCGGCAAGACGCTCGCGATGGGCCGCCCCGCCAGCGTGGCCGACTACCGCTCCGCGCGCGGGATCACCCGCCGCTACGACGGCTCCGTGAGCCCCGAGGAGCTCGTCTCGGTGCTCAGCGTGCCCGTCGGGCTGCCGGGCAGGGAGCCGTTGGCCGTGCTCTACCTGGCCGAGCGCACGCGCACCGACTTCGGCACCGTCCTGGCCCAGCGGCTGCGTCCCGTGGTCACGGCGCTGGCCCACGAGCTGCACGTCGAGGCCGAGGTCGCGCGCCGGACGGCGACGCCGCCGGACCCCGGGGTCGCGGTGGGCGCTGCGGGCGCCGAACCGGTCCTCGACCCCGGACTGCGGGCCGAGCTCGGCGACCTGATGGCCACGACGACGGACCCGCAGGTGCGCGAGCGGCTGGCGCGGCTGCTGGGCACCGGAGCCGGCGCGGTCGAGGACGGCGGGCGCGACCGGACGGCCGGTCCGCTGACGCCGCGGGAGCTCGACGTGGTGCGCGGCGCCGCGGACGGGTGCTCGAACGCCGAGATCGCCCGCCGGCTGGGCCTGACCGAGGGCACGGTGAAGTCGTACATGAAGGGCGCGATGGCCAAGCTCGGCGCGGAGAACCGGGTGCGAGCCGGCCTGCTGGCCCGCCGTCACGGCCTGATCTGACGCCGGCCCGGGTGGGGTCGCGGCGGCTACCGTGAGGTGATGGCGCCGCTGCTGGGGATCGCGACGGCCAACGCTGCCAGCGGCCGCGACGGGCGCGGCGGCCTGGGCCCCGCGGGCTGGGAGCGGTGGTCCCGGGCCGCGGCGGGGCTCGACGTCGACGTCCTGGCCGTGCAGGAGGTCGACCACCTGCTGCCCCGCAGCGGCGAGGTCGACCAGACCTCCGTCCTCGCCGAGCACCTGCGCGCCGGCGGGCCGGTGTGGACCTCCCGGTTCGCGGCGGCCGTGCACGGCACGCCCGGCTCGGCCGCGACCTTCCGGGCGGCGGGCCCCGCCGCGGGCGAGCGGCCCGGGGAGCCGTCGTACGGCGTCGCGCTCCTGTCGCGCCACCCCGTCCGGGAGTGGCGCGAGCTGCGGGTGCCTCCCTCGCGCCTGCGACTGCCGGTGCCGCTGCCCCGCGGGGCGGGGGCGCGGGTGGTGTGGGTGCCCGACGAGCCGCGGGTCGCGCTCGCCGCCCGCGTCGCGGCGCCGGGGGCCGACGTCACCATCGTCACGACGCACCTGTCCTTCAGCCCGCTGCACGCCCGCGCCCAGCTGCGCGCGCTGGCGCGGTGGTGCCGCGACCTGCCGCGGCCACTCGTGCTCCTGGGCGACCTCAACCTCCCGGCCCGGTGGGTGACCGGCCCGACGGGCGCGGCGCCGGCCCTGCTGGCGCCGACCCATCCCGCCCGGCGGCCGCGCACGCAGCTCGACCACGTGCTGCTCGACGACCCCGCCGGCGAGCTGGTCGTCGAGGCCGCCGGGACCCGTCGCCTGGGCGAGAGCGACCACCTCGCCGTCCGGGTGCTGCTCGGGCGGGGCGACGGAGGGGACGTCAGGCCCGGGGCTCCTCGGTCGTGACGACGACCTCGGAGATGGTCTCGCCGTCGCGGCTGCGCACGCGCACCCAGCCCTGGTCGAAGCGCCACGTGTCGTCCGTGCGGCTCGAGGTCCGCGGACGTCCGAGCGGCACGTCGGCGCGGCGCGGCCGCTGCGGCATGCCGTCGAGCAGGCGCTCGGGTGCGTCGGTGAGGCGGACGGCCACCACCTCGCCGCGGCGCAGGTCGAGGCGTACGCCCGGGAGCCCGCGCACGTGGGCGACCAACGGGTGGTCGTCGCGCAGGCCGAGGACGTCCAGGAACGTCGTGAGCCCGCCGGAGCGCCACCGGAGGAACCGCACGGCGAGGCCCCGGCCGCGCACGACGACGCCGAGGTCGGTGGCCCGGGCCTGCGGGTCGACGTCCGCGTAGCCGACCACGACGTCGCACCCCGCGAGCTGGTGCAGCTCACGCGGACCGCTGACGCCGACGGGCACCCCGAGCGCCACGTGCAGCTCCGGGCGGGTGGCGCGGGCGAGCGCCGCGAGCGCGGGTGCGGTGGCCGTCGTCAGGTCGACCCGCACGCCGTGGATCGTGCCGCCCTCGCCCTGCATCTCGACGCCGTCCTCCCAGGCCAGCAGCCGGCGTCCGTGTCCCGAGCCGGACGCCCAGCGTCGGCGCTCGCCGTCGGCGAGCGCGGCCACGGCGAGGTACTCCGCCCCCTGCTCGGGCCGCCCCGGCGCCGCGAGCAGCACGCCGAGGACGCCCGCGGGCGCGCCCGGCTCGGGGCGACGGCTCAGCTCGAGCGCGACCAGGGCGTCGCCGTCGTAGCGTGCGTGGAGGGTGGCGCCGTCGATCTCCCAGGAGTCGGGCTCGGTCGCCGCCGGCGCGCCCAGCACGGCACGCACCTGATCGCGTCCGACGCCGGCGTCGAGGCCGGCGACCAGCGCGGCCGGACGGGGGTAGGCGTCCTCGCCGACCAGGGCGAAGGTCGCGGTGCGCTTCGGGGCTGCTCCCGGATCGTCCGGGTCGGTGTCGCCCGCCAGGGCCCGCGCGACCCGCGCCCGAGGGTCGTCGACCGGGACCCCGAGCGCGTCGACGTGCCACCACAGCTCGCCCTCGAAGGGCGTGCGCAGCATGCGGGAGCGGTGGGGCGACCAGGCGGCCGGCTTCCACGCGCCGCCCCGCGGGTCGAACATCCGGAGGTCGTCGTGCCCGCCCTGCCAGCACTCGGCCATGAACGGGCGCAGGGGCCAGGCGTCGGCGAGCCCGTCGGCGTACTGCCGCGGCGTCAGCGCGAACAGCGCGTCGGCAGAGCCGTGCCCGACCTGCTGGTCGACGCCCACCCAGGCGCGACCGCTGCTGGTCTCGACACCGCGGCTGGGGTCGACCGCGACCTGGACGAAGTGACGCGGGTCGGGTCGGTCGCGTCGTTCGCGCTTGCGGCTCACCGGGACAGTCTTGCCGCTCGCCCGGAGTTGCCACGTGGCGGCACCATGGCGTTCGTGGACGACGACCTGGCCCGACGCTTCGAGGGCCATCAACGGGGGCGACCCGTCGACGGCCCCCGGACGCAGCGGCTGCGTGAGCTCGTGGCGACGCGGCGCGGTCTCGCGCCCGGGGCGAGCGTCGCGGACGTGACGCAGGCCGAGGTCGAGGAGTGGGCCGGCGGAGCCGGCGACCGGATCCGGGCGCGGCCCTGGGGCTGGATCGTGAGCAGCGTCTCCGCCGCGACGCAGCCGGGTCCGCCGGGCCGGCCGCCCCTGCCACCGCCGCCCGGCAGCGGCGGCGGGCTGCTCGTCGACGCCCGCCGGGCCGAGGTGCACGCCTTCTCGGCGAGCCCTGCGGACCTCTTTCCGGTCCGAGACCTCGACTCGGTCGAGGCGTTCGAGCGCTTCCGGGCCCTGCGGCTCGGACCGCGCGGAGACACCCTGCCGCGCCCTCCGGGGCCGGCCCCGGAGGCGTAGGCGAAGGCCGGCGGCAGGACCGTCGCCCAAGAAAACGCGGACCCGGACGAGGAAAACGCGGACCGGGACGGCCCGGCGAAGCGACGGCGTCCGCGTTCTCCCGGCGGCGGTCCGCGTTTTCTTCGGTGGGGGCCCTCGGGGTGGCCGGCTTCCGGATCCTCGGGCCGCCTGTCGTCAGTCGACGACGGCGGCGACGGCCTCCACCTCGACGAGCTGGTCGTCGTAACGCAGCACCGTCACGCCCATCAGGGTGCTCGGCACGTCGCCGACCCCGACCGTCGTGCCGTCCTGGTCCAGCGGGCACGAACCCGCGAGGAAGATGAGTCGGGCGTCGGCGGGGACGGTGGCGGCGTACGCGTACTCCGCGGCGTCGGAGAGGGCGGCGGATCGGACCAGGGTCACGGCGCTGGGCGCATCGGTGGGCACGCGCCCAGCCTTCCAGGTGGTCGGCCCAGCCCGCCCGTCACACGGCGGCGGAAGTGAGCTCGTCGCGCCGCAGCCAGCGGTCGACCCGCCGCCAGACCAGGACCTGGCCGACGCCCATGAGGATCACGGTCAGCGCGACCTCGATGCTGCCGGCGGCTCCGAGGACGGCACCGATACCCGTGAGGGCCAGCGCCCAGAGGACCAGCACGGCGGCGACGCCGAGGGCGTGGGCCACGGCGGCCAGGGGCATCGAACGGTGCTCCACAGCGATCCTCCTCAGGCGGCGCTCGGCACGGCGTGCACGATCACGGTGGACTCGAACGCCGTACCGTTCCAGTCGCCGCAGGTCATCAGGACCAGGCCGCTGGCGCCGTCGGCGCGGTAGACGTCGGCGGCGACGTCGGCGAAGTCCTCGACCGCCACCGTCTCGCTGCGCTCCACGGTGAAGGCGACCGTGCCCTCGCTGCCGGTGACGAGGACCTCGTCCCCGGCCTCGACGTCGACCAGGGGGTCGAAGACGCCGTCGTCGGCGGAGGCGGTGTGTCCCACGATCACCGCGTTGCCCGGAGCACCGGGGACGGCGCCGTCGCGCCACCAGCCGGTCTCGTCGAGAGCGGCCGGGACCTCCTGCGCGTTCTCCGGGGTGGTGCCCACAGGCTCGACCGGAGCGTCGATGTCGAGGTCGACGATCTCGAGCCGCGTCGGCAGGCCGACGGGCCCGGTCACGAGCTGACGCTCGGCAGGCGGCAGCGCCGCCTCGCTGGTCCGGACGGGCTCGGACGCCGCGACGTCCTCGGGCGGGGCCTGCTCCTGCTCGCGACCGAGCAGCAGCAGGATCCCCACACCGAGGACGACGACAGCGGCAGCGAGAGCCCCGAGAAGCCTCTTGCTCACCGGACGATCAGATGCCCGCGGCCGGCGCCACGGTCGGGTGCGTCGGACGCTTGACCCCACCGGCGGCCGGGGCCGCGCAGTCCTGGTCCACCTCGACGCCGACGAACTGGACGTCGTAGAGGAAGTCCTCGTCGGCCTCGTCGATGTCGAAGTCGACGCCCGCGAGGACGACCACGAGCTCACCCTCCGTCGAGACGGTGCGCGAGGCGCCCGGCTCGAGCGTGAACTGGCCCTCGACGTCGTCGGCCTCGATGTCGCCGTAGTACACGTCCACGGCCTCGTCGGCCACGCTGGTCACGACGACGCCCTGGCACACGGCCTCGGCCTCGACGAAGTACGGGAAGCAGTCCTCGCTCACCGGGAGCACGAACTCGGTCACGGCGTCCGCCGGGAACTCGTAACCGTCGAGCGGGTAGGCCTCGACGACCAAGTCCTCGCCGTCGGAGAAGTACGTCGACGGGTACGTGCCGGCGTCGACCGGCTCGGTGTACCAGTCACCGTCGCCGTAGTCGTAGACGAGCTCGTAGGACACGCCCTCGACGTCGGGCACGACGAAGGAGCAGTCGTCGGCCACGACCGGGGCCGGGGTGACGACGGTGAGGGTCTCGGAGACGTAGACGGAGATGACGTCGGAGACGGTCGGCGCGACGCCGTCCTCGGCCACGACGAGCTGGAAGGTGTACTCGTCGCCGACCTCGGCGTCGGCCGGGATGGTCACGTCGACGCTCGCGTCGGTGGCGGCGGCGACCGCGGCGGCGTTCCAGCCGTCGACGACGTCGACGGCGTTGCCCTCCGGGGTGACGGCCACGGTGGCGGCGGGGTCGACGGCGGTGACGTCCCACGCGACCTCGAGGGTCGTGCCGACGGTGGCCTCGATGTCGTCGGTCGTGCCCGCGATCGTGAAGGTGTCGACGGTCGCGGCGCTCGCGGGCGAGGCGACCAGCAGCGGGGCCGCCAGGGCGAGGGCGGGCAGGAGCAGGAGACGGCGCAAGGGGTTCTCGATTCTTCGTCGTGACGGGGCGTCGTGCCGCGTCAGGCGAGCGGGAAGTTATCAGCCGGGAGGCCCTCCCCGCCGGAGAATCGACAACTCGACTGGACCAGCATCTCGTCAATCCGCGGATCCGGGCCCGCGGTCGGCCCGCAGCCCCGCGGTCACTAGCCTGACGGGCGCGATCCGACCACGAGAAGGCCCCGTGACGACCCCTGCCACCCCGCGTACGACGACGCGCGCGACCGACCCCGTGTGCGAGGCGGCCGCCTGCTGGGCCGGGGCGTCGGTGCTCGACCCGGGGCGCTCCACCCGGCGCGGCGACGCCTGCACCGTCCGGTCCTCGGACCTGCGCGACCGCATGGTGGGCAGGGCCGGGCACGCCACCGCCTGGCTGGCCGTCGAGCACACCGGCCCGTGGGGTCGCGACGTCGTGACGGGGACGCTCGACGGGCCGCTCGCCGGCGTCGACCTGACCGGCGTACGCACGGTGCTCGTCCGCCGCAGCGCGGCGCGGCGCCCGGCTGGGGCGCCACTCACCGTGCTCCTGGCCCGCAGCGGCGGTCCGACGCCCTGGGTCCGACGGCTCGAGGTAGGCGGGCTCGACGAGCTCGCCGGGGTCGTCCGGCTGCTGGGCGACGCCCCGCCGGCGGAGGGCGAGGCGCCCGAGCGTCCGGTGGTCCTCGTGTGCACGCACGGTCGTCGCGACGCCTGCTGCGCCGAGTTCGGCCGGCCGGTCCACCGCACCCTGCGCGACCACCCGGGCGCCGACGTGTGGGAGGCCACCCACGTGGGCGGCGACCGCTTCGCCGCCAACCTGGTGATCCTCCCGGAGGGTCTGCACTACAGCCGGCTGACGCCGTCGACGGCCGCCGCGCCGGTCGAGGCGTACCTGCGAGGCCGTCTCGACCTGCCCCACTTCCGCGGACGCTCGACCCGCACGATGGCCGAGCAGGCGGCCGAGCACGCCGTGCGCGTCGAGCTCGGCGTCGACCGGATCGAGGCCCTGGCGACGTCCGGCCACCACACCGACGGCGACGAGCACGTCGTCACGGTGACGGTGGGCGGGCAGGCGTACCTCGTCAGCGTGCGCGAGCAGCCCGTCGCCCCGGGCGGGGTGCTGCACGGCTGCACCGGCGGCGCCGAGCCCGCGACCTGGCGGACCTGGACGCACGCCCGGATCGAGCGCCTCGAGCCCGGTCAGCCGCGGTCGCGGTAGCGCTGCTCGTGGAAGTCCTCGGGGTCCACGTCGACCTCGGGCCGCTTCCAGTCGTAGATGCTGCGGGGCTCGGCGCCCTCGTAGCCCGCCTCGCGCAGGGTGCGGAGGATCCAGGCGCGCAGCGCGTCGTCGTCGAGGTCGCCGTCCTCGTCGAGCAGACCGTGCTCCTCGAGGAGCACGTCGTCGTCGACGAGCAGCTCCTCGAGCTCCGCGGCGTAGAACTCCGTGACCGAGACGGCGCCGGTGAGGCGCAGCTGGCCCTCGTCGTCGAGCTGCGCCAGCGGCGCCCGGTCGAGGGGGATCGAGGCCGGTCCGCGCCAGTACCCCACAGCGCGCTGGGGCTCGACCGCCACCCACGTCACGAGGGCCGCCGTCTCCTCGATCGCCCGGACGTTGGCCATGACGTCGGGGTTCGCCCGGTCGTCGTCGGTGAGGTAGCTGGTGTCCAGCAACTGGCTCGGCGTGCCCCCCGGCTCGAGGAAGGTCACCCCGAGGTCGGCGAACGGGTGGGTCTCGCCCGCAGTCTGTCGTCGCAACCACAGCTGGGCGTCGGCCGGTCGCTCGTCAGTCGTCATGGACCCCTCTGTGCGTCGCACGGGGCGTCCGCAAACCTCGTCGAGGTCCTACGCTCGGGAGCGTGCCCACCCGTGACGCGACCTTCGCCCTCGTCGCAGCGACCTCCGTGGTGCTCGCGCTGGGCGGCTGCAACGCCCTGGCCGACGAGCTCAGCGGAGGCGAGGACTCCGCCCGGGCCGCCGCGGCGGTCGAGGAGGCTCTCGTCGCGGCGCTTCCCGACGCGGAGGGTGTGGACACCCGCAGCAACAAGAGCGGCTTCTCCCAGGTGCTGGGCGTGACGGTCACGTGGCCCGCCGGCTCGCCCCTCGACGCCGGCACGGTGCGGACCGGCGTCACCACGCTGTGCGAGTCCCTGCGCGACCACGACTCCGCCAGCCTCGCGTTCGTGCAGGAACCCGACGGCCTCGTCGACCTGACCGCCTCGTGGCCCGCCGCGTTCCCGGACGGGCCGGACGTCCTGGACAACGACGGCGCCGGCGTCACGCTGTACGAGAGCGACTGCGAGCAGGTCACCGGTGCCTGAAACGAGAAAGCGGCCGACCCGGTGTTCCAGGTCGGCCGCTCGTCTTGTACGCCATCAGGGACTCGAACCCCGAACCCGCTGATTAAGAGTCAGCTGCTCTGCCAATTGAGCTAATGGCGCGTGCCGTGAAGCGGGTGCAACCTTAGCAGCGGGTGACCGGCAACCGAAATCGAGCGCGACCACCCGCTCAGATCGAGGCCAGGACGGCCTGCGCGGCGTTGTGACCACCGATGCCGGAGACCGCGCCACCCCGCCGCGCGCCGCTCCCGCAGAGCAGGACCTGCGGCAGCGACGTCTCCACGCCCCACGCGCGTTCCGGGGTGTCCAGCGCCGCCCGCGACGGCGCCCACGGCCACTCCAGGTCGCCGTGGAAGATGTGACCCCCCGGCATGGCGAGGTCGCGCTCGACGTCCTGGGGCACCTTGGCCTCGATGCACGGCTCGCCGTCGGCGTCGGTGGCCACCACCGAGCGCAGCGGCTCGGCCAGCACGGCGTCGATCGAGGCGATCGCCCGGTCGAGCGCGACCTGCCGGGCAGCCGGGTCGTCGAAGAGGGCGGCCGGGGTGTGCAGGCCGAAGTACGTCAGCGTGTGCGCCCCGGTCCCCTCGAGGTCGCCGAGGATGGACGGGTCCGTCAGCGAGTGGCAGTAGACCTCGCCCGGCAGGTCGGTGGGTACGCGACCGGCCGCGGCCTCCGCGTACGCCCGCTCCAGCTGCTCCGCGCCCTCGTTCAGGTGCAGGGTGCCGGCGAACGCGAGCGCCGGGTCCTCCCCCGAGGCCAGGCGCGGCAGCCGGTCCAGGAGGAGGTTGATCTTCAGCTGCGAGCCCTGCGGCTTCACCGGGGCGAGCCCCTCCTCGCCAATCAGGTGCGCCAGGGTCCACGGCGCGACCCCGGAGAGCACGAAGCGCGCGCCGACGGTGTGCCGGCCGTCGGCGTCGGCGAACGTCACCTCCTCGGACGCGACCCGGACCACCTCGGCGGAGGTGAGGATCTCCGCCCCCGCCCGCTCGGCCGCGGCCCGCAGCGCGTCCGTGACCGCGCCCATCCCGCCGACGGGCACCCGCCACTCGCCGGTCCCGTTGCCGATCAGGTGGTAGAGGAAGCACCGGTTCTGCACCAGCGAGGGGTCGTGCAGGGAGGCGAAGGTGCCGATCAGCGCGTCGGTGCCGACGACGCCGCGCACCAGGTCGTCGGAGAAGCGCCGCTCGATCGCCGCGCCGAGCGGCTGCTCGACCACGTCGCGCCACACCTGGTCCGGCACCTGGGCCGCGACCTCCTCGACCCGCGGCAGCGGGCGGGTCAGGCTCGGGGCCACGACGTGGGCCAGCTCGGCGACCTCGGCGTAGAACGCCTGCCACGCGGCGTACTCGTCCGTTCCCCCGGTCAGGGCCGCGAACGAGTCCGCGGTCACCGCTCCCTCGCGGCGCTCGACCATCAGCCCGGCGTCACGGCCGTCGCGGCGGTAGGGCGAGTACGACGCCGTCGGCCGCGACACGAGCCGCAGGTCGAGGCCGAGGTCGTCGACGACCTGCTGCGGCATGAGGCTGACCAGGTAGGAGTAGCGCGAGAGCCGCACGTCGCGCCCGGCGAAGGCGCGGGAGGAGACGGCCGCACCGCCGGTGCGCTCGCCGCGCTCGAGCAGGGCGACCGACAGGCCGGCGCCGGCGAGGTACGCCGCCGCGACCAGGCCGTTGTGGCCGCCGCCCACCACGACCACGTCGTAACGGGTGCGCTCGAGCCGGTGGGACCGCTGCTCCGAGGTGACGTCCATGCCGGCCCACGATAGGCAAGGAGCCTCGTCGGGCACCGAACGGCTGCACTCGGGGCCGCGACCCGCCACAATGACCGCAGCCCGGCCGGACCGGCGGCGCAGGAGAGGGGAGGGTGGTCGTGAGCACGCAGCAGTCGACGCCGCGCCCGACCCTGCCCGCGTGGACGCCGCTCGCCGCCCTGGCCGCCGTCGCGCTGATCGGGGGCGCCAGCGCGCTCCTGGCCCACACCTGGGTGCAGGCCGTCGCCGTGTGGCCCGTCGGCCTGCTGACCGGTGCGGCCCTGGCGAGCCGCCCGGCGACCCGCCCGGTCGTCCTGCTGGCCGGCGGCGCGCTCGGGGCGGGCACGGCGCACCTGCTCGACGTCGACGGCGTGACGGCGCTCGCGTACGGGCTCGGGGCCGCGCTGCAGGCCGGTCTGGCCGCCACCGTGCTCCTGCGCGGCGTGCGCACGAGGACCCAGCCCTCGCTGCGCTCCAAGACGGACCTGCGCCGGTGGCTGGTCGCCGGGACGCTCGGCCCGGCGGTCGGCGTCCCGGTCTTCCTGGGCATCGTGCTCGCCGACGGCGGCGAGGTACGCCCCGTGGCCGCGGTGCTGATCCTGCTGTCCTCCGTGCTGAGCCACCTGTTGCTGACCCCGCTGTTCCTGCGGATCGAGCCCGCCCCGCAGCGGGTCGACGTGACCGAGCGGGCGCTGCAGTGGGCCGCCGTGGGCGCCGGCACCATCGTCATCTTCGTCTTCCAGGACGACGTCGCCTGGGCGTTCGGACTCGCTCCCCTGCTCGTGTGGGGCGCCCTGCGGCTGCCGCTGCGCGAGATGGTGGTGCAGCTCGCCGTCACCTGCGCGCTCGTGCTGACGCTGGCCGTCACCGAGATGGGGCCCTTCGCGATCGGCGGCGACACCGGGATGGCCGACATCACGGCCGCCACCCAGCTGCAGCTGTGCCTCGTCGGCGGGGTGCTGCTGGTCGTGCCCTACACCCTCATCGCCCAGCAGCTGCGCGAGCTGTCCTCCGAGGCGCACCGCGAGCGCGAGCTCGTGCGCCGGATCATGGACTCCGCCCACCGCACCGCCATCATCGGCACCGACCGCCGCGGGCGGATCACGCTGTTCAACCGCGGCGCCGAGACCCTGCTCGGCTACCGCGCCGACGAGGTCCTGGGCCACTCCCCCGAGCTGCTCCTGCCGCGCGCCGAGCTGCAGACCCTGGCCGAGGCGGCCGGCACGGCCCCCGAGTTCCACCGCATCGCACGCGCCCTGACGAGCGAGAGCGCCGAGCCGCGCGACTGGCGCCTGCGCCGCAAGTCCGGCGAGGTCCGCACCCACTCCGTCACCCTGACCCAGATGCGCGACGAGGACGGCGCGGTCGTCGGCTACGTCTGCACCTCCGAGGACGTCACCGCCCGGGTGCAGCGCCAGGACGCCCTGCTGGCGGCGCTGCTCACCGAGCGCGAGGCCGTCGAGCGCCTCGAGCAGGCCGACCGGATGAAGGACGCCCTGGTCTCCACCGTCAGCCACGAGCTGCGCACGCCGCTGACCAGCATCCTCGGCTACACGACCATGCTCGTCGACGGCGACCTCGGCGACCTCTCACCGACCGTGCAGCAGACCATGGAGCGCATCCTCGGCAACGGGGAGCGCCTGCGCTCGCTCGTCGAGGACCTGCTCGTGCTCTCCCGCGTCAACGCCGGCGCCCTCGACCTCGAGGCCCAGCCGCTCGACCTGCGCGACGTCGTGCGCACGGCGCACGAGGTGGTCGCCCCGTCCCTGGCGCAGCGTCGGCTCGACCTGCGCATCGAGCTGCCCGACGAGAGCGCCCTGGTCGACGGTGACGTCTCGATGCTGGAGCGGGTCGTGCTCAACCTGTTCACCAACGCGCTCAAGTTCACGCCCGACGGCGGGCAGGTCGTCGTCACGGTCACCCTCGAGACCGACGAGGTGGTGCTGGAGGTCAGCGACACCGGCCTCGGCATCCCCGTCGAGGAGCAGGACCAGCTGTTCACCCAGTTCTTCCGCTCCTCGGTCGCCAAGCGCGAGGCGATCCAGGGCACGGGGCTGGGCCTGTCCATCGCCCGCGCCATCGTCGACCAGCACGGCGGCGTCATCGGCGCGACCTCCGAGCCGGGCATCGGCTCGACCTTCCTCGTCGTGCTCCCCCGCCTCGCCGCCTCCGGCAGCCCCCGGCACCGCCGGGGCGAGACGACGCCGATCGCGTAGGGACCTCTGGAGTACCCGGTTCACCGGGTAACGCACGAGGACGCCCCCGGCACCGTGGCGGTGACGAGGGCGTCCGACGCGCCGACCTTGCGGGGTTGGCTGCGCCGTCGACGGTACTCCCCGGCACGGCACCGCATGCACGACGAAGGCCCCCGACCCGCGTTCCCGCGGATCAGGGGCCTTCGTCGACTGGGGTGAGTAACGGGACTTGAACCCGCGGCCCCCTGGACCACAACCAGGTGCTCTACCAGCTGAGCTATACCCACCATGACCCCGCCGCGGCGTGCACCGCTGCGGGCCGAGGGAGAGTGTAGCGGCACTCAGGGGGTGCTCGTGAAACCCGGGTCGACGGGGTCGGCCCCGAGGCCGGTCAGCGAGCCGCCGTGGCGCTTCGCGATCTCCTGAGCCTGGCCCGTCGTGGGGCCCGGGCGCGGCACGAAGACGGCCTCGCGGTAGTAGCGCAGCTCCTCGATGCTCTCCTGGATGTCGGCGAGCGCGCGGTGGTTGCCCCGCTTGGTCGGGGCCTGGTGGTACGCCTTGGGGAACCAGCGCCGCGACAGCTCCTTGATGGACGACACGTCGACGATCCGGTAGTGCAGGAACGACTCCAGCGTCGTCATGTCGCGCGCCAGGAACGAGCGGTCGGTCGCGACCGTGTTGCCTGCCAGCGGCGGGCGGCTGCCCGACGGGCAGTGCTCCTTGACGTAGGCGAGCACGGCCTCCTCGGCCGCCTCGAGCGTGGTGCCGTCGGCCAGCGCGTCGAGCAGGCCCGAGCGGGTGTGCATGTCACGCACGAAGTCGCCCATCTGCGCCAAGGCCTCGTCGGAGGGCTTGATGATGATGTCGACGCCCTCGCCCAGCACGTTCAGGTCGAAGTCGGTCACCAGGGCCGCCACCTCGACGAGCGCGTCCGCCTCGAGGTCGAGGCCGGTCATCTCGCAGTCGATCCACACCAGTCGGTCGCTCACGACCGGCCACCCTACCCACGCGTACCGACCGGGCAGGCACCGCGCACGTGCTCCCGGCCGCGCACGGGCACCTCCTAGGCTCCTCGTCATGCCCGACCCCGCCCCCGACGCCGACGAGCCGTCCCGCGCCGAGCGGGCCGACGCGACCCGCCGCGGCGCGGCGCGCCGCGAACGCGTGCGCGACCTCACGGTGGCGGGCGGCGTGCTGCTGCTCGTGGTGCTGGTGCTGGCCGCGGTCCTGCTCATCACCACGGGCGACGACGCACCCGACGAGGGCGACGGTGCCGACGCGACGCCCGGCGCCGGGGCGCTCGCGAACTCGGACCTCGGTGGCCGGGTCACGAGCGAGCACGGCATCGCCCTCGGCGACGACGCGGCCCCGCACCGGGTCGTCGTCTACGAGGACCTCGTCTCCCCCGCCGGCGCCGAGCTGGCCGCAGCGCTCGGCGACGACCTGGCGCGGGCGGTCGACGGTGGTCGCGCTGTGGTGGAGTACCGGCCCGTGGCCGAGGACGCCGACGCCGTGCGCGCCGCGAACGCCTTCGCGGTCGTGCTCGACTCGGCGGGCCCGCGGGTGGCGAACACGTTCCACGACCTCCTCGTCGCCGCGGCGCCGGACGGGCAGACCCCCGACGTCGAGACCCTCGTCGACCTCGCCGTGGTCGCCGGCGCGGTCGAGAACCTGGTGCGCCCCGGCATCGACGACCTCGAGTTCGAGCAGTGGGTCGCCGACGGGGCCGCGGCCGCCCGCGACGCGGGAGTGACGGGCGTACCCACCGTGCTGCTCGACGGCGAGCCCGTCACCGGCTCGCCGGCCGAGGTGGCCGCCGCCGTCCTCGCCGCGACCGGCTGAGGAGCTCCGGCCGGCTCACCCGGCTGGCGGGCCGTCCTGGGGGTCGGTCACGTCGCCGACCCGGGCGTCGTACGCCCGCAGCATGGCCGCCGCGTCGACCGTCAGGCCGACGCCGTGCTCGCCGCCGCCGACCGAGACCGTCCCCGCGACCCGTTCGTCGGCGACCAGCGGCCAGGGCCTCCCGTCCGGCCCGGGCGCGGCGCCGAACGGGGTGATGGTGCCGCGGGCGTACCCCGTCGCCGCCAGCGCCTCCTCGGCCGGCGGCATGGAGAGCCGCGAGACGCCGAGCAGCGCGCGCAGCCGCGGCCACGCGATCGTCCGGTCGCCGGGCACCAGCACGAGCACGTAGTCGCCCTCCCCGCGCCGCACGACCAGGGTCTTGAGCAGCCGGTCGGGCGTGACCCCGCGGGCGGCCGCCGCCTCCGCGAGCGACGAGACGCGACCGTGACGCGTCACCGTGTGCGGCACGCCGAGCTCCTCGGCCCCTGCCGCTGCGCGCTCGGCGCTCACGACGCCGCTCCCGCAGGCGTCGCGGGCGACCACCCCAGGGCCGGCCCGAGCCCGCCCGCGATGTCGCCGACGATCTGGCGGTAGTCGTCGTGCTCGAACGTGAAGGGCAGCGCGAGGACGACCTCGTCGACGGCCTGGAACCCGGCGTCGGCCCGCAACCGCTCGGCGATCTCCGCCGAGGTGCCCACCAGGTCCGGCGCGAACATCATCCCGGCCGGGCCCTGCGGCTCTCGGGTGCGCGGCAGCCGCTCGGCCGCGTACGCCCGGTACCGCTCGGCCTGCGCGGGCGTCGCGCTGTCGGTGGGGATCACCACGAGGCCCTGCGAGACCCGGGCGCGCTCCGGGTCGGGATGGGCGGCGCGGAACGCGTCGATCTGGGCCCGCTGCACGCCGGCGAAGTCGTCGGGCCGACCGACGCCCTCCTCGAAGCGCACGACGTTGCTCGACAGGAACCCCAGCCCCTGACCGCCGGCCCAGGCCGCGGAGCGCACGGACCCACCGCCGTACCAGACCCGGTCGGCCAGCCCCGGCGCGTACGGCTCCACGCGCTCGGAGAACACCTCGATGCCCTGCCGGCCGCTGAACGTCGAGGCCGGCTCGCCGCGCAGGTGCCGCAGCAACCGCTCGACGCGGGCGTACGAGAAGTCCTCCTGCTCGGCGGTGTCCGGGTACAGGCTGTGCCGCACGTCGTCGAACCGCATCGGCGGGCCGACCGAGACGCCCGGGTGCAGCCGACCGCCGGAGAGCACGTCGACGGTGGCGAGGTCCTCCGCGAGACGCAGCGGGTTCTCCCAGCCCAGCGGGATCACCGCCGTGCCGAGGTCGATGCGGCTGGTGCGCTGCGTCGCCGCGGCCAGGAAGGCCACCGGCGAGGAGATGCCGTGCTGCAGGTGGCGGTGGCGCACGTACGCACTGTCGAGGCCGAGCCGCTCGCCCAGCTCGACGATCTCGAGCGTGCGCTCGTGGCCCGGGCGCGGGTCGGCCGGGTCGAACAGACCGATGGTGAGGAAGCCCAGGCGCCGCAGGGGCCGCGGCTCGCCGGTCGTCACCGCCTCAGCGCACCGCGTCGAGCGCGGCGTACTCGTCGTCGCTCAGCTCGATCCCCGCGGCGGCGACGTTGTCCTCGAGGTGGGACAGCGTCTTGGTGCCCGGGATGGGGAGCACGACGTGCGAGCGGCGCAGCAGCCAGGCGAGCGCGAGCTGCGACGGCTTCGCGTCGTGCTCCTCGGCCGCGCGCGCCAGCGGCCCGTCGCCCTGCGCGAGCTCGCCGGTGGCGAGCGGGAACCAGGGGATGAACCCGATGCCCTCGGCGTCGCAGTACTCCAGCACCGGCTCCGCGTCGCGGTTCGTCAGGTTGAACAGGTTCTGGACCGTCGCGATCTCGGCGACCTCGCGGGCCTCCTGCAGCTGCGCGAGGCTGACCTCGGACAGGCCGATGTGGCGCACCTTGCCCTCCTCCTGCAACGCCTTCAGCTCGCCCACCTGGTCGGCCAGCGGGTACGCCGGGTCCACGCGGTGCAGCTGGAAGAGGTCGAGGGTGTCGACCCCGAGGCGGCGCAGGCTCAGCTCGGCCTGCTGGCGCAGGTACGCCGGGTGGCCCAGCGGCACCCAGACCGACGGGCCCGTGCGCACCAGGCCGGCCTTCGTCGCGACGACCACGTCGTCGGCGTAGGGCCGCAGCGCCTCGGCGATCAGCTCCTCGGAGACCGTGGGTCCGTACGAGTCCGCCGTGTCGAAGAAGGTGACGCCCAGCTCGGCCGCGCGGCGCAGCACCGCGACCGCGTTGTCGCGGTCGTCGGGCCACCCCCACACGCCGTCGCCGGTGATCTGCATGGCGCCGTAGCCGAGTCGGACGACCGGCAGGTCGCCCCCGATCCTGAAGCTGCCCGAGGCGGCAGCGACCGTCGCGTTCGTCATGACGTCCAGGGTGCCAGCGGCGCCAACCGCCGACGGTCCACGCGGCGGCGCGGGTCAGCAGCCGCTCAGAGGTACAGCCCGGTCGAGGAGTCCGCGTACCGGTCCGCCGCCACGGCGTGCACGTCGCGCTCGCGCATCACCACGTAGGTCTCGCCGTGCACCTCGACCTCGGCGCGGTCCTCGGGGTCGAACAGCACCCGGTCGTCGACCTCGACGGCGCGCACCTGCGGCCCGACGGCGACGACGCGCGACCAGGCGAGCCGCTTCGCCCCCATGGCCGCGGTCGCCGGGATCACGATGCCGCCGGTCGAGCGGCGCTCGCCGGCCTCCCGGTCGAGCTCGACCAGGAGCCGGTCGTGCAGCATCCGGACCGGCGTCTTCTCGCTCATGCGCCGGGGACCGCCTCGGTCACTTCACGACCTTGCGGACCACCACGATGACCGTCACGAAGCCCGCGACGCCGCCGACGACCTTGAGGATGTTGTCCGTGCGGGGCGCGCCCGTCTCGGCGTCCACGAAGAACCCCTTGACCGTCGCGACCTCCTTGCGGGCGATCGTCTTCGGGCTCGTGCGGTAGAGCAGCTCGTCGATGGTCGAGGCCAGCCGCTGCCGGGTCTCCTCGATCTCGCCCTCCAGGGCGTTGAGGTCGTTGCTCACGTGCGCACCGCTTTCCAGGTCGAGTCACGGATCGAGCCGCGGGTGTGCTCCGGCGGCCATCGGGTCCGAACGTTACCAACGGCGGCCACGCCTGCGACGCGTACGCCCGCTGCTCTAGGTTGGGGACCATGAGCCAGAACCGCCTCGCCGTCGGCGACACCGCGCCGGACCTCACCCTCGTCTCCGACTCGGGCGAGCAGGTGAGCCTGGCGGACCTGCGGGGCCGCAAGGTGATCGTGTACTTCTACCCGGCCGCGATGACGCCCGGCTGCACGACGCAGGCCTGCGACTTCCGCGACTCGCTCGCCTCGCTGCAGGCGGCGGGGTACGAGGTGCTCGGCGTCTCCCCCGACACCCCGGAGAAGCTCGCGAAGTTCCGCGAGCGCGACGCCCTGACGTTCCCGCTGCTCGGCGACCCGTCGAAGGAGACGCTGAGCGCCTGGGGCGCGTTCGGGGAGAAGAAGAACTACGGCAAGGTCGTCCAGGGCGTCATCCGCTCGACCGTCGTGGTCGACGAGGACGGCACCGTCGCCCACGCGGCCTACAACGTGCGCGCCAAGGGCCACGTGGCGAAGCTGCGTCGCGACCTCGGTCTCGACGGCGAGTGACCTGCCGGCGGGGGTCGCCGACCCCCGTCACCGGCCGGAGTGGTGGAACGGCAGACACGCAGGTTTTAGGTACCTGTGCCCCAGGGCGTGCGGGTTCGAGTCCCGCCTCCGGCACCGCAGGTCACTCCCAGCTCCACAGCGTCAGGTCGTCGACGACGGTGGTGCCGTCGGAGGCCACGACCTCGACGACGTGGCGTCCCTCCCCGAGCAGCAGGGCCCGCGTCGTGAGCGGCGCGTCGGAGTAGGTGGCCCACTCGTCGGAGGTGACGTAGCCGGCGACGCCGCAGTCGCCCACGACCTCCACGAGGTCCGGCATCCGGTGCACGGTCGCCGCCCGCCCGTAGGTCTGCCCCCGCTCGTTCTCCGGCCACCCGGCCCCGCGCGGCGAGGTCAGCTGCCCGCGCTCGGTGTGGCCGTCCTCGAGGTAGAGGTCGATGACACCGCCCAGCTCGTCGATGTCCACGAGGTCCTCGCGCACCGCGTACCCCCGCACACCGCGATCGCCGCGCACGTAGACGAGGTCCGGGTAGCGTCCGTCCAGCTCGGCGTAGGGCTCGTCGCGACCGTACGAGACGCCCCACGAGGAGCGGCCGACACCCGTCGCCGGGGGCGGGGTCGCCACCCGTGGCGGGGGGCCGCCGGTCACGGTGATGGCGGCCGACGCCTCTCCTCCGGCCCCGAAGAACCTCACCGCCGACGCCTGCGGGCAGCTGCTCGTGCCCACGCCCGCCCTGCTCTGCGCGGCGTCCCACGCCCGGGGCGTACCGAGGGAGAGCGCGACCACCAGGCCGGTCCCGGCGAGCAGCACTACGGCGAGCACCGCGACGAGGCGGCGGCGACGGTTCACGGCGGCAGCGTCCCACGCCGCGGCACCCGCCGGAAGCGGTTCGGGGCGCTCAGCCCTCCGAGCGCAGCCGCGGCTCGATCGCGTTCTCGGGGCGGAAGCCGCGCTTGTCGGCGTAGAAGGCCCGCAGCCGGTCCATGTCCGCGCGCACGTCGCCGGTGAGCTCGAAGGTCGGCCCCCAGCCGACGGTGCGGCTCGGGACGTCGAGGAACGCGAGGGTCACGGGGATGCCGGTCTGCTGGGAGATCCGGTAGAAGCCGGACTTCCAGTACTCGCCGGGGCCACGGGTGCCCTCGGCCGCGATCCCCAGCAGGAACGCCTCGTCGTCAGCCGCGTCGGCCAGCAGCCGGCGGATGGTCGGGCCCGGGTCCGAGCGGTCGAGCGCGACCGCGCCGGTGGAGCGCAGGAGCGGCCCCAGCGGCCCCCGGAAGAGCGACTTCTTGACCAGCAGGCGGATCCGCACGCGGCTGTCCCAGGCCAGGAGCAGCGTGAGCACCCAGTCCCAGTTCGACGTGTGCGGCGCGCCCACGAGGATGCCGCGCTCGGGGACCTGCCCGGTGGTGCGCCACCGCGCGAGCCGCAGCAGCACGCGGGCGATCCGGCGGCGCACCGCGAAGCCGGGACGGTCGCTCATCCGGCCAGCACCCGGGCGACGACGGGGCCGAGCTCGCGCAACGCCCTGCCGCGGTGCGAGATCGCGTCCTTCTCCTCGCGCGAGAGCTCCGCGGTGGTGCGCCCCGGCGCCTCGTCCGCCACGAAGAGGACGTCGTAACCGAAGCCCCCGTCGCCGCGGACCTCGCGGATCACGTGTCCGTCCATGCGGCCGTCCACGACGACCTCGGCCTCGGCGCCCTCGCCGTGCACGAAGGCGACGGAGCACGTGAAGTACGCCCCCCGCCGCTCGTCGGGCACGTCGGCCAGCTGCGCGAGGAGCAGCTCGTTGTTGCGCTCGTCGCTCTTCGGCGGACCGGACCAGCGCGCCGAGAGCACCCCGGGCATGCCGTTGAGGGCGTCGACGCAGATGCCGGAGTCGTCGGCGACGCTGGGCAGGCCGGTCGCGGCGCGACCGGCGCGCGCCTTGAGCAGCGCGTTGCCGGCGAAGGTCGGCTCGTCCTCGACCGGCTCGTCGTAGGTCCCGACGTCGTCGAGGCCGAGCACCCGCACGTCGGGGAGGTGCGCTGCGAGGATGCGCTCCATCTCCTCGAGCTTCTTGCGGTTGCGCGAGGCCAGGAACACCTCAGGCATCGAGCGCCTCCCGCTGCAGGCGCGTCAGGTCCGCGCAGCCCTTCTCGGCCAGCCCGAGCAGGGCGTCGAGCTCCCTGCGCACGAACGGCGCGCCCTCGGCGGTGCCCTGCACCTCGACGAAGGCGCCGTCGCCGGTCATCACGACGTTCATGTCGGTCTCGGCCCGCACGTCCTCGACGTAGGGCAGGTCCAGGCGCGGCACGCCGTCGATGATCCCCACCGAGACGGCGGCGACGGAACCGGTCAGGGGCTCGCCGCTGAGCGCACCGGTGGAGCGCAGGTGCGCCACCGCGTCGGCCAGCGCGACGTAGGCGCCGGTGATCGCCGCGGTCCGCGTGCCGCCGTCGGCCTGCAGCACGTCGCAGTCGAGCTGGATGGTGTTCTCCCCGAGCGCTGCGTAGTCGACGACCGAGCGCAGCGAGCGGCCGATCAGGCGCGAGATCTCGTGGGTCCGGCCGCCGATGCGGCCCTTGACGGACTCGCGGTCGTTTCGGGTGTGCGTGGAGCCCGGGAGCATCGCGTACTCCGCCGTCACCCACCCCAGGCCCGAACCCTTGCGCCAGCGCGGGACGCCCTCCGAGGCCGACGCCACGCACAGCACCTTGGTGCGGCCGAACTCGACGAGCACCGACCCGGCGGCGTGGTCGAGCCACCCGCGGCTGATCCGCACGGGGCGGAGCTCGTCGTCGGCGCGTCCGTCGGGGCGGCCGGTCGGGGCGGCGGCAGCAGGCGTGGCAGTCATGCCGCCGAGCCTAGGGCCAGCGACCGACGGGCACCGAGCGGGCACCGAGCGGGCACCGAGCGGGCGGGGCGTACGCGCCGTGCGCCGCGCCGTACGCTGGCTCCCGTGCCCGGCCAGCCCCCCGTCCCCGTCGAACCCCGGCCCTCCCGCGCCCAGCTCGGCGTCCTCATCGCCAGCTGCGCCCTCGTCGCCGTGGTGCTGGTCGCGGACCTGCAGGGGTCCATGGACGGCTCGCGCACGCCCGGGATGGTGCTCGCGATCGCCGGGGCCGCCGTCGTGGCCGGCGTGACCTACTCCTTCTGGGCCGGCTCGACGCCCCGCACGCTGCGCATGCACGTCGCGCTGCTGACCGCGATGATCGGCGGCGCCACCGTCGCGGCGTCGGCCAGCGGCGGCACGGACGGCGTCTTCTCCTCCGTCACCATGGCCCTGGTCGGACTGGCCGGGCTCCTCGTCTCCGTCGTCGCGCTGCTCGCCCAGGCTCGCGCCACAGGCGCCGGCGCGCCCACCCCGTCCCCGAAGGGAACCCGATGATCGAGCTGCTCTCACCCCGCCAGATCGACGAGATGCGTCCGGCGGGCGCGTTCGTCGCGGAGGTGCTGACCCGCCTCGTCGAGGCGGCCGACGTCGGCGTCAACCTCCTCGAGCTCGACGCCCTCGCGCACGAGATGATCCGCGAGCGGGGCGCCGAGTCCTGCTACATCGACTACGCCCCGTCCTTCGGGCGCGGCCCCTTCGGCAAGGTGCTGTGCACCTCCGTGAACGACGCGGTCCTGCACGGCCTGCCGCACGACTACACGCTGGCCGACGGCGACCTGCTCAGCGTCGACTTCGCCGTCTCGGTCGACGGCTGGGTCTCCGACTCGGCGGTCAGCACCATCGTCGGCACGCCGCGCGAGGAGGACCAGCGCCTGATCGACACCACCGAGCGCGCCCTCGCCGCCGCGATCGAGCTGGCCCGGCCCGGCAACCGGCTGGGCGACATCGGCCAGGCGATCGGCGACATCGCCCGCGCCGGCGGCTACAGCGTGAACACCCAGTTCGGCGGGCACGGCGTCGGCCGCACCATGCACGGCGAGCCGCACGTGCCCAACGACGGTCGCGCCGGCCGCGGCTTCAAGCTCAAGCCCGGTCTGGTCATCGCCATCGAGCCGTGGCTGCTGGCCACGACCGACGAGATCAAGATGGCCGACGACGGCTGGACGATCCTGTCCGTCGACGGCTCACGGGGCGCGCACAGCGAGCACACCGTCGCCATCACCCACGGCGACCCGATCGTGATGACCGCCCGCGGCTGACGCCGCCGGGACGCCCCCAGCCGGTACGCCCGGCACCCGCTGCCACGCCGCGCGCACGGCCCAGGGGGCGAGGTCCCGCACGCGGCGCCCGACCCACGGCACGGCCTCGGTGACGACCCAGCCGACGTCCTCGCGCCACGTGACCGCCTGCTCGGCGTCGGGCTCCGCCGCCGGGGGCACGACGTCCAGGCCGGCGGCGGCCAGCTGCTCGGCGAAGGCGCGGGCGAGCGCGCGGTGGCCCCGCTCCGAGGGGTGCATCCGGTCGATCGACCACGAGCCGCGCTCGTGCACCGCCGGGCAGGCGGCGAGGTCCACGCGGACGCCGCCGTGGGTGGCGTGCACCTCGTCGTACACCTCGTTCACCACCTCGATGCGCCGCTGCATCGGCCGGCGCAGCAGACCCGGCAGGCCGAGGACCTCGCCGTGGTCGTGGAAGCGCGCGGTCATCAGCAGGGCCCCGCGGGCCGTGAGCCGCTCCGCGGCGAGCAGCAGGTCCGCGCGCAGCGCCTGCGGGCTCCAGGTCGAGCGCATGGTGTCGTTGAGACCGACGACCAGCGAGACCAGGTCGGCCCGGTGGTCGGTCGCGTCGGACAGCTGGTGCGCGACGACGTCGCGCGCGGTGGCCCCGGAGACGGCGACGTTGCAGAACGAGACGTCGTAGGACTCCTCCAGGGCCCGGGCCAGCAGGGTCGCCCAGCCCCGCCAGGTGCCGTCCCGGCCGGTGGCGCCGGCGCCGAGGCCGGCGGGCGTACCCGGCATCGGGTCGCCGACCCCCACCGTCGTGCTGTCCCCGACGGCGGCGAAGCGGAGGTACGAGCGGTCGTTCCCACCCTGAGCGGTCACGAGACGCAGCGTGGCGGCGCACCGGGAACGGTGCGCCGCCACGCCGGTGACGGAAGAGGCAGGACTCGGTGAACACTCCCCTCAGGTGCCACCGAGCCCTGCCGGTCCAGGAGTGCCGGTCAGCCGGTCACTTGATCTCGGCGCGCAGCATCCGCAGGATGCCGAGCCCGAGCGGGAGCACGAACCACAGCAGGCCGGAGGTCGCGAGGTGGCCCCACTCGATGTCGTCGAACCCGTAGATCAGCGGGCCCGAGGCGCTGACGAAGTCGATCCACGGACGCAGGTCCTCGAACCAGTCGAAGAACTGGCCGGCGGCGATCATGATCCCGGGGATGATCGAGTAGTACGCGAAGAACGTCACGATCGCGGCGGGCGTGTTGAGCAGCAGCGTGCCGATCGCGAAGCCCACCAGGAGGCCGATGACCTGGGCGAAGGTGAAGCCGAGCAGGCCCTCCACGTTCGGGTCCCAGTCCACCGTGGCGCCGAACCCGGCGGCCAGCGCCGCACCGAGGGCGCCGATGCCGACGGCGACGACGACCGAGACGACCGCGGCGATCACGGTCGCGACCATCTTGGCTACCACGACCAGCGGGCGCCGCGGCTCGAGGGTGAAGGTCGCCATGTTGGTGCGCTGCGACCACTCGGTGGTCACGGACATGATCGCCATGACCGGCAGCAGGATCCCGGTCACGGCGCCGCCGATGTTCGCGGTGAAGTCGAAGAAGCCGACCGACCCGTCGCGCACGGCCCACGCCAGGATGGCGCTGCCGAGCACGATCAGGCCCGCCTGGATGATCAGCAGCCAGCGCCCCGAGCGGGTGTCGACGAGCTTGCGCAGCTCGACGCCGACCAGGCGCGTGAGCGGTGTCCTGGGGGTCTGGGAGATGTCGAACGTGCCGGGGGTGCCCGGCGCTGCGGTGGTGGCACTCATGCCTGCACTCCTGTCGTGACGGTCTCGCGCTGGGTGTCGGCGGTGAGCTGGAGGAAGAGGTCCTCGAGCCCGGCGCCGTCGGCGGCGCGGAGCTCGAGCAGGACGATCCCGGAGGCCAGGGCGGTCTCGCCGATGACCTGCGGCTCCGCGTCGGCCACGAGGCCGTCGCGCGAGGGCGAGACCGAGAGACCCTTGGCCTGGAGGGCCGCGGCGAGCGCGGCCGTGTCCGTGGCCCGCGCGAACGTGCCGGCCGAGGTCAGCAGCTCGGCCTTGGTGCCCGAGGCGACGATCTTGCCGCGCCCGATGACCAGCATCGTGTCGGCGATCTGCTCCACCTCGTGGAGCAGGTGGCTCGAGAGCAGGACCGCGCCGCCGCGCTCGGCGTACCCGCGCAGCAGGCCGCGCATCCAGCGGATGCCGGCCGGGTCGAGGCCGTTGGCCGGCTCGTCGAGGATGAGGACCTGCGGGTCGCCGAGCAGCGCGTGCGCGATGCCGAGGCGCTGGCGCATGCCCAGCGAGTAGTTGCGGATCCGGCGCTTGGACTCCTTGTCGTCGAGGCTGACCAGCGCCAGCATCTCGTCGACCCGGGACGCCGGCAGGCCCATCGTCTTCGCGCCCAGCGTCAGCACCTCCCGGCCCGTGCGCCCGGCGTGCTGCGCCGACGCGTCGAGCAGGACGCCGACGTGCCGCCCCGGGTTCGGGATGCTGCTGTAGTCGTGACCGCCGATGGTGGCGGTGCCGCGGTCGGCGCGCGTGAGACCCGCCAGGATCCGCATCGTGGTCGTCTTGCCGGCGCCGTTCGGGCCGAGGAAGCCCGTGACCTCTCCGGGACGCGCCACGAAGCTGACGTCGTCCACGGCGGTGAACCCGCCGTAGACCTTCGTGAGTCCTTCGACTGTGATCATGCGCCCCAGCCTGCCCCTGCGCCGGTCGCGGCACATCGGACGCTGGGCGCGTCGTGGGCGACGAAAGTAGGTGCCTCGAGCGACCGCGGGCGGCGGCGTCCGCGTCGTGCGTCGCCCTAGTCTGGGCCGGTGACCGACGCCGTGCAGTACCAACCGACCCTGAGCCGGTGGGGCGTCGTCTGGCGGGTCCTGTTCATGCTGGCCATCAGCGGCATCGTCATGGTCGAGCCCTACCAGCGGCTCGCCGCCTCCCACCCGTGGTGGATCCCGATCGACGTCGTGATCGGGGTGCTGGCCTACGTGCTGATCCACCACCGCCGCCGCCGGCCCGTCCTGGTGCTGGCGATCGTGACCACCGTCGCCGTGGTCTCCTCGGCCGCCGCCGGCCCCGCGGTGCTGGCGCTGGTGTCCCTGGCCACCCGCCGGGTGCCCTGGGAGATCGCCGTCGGTGCGCTGCTCAGCGTCGTGAGCGCGGAGACGTACTCCCGCGTCGCCCCGATCACGACCCCCGACCCGGTCTGGATCGGGTTCACCGGGAACGTCGTGGCCGCGATGGCGATGGTCGCCTGGGGCATGTACATCGGCTCGCGGCGCGAGCTGCTGTGGACGCTGCGCCAGCGCGCCGAGCGCGCGGAGTCCGAGCGCGACCTGCGCTCCGGCAAGGCCCGCGCCGACGAGCGCGCCCGGATCGCCCGCGAGATGCACGACGTGCTGGCGCACCGGATCAGCCAGGTGGCCATGCACGCCGGTGCGCTGTCGTTCCGCACCGACCTCGACGCCGACGCCCTGCGCGCGGGCATCGGCGAGGTGCAGGTGCGGGCCAACGAGGCGCTCACCGACCTGCGCGGCGTCCTCGGCGTGCTGCGCGACCCCGTGAGCGGGGAGATCACGCACCGCCCGCAGCCGACGTACGCGGACCTGCCGCAGCTGGTCGCCGAGGCCACCGCCGCCGGGGCGCGGGTCTCGTTCGAGGACCGTCTCGACGAGGAGCCGCCCGCGGCGGTCGGCCGCACCCTCTACCGGATCGTCCAGGAGGGCATCACGAACGCCCACAAGCACGCCCCCGGCGCCCTGCTCAGCGTGTGCCTCGAGGAGGTCGACGACGGGGTCGCGGTGCGGATGCGCAACCCGTTCGGCTTCGGGGCCCCCGGAGCGCCGGGCGCCGGGCTGGGCCTGGTCGGGCTGACCGAGCGGGTCGACCTCGCCGGAGGTCGGCTCGTCTACGGCCGGGAGGGCGACGTCTTCTCCGTCGAGGTGTGGCTACCGTGGGCGCCGTGATCCGCATCCTCGTCGTCGACGACGACGCTCTCGTCCGCTCCGCCCTGGCCCTCATGCTCGGCGGTCAGGAGGACCTCGAGGTCGTCGGCGAGGCCGCCAACGGGCGGGAGGGCATGACGATGGCGGCGTCCCTGCGGCCCGACGTCATCCTCATGGACATCCGGATGCCCGAGGTCGACGGCCTCGAGGCGACCACCGCGATCCACGCCCGGCCCGAGCCCCCGCGGGTGATCGTGCTGACCACCTTCGACGCCGACGACTACGTGGTCTCCGCGCTCGCGGCGGGCGCCGACGGCTTCCTGCTGAAGGACACCCCGCCCGGCGAGATCGTCGAGGCGATCCGCAAGGTGGCGGGCGGCGAGCCGATGCTGTCGCCCTCGGTCACCCAGACCTTGATCCGCCGCGTCCGGGCGGGCTCCGACCCGCGCACCTCCGAGGCCGAGGCGCGCCTCGCCACCCTGACCGAGCGGGAGCGGGAGGTCGCCGTCGCGGTCGGCAAGGGACTCTCCAACGCCGACATCGCCGCCGAGCTCTACCTCTCGGTCCCGACCGTCAAGGCACACGTGTCGCGGCTCTTCGACAAGCTCGGCGCCACGAACCGCGTGCAGATCGCGATCTGCGTGCACGACGCCGGCCTGGTCTGAGGGCCCCGGCTCCGCCGCACCCACCACGGTCGAGAAAACGCGGACGCACGACGAGAAAACGCGGACGCGGGCGCGCTCCGGAGCCGCTTCGGTCCGCGTTTCCTCCGAGCCGGTCCGCGTTTTCTCGGCGAGCCGTCGGCCAGTCGACCGCAGCCGGGGCGGACGGCGCGCGTCGACGTGGGCCAGTTCGCCTCAGACGGAGTAGACCGCGCCGGCGCTGGCGACCCAGGTCGGGCCGTCGAACTCGGTGACGGCCTCGTCGTACGCGTCCAGCGGGTCGAACCACGCCGGCACGTGGGTGAGCACGAGCTGCTCCACCCCGGCTCGGCGCGCGGTGGCGCCGGCGTCCGCGCCGGTCAGGTGCACGCCGGGCGGGTTCTCGTCGACGCTGCGGAAGGCCGCCTCGGCGAGCAGCAGGTGCGCGCCGCTGGCCGCGTGCTCGAGGCCGCGGCAGGGGGCGGTGTCGCCGGAGTACGCCAGCGTGCGGCCGGCCGCGCTGACCCGCAGCGCGAACGCGGTCACGGGGTGGTACGCCTCGTGGGCCTCGATCCGGAACGGGCCGACCTCGACGGCCTCGTCGGCGGACGCCGGGTACTCCCGGAAGTCGAACTCCTCGGTCATCCCGGGGTCCAGCGGCAGGTCGTAGGCGCGCGCGAGCCGGTCGGCGGCCCCGTCGGGGCCCCACACGGGGATCCGCGGCTGGGCGCCGGTCGGGTGGTACTTGCGCAGCACGTAGTAGCCGCACAGGTCCAGGCAGTGGTCGGCGTGCAGGTGGCTCACCAGCACGGCGTCGATCTCCAGCGGGTCCGCGTGGTTGTGCAGCGCGCCCAGCGCCCCGTTGCCGAGGTCCAGCAGGATCCGCCACGTGCGCGTACCCCCCTCGCCGTCCGGTCCGTCGGCCTCGAGGAGGTAGCAGCTGGCCGGGGAGGCCGGGCCGGGGTACGACCCGGCGCACCCGACGACCGTGAGCCGGAATCCGTCGACGCTCATGCCCGCCCTCCCGCGAACTGCCGCGCGAACGCGAGCTCGGGGCCGAGGAACCGGCGCCCGATCCGCTCGAACTCGCCGGGCTCCCCCGTGGTCACGAAGTCGTAGGTCGGCTCGCCGCCGCCGCGCATCAGGCCCGACGTGGCGAGCATCTGGTAGACGGCCTTCGCGCTCTCCTCGGCGCTGCTGACCAGCGTCACGCCGTCGCCCATCACGTACGAGATGACGCCGGTGAGCAGCGGGTAGTGCGTGCAGCCGAGCACGAGGGTGTCGACCTGCGCCGCGATCAGCGGGTCGAGGTACGCATGGGCGGCCTCCAGCAGCTCGGGGCCCGAGGTGACGCCCTGCTCGACGAAGTCGACGAAGCGCGGACACGCCTGGGTGTGCAGCTGCACCTGGGGCGCGGCGGCGAAGGCGTCGTCGTACGCCATCGAGGTCGCGGTGGCCCGGGTGCAGATCACGCCGATCCGGCCGGTGCGCGTCGCCGCCACCGCGCGACGCGCCGCCGGGTAGATGACCTCCACGACCGGGACGTCGTAGCGCTCGCGCGCGTCGCGCAGCATCGCCGCGCTCGCCGAGTTGCAGGCGATGACGAGGGCCTTCACGCCTCGGGCGACCAGGTGGTCGAGGCACTCCAGGGCGTACTCGCGGACCTCGCCGATCGGCTTTGGCCCGTAGGGCTGGCGGGCGGTGTCGCCCAGGTAGACGATCGACTCGTGGGGCAGCTGGTCGATCACCGACCGCGCGACCGTCAGACCGCCGAAGCCCGAGTCGAAGATGCCGACGGGAGCGTCGGCGACGTCGTCGTCCACCACGGCGTCAATCTAGAGGGAACATCCACGTAACGCGACGTGACGCGAGGGCGACGCGCACCACGTCAGGCCCACAGCTGGCCCTCGAGCCGGCCCTCGGCCTGGTCGATCGTGCCCTCGTAGGCCCCGGTCGAGAGGTACTTCCAGCCGCCGTCGCAGACCACGAAGGCGATGTCGGCGCTCTCGCCCGCCTTGACGGCCTTCGCGGCCTGGCCGAGCGCGGCGTGCAGGATGGCGCCGGTCGAGACACCCGCGAAGATGCCCTCGAGCTCGAGCAGCTCGCGCACCCGGCGCACGGCGTCGCGGGGGCCGACGGAGAAGCGGGCGTCGATCAGGTCGGCGTCGTAGAGCTCCGGCACGAAGCCCTCGTCGAGGTTGCGCAGGCCGTAGACGAGCTCGCCGTAGCGCGGCTCGGCGGCCACGATCCGCACGTCGGGCTTGGCCTCGCGGAAGAACCGGGAGACGCCCATGAGCGTGCCGGTGGTGCCCAGGCCCGCGACGAAGTGGGTGATCTCGGGTAGGTCGGCCAGGATCTCCGGACCGGTGCCCTCCTGGTGCGCGAGCGCGTTCGCGGCGTTGCCGTACTGGTAGAGCATCACCCAGTCGGGGTGCTCCTCGGCCATCCCCTTGGCGACGCGTACCGCCTCGTTGGAACCGCCCGCGGCAGGACTGGAGTAGATCTCGGCCCCCCACATCCGCAGCAGCTGGCGCCGCTCCTCGGAGGTGTTCTCCGGCATCACGCAGACCAGCCGGTAGCCCTTGAGCTTCGCCGCCATCGCCAGCGAGATGCCGGTGTTGCCGGAGGTCGGCTCGAGGATCGTGCAGCCGGGGCGCAGCAGCCCGTCGCGCTCGGCCTGCTCGATCATCCGCAGGGCCGGTCGGTCCTTGATGGAGCCGGTCGGGTTGCGGTCCTCGAGCTTGGCCCACAGGCGGACGTCCGGGCTCGGCGAGAGCCGCGGCAGGCCCACCAGGGGCGTGTTGCCGACGGAGGCGACGAGGTCGTCGAAGCGCATGACCCCCATCCTCCCACCCGGGCGGACCCGCCCGGACGGCGCCGGGCGGGCTGGACGCCCGCCGCGCGCTCAGCGCAGGAAGAACTCGGGGTCGAACTCCTCGAGCGGGATGATCCGCACGCGCGGCAGCGGCACGTTGAAGGCGTGCACGTCGTCCTCGAGGTCGTGCAGCTCGACGCCCAGGTTCGCGAAGCCGCTGCTCGCGTACTCGCGCAGCGCCAGCAGCCCGACGCGGCGGCTGCCGTCGTCGACCAGCGGGCGCAGGTCGTCGACGAAGTCGCCGTCGTGGCTGACCAGCAGCACGTCGGCCTCGCCGCGGGCCAGCAGCGCCTGCAGCGTCCGCTGGATACCGATGTCGACGACCTTCTGGTCGCTGCGCCCGGACAGCGGCACGGGGCGGTAGCCGAGCGCCAACAGCGCGGAGACGAACGCGCTGGGCAGGGTGCCGTGGCTGGCGTTGAGGAAGAACAGCCCGGTGACCGGCTGGTCCCACAGCTTCTCGGCGTAGCTGGTCACCCGCTCCCAGCGGGGCCGCTCCTCCGGCGTGGGGCGGCGACCCAGCAGGGAGTTGCCCAGCGTGGCGTCGATGTTCTCGCCGTCGACGAGGACGATCGTGCGCCGGGCGGGCGCCTCGGTGCTCCCCGCGGGGTCCGTGGTCGTCTGCTCCGCTGCGAGCTCGGGGGCCGTCATGACCGGCACCCTACCGACGCCCGCCATCCGCCTGATATCGCACGTCCGCTCACCGCAGCGCACCGCGCAGCTCAGCGCGCGGGAGCGCGAGGTGCTCGCGCTCGTGGCGCGCGGCAACGGCAACAAGGCGATCGCCAAGGAGCTGTTCGTCTCCGAGGCGACCGTCAAGACCCACCTCGCCCACGTCTACGACAAGCTCGGCGTCACCGACCGCGCGGCGGCCGTGGCGACGGGCTACGAGCTGGGGATCCTGGGCTGAGGCGTCAGCAACCGCCGGCGACCGCCGGCAGCACGACGATCTGGTCGCCGTCGGAGAGCGTGGCCTCGAGCCCGCCGATGAAGCGGACGTCCTCGTCGTTGATGTAGACGTTGACGAAGCGGCGCAGCTCGACCTCGCCCTCCTCGCCCTCGACCAGACGACCCTTGATGCCGGGGTGGCGGGCGTCCAGGTCGTCGATGAGCGTGGCCAGGTCGCCACCCTCCGCCTCGACGGCCTTCGCGCCGCCCGTGTAGGTGCGCAGGATCGTCGGGATCCGGACCTCGATCGCCATCAGGACTCACTTCCACTCGGTGCCGGGGCTCCCGGCGCTGGCAACTGCTCGACCACGTCGACCTCTTCCTCGGTCACGACGCCGTCGACGATTCTGTAGGACCTGAACTCCACCGGGCCGTCGTTGTTCCCGTGCTCGCGCGTGCTGACGAGCACGTAGTGCGCGTCCGGCTCGCTGGCCAGGCCGACGTCGGTGCGCGACGGGTACGCCTCCGTCGCCGTGTGCGAGTGGTAGACCACCACCGGCACCTCGTCGCGGTCGTCCATGTCGCGGTAGAGGCGCAGCAGGTCGAGGGAGTCGAACTCGTAGAAGGTCGGACTGCCCGCCGCGTTCACCATCTCGACGAGACGCTCGGGACGGTCGGACCCCTCGGGTCCCGCGACGATGCCGCACGCCTCGTCGGGGTGGTCCCGCTTCGCGTGGGCGACGATGGCGTCGCGCGTGGCGCGGTCGATCCTCAGCACGCGCACCAGCGTACGGGCGGTGTCCGGACCCCGGTCACCGCCACCACCATCCGGACGAGCGCCTCAGGCGGCCGCCAGGCGCACCTCGGCCGTGCGCAGCACGCCTCCCACCGAGTCGCGCCACCGCAGCCGCACCGTCGGCCGGTCCTCCTCCTCGGCCACGATGAACGCCGACGACACCTCGGCGCCCGCCGGAGCCAGGTCGCGCGTCGCCCGCCCGACGGCGAGCCACCGCGTACCCCTCCCGGGCACCAGCTGCACGTCGTGCGCCACCGGCGCCTCGCCCGCGCGTCGCGCCGTCACCCTGGCCATGGAGCGCACCTCCAGGACCTCCGTCTCCCACTCCCCGACCTGCACGTCGTCCCCACCCGTCGCTCGTGAACGGGACGACCCGGCCCCACGCCAGGACGCCCCTCCTCGTCGCCTCCGAGCCGACGACACCAACCCAACTCGGACATTGTGCGTCGGAGAACGGGAGGACCGGGCATTCTGCGGCGCGTGTCACGATCGGGCGCAGACACTCCCTCCCACCAGGCGGACCCGTTGCTCTCGTTGACCTACCTCAGCTCGTCGGCCCGCCCCTGGGACCCGGCCGACCTGGAGTCCCTGCTGCGCCGCTCGCGCGCGGCGAACGAGGCGGCCGGGCTGACCGGCGCGCTGCTCTACTGGGACGGCAACTTCGTGCAGACCCTGGAGGGGCCGGCGCCCGCCGTGCGGCAGACGTTCGGGCGGATCAGCGTGGACCCCCGCCACCGCGGCGTCTTCATCGTCCTGCGCGAGGAGGTCGAGGTGCGCGCGTTCGAGGGGTGGAGCATGGGCTTCCGCGAGGTCGACGGCGACACCGCGGCCGGCCTTCCCGGCTTCACCGACTACCTGCGGACCGGCCGACGGCTCGGCCTGGGCGGCGACGAGTCGAACGCGGAGGTCTTCCACCGCGTGTTCCGCGACGCCGTCCGCTAGACCGGACCGGGATCGCGAGGACCCGCTGTCAGGACGCCGACGGCGGCGGCTCCTGCGACTCGCGGGAGCCGGGCTCGACCGCGGACTGCTGCAGCGGGAACCCGACGGCCGTCAGCACCCGGTGCGGCAGCGTGCCGGGCGTCGCGGCGAGCGCGACGGCGACGCCCTTGACCTTGGCGGTGCGCCGGGCGGCGACGAGCGACTGCAGCGCGGTGCTGGGCAGGAACGTCACCCCGGCCAGGTCGACGACCAGGGTGCCACCCTCCACCAGGGTCGTGGCCTGGTTGATCTCGCGCTCCAGACGTCGGGCGTCGAGGTCGGTGAAGAGCCCGCCCGCCACGCGCAGCGTGCCGGCAGGCAGGTCCAGCTCGAACGCGAGGTCGTCGCTGCTGGTGTCGAACATGCGTCCTAACCTAGGTCGAAGGAGGGGGGTCTGTCGTATCGCGGCTCAGCCGGCGAGCTCGACGACCGCCTCGACGGTCGTGCCGCGCTGTGTGGTGGTGACGTCCCACGAGGCGCTCAGGGCGTCCACCAGGTGCAGCCCGCGGCCGCGCATCGAGTCCAGCTGCGGCGGCTCGAGCAGCTTCAGGCGCCAGCGCTCGAGGCGGCATCCGGCGTCACCCGTCCCGTCGGAGCCGTCGACGCCGTGGCGGTGGTCCGCGCCGTGCCGGCAGGCCGGCGGGCACGTGCCGTCGGCTGTGCCGCAGTCGGTCACGCGCAGCGTCAGCGTCTCGGTGTCCACCGTCCAGGTGACCTCGAGGTCGTGGTCGGCGCAGGGTCGGCCGTGGTCCACGCCGTTGCGGACGAGCTCGTAGAGCACCGTGGAGGCGTCCTCGACCGCGCGGCGCGGCACGTCGAACGGCTCGAGGAACTCGATCAGCTCGCGCCGCGCGACGTTCGCGGAGGCGTCCGCGAAGGGCACCGAGACGTCCAGCGTCCGCGGGGTGTGGGGCGTGCCGGCCGGGGCCGGGCGTTCCTGGAGACTCATGGCGCCGCTCCCGTTGCGGTCGGGCGTCGCGCCGTGGCCGGCGGGATCGCTCCGCCACCGTACGCACGCGGGCGCCCCGCGCCCAAGACGCCGCGGCCCGAGGCTGGGCGTCGCGTGTCGCGAGCCTGTGAACTTGCTGTCAGGCTGGTCGCCACCCTGGTGCCGGCCGGGACGATCCGGTTACATCGTCGATGGTTGCACCTACAACTGTTCGTTGGCGACTACAACCGACCGACCCTCTTCTCGGACACAGGAGCTCTCATGGCCAGCCTCTCCCCCGCCCGCCGCTGGTTCGCCGTCGTGGCGACCGCGTCGACCCTCGCCCTCACGACCGCCTGCGGCGTCGGCCAGAGCGACGACGCCGACACCGGCTCGTCGGCCGACGACAGCTCGCAGGACGCCGGCTCGGGCGGCGACGGCGGCTCCGGCACCAGCGAGGGCTCCGGCACCTTCACCGCCGGCACCTACGACGCCGAGGGCGGCTACACGAGCCCGGGCGGCGAGCAGTCCGTCACCGTGGAGGCGACCATCGCCGAGGACGGCACGATCGAGGAGATCGAGGTGACGCCGGGCGCGACCGACCCGACCTCGGAGCGCTACCAGGGCCAGTTCGCCGACGGCATCGCGGACGAGGTCGTCGGCCAGCCGATCGACGGTCTCGACGTCTCGGTCGTCTCGGGCTCCTCGCTGACCAGCGGCGGCTTCAACGCGGCGATCGAGGACATCATCGCCGAGGCGCAGGCCTGAGCGACGTCGTGGAGGACGGCGGCTGGACCTTCGAGGCGATCGGCACGCGGTGGCGGATCAGCACCGAGGTCCCGCTGACGTCCACCGTCGTGCGCGCCGTCGCCCTGCGGGTGGACGCGTTCGACCGGGACTGGTCGCGGTTCCGCGCCGGCTCCGTCGTGGACGCGGTGCGCGCGGGGGCGGGCCGGCACCGGATGCCCGACGACGCCGGCCCCCTGCTGGACCTCTACGACCGCCTGCACGCCGCGACCGGCGGGGCGATGAGCCCCGCGGTGGGTGACGGCCTCGAGCACCTCGGCTACGACGCGGCGTACTCCCTGCGTCCGCGGCCCGGTCACCGCCCGGCGGCGGACTGGGCCGCGGTGCGCTGGGAGCCGCCCCACCTCGTGACGACCGAGCCGTTCGTGCTCGACGTCGGGGCCGCCGGCAAGGGCTACCTGGCGGACCTCGTGGCCGACGTGGTGGTGCGGACGCAACGGGAGGAGGGCGCCTCGGGCGCCGTCACGGTCGACGCCAGCGGCGACCTCGTCCACCGCGCGGCACCCGGCGCCACGGGCGGCACGGGCAGCGCGGGCGCGGCCGGGCTGCGGGTCGCGCTCGAGCACCCCGAGCGCCCCGGGTACGCGGTCGGCGTCGCGACCCTGAGCGGGGTCGGCGCAGCCACCGCCCTGTGCGGGTCGGCCACCAACCGGCGCACCTGGGGCGACGGCGTCCACCACGTGCTCGACGCCCGCACCGGCGCGCCGGTCGACGGCGTGCTCGCCACCTGGGTCGTCGCGGGCTCCGCGCTCGTCGCCGACGGCCTCGCCACCGCCCTCTTCCTCCTCGACCCGGACGACGCCGCCGCCCTCGCCGGCGACCTCGGCGCCTCCTACGTCCGGCTCGATCGCGGCCCCACCGGGTCCGGCCACCGCCTCCTCGTCTCCCCCGACTTCCCCGGAGAGGTCTTCGCATGACCACGCTCAGCTCGTTCACCGGCCGCCTCGACGCGGCGCTCGGGCGCCTGCCGATGTACCGCGTCGTGACCCTCGCGCTCGCCGCGCTCGGCGCGTACGCCCTCGTCCTGCTGTTCACCGGGGACATCGGGCTGCCGGGCGCCGAGGCCCCCGACGCTGCCCTGTCGCTGGTCGCGCTGCTGGTCGCCTCGGTCGTCTCGAACGCGCTGCTGGGGCTGGTCTTCCGCGCCCGCCCGCACACGGAGTCGGCGGTGATCACGGCCCTGCTGCTGTGGTTCGTACTGCTCCCGCCGGGCGACGCCGCCCAGCTGTGGTGGATCGTCGGCACGGCGGTGGCGGCGAACGCGTCCAAGTACCTCGTCGCCGTCCGCGGACGGCACCTGGTCAACCCCGCCGCCGCCGGGATCGTCCTCGTGGCGACGCTCCAGCACTTCCTCGAGCCCGCCACCGGCGGCATCTTCAACGCGTGGTGGGTCGCGAACAGTGCCCTGCTCTGGCCGCTGGTCGTCGCCGGCCTCGTGGTCGTGTGGCGGGTGCGCCGCCTCGACCTCGTGCTGGTGTTCGTCGTCCTGGCCGCGACGATGGTGGTGCTCGGTCGCACCAACTCCGGTCAGCCCGCGGGCGACTCGGCGACCTACGCCTTCCAGTCCTCCCCGATGCTGTTCCTGGCGTTCTTCATGCTGACCGAGCCGCTGACCCTGCCGCCGCGCCGCCTCCAGCGCCTGGGCGTCGCCGCGCTGGCCGCGATCGTGTTCGCCTGGCCGAACTTCGCGTCGATCTTCCTGGTCGACCCGCAGCCGCTGTGGTTCTACGGCCTGAGCGCCGAGCTGGCGCTCGTGACGTCGGGCGTGGTCGCGTTCGCGCTGGGGCAGCGCGGGGGCGTACGCCTCGAGCTCACCGACCGCCGTCGGGTCGCGGGAGAGGTCTGGGAGCTGACGTTCGCACCCCGCCGACCGCTGCGCTTCGCCCCGGGGCAGTACCTCGAGCTGGCGCTGCCGCACCGACGCCCCGACCTGCGCGGCGTCCGGCGCACCTTCAGCATCGCCTCGCCGCACGACGCCGACACCGTGAGCGTCGCGCTGCGGGTTCCCGAGCCGTGCTCCTCGTTCAAGCGCGAGCTGCTCGTCGCCGAGACCGGCAGCCGGCTGGTCGCGACGAGCGTCGGCGGCGACTTCGTGCTGAGCGGCGACGGTCCCGTCGTGCTGGTCGCGGGCGGCATCGGCATCACCCCGTTCCTCTCCCAGCTCCGCTCCGAGGGTCGCCGCGGCGCCGCGGGTCGCGACGCCGTGCTCGTCTACGGCGTGCCCGACGCCGACGAGGTGCCGTACGCCGAGGAGCTCGCCGCGGCGGGGGTCCCGGTGGTGCTCGTCGCCCCGAACGCCCCGTCGACACCGCTGCCGACCGGGTGGCGCCACGTCGAGGCGCCGTTCGTGAGCGCCGAGGCCGTCGCCGAGGCGGTGCCCGACCTGGCCGCGCGCACGGCGTACGTCTCCGGGCCCCCGGCCATGGTCACCGCCCTGCGCGGCGCCCTGCGCGGACGCTGCCGCAAGGTGCGCACGGACGTGTTCGCCGGCTACTGACCGGCCGGAACCGCGGGGGTCGCAGGGGTCGCGGGGGCCAGCGCCCGGAGACCGTGGACGACCATCCACACCTGGAACGGGTAGATCACCGCGCGCTCGACGAGACCCAGTGGCAGGTGCAGCAGCCCCGCGGTCGTGACGACGAGGAGGCCCGCGGCCACCGCGGTGACCACCCCGAGCCCGAGCACGACGGTCGCGTACCCCCTCGAGTCCGCGACCCGCCCCAGGGCGACGCCGAGCAGCAGCAGGCCGACCAGCTGCGCGAGGAACCCGCCCAGGGCGACGAGCAGGTGGGGCTCGAGCGCCTCGTCGACCGGCAGCAGCCCGACGCCGGCCTGCGCTAGGGCGGCGACGGCCAGCAGGAGGACGCTGAGCGTCCCCGCGGTCCCCGTGGCCCGGGGACGCAGCACCCATGCCGCGACCGCGACGAGCACGCCGGTGAGGACCCAGGTCCCGTTGAGGAACGCGGCAGCCGGGGAGCAGACCTCCACCGGCGGGTCGTAGGTGTCCAGCGGACCGCACCTGCTGGCGCCGAGGTCGCTGACCGCCTGGAGCGCGAGGTCGTACGGCGCCCGCACCGTCAGGACCGCGACGAGCTCGACGACGAAGAGCGCGAGGCCGCTCGCGACGAGGACGACCCCGGCCGAGCGCCTCCGCGGCGGGGTCCCGGACACCTGCGGCGCGGTCTCGACCATGGCACGCTCCCCCGTCCGGAGCGACCGCCGCCACCGACGATCGACTGGATCACGACCCTAGTGAATCTCGGAGCGACGTCAAGGGCCGCGGCGACCGACGCCGCGCCGCGCTCAGCTCGTGAAGCGGGCCGTGGTCTCGTCGGAGAGCCCCGCCTCGATGCGGGTGCGCATCTCCTCGGTCAGCTCCGGGAGGTCGTCGACGTCGTACCACCGGACGTCGGCCGACTCGTCGTCGGCGACGTGGGCCTCCCCGGAGACCCAGGTGCAGGCGAAGGTGTGGTCGAGGTAGCGGGTCCGGTCGCCGTTGGGGTACTCCACCAGCGGCGTGGTGCGCACCAGGGCCAGGCGCTCGACGCGGATCTCGACGCCGGTCTCCTCGAGGGCCTCGCGCCGCGCCGCCACCGCGGGCTCCTCGCCGGGGTCGACGATGCCGGTCACGGGGGTCCAGCGCAGGTCGTCGACGCGCTGCACCAGCAGCACCTCGCGGCCCGAGGCCGTGCCGGTCGGACGGGTGATCACGGCGGTCGTGCCGGGGAGCCAGAGCTCGTCGGTGCCGATCTTGGCGCGCAGAGCCAGGACGAAGTCGGGGACGGGCACGGCTCAGCAGCTGAAGGTCGCGACGACGCGAGCGGCCTCGCCGGGCAGCTCGGGGGCGAGCAGCTCGGTGTCCACCGTCGCCCCGGTGCCGTCCGCCGAGGCGTCCACACCGTCCGCGCCCGGCGTCGAGCCGTAGGTCATCCCGCCGGCGTCGGCGACCAGGACCGCGGCGTCGAAGCCCGGTCCGCCGGCGTTGACCGTGACGGAGACGCCGTCCTCCGAGACGGCCTGGTAGAGCGCGGGGGCACCGGAGGCGCCCCCCGACGCCGTCACGGCGTCGCCGGACCAGGAGGCCTCGAGCGCACCGGTGATCTCGACCTCGGCGTCGCACTCCTCGCCCTCGAGCTCGGGCAGGGGCTCGCCCGTCGACGCCTCACCCTCGACACCCTCGTCGGGACCGGTGCCGCCGTCGGAGCCACCCGCGGCCCCCTCGTCGGACCCGTCACCGGACCCGTCGGAGCCCTCGGAGCCCCCGTCGTCCGGGCCCTCGGAGCCCGAGGCGTCGCCGCTCTCGGCCGCGCCGCCGGAGCCGTCGCCGGAGCCCGGGTCGGCGTCCTCGCCCCCGCAACCCACGAGCACCGTGAGGCTCAGAGCGACGACACCGAGCCAGGTCGACCTGCGCGCATCCATGCCGCCCATTCGAGCACGCTGGGGAAGCGACGTCGAGCGGACCCGCGGGGCGTCGGCCCTCAGGGTCACCTGAGGCGTCACCGGTGGCGTCACCGGTTCAGGGCACCGACCAGGGTCTCCTGGAGGTAGCCGACCCACTCGTAGATGTCGTGCGCCTGGGCGCGCGGGTCGTCGTCGGGCAGCGCCATCCACCGGGCCTCGTCGCCGGACTCGATGCCGAGCCGCGTGGCGAGGGCGAGGCGGATGTCCGTGAACGACCGCATCCACACGACGGCGACGTCCTCGGGCAGCTCGACGTCGATCATCAGGCCGTCGCCCTGCAGCTCGTCGGGCAGCCCGGCCTCCTCGAGGTCCTCGATGATCCGGCAGGCCGCGTCGGACTTCTTGTCCCGCAGGCCGCCCTCGGTGAACCGCCGGAACTCCGCGGCGGCCTCGGCGTCGTCGGCGTACGCCGTCGGGAACAGGCGCGCGAGCACCGGGTCGTCGGGGATCTCGGTCGGGCCTGTGAAGTCGAAGAGGGCCTCGAGCGGGTCGGCGTCGTCGCGGGGCACGGCGGCCTCGTTACGCAGCAGCTCGACGAGCTGGCCCGCGAGCGAGCGCAGCAGGTCGGCCTCGAAGCCGGAGAACGTGGCGATCACCTTGCGGCTGCGCCGGTGCCGGGCGAACCCGCTCACTCGGAGCGCTCCATGGTCGCCCACAGGCCGTACTCGTGCATGGCCTGCACGTCGCGCTCCATCTCCTCGCGGGTGCCGGTCGAGACCACGCTGCGTCCGTCGTTGTGGACCTCGAGCATCAGCCTCTCCGCCTGCTTCTTGCTGTAGCCGAAGTAGGTGGTGAACACGTAGGTCACGTAGCTCATCAGGTTGACCGGGTCGTCCCACACGAGGGTGACCCAGGGACTCGCCAGCGCCACCCCCTCCTCGGGGATGATCTCCGGCTCGACCTCGACGGGGCTGGCTGCGGACACGACTCCATCGTGACACACGCACCGGACCGTCCCGACCCTTGTGGCGGCCACCCGGACCTGTTTATATTGTCAGCATGACTATTACTCAGGGGTCGACGGCGCTCCTCACGGACCACTACGAGCTGACGATGCTGCAGGCCGCGCTCGCAGCGGGCACCGCGCACCGTCGCACCACCTTCGAGCTGTTCGGGCGCAAGCTGCCCGAGGGCCGTCGCTACGGCGTCGTCGCCGGCGTCGGCCGCGCCCTCGACGCCATCGAGCGCTTCCACTTCGACGACGCGACGCTCGCCGTCCTGTCCGACGAGCGGATCGTCGACGAGCCGACGCTGGCCTGGCTCGCGGACTTCCGGTTCACCGGCGACGTCCGCGGCTACGGCGAGGGGGAGGCGTACTTCCCCGGCTCGCCGCTGCTGGTGGTCGAGGCGCCCTTCGCCGAGGCCGTCCTGCTGGAGACCGTGCTGCTCTCCATCTACAACCACGACTCGGCGATCGCCGGCGCGGCGTCGCGGATGACCGGCGTGGCCGAGGGCCGCCCCTGCATCGAGATGGGCTCGCGCCGCACCCACGAGGAGGCCGCCGTGGCGGCCGCGCGGGCGGCGTACGTCGCCGGGTTCGAGGCCACCAGCAACCTGGCGGCCCGCGCCCGCTACGGCGTGCCCAGCACGGGCACCTCGGCCCACGCGTTCACGCTGCTGCACGACAGCGAGGCCGACGCGTTCCGCGCGCAGGTCGACAGCCTCGGCGTCGGCACCAGCCTGCTGGTCGACACCTACGACGTGGCCGAGGCCGTCCGCCTCGGCGTCGAGGTCGCGGGCACCGACCTCGGGGCCGTACGCCTCGACTCCGGCGACCTGGGCGTGCTCGCGGTCGACGTGCGCCGCCAGCTCGACTCGCTGGGCGCCACCGGCACGCGGATCATCGTCACCAGCGACCTCGACGAGTTCGCGATCGCGTCGCTGGCCTCCGCGCCGGTCGACGGCTACGGCGTCGGCACCCGGCTGGTGACCGGCTCGGGCCACCCGACGAGCGCGTTCGTCTACAAGCTCGTCGCCCGCGAGGCCGACGACGGCACGATGGTCCCGGTCGCCAAGCGCAGCGCGAACAAGCTCTCGGTCGGCGGCTCGAAGCGCGCCGCACGCCGCCTGCAGGACGGCACGGCCGTCGCGGAGGTGATCGCCGTCGGCGCCGACCCGACCCCCGAGGCCGGCACCGAGGACCGGCTGCTGCAGCGCGACCTGGTGCTCGGCGGCGAGGTCGTCGGCCGCGAGAGCCTGGAGGACGCCCGCGCGCGGCACGCCGCCGCCCGGGCCGAGCTGCCCGTTACTGCCCGCTCGCTCAGCCGCGGCGAGCCCGTCGTGCCCACCGTCTACGAGACCGCGACCGACCGCGCCTGAGCCCCGACGCGAACCCACCGAACCTCCCCACCGATCTGGAAGGCTGGACCCCATGACCCGCGCACTCATCGTCGTCGACGTGCAGAACGACTTCTGCGAGGGCGGCTCGCTGGCCGTCGCCGGCGGCGCCGGCGTGGCCGCCGGCGTCACCGCGCTGCTGGCCGGCGACCACGGCTACGACCACGTCGTCGCCACCAAGGACCACCACATCGACCCCGGCTCGCACTGGTCGGACGAGCCCGACTTCGTCGACTCCTGGCCCGTGCACTGCGAGGTCGGGACGCGCGGGGAGGAGTTCCACCCCGACCTGCGCACCGACGCGTTCGAGGCCGTGTTCCTCAAGGGGCAGTTCGAGGCCGCGTACTCCGGCTTCGAGGGCGCCGCCGAGGACGGCGCCACGCTGGCCCAGTGGCTGCGCTCGCGCGGCGTCGACGAGGTCGACGTCTGCGGCATCGCCACCGACCACTGCGTGCGCGCCACCGTGCTCGACGCGCTGCGCGAGGAGTTCTCCGTCCGGGTCCTCACCGACCTCGCGGTGGGCGTCGCCCCGGCGACCGTGGACACCGCGTACTCGGCCATGCGCGACGCCGGTGCCCAGCTCGTCTGAGGCCGCCGGGCCGCCGGCCTGGGCCACCGGGGCGCCCGGCGTCGAGATCACCCTCGACGCCGGGCTGCTGCGGGTGCGGTTCGACCGCCCCGAGACCTACAACGGCCTCGACGCCGCGGTCGTCGAGGCCTGCTCGGCCACCCTCGAGCGCTGCCGCGGGCGCGACGACGTGCGCGTGGTGGTGCTGACGGGCACCGGGCCGGCGTTCAGCTCGGGCGCCACGGTGGCCGGCGACGACCCGGTCGCCTCCTTCGACCGGCAGGCGGTCGAGCGGGCGAACCGGCTGGTACGCGCCGTGGTCGCGCTCGACAAGCCCGTCGTGGCCGCGGTGAACGGCGTGGCCGCCGGGGTGGGCGCCTCCCTGGCGTTCGCGTGCGACCTGCAGGTCGTGGCGGCCGAGGCGTCCTTCGCCCTGGCCTTCGCGAAGATCGGCCTGATGCCCGACGGCGGCGCCACGGCGACCGTCGCGGCGGCGATCGGCCGGCCCCGGGCGATGCGCCTGGCGCTGACGGGCGAGCGCCTCGGCGCGAGCGAGGCGTACGCCGCCGGGCTCGTCAGCCACCTCGCGGAGCCGGGGGCGTACGAGACGACGCTCGCAGCCGTGACCACCGGCCTCCTCGCCGGGGCTCCGCTGGCCCACAGCGCCGCCAAGAAGGCCGTCAACGCGGCCACGCTGGGCGCGCTCGAGGACGCCCTCGACCGGGAGAACCTCGGTCAGCTGGCGCTCCTCGGCACGGCCGACGCGGCCGAGGGGATGGCGGCGTTCGTGGCCCGCCGCCCGCCGCGCTTCACCGGACGCTGAGGCCCTCCGCCCGGCCGCCTCAGATCGGCGAGTCCGGGGCCGCGGCCAGTCCGCGCACGACCCGCATGCCGACCGAGACCCGGGCGAGGTCGGCCTCCTCGGTGCAGACCTCCTCCAGGACCGTCGCGGCCCGGGCCACGACCGCCGCCTGCGTCTCCTCCCACGCCGCGACCCGCGCCGGCGCGGGATCGTCGGCGGAGGTCGCGTCGACGACCTGCGCGGTCAGCTGGGCGTGCACGGCGTGCAGGTCGTCGCGCAGGGCGGCCCGCGCCGCCTGCTGCCAGCGGTCCGTGCGCGGCAGGACCAGGATCCGCGCCAGCAGGCTCGACAGGCCCAGCCGCTCCCCCAGCGCGAAGTGCACCCGGGCCACCGTCTCGGTCTCGACGCCCTCGTGCCGCGCGGCCGTCTCGACCGCCGAGAGCAGGGCGTAGGACGGCGGCAGCGCCGCGACCCGCGCCGCGAGCTCCTCGGGCACGCCGTCCTCGACGTAGGACGCGCGCCGGGCCTCGTACGCCTCCAGGTCGCGTCCGCTCAGCAGCCCGGCGATGCCGACCTCGGCCCGCAGCACCTGCTGGATGCGCACGCCGAAGAAGTCGACGACCCCCTCGGCGTCGGTCTCGGAGCGCCGCAGCACCAGCCAGCGCGCGGCGCGCTCCACCAGCGTGCGCAGCTCGATCCGCATCCGGCCCTGCGCGGTCGCGGAGATCCGGTTGTCGTAGGAGGCGATCTCCTCGCGCAGCTCGGCGGCGCCGAAGATCTCGTCGGCCACGAAGCGGGCCCGGGCCAGCTCGTCCGCACTGGCCCCGGTCTCCTCGGCCAGCCGCGCCCAGAACGTCATGCCGGCCGTGTTGACCAGCCGGTTCACGACCTCGGTCACGACGATCTCGCGGCGCAGCGGGTGCGCGTCCATCTGCTCGCGGAACCGGTGCCGCATCGGGGTCGGGAAGTAGCCGTAGAGCAGCCCCCGCAGGTACGGGTCGTCCGGCAGGTCGGTGGCCAGCAGCACGTCGGCCAGCACGATCTTGGTCCAGCTCAGCAGCACGGAGAGCTCCGGGAGCCGCAGCCCCTCCCCCTCCTCCAGCCGGCGCCGCACCTCGGCGCGGCTCGGCAGGGCCTCGAGCGTGCGGTCGATGATCCCCTCGGACTCGAGGTGCCGCATCCACGACTCGTGCACGTGCAGCAGGCTCGGCGCGTTCGTCACCGCGTTCGCCAGCGCGAGGTTCTGCTCGTAGTTGTCGTGCAGCACGAGCGAGGCGACCTCGTCGGTCATCGAGGCCAGCAGCTCGTTGCGCTGCTTGCCCGTCAGGTCGCCGGCGGCGACCACCCGGTCGAGCAGGATCTTGATGTTGACCTCGCGGTCGGAGGTGTCGACGCCCGCGGAGTTGTCGATGAAGTCGGTGTTGATCCGCCCGCCGGTCTCGGAGTACTCCACCCGGCCCAGCTGGGTCAGACCCAGGTTGCCGCCCTCCGCGACCACCCGGGCGCGCAGGTCGGCGCCGTCCACCCGGATCACGTCGTTGGCCTTGTCGCCGACGTCCGCGTGCGTCTCCCGCGAGGACTTCACGTAGGTGCCGATCCCGCCGTTCCACAGCAGGTCGACCGGCGCGCGCAGGATCGCGCGGAGCAGGTCGTTGGGGGGCAGGGCGGTGACGTCGTCGGCGAGACCGAGCACGCGGCGTACCTGCTCGGTCACCGGCACGGACTTCGCCGAGCGCGAGTGCACGCCGCCGCCCTCGGAGATGAGGGCGGTGTCGTAGTCGCGCCACGACGAGCGCGGCAGGTCGAAGAGCCGCTGCCGCTCCGCGAACGACGCCGCGGGGTCCGGGTCGGGGTCGAGGAAGATGTCGCGGTGGTCGAACGCCGCGACCAGCCGGATGTGCGGCGAGCACAGCATGCCGTTGCCGAACACGTCGCCGGACATGTCGCCGATGCCCGCGACCGTGAACTCCTCGGCCTGGGTGTCGAGGCCGAGCTCGCGGAAGTGGCGGCGCACCGAGACCCAGGCGCCGCGCGCCGTGATCCCCATCGCCTTGTGGTCGTAGCCGACCGATCCGCCCGAGGCGAACGCGTCGCCGAGCCAGAAGCCGTAGTCGGCCGAGAGCTGGTTGGCGATGTCGGAGAACGTCGCGGTGCCCTTGTCGGCGGCCACGACGAGGTAGGTGTCGTCGCCGTCGTGGCGCACCACCCGCTGCGGGGGCACGACCTCGCGGCCCTCCGGGCCCTCCACCAGGTTGTCGGTGACGTCGAGCAGGCCGGAGATGAAGGTGCGGTACGCCGCCACCCCCTCCGCCAGCCACGCCTCGCGGTCGGCGGGGCGCGAGGGGTCGACCGGCGGCAGGCGCTTGGCGTAGAAGCCGCCCTTCGCGCCCACCGGCACGATCACGGTGTTCTTCACCATCTGCGCCTTGACCAGGCCCAGGATCTCGGTGCGGAAGTCGTCGCGCCGGTCCGACCAGCGCAGGCCGCCGCGCGCGACCGCGCCGAAGCGCAGGTGCACGCCCTCGACGCGGGGCGAGTAGACGAAGATCTCGAACGTCGGCCGCGGGGCCGGGAGGTCCGGGATCGCCGAGGGCTGGAGCTTCAGCGCCAGGTGGGCGCGCGTGGCGCCCGAGTCGGCGCGCTGGAAGTAGCTGGTGCGCAGGCTCGCGCGGACGTGGGTGAGGTACGCCCGCAGGATCCGGTCGTGGTCGAGGCTCTCGACCTCGTCGAGCGCGCCCCGGATCCGCTCGGCCAGCTCCTCCTGCGCCGCCTCGCGACCCTCGGGGTCGTCGACGTGCAGGTCCGGGTCGAAGCGGGCCTCGAACAGCGCCAGCAGCGCGCGGGTGATGTCCACGTTCGCGGCGAGCGCGGCGGCCATCGTGGAGGTCGAGAACGGCGAGGAGCCCTGGCGCATGTAGCGGCCGTAGGCCCGCAGCACGCTGACCTGGCGCCACGTCAGGCCCGCGCGCAGCACGAGCACGTTGAACGGGTCCACCTCGGCCCGGTCGTCCCAGACCGCGCGCAGCGCGCCGGCGAACAGGTCGCGGCTCTCGGCGGAGACCTCGCCGTCGACGCGCAGGGCGAACTCGTAGACGTGGGTCGGCTCGTCGAGCCCCTCCAGGGTGTACGGGCGCTCGTCGAGCACCTCGACGCCCATCGAGGAGATCATCGGCAGCACGCTCGAGAGCGAGAGCGGCGGACCGACGCGGAAGATCTTCAGCATCGCCTCGCCGCGGGCGGCGCCCACCGGCCGGTGCAGGCTCGCGTCGATGCCCTGGGCGCCGTCACCGGACGCGCGTACCTGCTCGAGGCGGCCGACGTCGGCCGCCGCGACCCGGGTGTCGAAGTCCTCCTTGTACGCCTCGGGGAACGCGCCCGCGTACGCCCGCGCCAGCCGCGCCCCGTCGACCTCGCCGTGCTCGGCGATCAGGGCCGCGCGCAGGTCGTCGCGCCACGAGCGCGCCGCCTCGTCGAAGCGGTGCTCGAGGTCGGCGACGAAGCCGCGGGTCGCCTCCTCGATGCCCAGGCCGGTGCGGGGCCGCACCACGAAGTGCACGCGCACCATCGCGGAGTCGGACAGGCGCACCGCGTACTCGATCGCGTCCGAGTGCAGCCGGTCGCGCAGGACCGCGGTGAACCGCTCGCGCACCGCGGTCGAGTAGCGGTCGTGCGGCAGGTAGACGAGCACCGAGAGGTAGCGGCCGTAGGTGTCGCGGCGCACGAACAGGCGCAGCTGGCGGCGACGCTCGCGGGCGTACGTCACCGCCTCCGCGATCGGGGTCAGGTCGTCGACCGAGGTCTGGAAGAGCTCGTCGCGCGGCAGGTTCTCCAGGGTGTCGAGGAGGTTCTTGCCGGCGTGGCTTTTCTGGTCGTAACCCAGCCGCTCCATCACCGCGGCGGCCTTGTCGCGCACCAGCGGGATCCGGGTCAGCGACTCCGTGTAGGCCGCCGACGAGAACAGGCCGAGGATGCGCCGCTCCCCGGTGACCTCGCCGTCGGGGCCGAAGGTCTTCACGCCGACGTAGTCGAGGTAGGCCGGGCGGTGCACGGTCGAGCGCGAGTTGGCCTTGGCCAGGACCAGCAGCTCGGGGTCGCGCAGCCTCGCGCGCACCTCCGGGGTGAGCCGGCTGGCGTCGGTGGGGCCGCCCGGCGCCTGGCGCAGGATGCCCAGGCCGGTGCCGGGCACGGCCTCGAGGAGGTCCTCGGCGTTCCCGCCGTCCGCCCCGTCCGCCTCCGCTCCGCCGTCGGGGACGAGCCGGTACTCGCGGTAACCGAGCAGCGTGAAGTGGTCGTCGGCGAGCCAGGCCAGCAGGTCGGCCCCGCGCCGCACCGTCGCGGCGTCGATGCCCGGGGCCACCTCTTCGGGACGCTCCGCGAGGTCGGTGGCGATGCCCTCGACCGCAGCGCGCATCGGCTTCCAGTCGTCGACCGCCGCCCGGACGTCGGCGAGCACCTTGCGCAGCGACTCCTCGATCACCTCGGGGGCGTCCTCGGGGTCGTCGGAGAGCCGGCCGATCTCGACGTGCATCCACGACTCGCGGGCCGTGGTCACGTCGTCGTCGGTCTGCTCCGGCTCGTCGTGGCGGCCCACGGCGCCCTCGGCCACCGGGCGTACGTCCAGCAGCGCACCGTCGGCGTCGCGGCGGACCTCGAAGCGCGGGTGCAGCACGACGTGCACGTCGCGGCCCTGGCGGTCGAGCTCCATCGTCACCGAGTCGACGAGGAACGGCATGTCGTCGGTGACGACCTCGACCACCGTGTGGCCCTCGGCGGTCCAGCCGTCGTCGGCGACCGACGGCGTGGCGATCCGCACCACGGTCTCGCCCGGGAGACGGGTCGCGCCGGCCCGGTGGTGGGAGGCGGCCGCGCCGAACACGTCGACCGGCGTGCGGTCGAGGATGTCCTCGGGGGCGACGTGGCGGAAGTACGCCGCCAGCAGCGCGCTCACGTCGGCCGTCCGTTCCGGCCCGCCGAGCACGTCGGGTCTGCTCCTCGCGTGCGTGGCGGCCTCGGCCACCAGGTCGGACTTGCTGCGGTCCAGGTCCCTGCCGTCCAGCGTCGTCGCCACGACCTCGACCCTAGGGTGCGCGCCTGACGGCCACAAGGCTGGTGCCGGGGGTTCGGTCCGATGCGCCATGATGGCGTCCGCGCGGGGCGACCGAGCCCCGCGGACCCCGCCGGACGGAGGATTCATGGCCAAGCGGATCACGCACCAGCTGACCTACGAGGCACCGATCGAGACGGTGCGCGCGATGCTCCTCGACCCCGGGTTCCGGGAGTCGGTGGCGGCTCAGCAGCGGGCGATCCGCTCCACGGTGGAGATCGAGGGCACGACCGTGCACCTCGAGACCGTGCAGCCGGCCTCCGGCATCCCGTCCTTCGCCAAGAAGTTCGTCGGCGACGAGATCGTGATCGACCAGCGCGAGAACTGGAAGGGCGACACCGCCGACGTGCACGTCACCATCCCGGGCAAGCCCGGGGACATGAAGGGCACGGCCCGCCTGACCTCCGACGGCACGACGACCACCGAGACGGTCGACCTCGAGGTCAAGGTCTCGATCCCGCTCGTCGGCGGCAAGATCGAGGGCCTCATCGGCGACCTGCTCGTCAAGGCGCTCAAGGCCGAGAACCGCGCCGGCCGGGAGTGGCTCGCCGCGCACTGACGCCCGCGCCGAGCTGGCACGAACGGCACGAGCACGGCGCCGAGCTGGCACGAGGGGCACAAGCAGGGCGCCGGCTGAGAGGCGTACCCGCGCGGGCCCTCCACCCGACGTCGTCAGCCGTGCCGTTCGAGCCAACTCGACGAGCTGAGCGTGCCGCTCGCGCCAACTCGACGGGGTCAGCCCTGGTGGGGGTAGCGGTGGTCGGTGGGCGGGACGAAGGTCTCCTTGATCGAGCGGGGGCTCGTCCAGCGCAGCAGGTTCGACGCCGCGCCCGCCTTGTCGTTGGTGCCCGAGGCGCGGCCGCCGCCGAACGGCTGCTGCCCGACGACGGCGCCCGTGGGCTTGTCGTTGACGTAGAAGTTGCCGGCCGCGAAGCGCAGCTCCTCGGCCGCCCAGGCGACGACCCGCTGGTCGCGCGCGAAGACCGCGCCGGTCAGGGCGTACGGCGCGAAGCCCTCCAGCTGGCGCGCGACCGTCTCGAAGTCGCCGTCCTCGAAGACGTGCACGGCGAGCACGGGCCCGAAGTACTCGGTGCGGAACATCTCGTCGCTCGGGTCGTCGGCCACCACGACCGTCGGCCGCACGAACCAGCCGACCGAGTCGTCGTACGTCCCGCCCGCCGCGACCTCGAGACCCGGGGTCGCCTTCGCCCGCTCGATCGCCGCCTTCTGCTTCGCGAACGAGCGCTCGTCGATGACCGCCCCCATGAAGTTCGACAGGTCGGTCGGGTCGCCCATGGCCAGGCCGTCGACGTCGGCCACCAACTGCTCGCGGATGCGCGTCCACAGCGAGCGCGGGACGTACGCCCGCGAGGCCGCCGAGCACTTCTGCCCCTGGAACTCGAAGGCTCCCCGCACGAGCGCGGTGCGCAGCGCGTCGGGGTCGGCCGACGGGTGCGCGAGCACGAAGTCCTTGCCGCCGGTCTCGCCGACCAGCCGCGGGTAGGCCCGGTAGCCGCCGATGTTGTCCCCCACGCTGCGCCACAGGTGCTGGAAGGTGGCCGTCGAGCCGGTGAAGTGGATGCCGGCGAGGTCGGGGTGCGGGAGCAGCACGTCCGAGACCTCGGCGCCGTCGCCGGGCAGCATCGAGATCACGCCCGGCGGCAGGCCCGCCTCGGTCAGCAGCTCCATCGTCAGCGAGGCCGCCAGCTGCTGCGTCGGCGACGGCTTCCAGATCACCGTGTTGCCCATCAGCGCCGGCGCGGTCGGCAGGTTGCCCGCGATGGCCGTGAAGTTGAACGGCGTGATCGCGTAGACGAAGCCCTCGAGCGGACGGTGGTCGGTGCGGTTCCAGATGCCCCGCGAGTTCGCGATCGGCTGCTCGGCCAGGATCTGGCGCCCGTAGTGCACGTTGAAGCGCCAGAAGTCGATGAGCTCGCACGCCGCGTCGATCTCGGCCTGGAACGCGGTCTTCGACTGCCCGAGCACCGTGGCCGCGTTCAGCCGCTGGCGCCAGGGCCCGGCGAGCAGCTCGGCCGCCCGCAGGATCACCGCGGCCCGGTCGTCGAACGACAGCGCCCGCCACCCCGGCGCGGCCTCGCGGGCCGCGACCACGGCAGCCTCCGCGTCGGCGCGCGTGGCGCCCCGGAAGGTGCCGAGCACGTGGCCGTGGTCGTGCGGCTGCACGACGGGGACCTCGGGGCCGGTGCCCTCGCGCCACCCCGCGACGTACGCCGGCAGGTCGCGCTGCGCGGACTCGAGCCGCTCGACCTCCTCCAGCAGCCCCAGCCGTTCGGGCGTGCCGGGCGCGTAGGTCAGGTTCGGCTCGTTGACGGGGGTGGGCGGCGTGCTGATCGCGTCCATACCTCGCGATGCTCGCAGACGGCGTGGGGGCGCTCAACCGCCCGGGAGGCGAGGCGCACCTCAGAGGGTCAGCCGCTCCCACCCGACGGCCGTCACGGTGTCGGTGTCGCCGCGCAGCCACGCGTCGAGCAGCTCGTGGACCTGCGCCGCCGTGGTCGCCCTCGTGGCGAAGTGCGCGTCCGGCCCGCCCTCGCGCCGCTCGACGGTCCAGTCGTCGGCGCTGTTGCGGTAGGTCTGGGCGTACACCTGCGGGTCCGCCGTCGTGACGACGACGAACCGCTCGACAGCGAGGGGCCCGACGAGCTGGGCGACCGCGGGGCGGGTGAGCGTCGGGAGCTCGCCGTCCTGGGTGATCAGCGTGCCGGGCAGCACCTCGCGCGGGTCGATGACCACGCCCACCTGCGGGTCGTACACCCCGAAGCCCGCCGCCAGGGCCTCCTCGTGCACCGCGACCCGGGCGTCCTCCACCCCGCGGAAGCCGACGGGGACGGCGACCGTGTCGCCCTCGGCGGTGAGCGGGGTGAGGGACAGGTGCTCACCGCACCGCTCGCCGATCCGCGTCGCCACCTCGGCGGCGGCGGGCGTCGGAGCCGCTCCCGCCTGCGCGGAGAGGTGCCGCTGCGCGGCCTCCGGGCTCGTGCTGTGCTCGGCCGGCAGGACGTACTGGTCGTAGCTCATGGGTTCCCCTCGTCGACGGCCGCCGGTGTGCTCCGACCGTGTCCGGCCGTGCCCGGCTGGGCCCGGCTGCGCTCCGGCCCGGCTGCCCCGGTCGACGCGTGCGGAAACCCTCAGAGCCCGTCGGCGTACGCCCGGATCTCCTGCGTGGCGAACCACGCGAGGTCGTGGTCGATCTCGACGCCGTCCACCTCGTCGGGCAGGTCGGCGTCGGCGTCCTGGTCGAGGTAGGCCGCGACCACGGCGTCCGGCAGGTCCGCGACGTCGACGTGCGCGGACGCGATCCGCTTCCACGGCACGTCGGCGGCGACCTCGACGAGCGTCGGCTCGTCGTCGGTGCCCGCGGGCTGCGCGTCGGGCACGTCGACGGCCAGCACCAGCCGGCGCGGGCGGTCGCCCTCGCCGCGGGCCGCCAACGAGGCGACGCCGGCCGCGGCCTGCGCCGCGTACTCCCACTCCTCGTCCTCGCCCTCGGGCCACGCCTCGGCGAGCGCCGGGGTGACGGCGTGCGCGCGGAAGGGGCCGGCGAGGCGGCCGTCGGCGACGACGGCGGCGAGACCGGAGGAGGTGACGGGCACGTAGACGCGGACGCTCACGGGCGGCCTCCCGGGTTGCGGTCGGACCGGCCGCGGCCGCGCGAGCGGCGCGTCCCGGAGCCGGTGGGGGTCTCGGGGGCGCGGCGGGCGGCCCGGCCGCGCGCGGGGGTGGCCGTGTCGAGCAGCTCGTCGAGGGCCTCGGTGATGCCGGCCGCGAGCACCGCGACGTCCTCGACCGCATCGCGGTCGGCGGTGATGCCGTAGTGGACGTGCCCGTCGTAGGAGGTCACGCCGATCGCGAGCGCGTGGCGCGGCAGCAGCGGCGGGACCGGGTAGCTCTCCTCCATGCGCGCGCCGGCCGCGTAGAGCGGGAACTGCGGACCCGGGACGTTCGTGACCGTCAGCTCGAAGCGGCGCGCGACCATCTCGCCGAGCGCGACCCGCGAGCCCAGCGCGTGGAAGGTGGTCGGCGCGAAGCCCGCGATGCCCGCGAGCCGGTTGGCCGCCACGGCGCGACCGGTCTCGCCGTGGGCGCGGAAGGAGTAGGACACCTGGTGCAGGCGCACGACGGGGCTGGTCTCCCCGATCGGCAGGTCGACGAGGTGGCCCTGGATCTGCGTGCCGAGCGAGGTGGCCTCGAGCTCGTCGTCGATGACCGACATCGGCACCAGCGCCCGCACCCGGGCCTGCGCCCCGATGCGCCGGTCCTGCGCCAGCATCCAGGTGCGCAGCGCGCCCGTGACGGTGGCCAGGATGACGTCGTGCAGCGTGCCGCCGTGGGCGTCGCGCACGGTGCGGTGGTCGGCGAGGCTGGTGCGCACACCCGCCACCCGCCGCTGCTGGGAGACCCGCGCGGGGGTCAGCGGGGACTCCGCGGCCGGCGCCGGGGCGGCCAGCGGGCCCGCCAGGCGGGCCAGCGGGCCGGCGACCGTGGTCAGGCGCCGGCGCAGCTCGAGGGTGCGGCGGCCGGCGGCGTGCCCGAGCGTACGCCCGGTCGCGAGCAGCGTCGCGGGCGTCGTGAGCGACTCGCGCACGGCGTCCGCGAGCAGTGCCGGGTCGCCGGGGCGGCGCCGCGGGGCCCACTCGTCGTGGCCGGTGACCTTCGGCGTCGCCGACACGTCGAGCAGCACCTGGCCGATGTCGACGGTCTCGACACCGTCGACCAGGATCTGGTGGGACTTGGACAGCAGGGCGACCCGGCCGTCGCGCAGGCCCTCGACGACGTACATCTCCCACAGCGGTCGCGTGCGGTCCAGCGGCCGGGACACGACGCGGGCGACGAGCTCGAGCAGCTGGTCGAGACCGCCGGGGCCGGGGATCGCGGCGCGCCGCACGTGGAAGCCGAGGTCGAAGCGGGGGTCGTCGACCCAGATCGGGTTGGCGAGGTGCGCCGGCACGGACAGCAGCCGCTGGCGGTAGCGCGGGACGAACGCGATCCGGTCGCTGATCAGGTCGACCAGCCGCTGGTGGGAGAAGGTCGAGTCGCCGGGATCGAAGATCTCCAGCGTCGCGTTGTGCAGCGGCGTGGCGACCGAGTCGGTCGCCAGGATCGCCATGTCGCGGGAGCGCAGACGCTCGGCCATGACTCCCCCACCTCCCTCGCCGTGGCTCGACCCGGGTCCGTAACCTCGCAGTGACGTCCGATGACCCAGCGGCGCCCGCGCCGATTGTGTCAGAGAGCCCCGCCCCCACCCAGGAGTGACCGAAGCCATGCTCGACCGCCGTGCCCCCCGTGCCGGGACCGCCGCCCTCCTCGCCCTCGTGCTCGGCGCCGCCGCGGCCTGCGGGGGCACCGCGGACGACGGCGACGGCTCCGGCAACGACGGTGCCACCGCCGGCGCGGACAGCTCGGGCAGCCCGACCTCCGACACCGGCGAGGTCACCGTCTCCCCCGACGCGCTGGTCGTCGACGTGACCATCGAGGGCGGTCAGGTCACCCCCAACGCCGAGCGGGTCGAGGCCGAGATCGGCCAGCAGATCGTCTTCCGCGTCACCTCCGACACCACGACCGAGATCCACGGCCACGCGACGCCCGAGTTCAGCTGGGCCATCGAGCCCGGCTCCTCCGAGCACGAGGTGACGTTCGACGAGCCGGCCAGCGTCACGGTCGAGACCCACGACCCCGACCGCACGCTCGTCCAGCTCGTCGTCCGTTGAGCAGCACCTCCCGCGAGGTCACGCTCGCCCACAGCAGCCTCGGGTCGCGCGCCGACCTCCCCATCCCCTTCGAGGCCCTCGTCATCGGGTCGGTGCTGGCGCTCGCGGCCTCCTTCGTGGTGCTCGCGGTGGCGTGGCGCTCGCCCCGCTACGACGGGCCCGAGCCGGGCACGACCCGCAAGGCCCCCTGGCGCCCCGACGCCGTGGCCCGGATCGGCGCCGTCGTGGACCACCCCGCCTCCCGCGGCGTCCTGCGCGGCCTCGGCGTCGTGTTCTTCGCGTACATGCTGTTCGCCCTCGTCGCCGGCCCCGACCTCGCCGTCAACCCCGGCCTCGGCATGTTCTACGTGCTGCTGTGGGTCGGCATCGTGCCGATGTCGCTGCTGTTCGGGCGCTTCTACCGCGCGGTCAGCCCCGTCCGGGCCGTGCACGCGCTGCTGGCCCGGCTGGCGCGCACCGACCCGGTCCACGGAGCCCGCGACCTGCCGCCGTGGCTGGGCTACTGGCCGGCGGCGCTGGGCCTGTACGCCTTCGTGTGGCTCGAGCTCGTCGCGGACTCCGGGGTGCAGACCTCGTCGGTACGCCTGTGGCTCGCGGTCTACCTGATGGTCATGCTGGTCGGCGGCGCGCTGTTCGGCGAGGAGTTCTTCGAGAAGGCCGACCCGTTCGAGGCGTACTCGACCCTGGTCGCCCACGTCTCCGTCTGGGGCCGCGACGAGCACGGGACGCTGGTGGCCCGCAGCCCGCTGGCCAACCTGGCGACGCTGGCGCCGGCACCCGGGATCGTGGCGCTCGTGGCGGTGCTGTTCGGCAGCACGGCCTACGACTCCTTCCGCGAGTCGGTCGACTTCGCCCGGTTCGTCAACAACACCGCCGACACGATCGACGCCCACCTGCTCTTCAACGGCACCATGCTCGCGATGGTGCTGGCCGTCGGCATCCTGCTGAGCCTGGCCTCGATGGCGACCCCGGCGGTCGGCGAGGTGCCGCGGCGCGCGCTGCCCGGGCGGCTGGCGCCGTCGATCGTGCCGATCATCGTCGGCTACGTCGCGGCGCACTACGCGACGTACCTCTTCGAGTTCGGCCAGCAGGTCGTCGTCTACATGAGCGACCCGCTCGTGGACGGCTCGAACCTGCTGGGCACAGCCGGCCTCGAACCGGCCTACTTCCTGACCGCCAACATCAACGCGCTGGCAGCGATCCAGGTCGGTGGCGTCGTGCTCGGCCACATCCTGGCCGCCGTCGCCGCCCACGACCGGTCGCTGGCGCTGCTGCCGCGGCGCCACCAGCTGGTCGGCCAGCTGCCGATGCTGGCGCTGATGGTGACGCTCACCGCCGGCGGGCTGTACCTGCTGTTCGCCTCCTGAGCCGGGCGCCGCGGCGCCCGTCCGTCGGCACCCGGCCGCTCGACGGCACGACCGCGGCGGCGAGCTCCACCAGCGCCCGCACCAGCGGACCGTCCGGACCGTCGAGCACGTGCCGCCCGGTGACGAGGGCGCGGTCCACCGCGCCCTGGTCGTCGGGCAGGAAGTGGACCCCGACGTCGCCGGCGACCTCGGCGACGAGGCCGTGCACCTGCGCCGTCGACCAGCCGAGGCTCGAGCGGGCGCGGTTGACCACGACGTGCAGCCGCGTCGGGGAGAGCTCGCGCAGCTCCGCCAGCCCGCGCGTCAGCCGGGCCAGGCCCACGGGGTCGGCCGTGCCCACCGCGACGACCACGTCGGCCCTCTCGAGGGCGGCCAGCGTCAGGCCGTTGCGCTCCGGGCGCCCGGCGATCGCCGCCGTCTCGTCGGTCTCGAGCGAGAACCCGGTGTCGACCACGACGTGACCGGCGTGGCGGGCGGCGGCGATCAGGTCCTCCAGCACCTGGGGCTCGACCTCGTCCCACCGCTCCGGTCGCGGCAGGCCGGAGAGCACGTGCAGGTGGCGCTCCAGGCGTCGCACCGCGGCCGTCCAGCCGCGGGCCAGGTCGCCGGCCGCCGCGCTGCGCGCGACCTGCAGGAGCCCGGAGACGTCGTCGACGACGCCGAGCTGCTGCGCGACCGCGCCACCCCACGGGTCCGCGTCGACGAGCAGGGTCGGCTCGCCGCGGCGCCCGAGCGCGGCCGCCAGGCCGACGGCCGTCGTCGTGCGTCCCGGCGCACCCGCCGGGCCCCACACGGCCACCGTCGTCGGCGTCCAGGGCGGCGCGGCGACGTCGGCGCCCCCGCTGCGCTGGGCGTGCGCGGGCCGGGCCGCGGTGTCGCCGCCGCGAGCGGCCCCGAGGTCGGGAGGCAGGGGCGTACGCGGCGTGGTCACCGGTCCCGCCGGCGGCTCCTGGACGAGCGCCACGAGGGCGGCGACGTCGCCGGCCGGGGCGACCGCGCGGATGCCGATCCGCGCGGCCCGGGCCCGGGTGGACTCGCCGGAGTCGGTGGCGACGCCGACCGTGCGGACCCGGTGGCGCCGCAGGTGCTCGACCGCGGAGCCGTCCAGCCCGGGGGCGTCGAGCCCGACCACGGCGACGTCGGCCTGCCCGAGGGTGGCGACGGCGAGGAGGTCGTTGACGTCGACGCAGCGCTTGAGGACGGTCACGTCGGAGCGCTCGTTGAGGGCGTTCAGCGCCGGCGGCTCCCAGGCGGCTCCCGCGCCGACCACGAGCACGCAGATCATCGGGCCACCCCGCTCAGCCCCGCTGCGCCACGGTCACGGTGCCCGAGGCCATCGCCTCGAGGGCGGCGGGGATCGCGTCCGCCTGGTCCTCCGGCACGGCCAGGACCAGCTGTCGCTCGGCGATCGAGCCGACCTGCCCCGCGGTGTCCGGGACCTCGACGACGCGGACGCCCTCCAGCAGGAGCCGCGCACCGTCGGCGTCCGCCGGCGCGGTGGCGCCTGCGTCCTCGGCTGCGTCCTCCGCGGCCGGCGCGTCCAGCCCGGCGGCCCACACGTCGACGACGCTGCCCGCGGCGACCGCGGGCGGCACCCGGGACGGGTCGACGGCCACCGGCAGGTGCCGCACCTCGTCCTCGGGCTCGTCGCCCGTCGCCCCGGCGGGCACGAGCTCACCGGCCGCGACGTCGCGCAGCAGCACGCGGTCGGGGTCCCACGGGTCGTCGGCCGAGAGGTACGCCGCCAGCCCGGCGTCGTCGCGGAACCGCACCCGCACGGCGACCACGTCGTCCGCCCCGACCTCCGCGCCCGCGACGAGGTCGTCACGTGCCGCCCAGACGGCGACGGTGTCGTCGGCCGAGGCCAGCAGGCGTACTCCGACCAGCACCGACACGGCCACGATCAACAGCCCCACCCACAGCCGTGCGTCGCGCCACCCCGGAGCGGTGGCGCGGGTCGCCGGCGGCGGAGGGACATTCCCGAGATGTCCACTCACCCGAGCATCATCGCGTCCCGGCCCGGCGTTGGCGAGAAGTTCTCCACAGGGTCAGGGTGAAATCTCGCTCGGAGCGGCGCAGGGCGCGGCCGGACGCGGCCGGGCGCGCGGAAGAAAACGCGGACCCGGCCCGAGAAAACGCGGACCCCGCCGGCCTCGGATCGACGGTCGGTCCGCGTTCTCCCGGCCGCCGTCCGCGTTTTCTGGGCGGGTGGGGGCGAGGGGCGGGTGGGGCGAGCCCGGGCGGCTCAGAACTCGCAGGAGACGCCGTCGCCGTCGCGGTCCTGGTACCAGCCGTACTCCGGGTCCACGCCGGACACGTACTCCCCGTAGCCGGCGGCGTTCGCGTCGCCGCAGGTGTCGAACCGAGGGTCGGTGCCCGACGAGCTGCCACCGGAGCCGCCACCCGAGCTGCCGCTCGACCCGCCACCGGAGCTGCTCGGCGCGGGTGCCGACCGCGCCGCCTGCGCGAGCGCCTCCTCGACGGCGGTGGCCACGGCGGTCTCCTGCTCCGCGGCCTGGGCCGCCCGCTCGGTGGCCAGCGCCTCCTCGACGGCCTGCGCGACGGCCTCGTGCCCCTGGGTCTCGAGCGACGCGAGCGCGGCCTCGTGCTCGGCCCCGGCCGACGCGAGCGCCTCCTCGACGGCTGCGTCGACCGCCTCGGAAACCTGCGTGTCGGCGATCCGGGCGGCCTCCTCCTCCACCTGCGCGGCGGCCTCGGCGACGGTCACGACCTCCCCCTCGTGCCGCTCCTGCTCCACCGACGCCCCGCCGATGCCGACGCCGACGAGGAGGGCCGCCACGCTCGCGGCGGCGGCCGTGCGGCCGCGGCTCCAGAAGGGCCGCTTCGCCGGCGGCCGTGCCATGTCGTAGCCCAGGTTCGTCATCCGTACACCTCCGGACCAAGTGAAACCCCGCGCACGGCCCGGCGTCCCGCGAACGGTCGAACCGGCGAGCGCGCGCGAGGAGTATGTCCGGGGCCGTCGGGGTAGACGCGCCGCCGGCGACAGCGCCCGGGGACCCGAGGGGGAGCAGACGGTGGAGATGCGCAGGTTCGAACTGGTCGACGGCTCGGCGGACAAGTTCTGGTCGATCGGCGTCGACGGCGCCACCGTGCGGGTCCACTACGGCCGCAACGGCACCAACGGCCAGGTCAAGGAGAAGACGTACGCCAGCGCCGCGGCCGCCGCGGCCGACGTCGAGAAGCAGGTCGCGGCGAAGGAGAAGAAGGGGTACGCCGAGGCGGCCGGCACGACCGCGTCCACGGGCGTACCCGCACCCCGGCCCACGCCCGCTCCCACGCCCGCCCCGACGCCCGCTCCCACGCCCGCCCCGACCGCCGTGGTGGTCGCCGAGCCCGGCGAGCCCGGCGACCTGGGCGTCGTGCTCAGCGAGATCGAGCGCGCCGCGTTCCCGGAGAACCCGCCCCTGGCGAGCACCGCCGTGCCCGCGACGGAGGAGGACCCGGAGTCCCTCGCCGACCGCTGGGAGGCCTGGGCGGCGGCCCACGTCGCCCGGCAGGACGCGTCGGGGTACCGACGCGAGGAGTACTACGCGCTGACCCCGTTCGACCAGATGCCCGACGTCGCCTCGGCGCGCTGGTGGCGCGCCTTCACGCGCGACATCGTCCCCCAGGTGCGCGAGCCGGAGTCGCAGGACTTCCGCGACGCCACCTTCGCCGAGTGGCGCGACTTCGAGGCTCTCGGGCTGGTCCGCCGCGACTACCGGGGCCTGCTCACCGTCCGCGAGCGTGCCCGCCGAGCCAGGGAGGTCGCCACGGACCCCGCTGGGGTCCTGCCGCCGCCCATGCACGACTTCGAGCGGCCCCACCGCAACACACAGGTGACCGGCACGGCCGAGCTGGCCGTCGACCTCGCGCTGGAGGGCCGCGCGGCCGTCCTCGCCCACGCCGTGTGGCGCCCGGCCTTCGACTGGGTGCCCGGCCTGCGCGCCCTGCTCCCCGACCTCGGCGCGGACGAGCTCGATGCCGCGCTGGCGGCCACCGAGCACTCCCAGCGCACCGACGTCGAGCGCGCCCCGGTGCTGTTCCGCAGCGCCCTGATCGGCGACGCCGAGAGCCACGACCGGATGCTGGCCGACCTCGACCCGCTCTACCTCGACTCGTGGGACAAGCGCATCGCGGCGGCCCTCCCGCTGCCCGACACCGACGCCCGCGCGGCGTTCCTGGAGGGCGTGCTCGACGCCTTCCGCGCCCATGCGCTCACGGAGGGCGACGACCCCGACGAGGTGAGCGAGTGGTCGGCCCTCCCCGACCTGTTCGGGCTCGCGGTCTTCGGGCAGCCGGTGCTCGACCGTGTCGTGCGGGTCATCCAGGGCAGGGGCAACACGCTGATGGCCACGGTCGCCACGCAGCGGCTCGCCGAGCGCGTCACCGGGCCGGGTGCGGTCGGCGCCTTCCTGCGCCTCGCCGCGGCCTCGCGCGCCGCGGCAGAGGCGCGGTCCTGGCTGCTGGCGCACCCGGCCTCGGTCGCGGCGTACGACGGCCGCCCCGGGGCTGCCGAGGCCGGCGTGCTCGACGCCGTGGTCCGCGAGATCCTGGCCGGCGACCCGACGTTCTCGCCGCGCAGCGCCCGCGCGATCGCCGTGGTGACGGCCATCCGCGAGGAAGCCGACCTGCCGGTGCTCGGCGCCGACGGTCCGCCCGCCTGGTGGACCGACGCCCTCGCCGCCGAGGAGGCGGCCGCGCTCCCGGAGAGCAAGCTCAAGGTGCCGCGGAAGCTGCCGACCTGGACGACGTCGCTGCCGATCCTGCGCTTCGACGGGGCACGGCTCGACGCCGACCAGACCCGCGAGGTGCTGCTGTCGGCGGCGCGCAGCGGCCTCGACCCCACGCTCGCGCCGCGCCCCCTGGTCGCGGCGGTGCGCGACCGGATGACGACGGGCGACCGGGACCGCTTCGCCTCCGCGCTGCTCGCCGGTTGGCTCGGCAACGGCGGCGCGTCCGGCGAGCGGACGCTCTTCCTCGCCGCGGGCTTCCTCGGCGCCGAGGGGCTGGTGGCCGAGCTCGCGCCCCAGGTGCGCGCCTGGCCGGGCCAGAGCCAGCACCAGCGGGCCGTGCTGGGTCTCGACGTGCTCGCGGCGACCGCGACGACGAGCGCCATGCAGGCCATCTCCGGCATCGCCGGCAAGTCGAAGTTCAAGGGCGTGCAGAAGGCCGCGAACGAGTCGCTGCAGCGCCTCGCCGACCTGCAGGGCCTCACCGTCGACGAGTTCCAGGACCGCGTCGTCCCCGACGGCGGCCTGGACCCGCGGGGCGTACGTGTCCTCGACTACGGGCCCCGACGCTTCCGCATCGCGCTGGGCGCGGACGGCAAGCCGGTCGTCCACGCCCTCGGCGACGACGACCGGCCCACCGGCAAGCCGCGCACGTCGCTGCCGGCCGCCAACGGCAAGGACGACGCCGAGCAGGCCGCCGAGGCCAAGAAGGAGTTCACGCTGCTGCGCAAGCAGCTGACCGAGGTGGCGAAGATCCAGACGGCCCGTCTCGAGCGGGCGATGGTCACCGGGCGGGTGTGGTCGGCGGCCGACCACGAGGCGTACGTCGCGCGGCACCCCGTGCTCAACGCCCTCGTGCGGCCCTTGGTCTGGCGGCTCGTGGAGGCCGACGGCACGGCGACGCTGGTGCGGGTCACCGACGAGCGTGAGTACGTCACCGTCGACGAGGACCCGGTCGAGCCCGGCGAGGGCGCGACCCTGACGCTCGCGCACCCGCTGACGCTCTCCGACGCGGAGAAGGACGCGTGGCGCGCGCACCTGCTCGACTACGAGCTCACGTCGCCGGTCGAGCAGCTCGACCGCGCGGTGCACGGCCTGCCCGAGGGCCAGAGCGGGTACGCGCTGGCCGGCCTGCCCACCGGTGAGATCGGCCCCGGCGCGCTGACCTCGACCCTGGAGCGCGACGGGTGGCACCGCGGCCAGCCGCAGGACGCGGGGGTCGTGCACGCCTTCTCGCTGGCACTGCCCGCCTACGGCGTCGGCGTGGTGCTCGAGATCTCCGAGGGCCTGTGGTCGGGGATGCTGCACGAGTCGGGTCCGCAGCGGCTCGACGCGGTGAGCCTCGTGCCGCTGTCCTACGTCGAGCGCGGTGTCGGGTACGTCTGGTGGGACCGCGAGGACGTGCGGATCGAGTGGACGAGCGCGCACCCGGTGGTGGTGTCGGAGGTCCGCCGTAGCCTCGCCGCCGTGGCGGCCCGGATGGAGACGACGGCGTGAGCGTGGGCTCGGGGGGCGACCTCGGCATCGTGCGCAACCGCGTCGAGGAGGCCGTGCTGGCCGAGGGACGTCCGCTGGACGACCTCACGGTGCCACCGCCGGCGGACCCGAGGAAGGTCGCGAAGGCGGGTCGCTCGTGGGTCCGCAAGCCCGCGGGACCCACCCCGTTCGACGGGGTGCCGGACCCGACGACCGCGGCGTGGTTCGCGACGCAGGCGATCGAGTCGGAGCCGCTCGACGGGGACGGGGAGCCCCTGCCGTGGGCCGCGTTCGCCGACCCCGAGGTCCGGGCCACGTGGTCCTCCGGGACGAGGCGGATCGACCCGAAGGAGCAGCTGCTGCGGGCGGACGCGGCGGCCGTCACGGCCGCCTCCGGCGACCCCGCCCAGGTCGCCCTCACCGTCCCGCACCGGTCGTTCGGCTGGGGGCTGCTGCCCGCTCCGCTCGACGCCGGCGCCCGCCTGGCGCTGCGTGGCGCGGGCGACCTCCTGGACCTCGACGCAGCGCTCACGGGAGAGCTGCGGGCCCGCGACGTCCTGGGGTTGAGGGCGTACGGCCTGCCCGGCGTCACCCCCGAGGCGCGCGAGCGGATGCTCGCGGTCGTCGCCGACCCGACCGCCGACCCCGCGCGCCGCCTCCTGCTGAGCGCCCTGGTCGCGTCGCCCGAGGACCACCACGGGCTGGTCGTCGAGCTGGGTCCCGCGCCGTACACGTGGGTCAACCCGACGACCCGCGGCGACCAGGTGCTCCTGGGCGACCCGCACCTGCTCGTCGCCGTGGCCGCCGCGCTGCCGGACCCGGACGCCCGGCGCACCCTGTGGTTCGCCGTCGACGACCGGCTGCGCCAGGGCGGCTCCGAGCTGACCACCTCCTTCACCAGGCCCGACCTCGCGCTCGTCGTGTTCGGCGAGCCGGTCCTGGCCGGTCTCGTCGCGCGGAAGTGGATCGCCGGCTACGTCGTGAAGCGCGCGACGGCCGTCCTGCAGCGACTCTCGGGTCCCGCCTCGGTGCCCTGGGCGCTGCAGCTGGCGGTGGACAGCTCGAAGGTGACCGGCGCCGTGCGTGCGTGGCTCGTCGAGCACCGCGCCGTGGTGGGGGCGTTCGACGGCAGTCTCAACGCCGCCCGCACCGAGCAGCTGGTCGCCGCCGTGCCCGACCTCGTCGAGGCCGGGCAGACGGAGTTCGCGCACCCGGCCGCCGCGGCGGCCGCCCGGCTCGTGGTCACGCAGAGCGCGGAGCAGGCCGACGCCGGGGCGTTCGGGGCCGACGCCCTGCCGCAGTGGTGGGCCGCGGCGCTCGCGGCGGAGGAGGCGTACAGCGACGGGCAGTCCGTGAAGCTGCCCCGCCGCCTCCCCGACTGGGTCACCGCCACGCCCCTGGTGCTCGGCGGGCGTCCCCTGGGCGCGGGGGACGCGGAGGCCGTGCTGACCGCGGCCGCCCGCACCGTGCCCGACGGGCCCCGCCGGCCGCTCGTCGCCGCGGTGGTCGCGCACATGTCGGCCGCGGAGCGCGACACCGCCGGCACGCACCTGCTGCGCGGCTGGATCACGGCCGGCGAGCGCACCCAGGACAAGCCGTTCGCCCGCGCCGGTGCGGTGCTGGGCGCCGACGGCTGGGTGGACGAGGTCATGCAGCGCGTGCGCGAGTGGAACGAGGGTCGCTACAACCGCGCCAAGTTCGGGCTCGAGCTCGTCACCCTCAACGCCTCGAGCGCCGCTGCGGCCGCGCTGGCGAGCGCCGAGTCGTGGAAGAAGGGCGGGATGGACTGGGTGGCCGCCGTGCAGCTGGGGGCGCTGGCCGACCTCCTGGGGCTCTCGGTCGAGGACCTCGGCACCCGGCTGCTGGCCACCGGTGACCTGGACGCCCGCAGCACGCGGGTCCTCGACTACGGCTCGCGCTCGTTCCGCGCGAGCCTGCGCCCCGGCGGCACGGTGGTGCTCCACCTGCTCGACGCCGACGGGCGCCCGAGCGGCAAGCCCCGTGCGAGCCTGCCGGCGGCGAACGGCAGCGACGATCCTCTGGCGGTCGCCGCCGCCAAGAAGGCCCTCAAGGCCCTGCGCGCGACCGTGACCGAGGTGGGCCGCACCCAGGCCGCGCGGTTCGAGGGCGCGATGGTCGACGAGAAGCCGTGGACGGGTGCCGACCACGCGACCTACCTGGCTCCGCACCCGATCGTGAACCCGCTGTTCCGGGCCCTGGTCTGGCGGGCCGTCCCACCCGACGGCAGCACCGTGCTGGTCCGCATGGACGAGGGCGGGGAGTACGTCGGGGTCGACGAGGAGACCCACGTGCTGCCGGCCGACGCGAGCGTCACCCTGGTGCACCCCGCGCGGCTCACGGCCGAGGAGCGGGACGCCTGGCGCGCCCACCTCGCCGACCACGAGCTGGTGGCGCCGTTCCCGCAGCTCGACCGCCTCGAGGTCGTCGGCCCGCGGGCCGACGACGGCTCGCCCGCCCTGCCCGTCGGCACGATCCATCCGGGCACGCTGCACGGCACGCTGTCCGGACAGGGCTGGGGCATGGCGTACGCCGACGGCGGCGAGCTCGCCACCGCGTACGACCGGGCGTTCCTGGCTGCCGGCGTCGTCGCGACCCTGCACGTCACCGGCGTCGTGCTCTACAACCCCGCGGTCTCGGGCGACCAGCGCGTGCTGCGGCTGCGGGTCGCCCGGGGGAACACGGTCGTGCCCTGGGCCGACCTCGACCCGATCGTGGCCGCCGAGATCGACCGGGCCGTCGCGGCCCTGCACACGAAGGTGGTGGCGGATGCCTGAGGTGACGGCGGCGGGGAGCGCAGCCCCGCCCCGCGTGCAGCGTCCCTCCGCCGAGACGCGGTGGGCCGACGAGCTCGAGCGCCTCGCCGCGCGCGACCGCACGACGGGCGCGCGGGTGCCGGAGGGCTGGCGGCTCTCCCCGCGCAGCGTCGTCGACTTCGTGCTCGGCGACGCCGGGCGACGCGACGGCCTCGGCCTGGAGGCCAAGTTCGTCGGCGAGCGGGCCCTGGTCGAGCGGTGCGTCGTGGCGCTGGCGACCGACCGCGGGCTGATGCTCGTCGGCGAGCCGGGCACGGCGAAGTCGTTCCTCTCCGAGCTGCTCGCGGCCGCCGTCTCGGGCGACTCCACCCTCACGGTGCAGGGCACGGCGTCGACGACCGAGGACGCGATCAAGTACTCGTGGAACTACGCGCTGCTCCTGGCCCGCGGCCCCAGCCTCGACGCGCTGGTGCCCGCCCCGGTGCACCGCGGCATGAGCGAGGGCGCCGTGGTGCGCTTCGAGGAGATCACCCGCTGCCCGATCGAGACGCAGGACTCGCTGCTCTCCGTGCTCTCCGACCGCGTCCTGGTCGTGCCCGAGCTGGCCGACGAGCACCGTGTGCTGCACGCGCGCCGCGGCTTCGCCGTCGTCGCGACCGCCAATATCCGCGACCGCGGCGTCAACGACATGAGCGCAGCGCTGAAGCGGCGCTTCAACTTCGAGACCGTGCACGCCATCGCCGACGTGGCCCGCGAGACGGCGCTGGTGCAGCGCCAGAGCGACGCGATCCTCGCCGAGGCGGGCATCACCTCCGGCCTGCCCGGCGACCTGACGGAGGTGCTGGTCACCCTGTTCGGCGAGCTGCGTCGGGGGCACACGGCCGACGGGCGGCCGGTCGAGCAGTTGTCCACCGCGATGTCGACGGCCGAGGCGGTCTCGGTCGCGGTCGCCACGGGGCTGGCGTCCGCGTGGTTCACCGGTGCGCCGCCCCGCGGGGAGGACGTCGTGGGGGCGATGCTCGGCAGCGCGCTCAAGGACTCCGACGACGACCGGTCCCGGCTGCGCGGCTACCTGACCCGGGTCGCGAAGGAGCGCGGCGGGCGCTGGCAGGAGCTGTACGCGGCGCGCGGCCTCCTCGATGGCTGAGCCGGCTCCCGAGGACGGGGCGGACGCCGAGATCGACGCCGAGGTCGGCGCCGACGGGATCTGCTGGGTGCCGGTGCGGCACCACTCCCCCGCGGCCACCCGGGCGGTGCGCGACCTCGTCGCCCGCCTGCGTCCGGTCGCGGTCCTGGTCGAGGGGCCGGCCGACTACCGCCGCGTCGACCAGCTGCTGCTGCCGCACGAGCCCCCGGTGGCGCTGATGACCTGGTGGCGCCGCGAGCGCCCGGACGGCACGCAGGTGGCGTACGCCCTCTACCCCTTCGCGGTCTTCAGCCCCGAGTGGCACGCGGTGCGCGACGGCGCCGCGGTCGGCGCCGACGTCCGGTTCATCGACCTGCCGTGGCACCTGCAGGTGCTCGTGGAGCACGGCGGGTACGCCGACACCCCGGCCGCCGCGGACGGCGAGGGCGTCGCGCTGCAACGCGCCGACGAGGTGAGCGAGACGTTCTTCGAGCGCCTCTCCGCGCACACCGGACGTCGCGAGATGTCGGCCGTGTGGGACGAGGTCGCCGAGATCGACCCGGGCCTGACGACGAGTGCGTACCTGCGACGCGCCGCCGTGCTCGGCGCCGGGATCCGTGCCAACGCCGACGCCCGCGCCGGCCGCCCGGACGACCGCGCGCTGGACCTCGCCCGCGAGGCCCACATGGCCGCGGAGGTCCGGCGGGCGCGCGCGGAGCACTCAGACGGGGTGCTGCTGGTCGTCACCGGCGCCGCCCACACCGCCGCGCTGCGCGAGCGGCTCGGTGCCCCGCCCCGCTCCGACGAGGCGCAGGGCGCGCCCGCGGCGCCGGAGGACCTCGAGACGGGGCACGCGCTGGTCCGGACCTCCTACCCCGAGCTCGACGAGCACCGGGGTTACCTCGCGGGGCAGCCGAGCCCGGGCTACTACGACCGGGTCCACCGTGCGGGTGCCACCGGCCGGGCCGAGGACGCGGACGGTGTCACCGACGTCGTCCTCGCCGAGGCCGTCGCGGCGCTGCGCAAGGCCGGCGCTCCGCTGTCGGCGGCCGACCTGGTCGCGACCCGCGCCACGATGCTCGGTCTGGCGAGCCTGCGCGACCACGCCCGCCCCTGGCGCGACGACCTCGTCGACGCGCTGACGTCCACCCTGGTCAAGGACACCGTCGCGGCAGACGCGGCGACGAGCGCCGACGGCGGCCACCCGCTGGTCAACCGCGTGCGCGAGCTCATGCGCGGCGACGCCGTCGGTCGGCTCGCCCCCGGCACCGACCTGCCGCCGCTCGTGCACGAGGTCGAGGACCGGTGCGCGCGGCTGGGGATGCCGCTGGGGCCGCGCGCGACGACGTACACCCTCGACCTGGAGCAGGCCGACGACCGCGAGCGAGCGCAGCTGCTGCAGCGGTTGCGCGTCCTGGACGTCCCGGCGGCGCGCCTGGTCCGCGACGTGCGCGCCCCCGGTGCGCCCGGACCCGTCGACGTACCCGACGCGCGGCGACCCGCGCCGGGCGCCCGGGTCACCGAGCGCGTCGACCCGACCCAGGAGTGGACCGTGCGCGGCGGGCCCGCCGTGGGCGCGCGTGCCGTCCTGGCCAGCCGGTTCGGGGCGAGCATCGAGCAGGCCGTGCTCGCCGTGCTGGTGCGGCGGGCGGCCAGCGGGGAGGTCGCGGACCTCGCCTCGACCCTGCTCGACGCGGTGCTGTGCGGGCTGCCCGACCTGACCGGCCGGATGGGCGAGCGGGTCGAGGCGGTCACGCTCGGGCTCGACCGGCTGGACGAGCTGACGGTCCCGCTGGACGTGCTGCTGCGGCTGCACCGCTTCGAGCGCTGGTACGCCACCGCCGGCCGCGCCGATCTCGACGCCCTGCTGCGCCTGGTCGGGCTGCGGTGCGTCGAGCTGCTCGAGCGACTCGGGCCCCAGGCCTCGGGAGCGCCGTCGCAGGCGCTGGCCCGTGCCCTGCGCCGCGTGGTCGACGCGGTCGTGGCCAGCCCGGCCCTGCAGGACCTCGAGCCCCGGCTCGCGGCGGCCCTGGTCGCCCAGCTGGAGCGCGGCGCCACCCGTTCGGGCCACGCGCCCGAGGCGCTCGGCGCGCTCACCGGGGCGCGCTGGCTGCTGGAGTCGGCGACGCCGTCGGCCGACGGGAGCAGGACCCCGCAGGGAGCGCCCGACCCGGTCGGGACCGGGGAGTGGTACGCGGGCCTGCTCACCGTCGCCGGCCACCTCGCGCTCGCCGCCCCCGAGATCTTCGACCCCCTCGACGCGGCCCTGCGGCAGTGGGACGACGCGGACTTCCGCCTCGCCCTGCCCGACCTGCGCCGCGCGGCGGGGAACCTGCTGCCGCGGGAGCGGCGGGCGCTGCTGGACCACCTGCGACCGCCCGGTGGCGCCGGTCCCGGAGGTGCGTCAGCGCTCGTCGTGCCCCCCGCTGTCCTCGCCGACCTGCTCGTCCGCGAGGACGCGCTGTGGACGCTGGTCGAGCAGCACACCGGCCCCCTGCGCACGGCCACGAGAGCCACGGGAGCCGCAGGGTCCGCGAGCGGGAGCACCCCGTGATCGGTCCCGACGACGCGCAGGTCGCCCGCCGCTGGCGTCTCGTGCTGGGCCCGGCGGCCGACGACGCGCTCGGGCGCCCGGCCGGGGAGGAGGCGCGCCTCGACCACGCCCTGGGCTTCCTCGACGAGGACGGCGGCGGTGCGCGCAGCGCCGGCCTCGGTGCTTCAGGGCTGATGACGAGCACGGAGTGGATCAACGAGGTGCAGTCGCTCTTCCCCCGCTCGGTCGCCGACCGGCTGGTCGAGCGGGCCGTCGAGCAGCACGGCATCGACGACCTCGTCCTCGACCCCGAGGCGCTGGCGGCGGTGACGCCGAGCCAGGCGCTGCTCACCGCGATCCTGCGCAACCGGAGCCTGATGAGCCCGGCCGTGCTCGGCGCGGCCCGCACCGTCGTGGCGAAGGTCGTCGGCGAGCTGATGGAGCGCCTGGCCGAGCCGGTGCGCACCCCGTTCGCGGGGGTGCGCGACCCGCGGCGACCCAGCCGGCACCGGGTCGCCGCCAACTTCGACCCGCGCGCCACGATCCGCGCGAACCTGCGCAACGTCGATCCCGCGACCGGTCAGCTGGTGATCCGCACGCCCCTGTTCTCCAGCCGCGTGCGCCGGCAGGCCGATCGCTGGCAGGTGATCGTCGCCGTCGACCAGTCGGGGTCGATGGCCGGCTCGGTGATCCACTCGGCGATCACGGCGGCCATCTTCCACGGGCTCGGCACGCTGCGGGCCCACCTGGTGGCCTTCGACACCGAGGTCGTCGACCTCACCGACCAGCTCGCCGACCCGGTCGAGGTCCTCCTCGGCGTGCAGCTCGGCGGGGGCACCGACATCGGCCGCGCGGTGCGCTACTGCGCGTCGCTGGTCACCGAGCCACGCCGCGCCATCGTGGTGGTGGTCAGCGACTTCTTCGAGGGCGGCGACCCGGTGGTGCTGCGCTCCGCCGTGCGCGGGCTCGCCGAGAGCGGCGCGACCGTCCTGGCGCTGGCGGCCCTGGACGAGGACGGCCGCGTCGGCGTCGACGAGAACGAGGCGCGCGAGCTGGCCCGCCTGGGAGCGCACGTCGGGGCCATGACCCCGGACCAGCTGGCGCAGTGGGTCGCCGAGGTCGTCGACGGGGTACGCCCCTCCGGGCCGCCGCAGGCCGCGCCGTGATCCCCGACCTCACGGGCCTGACGCCCGACGTACTGCGCGACCTGACCAACGTGGGCACGGTGCGCCGCGCGACCCGCGACCTCGAGGAGGGCACCGTCACGGTCGAGCTCGTGGAGACCGACGCCGGCCTGGAGGCCAGCGCCTCCGACGGCTCGTGGTGCCTGCTGGGCGCCGGGGCCTTCGACACCTGGCGCTGCGATTGCGCCGCCGGCGGGTCGTGCCGCCACGTCGTGCGCGCCGTCCTCGCGCACCGGGCGGCCGGGGCCGCCGGGGCCGCGCCCGCTGCCTGTCCCACCGACACCACCGCTGCGCAGGCGCCGCCGGTCGTCGACGCCCGCACGGCGCGTGCGGCGGCCGCGGCGCGGGAGGCGTACGGCCTCGTCGCCGTGGTGCGGCGCGGCGAGCGGACCACCGTCGTCCTGCACGTCCCGGCGGAGGCGACGGTGCGCCTCGGCGCCGACGCGGACCCCCGCTTCGCCCGCTGCGACTGCGGCGCCCCCGGGTGCGCCCACCTCGACCACGCGACGGCGGCGCTGGCCGTCGGGCCGGACGACGGGCTCGTCGCGTCGCCCGCGGCGACGCCGGGACTGACCCGCCCCGACCCTGAGCTCGTGGCGCGCTGGCACGCCTGGTGGGGCCGGCTGCTCGACCTGGGTCTGAGCGCGTCGGAGGAGCTGGTCGCGGCGGGCGTCGGGCTCGCGACGGCCCTCGAGGACGCCGGGCTGCCCCACCCGGGGGCCGTGGCGCGCGACCTCGTCGCCCAGCTGGCGCACCACGCGGCCCGGGACGCCGAGGTCTCCCCGACGCGCATCGTGACCCTGGCCGGCGAGCTCGAGGTGCGGTTGCGCTCGCTCGACCGGCCGGGCGGGGTCCCCGCCGCTCTCGTCGCGGGGGTGCCGGAGCACGAGGAGCCCGTCGGCGCGCAGCGCCTGGTGGGTCTCGGCGCCGAGCACCTGCACGTGGGCGGCTGGAGCCGCCTGCGGGTCTACCTCGGCGACGTGCGCTCCGGCGCCGTGCGCACCCTGACCGTCGAGGCCGTCGACACCGAGGACGTGCGGGTCTCGGCCCGTCGGCTGGGGGCCCGCAGCCGGTCCGGCAGCACGTACGCCGCGTGGGCGGCCGCCGCGTTCGTGCTCCCGCGCAGCCGTCGTCGCGGCGCCGAGCTGGTGCTCCCGCGCGGGACCGCGCCGGTGCAGGCCGCCACACGGTGGGAGGTCCCGGAGGACTCACCGCTGTTCGCCCCCCACCTCGGCGCGGTCGCCGGCGACGTCGACGTGCCCGCCGCGCTCGCCCCGCGCGGCTCGGTGGCCGGCCTCGGCGCCCTGCGGGTCGCCGCGGTCGAGGACGTCGCCACCGACCCGTCCGAGGACCTCGTGGCCGCGACCCTGCGGGACGTCACGGGCGCGACGGCGCGCCTCGAGCTGCCGGTCTCCTCGCGCGCCCGGGACGGCGCCCGCGCGACCGCCGCGCTGCTGGCCTCGGGCGGGACGACCGCGGTGGCCGGGCGCTGGGTGCGCCGCAGCGACGGCCTCGTGGTGCGCCCGACCCTGCTCGACGGCCCGGCCGGTCCCCTGGTGGTACCGCTGGGCGACGGCGCGGACGACGCAGCGGCCGTCCCCTCGACCTCCCCCGTTTCCGTCCCCGGGACCGGCTCGGCGGACCCGTGGCAGCGGCTGCTGCACGACGTCACCGAGATCGTGGGCCGCCTGCTCGTGCTCGGGTCGCGGCGCGGCGCGGCGACCGCCCGTCGCGACCTCCAGGAGGCCGCGACGACGGCGGCCGGGCTCGGCCTGCTGCGGTGGTCGGGCGTGCTCGCCGGGGCCGCCCGCGACCCCGGCCCGGACCACGCCGCCCTGCTCGACGTCGCCGTGCTGCTCGAGATGGCGCGCTGAGCCCATTCGGACCCAGCCCGGCCGGGCCGGGCGGCGTCGGGGAAAACGCGGACCGCGCTCGAGAGAACGCGGACGGACGGTGCCTCACGTGGCCCGGACGTCCGCGTTTGCCACGAGCCGGTCCGCGTTTTCTCCGCAGGAAGGGGTGCCGGCGGACCCGCCCGCGTCAGCCGAGCACGCCGAGGTGGTCGAGCAGGATGCGCAGGCCGATCAGCACGAGGATCGCGCCGCCCACCAGCTCGGCGTAGCGACCGAGCCGCTCACCGACCCGGGCACCGACGAAGACGGCGGCGAGGGAGAGCAGCAGCGTGACGACGCCGATCATGGCGACCGCCTCGAGCACGGCGCCGACGCCCATGTCGAGCACGCCGAAGGTGACGCCGACGGCGGCGGCGTCGATGGAGGTGGCGACGGCGAGGGGCAGCACGACGGCCAGCGTCAGCGGGGCGTACGCGGCGACACCGGCGCCGGCCGCGGCCCCCGTCCCGCCCGAGGCGCCGGCAGCCTCGTCGTCCTCGTCGTCGGAGAGACCCTCGCGGATCATCACGACGCCGAGGTAGGCGAGCAGGGCGAAGGCGATCCAGGGTGCGACGGCGCTGACGACGCCGGCGAACCAGAACGACAGGGCCCAGCCGCCGAGCGGCATCACGGCCTGGAACAGGCCGAAGGCGACGGCCAGGAAGGCGGCGTCACGCCACCGGGGGCGGTACATCCGCATGCCCTGGGCCACCGACACCGCGACGGCGTCCATGGCGAGGGCGAAACCGAGCACGACGAGCTCGAGGTAGGTCACGAGAGATCCTTCACGTCGGGCTGGACGAGGATCCGGGTGCAGCAGACCTCGACCAGCGGATTCCACTGGTCGAAGGTCTCGCTCACCCGTGAGCGTTCACGGGCGGGACGGCCGGGCTCCCACGTCGCCGTGGTCGCCAGTATGTCGACCGCCCCTGCCGACTCGCGCCGGCCGGGCTACTCCCCTTCGCGCCGCTCAGCGTAGGCCATGGGGCCGGCGTCCGCGAAACGCGTCCGCACCGCGACCCCGGCCTGGACCAGGACCCGTCGGGGGCGGTCGCCGCGCCCGGTTGTCGGTACCGCCCAGTACGGTGACCCACGTCACCACGACCAAGCGCCAGGAGGTGCTGTGCGACTGCAGCTGTCCGAGGAGGACGAGGCGTTCCGCGCCGAGCTCCGCGAGTTCTTCACGACGAAGGTGGACGAGGACGTCCGCGCGACGGTGCGCGACCGGGGCTCGCTGACGAAGGAGCAGATCGTCAGCGCCCACCGCACCCTGCACGAGGCGGGTCTCGCGGTGCCGCACTGGCCGAAGGAGTGGGGCGGGCGCGACTGGTCGCCGCTGCGACGCCACCTGTGGCACGAGGAGATGCAGCACGCCTGCGTCCCGCCTCCGCTGGCGTTCAACGCCTCGATGATCGGGCCGGTGATCGCCCAGTTCGGCACGCAGGAGCAGAAGGAGCGCTTCCTCCCGCCGACCGCCAACCTCGACATCTGGTGGAGCCAGGGCTTCTCCGAGCCCGACGCCGGCTCCGACCTCGCGTCGCTGCGCACGACGGCGGTGCGCGACGGCGACGACTGGATCGTCAACGGCCAGAAGACGTGGACGACGCTGGGCCAGTGGGGCGACTGGATCTTCACGCTGGTCCGCACCGACCCGTCGGTGAAGAAGCAGGCCGGCATCTCGATGCTGCTCATCGACATGACGACCCCCGGCGTCGAGGTGCGACCGATCGAGCTGATCGACGGCAGCCACGAGGTCAACGAGGTCTGGTTCACCGACGTGCGCGTGCCGGCCGAGAACCTGGTCGGCGAGGTCAACTCGGGCTGGACGCAGGCGAAGTTCCTGCTCGGCAACGAGAGGGTCGGCGTCGCGCCGGTGGGTGCGACGAAGCGGGTCCTGGCGCAGGCCAAGGAGTGGGCCGCGAGCCAGCGCACCGGCGGCTCGGACAGCGGCACGCTGCTCGACGACCCGTCGGTCGCCGCCCGGGTCGCCGAGCTGGAGAACGAGCTGCTCGCCCTCGAGCTGACGGCGCTGCGGGTCGTCGCCAACTCGGCGGACGGCAAGCCGCACCCGGCGTCCTCGGTGCTGAAGCTGAAGGGCACCGAGCTGCAGCAGGCCGTCTCCGAGCTGGTGGTCGACCTCGCCGGGCCGGGCGGGCTCGCGTTCGGCTCGACCGGTTCCGACAGCGACGCCGAGCAGTGGCAGCGGCGCAGCACCCCGGCGTACCTCAACCTGCGCAAGGCCTCGATCTACGGGGGCTCCAACGAGGTGCAGCGTCAGATCATCGCCGGCACGATCCTGGGTCTGTAGGGAGGCACGAGATGGACTTCGAGCTCGACGAGGAGCAGGTCGCCCTCCGCGACGCGGTGCGCGGCCTGCTGGGCAGGACGTACGACGACTTCGAGACCCGGCGCCGCACGGCGGCCGGCGACCGTGGCTACGACGAGGGCGTGTGGACGGGCATGGCCGAGATGGGCCTGCTGGGCCTGCCGTTCGCCGAGGACGACGGTGGCCTCGGCGCGGGTTGGCTGGAGGTGGGCCTGGTCGCCGAGCAGATCGGGCGGGTGGTGGCCCCGGAGCCCTACCTCGCAGCGGTCGTGCTCGCCGGCGGTCTCGTCGCCACGGTCGGCGACGCCGAGCAGCGCGCGACGGTCCTTGGCGCGTTGAGCGCCGGGGAGTCGCTGCCGACGCTGGCGCACGCGGAGCCGGGATCGCGGTGGGGCTCGGCGGCGCACGGCGTCCGTGCCGTCGCCGACGGCGACGCCTGGCGTCTCGACGGCGTCAAGGAGCCGGTGCCCTGGGGTGCCGAGGCGGACGTGCTGGTGGTCTCCGCGGCGCTGCCCGACGGCGGCACCGGCCTGTTCCTCCTCGAGGCGGGCGCCGAGGGCGTCACCCGCTCCGGCTTCCGCACCACCGACGGCGGCCGGGCCGCGCGGGTACGCCTGGACGGGGCCACCGCGACACCGCTCGGCGAGGCCGGTGCGGACCGCTCGTCCGAGATCGCCGCGGCGTACGACCTGACCCGCGTCGTCGCCGCCCAGCAGGCGGTCGGGGCGATGGCGGCGGCGCTGGAGTCGACGTCGGGCTACCTCTCGAGCCGCCGGCAGTTCGGCGTGCCGCTCAAGACGTTCCAGGCACTGACGTTCCGGGCGGCGGACATGTACGTGGCGCTCGAGCTCGCGCGCAGCCTCGCGCTGTGGGCGCTGATGGTGCACGCGGATCCCGAGCAGGACGCCGCGTCGCGGTCGGCGGCGGCCACCCGTGCCTGGGCGCAGGTCGCCAAGGCCGGGCGGCACCTCGGCCAGGAGGCGATCCAGCTGCACGGCGGCATCGGGATGACGGCGGAGTACGCGGTGGGCACCTACGCCGCGCACCTCACCGCGCTCGACCAGCTGCTCGGCGACGCCCGCCACCACGTCGGCGTCCTCGCCCGCGACGTCGGCGGGCACGGGGTGCTCGACCCGCTGGGCTGAGCGGGACACGCGCGACGCGGCGGTCAGTCGGCGGTCAGTCGGGCAGGGGCACGGTCCACTCGAGGACCGTGCCCACGCCGGCGCCGCTGACCACGCGCACCGTGCCGCCGAACGCCTGCGCGCGGCGGCGCACGTTCGTCAGGCCGCTCTCGGGCAGCGGGCCGTCGAAGCCCACGCCGTCGTCGCCGACGAGGAGGGTCAGTACGCCGGCCTCGACGCGCAGCTCGACCTCGACGGCGCGAGCCCGGGCGTGCTTGACGACGTTGGACAGCGCCTCGCGCAGCGTGGCGAGCAGGGAGTCCGCGACGGTCGAGGAGACCGTCGTGTCCAGCGGGCCGTGCAGACCGACGGTGGGCGCGTGGCCGAGGAGCTCGGCGTACTCGGAGGTCAGCAGGCCGACCTCCTGGCGCAGCGAGCGGGCCCGCACCTGGCTGAGCTCGAAGATCGTGGTGCGGATGTCGCGGATGGTCTGGTCGAGGTCGCCAACGATGACGTCGAGGCGCTCCTGGTCCTCGTGCGGCAGCCGCACCCGCATGCCCTGCAGCTGCAGCCCCGTGGCGAAGAGCCGCTGGATCACGACGTCGTGCAGGTCGCGGGCGATCCGCTCGCGGTCGGCCAGCACGAGCATCTCCGCCCGCTCCGCGAGGGCGTCGAGACGGTCGATCGACGAGGTGGCCTGGCTGGTGAACGACGCCAGCAGGTCGAGCTCCTCCTGGTCGGGGGCCGGGGCGCCGCGGCGCAGCACGATCCCCAGCACGAGCCGCTCGGTGAGCCGCAGCGGCACGGGGACGACCACCACGACGGTCGGGTCGACCCGGGCGAGGACCGGGCGGTGCTCGCGCACCGCGGTCAGCACCGCGGCGTGCACGGGGGTGCCGGGCGCGATGTGCTCGGGCCGCACGAAGTCGCCGAAGCTCGTGTCGGTCTCGTCCTCGGCGACGAGGACGAGGTCGTCGTCGACGAGGCGGCCCAGCGCGACCGCCCGCGCGTGGAAGAGCCAGCTCACCAGCTCGACGACGTGGGTGAGGGCGCGGCGCTTCTCCAGCGGGGGCTGGAGAAGCTCGGCGAGCCGGGCGGAGACCTGCAGCCACTCGCTGCGCCGGTCGGCGCGCCGCCGCGAGTCCGCGAGGGCGAGGACGTGGCTGGCGCGGTCCGCCAGCCACTCGAGCAGCAGGGCGTGGTGGCCGGTGAAGGGTCCGCCGTCGCGCCTCTCGCCGAGGTAGAGGACCCCGATGCGCCGCCCGCCGTGGTCGATGCCGACCCCGAGGAAGCGGTCGATCGCCGGGTGGCCCTCCGGCAGCGTCCCGTCGCCCGGCGTCGAGCCCAGGTGGTCGACCAGCACTGGCCGGTCGGCCCGCAGGAGGTCGCCGAGCACCCCGTGCCCGACCGGCAGGGCGCCGATGCGGGCCATCTCGTCGTCGTCGAGACCGTGCAGGTGGAAGTCGCGCATCCGGCCCTCGTCGTCGAGCACCGCGAGGACGCCGTAGGTGGCCCCGGTCAGCTCGGCTGCGACGTCGACGATGCGGGGCAGCAGCTCGTCGAGGGGGAGGTCGGCCGTGACCCGGTCGAGCAGCTCCAGCACCTCGGCGCGCTGCTCGGCGGACACGAGGTCGGTGATCGACGGCGGTCGGGCCATGGGCCCACGGTAGTGGGGACTCGGACCCGGCAGGCGGGGCCGCACCCGGAAATGGGGACGGCCCGCAGGCGTGGCCCCTCGGTGGGGACCTCCTCCGGCGGACATGGTCCGGAGCGCCTGCGGGCCGGGTGACTGCCCGTGGATTGCCAGCGGCTGTCTGACGCCGGCAACGACGCGCGACCGGTCGGTCGTCCGCGCCGTGCGACGGAGCTGCTAGCGAGCAGCCACCTCACGTGCCCTAGAAGAAACCATTGTCTTGGACCACCTCCTTTCCCGTGTACGAAAAACGGTACGCCGGGTGCCCGGGGCCATCAACCCTTTTTCCGGCGCCGTCCTGCTGCCACGATCGAGGGGTGCACGCCACCGCCCCCGGGACCCCGACGAGGCCCGCGGCGACGCGGGTCGGGGAGACCGAGCCGCTCGGGCCGGTCCCGCCCCACCGCCTGGAGCGCATCCTGATGAACCAGGACTGGCGCGACCTGACCTACGTCCACTGGGCGGTGCCCGCCACCCGCGTGGCCCCGCTGCTGCCGCCGGGGGTGCGCCCCGACGAGCACGACGGCGCCACCTACGTCGGTCTCGTGCCGTTCCGGATGGTCGACGCCGGGCCGGGTCGCCGCAGCAGCGTGCCCTGGCTGGGCACCTTCCTCGAGACCAACGTGCGGCTCTACACCGTCGACCGGGACGGGCGCCGTGGCGTGCTGTTCCGCAGCCTCGACTGCGAACGTCTCGCCGTGGTCGCGGGCGCACGGCTGGGCTTCGCCGTCCCGTACCGCTGGTCGCGGATGCGTCACGACGTCCTGCACACGAGCGCCGGCGAGGTGCACACGTACGCCTCCCGGTTGCGGGCCCCGCGCCGCGCGGCGTCCAGCGTGCTGACGGTGCGCGTGGGCGCGCCGCGCGAGGCGACGCCGCTGGACCTGTTCCTCTCGGCGCGCTGGCGCCTGCACACCCGGATGCTCGGTGCGACCCTGCGCGTGCCGAACGAGCACGGCGTGTGGCCGCTGCACGACGCCGAGGTCCTCGAGCTGCGCGACGAGCTGCTGGCGTCGGTGGGGTTCGACGACCTCGCCGGGCGCACGCCCGACCACGTCGCCTTCAGCCCGGGCGTGCACACCCGCTTCGGCCTGCCCGAGCGCGTCGGCGCTCAGGGGGCGAGCCGCTCGACCTCCCAGGTCTCGCCGGAGCGCCGGTAGACGAGCCGGTCGTGCAACCGGCTGGGGCGGCCCTGCCAGAACTCGACGGTCTCCGGCACGACGAGGTAGCCGCCCCACTCGGGCGGCACGGGCACGTCCTCGACGTCGGCGAAGCGCTGCTCGACCTCCTCGTAGGTCGCCGTCAGCTCCTCGCGCGAGGCGACCGGCCGCGACTGCGCCGAGGCCCACGCACCGATCCGCGAGCCGCGCGGACGACGGTCGAAGTACGCGCGCACGTCGGCGTCGTCGAGCGGCACCGCGCGGCCGTCGACGCGCACCTGCCGCTCCAGCTGGTGCCAGGGGAACAGCAGGGCGCAGCGCGGCTCCGCCGCCAGGCCGGCGCCTTTGCGCGACGCGATGTTGGTGAAGAACCGGAAGCCGTCCGGGCCGAACCCCTTGAGCAGCACGAAGCGGCTCGACGGCGCGCCGTCGGGGTCGACCGTGGCCACGACCATCGCGTTCGGCTCGCCGATCGCGGCGGCCGCGGCCTCGTCGTACCAGCGGGAGAACAGCGCGATCGGCTCGGGCGTGAGGTCGCCGACGTCGAGCCCGCCGGCGGCGTACTCCTCGCGCAGGTCGGCCAGGTCGCGGGACGGCTCGGAGGATCGGGGCTCGCTCATGAGGACGACGGTAACCAGGGTGCGGACGGCCCCGTGGCGACCGGCGGGTAACCACGGGCAGAATGCGGCGCAGGAATCGTCGTCACACCACGTCACGACGCCGGAAGCACCGAAGGAGAGCGCCCCACATGGTCGAGGTCCACCACGGGTTGGAAGGCGTCGTCGCCTTCGAGACGCAGATCGCCGAGCCCGACAAGGAGGGATCGGCGCTGCGCTACCGCGGGGTCGACATCGAGGACATCGTCGGCCGCGTGCCGTTCGAGAACGTCTGGGGCCTGCTGATCGACGGCGCGTACGCCCCCGGCCTCGCGCCGGCCGAGCCGTTCAACCTGCCGGTGCACACCGGCGACGTCCGCGTCGACGTCCAGGCCGCGGTGGCCATGCTCGCGCCGGCCTTCGGGTTCGGCCAGACCTACGACATCTCCGACGAGCAGGCGCGCGAGGACATCGGCCGCCTCGCGGTCATGGTGCTCTCCTACGCCGCCCAGTCGGCCCGCGGCCTGCACCAGGCGGTCGTGCCGCAGAAGGTCGTCGACGAGGGCCGCACCCTCGCGGAGAAGTTCCTCATCCGCTGGAAGGGCGAGGCCGACCCGAAGCACGCCCACGCCATCGACGCGTACTGGTCCAGCGCCGCCGAGCACGGCATGAACGCCTCGACGTTCACCGCCCGCGTGATCACCTCGACCGGCGCCGACGTGGCCGCCGCGTTCTCCGGCGCCATCGGCGCCATGAGCGGCCCGCTGCACGGCGGCGCCCCGTCGCGCGTGCTCGGCATGATCGAGGAGGTCGAGCGCCGCGGCGACGCCCGGGCGTACGTCAAGGAGCTGCTCGACGGCGGCGAGCGGCTGATGGGCTTCGGCCACCGCGTCTACCGCGCCGAGGACCCACGGGCGCGGGTCCTGCGCCGCACCGCGCGCGAGCTCGACGCCCCCCGCTACCAGGTCGCCGAGGCGCTGGAGCAGGCCGCGCTCGCCGAGCTGCGCGAGCGCCGCCCCGACCGCGTCCTCGAGACCAACGTCGAGTTCTGGGCCGCGATCGTCCTCGACTTCGCCGAGGTCCCCGCGCCGATGTTCACCTCGATGTTCACCTGCGCGCGCACCGGCGGCTGGTCGGCCCACATCCTGGAGCAGAAGAAGACCGGGCGGCTGATCCGCCCGTCCGCCGTCTACACCGGCCCCGAGGCGCGTCCCGCCTCCGCCGTGGAGGGCTGGGACGCGGCCTGGGGCGCCTGACCCGACCGCCGGCGCGCGGCGGTCAGCGGCGGTACGCCGTCGTGTGGCCGTTCGCGCCGGTCCAGCTCAGCGTCACGTGGACGTGGTCGAGGTGGCGCAGGGTGGCCGGGCAGTTGCGGATGTCCCACAGGTCCTTGCACGACGCGTGCCGGTAGGGCCGCTCCTGGTAGCCGTTCCACGCCGACCAGATCTTGTCGTTGAAGATGATGTAGGCGACGCCGTAGCGGCGGGCGAGCGCGGCGTACTGGTTGCCCTCGAAGGCCCGCATCTCACGCAGGTAGCGGCCGAACGTGTCACGGCCGCTCGCCGTGCGCGCGTCGAGGTTCCAGTCGATCGCGCGGCTCTCCTTGTGCTCCGACTGCCCGCCGACGTTGCAGGCGCGCGTGATGCCGATGATCCGACCGCCGTAGCGCGAGGTCAGCATGTTCGCGTACGCCCGCGTGCCCGCGCGCACCTCGGAGATGCAGTGCTTCTGCGGCTCGTAGCGGGGGTACGGGTCGACCGGCGAGCGGTACGCGGCCAGGCCCGGCGCCGCGCCGGCGGATGTCGGCGCCGCGAGCGTGGCGAGGCCGGCGAGGAGTGCGGCGAGCAGGACGAGCAGCTGGGGCCCGCGACGGACGTGCGACATTCGGATTCCCTCCCGATGGGACATGACGAGTCCTCATCGGCGGGCAACGGGGCGGCCTGAGCACCCGATGGGGTGAGATCTGCGACCGACCCGCCCCGGGTCCCGGCTACCTACCGGCCGGCGGGTCCGGCACGACCGGCGGCTCGGGCAGGGGACGTGTCGTCGCGGCGAGGTACGCACGGCCGCGCGGCGAGATCGCGTACCCCACCTCGAAGCTCTGCGTCAGCCCCAGGTTCTTCAGCTTGCGCACGTCGATCTTGAACGGGTCGCGCTCGCGCCCGACGGCGGCGGCCAGGTCGGGGGCGCGGCGGTGCGGGTGGTCGCGCACGAGCGCGAGCGTGAGCATCGTCCACGCCCCGTGGCTGCTGGCGCGGTCGAGCCGCTCGAGGCGGCGGTCGAGGTCGGCGACCGCGGCGGCGTCGAGGTCGTCGTCGTCGCGCAGCGCCAGCCGCGGGTCCTCCCCCGCCCAGGCGAGCCCGACCCGGAACACACGCTGGTCGGGCTGGCCCTCGGCCGGGGGCTCCACCGGCCGCAGCCGGCGACGCAGGGCGTCGGGGTCGGCGAACCCGGCGGCCTCCGCGTCGGCCTGGTCCACGGCCTCCTCGTCGACGACGTCGACGCTCGTCACCCGCACGACGCCCGCGACCGTGCGGAACTGCGAGCCGACCTTCACGCCCGGGCGGCGCCAGCGCCGGAACGCCAGGGTCACGGAGCCGTCGGCGACCCCGTGGGCGACCTTCGGCGGGAGCAGCACGGGCTCATCCTGCCGCGCGGCGGCCGCCGAGGGAACGGCCGAGGTAGACCGACTGCTCGGAGTCGCGGTAGTGCCCGTAGGCACCCACCTCGGCGTAGCCGGCCGAGCGGTACAGCGCGATGGCCGCCGGCTGCATCAACCCCGTCTCCAGCACGAGACCGTCGAAGCCGGCCGTCACCGCGTCGGACTCCAGGTGGGCCAGCACCGCGCGCGAGTAGCCGCGGCCACGGTGGGTGGGCGCCACGTACATCCGCTTGATCTCCGCCGCCCGCCCGATCCGCGGCTCGACGACGTCGGGACGCGCCCGCCAGGCGCCGGTGGCGACGGCCTCGCCGCCCGGTGCGTACCCCACGAAGAACGACCCGGCCGGCGGCTCGAACTCGGCGGGCTCCATCGGCGACTCGTCGGGGCTGCCGTAGAGCACCGTGTACTCGGCCTGCACCTGCGCCACGAGCCGCAGCGCGTCGGGGTGTCCGTAGCCCACCCGCTCGAGCCGCAGACCTCCGCCGACCGCTCCGCCGGGCGTCTCGCCGGCCACCGTGCCCACCACCGCGCTGCCCACCTCCGGGTCTGGTGTCCGCGACCTCCGCCGACGCCTGCGAGACTAGAACGGTGACGCGCGACCTCGTGATTCCTGCCGAGCTGCTGCCCGCCGACGGACGTTTCGGCGCGGGCCCCTCCAAGGTGCCCGCCGAGGCGCTGGCCGCGCTGGCCGCCTCCGGACCCCGCCTGCTGGGCACCTCCCACCGCCAGGAGCCGGTCAAGGCCCTCGTCGGGGGCGTGCAGGAGAAGCTGGCCCAGCTGTACGCGCTGCCCGAGGGCTACCGGGTCGTGCTCGGCCTCGGCGGCGCCAGCGCGTTCTGGGACGTGGCGACCTTCAGCCTCGTGCGGGAGCGCAGCGCGCACGGCGTCTTCGGCGAGTTCGGCGGCAAGTTCGCCGCCGCCTCGGCGGCAGCGCCGTGGCTGGCCGAGCCGTTCGTCGGCCGCGGCGAGCCGGGCACGGTCGCCTGGCCCGACCACGACGAGCGCTACGACCCCGACCTGGTGGACGTGTTCGCGTACCCCCACAACGAGACCTCGACGGGCGTGATGGTGCCGCAGGTCCTGCGCGGCCCCGAGCACGCGCTGACGGTCGTCGACGGCACCTCGGCCGCGGGCGGGCTGTGGGTCGATCCCGCGGACGTCGACGTCTACTACTTCTCGCCGCAGAAGGGGCTCGCCTCCGACGGCGGGCTGTGGTTCGCGCTGATGTCGCCGGCCGCCCTGGCCCGCGTCGAGGAGATCGCCGCGTCGGGCCGGTTCATCCCCGCGTTCCTCGACCTGTCGGTCGCGGTGGAGAACTCGGCGAAGCGCCAGACGCTCAACACCCCGGCCATCGCCACGCTGTTCCTGGTCGACGCCCAGCTCGACCGGATGCTCGCCCAGGGCGGGCTCGCCGGCATGGTCTCGCGCACGAACCGCAACGCGGCCGCGATCTACGACTGGGCCGAGGAGCGGGAGTGGGCGACCCCGTTCGTCGCGAACCCGGCGCTGCGCTCCGCGGTCGTGGCGACCGTCGACCTCGCGACCGAGGGCGACCTCGCCGTCGACGCGGGCCGCGTCTCGGCGGTGCTGCGCGCCAACGGCGTCGTCGACGTCGACCCCTACCGCAAGCTCGGCCGCAACCAGCTGCGCGTCGCCTGCTTCCCGGCGGTCGAGACCGACGACCTGCGGGCGCTCACCCGCAGCGTCGACTGGGTCGTCGAGCAGCTGCGCTCCGGCGCCTGAGGCTCACGACGCCTCCGCCTCCGCCCCCGCGAACTGCGAGCGGTAGAGGGCGGCGTACGCCCCGTCGGCGGCGAGCAGCTCGCCGTGCGTGCCCTGCTCCACGATGCGGCCGGCCTCCATCACCAGGATGAGGTCGGCGTCGCGGATCGTGGAGAGCCGGTGCGCGATGACGAACGAGGTGCGGTCGGCGCGCAGCGCCCCCATCGCGTGCTGCAGCAGCAGCTCGGTGCGGGTGTCGACCGAGCTCGTCGCCTCGTCGAGGATCAGCAGCGCCGGGTCGGCCAGGAATGCCCGCGCGATGGTCAGCAGCTGCCGCTCGCCCGCGGAGAGGTTCTCGCCGTTCTCGGTGACCACCGTGTCGTACCCGTCGGGCAGCGAGGCCACGAAGCGGTCGACGTACGTGGCCCGCGCGGCCTCCATGATGTCGTCCTCGCTCGCCCCCGGTCGCCCGTACGCGATGTTGTCGCGGATCGTGCCCTCGAACAGCCACGTGTCCTGCAGGACCATGCCGGTCTGCGCCCGCAGGTCGTGGCGCGACAGCGTCGTGACGTCGACGCCGTCGAGGGTGATCCGGCCGGCGTCGAGCTCGTAGAAGCGGAGCACGAGGTTGACCAGCGTGGTCTTGCCGGCGCCCGTCGGGCCGACGATCGCGACGGTCTGGCCGGGCCGCGCGACGAGCGAGAGGTCCTCGATCAGCGGGCGGTCGGGGCTGTAGGAGAACGCGACGTTCTCGAACGCGACCTCGCCGCGTCCGCGGGGCGCGTCGGCCGCCGCGGCGGCCCGGGCGGCCACGACGGTCGCCGCGACCTCCTCGTCGGCGTCGAGCAGCTCGAAGACCCGCTCCGCGGAGGCGACGCCCGACTGCAGCAGGTTGGTCATCGAGGCGACCGTGGTCAGCGGCTGGTTGAACTGCCGGGAGTACTGGATGAACGCCTGCACGTCGCCGATCGTGATCGCGCCCGCGGTCACCCGGAAGGCGCCGACGACAGCGACCACGACGTACGAGATGTTGCCGATCAGCATCATCACCGGCATCAGCATCCCCGAGACGAACTGGGCGCGGTACGCCGCGTCGTACAGCTCGTCGTTCTGCTCGGCGAAGGTGTGCGCCGCGGCCCGGCGGCGCCCCATCACGGTGACGAGCGCGTGCCCGGAGATCGACTCCTCGACGTGGGCGTTGAGCGAGCCCGTGCGGCGCCACTGCGTGACGAACTGCGGCTGGCTGCGCTTCATCACGGCTCCGGTGAGCAGCAGCGAGACGGGCACGGCGATGAGCGCGACCAGCGCCAGCAGCGGTGAGATCCACAGCATCATCGCGAGGATCCCGACGACCGTGAGCAGCGAGGTCAGCAGCTGGCTCATCGTCTGCTGCAGGGTCTGGCCGACGTTGTCGATGTCGTTGGTGACGCGGCTGAGCAGCTCGCCGCGCGGCGCCTTGTCGAAGGTCGACAGCGGCATCGCGTGCACCTTGCGCTCGACGTCGCTGCGCAGCTCGCGGATCGTGGACTGCACCACGTCGTTGAGCAGGAACCCCTGCAGCCACGCGAGGCCGGCGGCGACGACGTACACCCCCAGCACGATCAGCAGCGCCTGGCCGACGGCCCCGAAGTCGACCCCCTGGCCCGGCACGAGGCCCCGCATGCCGGAGACGAGGTCGGCCAGCTGGTCCTGGCCGTTCGCGCGCAGCCCGGCCTCGGCCTGCTCCGCGCTCTGCCCGGCGGGCAGCTGCTCTCCGACGAAGCCGGCGAAGACCAGGTCGGTCGCTCGGCCCAGCAGCCACGGACCGAGCGACATCAGGGTGACGCTGCCGACGGCGAGCACCAGCACCAGCGACGCCTTTGCCCGCTGCGGCCGCATCCGCCCGACCAGCCGGCGCGCCGAGGGGACGAAGGTCATCGCCTTCTCCCCCGCGCCCATCTGCCCGGCCGGGCCGGGGCCCCGCTGGGGGACGCTGATCCGCTCGGTCGCGCGCAGGCCGCCCGACTCCTGCTTCTCGTCGGCGCTCACGCCGCCTCCTCCGCGCTCAGCTGGGACGTGACGATCTCGGCGTACGTCGGGCACCCCTCGACCAGCTCGTCGTGGGTGCCCGAGCCGACCAGGTGGCCGTCCTCGAGCACGAGGATCAGGTCCGCGTCGCGGATCGTGGAGATCCGCTGCGCCACGACCAGCACGCACGACTCGGTGGTCCACGGCCGCAGCGCCGCGCGCAACCGGGCGTCGGTGGCGAGGTCGAGCGCCGAGAACGAGTCGTCGAACAGGTAGACCTCCGGACGGCGCACGAGCGCCCGCGCGATGGCGAGGCGCTGACGCTGGCCGCCGGAGAAGTTCGTGCCGCCCTGGGCGACCGGCGAGGCGAGGCCCTCGGGCAGCGCCTCCACGAAGTCGCGCGCCTGCGCGACCTCGAGGGCCTCCCACATCTGCTCCTCGGTCGCGTCCTCGCGCCCGTGGCGCAGGTTGTCGGCGATCGTGCCGCTGAACAGGAACGCCCGCTGCGGCACCAGCCCGATCCGCGACCACAGCAGCTCGGGGTCCAGGTCGCGCACGTCGACCCCGTCGACGAGCACCCGGCCCTCCGTGGCGTCCATGAGGCGCGGCACGAGGTCCACCAGGGTCGTCTTGCCCGAGCCCGTCGAGCCGATCACCGCGACCGTCTGGCCCGGGCCGGCGGCGAAGGAGACGTCGGTCAGCACGGGGCTGGCGGCCCCCGGGTGGGTGAACCCGGCGCCCTCGAAGCGCAAGGTCGCGCGCTCGGGCAGATCGGTGACCGGGCGCGCGGGCGGGTGCACGCTCGACTCGGTCTCCAGGACCTCGCCGATCCGGTCGGCGCAGACCGCCGCCCGCGGGATCTGCATCAGCATGAAGGTGCCCATCATCACCGACATCACGATCTGCATGAGGTACGCGATGAACGCCGTCAGCTGGCCGACCCCCAGCTCGCCGGAGTCGACGCGGTGGCCGCCGAACCAGATGACGGCGACGCTGGCGACGTTGACGACGAGCATCACGAGCGGGAACAGCGTCGCGAGCCAGCGACCGGCGCGGATCGAGACCTCGGTCAGCCGGGCGTTCGCCTCGTCGAAGCGCAGCGTCTCCTCCGGCTCGCGCACGAAGGCACGCACCACGCGGATCCCGGTGATCTGCTCGCGCAGCACCCGGTTGACCGTGTCGATGCGCCACTGCTGCGCCCGGAAGTTCGGCACCATGCCGCGCACGACGACCGCGACGACGGCGAAGAGCACCGGCACGACCACGGCGAAGATCCAGGACAGCCCGACGTCGGTGTAGAGCGCCATCCCGATGCCGCCGATCATCATGATCGGCACCGACACCGCGATGCTGCACGTCATCAGGGTCAGCATCTGCACCTGCTGCACGTCGTTGGTGACGCGGGTGATCAGCGACGGGGCGCCGAACTGGCCGACCTCGCGGCCCGAGAAGCCGGTGATCCGGTCGAACAGCGCGGCCCGCAGGTCGCGCCCGACCGCCATCGCCGTGCGGGCGGAGAACCACACCGCGCTGACCTGGCAGACGATCTGCCCCAGGCAGACCGCGAGCATGACCGCGCCGATGCGCAGCACGTGTCCCGTGTCGCCCTGGGTGACGCCGTCGTCGATGATCGAGGCGTTGAGGTTGGGCAGGAACAGCATCGCGCCCGTCGAGCCGAGCTGGAGCAGGGCGATCGCGCCGAGCTGGCGCCGGTAGGGCCGCAGGTGCTCGCGCAGGAGCCGGAACAGCATCACGCCTCCGTCGTCGGGGTGGCCGGGGTGACCGGGGTGGCCGGGGTGGCCGGGGCGGTGGGGCGCAGCGTGCCGCGCAGGATCACGTCGACGATCTGCTCGGGGGTGAGCAGGGCGTCCTCGCCGATGTGGGGGTGGCTGCCGGAGAACGTGAGCAGCCGCAGCAGGCGCACGACCTCCGCGAGCGGCACGCGGAAGGCGTCCGCGTCGGGCTCGAGCAGCGCGGTCAGTCGCGCCGTCGAGCGGCGCCCGGCCTCGAGGCGCTGCTCGTCGGGGTCGGCGCGCCGGGGAGGTCCGACGATGCCGAGCGCGGTCATCACGTGGAAGATCCGACGGAAGCGCGCCTGGGTGGCGCGGGTGGCGACGAGCAGGCGCTCCTCGAGCGGCAGCGCCCGGTCGACCGCGTCGAGCTCGGCGGCGAAGTCGGTCGGGTCGAGGACGTCGTCCAGCACGGCCGCGAACAGCTCGTCCTTCGTCGCGAAGACGCGGAACAGGGTGCCCTCGGCGATACCGGCCGCCTCGGCGATCTGGCGGGTCGTGGCGGCGCGGCCGTGCTCGAGCACGACGGGCAGCGCGGCGTCGAGCACGGCGCTGCGGCGGTCGGCCGGGGGCAGGGGGCGGGCGCGGGGCACAAGCCCCGAGCGTACGGAGTGAGTGCTCACTCACCCAACTGTCGACCCCGGCAGCTACGGCGTCGCGGCTCCCGGCGCGGCCCCGCCGAGCACGTCCCGCACCGCGGCGTACGCGGGCCTGGGCGCGCCGTCGTCGAACAGGAGGTCGTGGCCCTGCTGCAGGCCGCCGTCGTCGTCGATCCACCAGTCGTAGCGGTCGTCCACGCCCCACGTCGTCCAGGAGACGCACGCCTGCGAGCGCAGGCAGGTCGCGAGGACCGTGGCGTACTGCTCCGCCTGGGCCTCCTCGCCCTCGGCGTCCGTGACGTCGTTCTCGGAGATCCGGACGTCCAGCCCGGCGGCCGCGAAGGTGTCGAGCGTCGTGGTCAGGTCGTCGGCCGAGATCGCGTCGGTGTCGAGGTCGTAGACGTGCGACTGCAGACCGACGCCGTCGATGTGCCCGCCCCGCGCGTTGGCGTCGAGAACGAGCTCGAGCAGGGCGTCCTGGCGGGGGCCGGGCACGTCGGCGCCGTTCTCGTTGACGAACTGCCGCACGTCCGGGTCCGCGGCGTGGACCGCCTGGGAGACCACCACCGGGTAGGTCGGCCCGAAGACCCGGTGCCACACGTTCTCCTGCAGGCGGGTGCCCTGGTCGACGTCGAACGGTTCGTTGACGACGTCGAGCGAGTCGAGACGACCCCGGAAGTGGGTGACCACGGTGGTCACGTAGTCGAGCAGGACCTCGCCGCTGGCCCGGCGCTCCGCCTCCGAGCCGGTGGGCAGCTCCTGCATCCAGCGGGGCATCGCCTCGGTGAAGGCGATGGTGTGGCCGTGCACGGCCATCCCCTTGCTCTCGGCGAGGTCGAGGAGGGCGTCGGCCTCCTCGAAGGCGTACTCCCCCTGCCGCGGGGAGAGGGCCTGCGGCTTCATCGCGTTCTCCGGGGTGAGGGCACCGAAGTCGCCGACGAGGGCCTCGGCGTAGTCCGCGTCCGACGCGAGCGGGCCCAGGGCCACGGCCGCACCCACCAGGAAGTCCGGACGGGAGCGGGCGGCGAGAGCCTGCAGGCCGTCCGCCGACGGCGCGGCGTCGGCCGCGGCGGGGCCCGCGGCCGCCAGTCGGGCACCGTCCGGGGCCGCGGCGGTCAGCGAGTCGACGGTGAAGGACCCCTCGTCGCTCCACAGGCCCCACCAGAGCCGCCCCGAGTCGAACACGCCGCCGAGGGGGACGGACGTCAGGGTCTCGCGACCGCTCGCCACCTCGAGCTGATCGCCGGTGCGGCGGACGGACAGCTCCGCCTCCGGATCGGCGGGCGTCACCGTCTCGTCGTGCACCGGCCGGGGGTCGGTCACGTCCTGCTGGGGAGAGCCGTCGAAGACGGCGATCCGGAGATCGTCGCCGCGCAGCGTGAGCTGCAGGCCCGCCGGCTCGATCCGGAACTCGTCGGCGATCACCGGCGGGCTGTCGTGGACGGCCAAGGTGGCGTCGCCGTTCACGTCCGTGAGCGAGGCCTCGAAAGAGAAGTCTCCGGACGTCACCAGGTGCGTCCCCCCGAGGTTGACCGGCGGGTCCGCCTGACCCTCCCCGCCGTCTTGCTCGACGATGCTCCTCCCCGTCGCCGTCACCCTCAGGACGTCGCCGTCCACGACGACCCCGGGCACGTGCCCCCAGTCCTGCTGCAGGACGTCGACGACGGCGCCCCGCCCGGCCGACGGGCCCGACGGGCCCGACGAGGCCGACGGGTCCGTCGAGGTGCAGCCCGCCAGGACGAGGAGGAGGCCGAGCGCCGCCGCGCCCGCGACGCGGCGGGGCGCACCGTGGCCGCTCGGTTCCGTCATGGCACGCATTGTGCCGCGCGGACGCTAGGGTCCGTGCGGGCTGCGGGACCCGCGGCCTCCGCCGAGACCGAGGAGCCGTCGTGCCCGTCCGCACGTTCTACTGGGACGCCAGCCGCGGCGAGCCCGTGCGCTGGCCCCGTCGCCCGAAGCCCGGGCAGTGGCGCCACGGCAACGCCGGCGACGAGTTCAACACCGACCTGATCGACTGGGCGTACCCCGGCCTCGGCCACACCAACGACGCCGACGCCGGCCCCCGCGTCCTGCTCGTCGGCTCCACGGTGCACCGTGCGCTCGACGGCGACGTGCTCGCCGGCGTCGGCAGCAAGGGCGTCGCCGTCCCGCGCGACGTGACGGTGCGGATCGTCGGGCTGCGCGGCCCGCGCACCCTCGCGGCCGTCGAGGAGGCCGGGCACGACACCGGCGACCTGCGCTTCCTGGGCGACCCCGGGCTGCTCATCGGCGAGGTGCACCCCTCGTTGCAGGAGGTGGACGCGCGCCGCGGCCGCGTGGCCTTCATCCCGCACTACCGCGAGCGGGCCGAGCACGCCTCCACGCGCCGCTACCGGCTCGTCGACATCGACGCGACCCCGCTGCAGGTCGGCCGGGAGATCCGCCGCGCCGAGGTGGTGCTGACCTCCTCGCTGCACGGCCTCGTGTGGGCGCACGCGCTGGGCCGTCCGGCCGTGCTGGTGCAGCCGCGCACCCCCGAGCCGGAGATCAAGTACGTCGACTACACCGAGTCGGTCGGGCTCGCCTGGCGCACGCCGCCGACCCTCGACGAGGCCCTGGAGCAGAGCCCGAGCGCCACGCCGCACGACGTCTCCGCGGTGGTGCGCCAGATCGCGCTCCCCACGTTGGAGGAGCTGCGCGGCGCAGGCGTCACGGCCTGAGGTAGCGCCGGTCCAGGAACGCGAAGCCGCCGCTCAGGTCGTTGATGCCGTAGCCGACCAGGAGCCGGTCGTCGGCCAGCGCCAGGCCGGAGAAGTAGGTCACGAAGAGCGCCCTGGGGTTGTGCACGCCCGGCCGCGGCCGGGCGTCGCGCCAGGAGTGCACGAGCCGGTCCGGGTGCACGGTGACGCGCTCGCCGCGCACGCGGACGAGGCGGCCGACGTACCCCCGACGCTCCTCGCCGTCGCGACCGGTGCGGTAGAGCTTCTCGTGGCCCACCAGCAGCAGGTCGTCGCCGGCCCGCACGGGCTGCGAGCCCAGCGAGAGGCTGCGGCGCCAGCCGAGACCCACGGCGCCCTCGAGCCCGGCGCTCGCGTCGTCGGCCCCCGGACGCGCCGTCACGCGCTCGAAGACCAGCGCGTCGCCGGAGCCGACGACCCCCTTCGCGAGCCGCAGCCGCACCAGCGGCGCCAGGCCGTAGATCGCCGCGAGCCCACCGTCGTCCCCGGTGTGGAAGGCCCAGTTCTTCTCGATCCGCGCGCGACCCTCGAGCTCGCACCACTGCGGCGGCCCGAGCGTGGGGGTCAGCGCGATCACGCCCAGCCCGTTGGGCTCGGGGTGCGTGAACCCGGTGTTGAAGGTGACCAGCACCCGACCGTCGTGGGCGAACAGCTTGGGGTCGGCCACCGGGCCGACACCGTGGGCCGCCGCGTGGGCCGTCAGGTCGACGAGCTCGCCCGGCTCGAGGCCGTCGGGCGTGCGTCGCAGCGCGGTCCAGTACGCCCGGAAGGGCTTGGCCGTCGAACCCGGCCCGAAGGCGCGGAACACGAGGTGGACCGTGTCGCCGTCGACCAGCACGCTGGGGTTGAAGGCGTTGCGCTCGCCGTAGGGCGCCAGCACCGCAGCCAGCTGCTCGGGCAGCCCCGAGCGATCCATCCGGCCGACCCGCCGCACCCGCACCACCATGCGCGCAAGGGTAGGGGCGCGGACGTGGGGGCACCCGGGTGGCCCGGGCGGTGCCCCTGCCGAAGTCGGCTCGGGCTCAGCCGCGGCGAGCGCCGAGCGCGGCGTCCACGTCGGCGTACGCCCGGCGACCGAACGCCACGATCCGCGCCTCGATGACGTCGGTCGGGGTCGAGCCGAGGACCTCGACCGCGCAGGCGATCGCGTCGTCGCGCGGCCAGCCGTACACCCCCGCGCTCACCAGCGGGAAGGCCACCGACCGCGCGCCGAGCTCGTCGGCGACCGCCAGCGCGTTGCGGTAGCAGGACTCCAGCAGCCCGCGGTCGCGCTCGCCGCGCGTGTGGTTCGGCCCGACGACGTGGATCACCCAGCGGGCCGGGAGGTCGCCGGCCGTCGTCCAGCCGGCCTCGCCCGTGCCCAGCCCGTCGGGGAAGCGCCGCACGCAGTCGGCCAGCACGGCCGGACCACCCGCGGCGTGGATCGCGCCGTCCACCCCGCCGCCGCCCCGCATCCCCCGGTTCGCGGCGTTGACGACCGCGTCGACGCGCTGCGTCGTGATGTCGCCGTGGACGGCCGTGACGTGTGCGTGTCCCATGCCGCGACGGTACGCCCGCGTGCCGCCGCCGCTGCCCCACCCGGGCGGGGCGCACCGGACGGGCGCGACAGAAGGAAAACGCGGACGGAGAGCCCTCGCCGGGCACCATCCGTCCGCGTTCTCCCGAACCGCGTCCGCGTTTTCTCGTCCGAGCCCGGGCCCGGGCTCGAGCCAGCCCGAGCCCGAGCCAGCCCGAACCCGAGCCCGAGCCGCGACCTCAGACCGTGGCGGGCTCGCCGCCGAGCACGTCCTCGCGCGGGGCGTCGTACTTCTCGCGGTCGAGGATGCCCTCGCGCTGCGCCACGATCGTCGGCACCAGCGCCTGGCCGGCGACGTTCGTCGCGGTGCGCATCATGTCGAGCACCGGGTCGATGGCGAGCAGCAGGGCGACGCCCTCGATCGGCAGGCCCAGCGTCGAGAGGGTCAGCGTCAGCATCACGACGGCGCCGGTCAGGCCGGCGGTCGCGGCCGAGCCGATCACGGAGACGAACGCGATGAGCAGGTAGTCCTGCACGCCCAGGTCGATGCCGAAGATCTGCGCGACGGTGATCGCCGCCAGGGCGGGGTAGATGGCGGCGCAACCGTCCATCTTCGTGGTGGCGCCGAAGGGCACCGCGAAGGAGGCGTACTCCTCCGGCACACCCAGGTTGCGCGTCGTGACCCGCTGCGTCAGCGGCATGGTGCCGACCGAGGAGCGCGAGACGAACCCGAGCTGGATGGCGGGCCAGGCGCCGGAGAAGTACTTGGCCGGCGACAGGCCGTGCAGGCGGATGAGCACCGGGTAGACGACGAACATCACGAGGGCGCAGCCGACGTAGACGTCGATGGTGAACACGGCCAGCGGGGCCAGCAGGTCCCAGCCGTACGAGGCGACCGCGGAGCCGATCAGGCCGAGCGTGCCGATCGGGGCGAGGCGGATGATCCACCACAGCAGCTGCTGCACGATCGAGAGGAACGAGCGCATCACGCCGAGGAACGGCTCGGCCTTGTCGCCGGCCTTGAGCGCCGCCGCGCCGATCGCCAGGGCGACGACCACGATCTGCAGCACGCTGAACGACACGCCGCCCTCGTCGGCGGAGATGCCGAGGAAGTTCGACGGCACCAGACCGGTCAGGAAGTCGAGCCACGAGCCCGAGCCGCCGTCGTACGACGCACCCTCCGGCGTCACGTCCGCCGAGCGACCGGGGTTGGTCAGCAGGCCGAGCGTGATGCCGATCGCGACCGCGATCAGCGACGTGATCATGAACCACAGCAGGGTCTGCGCGGCCAGTCGCGCGGCGTTGGTGACCTCGCGCAGGTTGGCGATGCTGACGATGATCGCGGCGAACACGAGCGGCGGCACGAGGGCCTGGAGCAGGCCGACGAAGATGCTGCCGACGGTGTCGAGCGTCGTGGCGAGCCAGGAGACGTCGCCGGTGCGGGCGACGAGACCGAGCGCCACGCCCAGCACGAGCGCCAGGACGATCTGCGCCCAGAACGGGACGCGGAGGAGGGACTTCACGGGGGACTGCCTTCCGAGACGACGGATGCGGGACTGCAGGCCCCGGACCTCCGAGGCACGGAACAGCACAACCCCGGGCGACCCGCTCTTGTTCCCGCCGGTCGGTCAGGAGTCGCGCAGCAGCCGCAGCGTGGCGCGCTCGAGCGCCGCCTGGCGCGCGTCGGCGTCGTCGTACGCCCGCCGCGCGGCCGTCGCGATCGTGCGCTCGTTCTCGTACGCCTCGATCACCCGGGGGTCCACGTAGGAGTTGCGGGCCAGCGTCGGGGTGTTGCCCAGGAAGTCGGAGACCTCCCGCATCGCCGCGGCCACGGCCCGCTTGCGCGAGGCCGCGGTCTCCCCCGGCTCGTCGGTCTCGGCCAGCGCGGCCGCCGCGAGCACGGTGGCGTGCCACGTGCGGAAGTCCTTGGCCGTGGCCTCGAGGCCGGTGGTCTCCCGGACGTACTCGTTCACCAGCGCCGGCAGCACCGCCCGCCAGCGGCGCACCTCCTTGAACGCCAGCAGCCGCGGGTCGTCCGCGGCCCGCCGGCGGCGCATCACGCCGAGCGACTGCACGACGGCGGTGTCGTCGATCTCGATGCGGTGGTCGACGCCGGACTTGCCGGTGAAGCGGAAGACGAGGGCCGGGCCGGCGCGCCGCACGTGGCGGCGTTCCAGGGTCGTGAGGCCGAAGCTGCCGTGCTCGTCGGCGTACACGTCGTTGCCGATCCGGAACGACCCGAGGTCGATCAGGCGCACGGCGGTCGCGGCGGCCCGCTCCATCGGCATCCCGTCGAGGCCGAGGTGCCCGACGACCACGGCGCGGGCGCGGGCCATCGAGTCGCCGAACTCGAGCATCCGCTCGAACTTCTCGGCGTCCTTCTGCTCGCGCCAGGCCGGGTGGTAGAGGTACTGGCGCCGGCCCGCGTCGTCCGTGCCGACCGCCTGCAGGTGCCCGTTGTCGTGCGGGGTGATCCACACGTCCTTCCACGCGGGCGGGATCACGAGGGCCTCGACGCGGTCGCGCTGCACGTCGCCGAGCCGCTCGCCGTGCTCGTCGAGGTAGGTGAACCCGCGACCGGCGCGACGCCGCGTCCAGCCCGGCTGGTCGGGTGAGGTGCGTCGGAGTCGGGGCACGCCGTGAGCCTACGGAGGGTCCGGTACGCCGTACCTCGCCCACGCGGGTGAGGAGCGGCGCACCGACGGCGCCATCGTGGGCGCGCACCGGCGCCGCGACCCCGCGCCGGCACGATCGCCCGTGCGGCGGGCACGCCGCTGGTTCTAGCGGTGGTGGTCCCCGACCGGGGCGAAGGGGTCGGCGGGACCCCACAGCCTCGGCAGGACGAGGGCGATCCCGGAGTCTGCGCAGCGCTCGCTCAGGAACTCGAGGCTGGTGTGGACGTCGTCGAAACGGGGCGGGAGAGCCTGCAGCGGACGATCCAGCGACCGCGTGAAGTTGTCCCAGTGGATCGCCACCACGCGGGTGGCGCCCGTCGCTGCCACCACCTCCTTCCAGTAGGCCTCACGGAAGGCGGGGGGCTGCTTGCCGAGAGCGCCGATCCCGAGGTAGACGGTGTCGGCGGGGTGGGCGGTCAGCACTCCGGGCAGGTAGTTGGCGCTGGGATGGACGAGCAGGGTTCCCGCGGGATGCTCGACGTGGAACGAGTAGCAGTCGCCCGTGCGCAGGTCGGTCACGCGTGGGCGTGGGTCGAGATCGGACGAAACCGTTCGAGGTCGAAACCCTGGGACCTCGCGATGGCACGGGTCGACCTCGATCCGTGGAGCTCGGCGCCCGTGAGCCCGGCGACGACGGCCGAGTCGAGGGCGTGGTCGTAGTGCGAGTGCGCGACGAAGAGGGCGTCGACGTGCCGCGTGCGCGCCCGGTGCAACGCACTCGTGATCCGGCGTTCCTTCGGACGCAGCCGGCCCAGGCGCACCCGGAGGACGCCCGGCCGGGAGAAGAACCCGTCGATCAGGATGGTGCTGACGCCGTCACTGATGACCAGGGTGGCGACCCCGAGGAACTGGACGCGCACGCGTCCCCTGGCCCGGTCGTCGGCGACCGGCTGCTCGACGAGGTGCGACCAGCGCGTGAGGTCCGGCGGGCGCAGCTCGCTGATGACGTCCGCGACCGCGGCGACCGCCCCCGCCCGGCGCAGCAGGGCAGCACCGCCCGCACCGGCAGCGACGAAGGCGGCCCTCCGCCCCCACGGACGCGACATCCTGCGGTTCACGCCGTCGCCGCTGCTGCGCTGCGTCCCGCCGTGCGGCCCGAGAACAGGCAGCCGCCGAGGAAGGTGCCCTCGAGGGAGTTGTAGCCGTGCATGCCGCCGCCCCCGAAGCCGCTCGCCTCGCCCGCAGCCCACAGACCGGGCACGGGCGCGCCCGACGCGTCGAGCACCCGACCGTCGAGATCGGTGTGCAGGCCGCCGAGGGTCTTGCGGGTGAGGACGTTCAACCGCACCGCGATGAGGGGGCCGGCCTCGGGGTCGAGGAGGCGGTGAGGGGTCGCGACGCGCACCAGCTTGTCGCCGCGGTACCTACGGGCCCCGTGGATGGCGGTCACCTGCGCGTCCTTGCCGAACGGGTTCGTGATCTCCCTGTCGCGGGCCTCGATGAGGCGGGTGAGGCGCTCGACGTCGATCAGGGAGCCGCCGGCGAGACGGTTCATCCCGCCGGCGAGCTCGGACACGGTGCTCGCGACGACGAAGTCCTCGCCGTGCTGCTTGAACGCCTCGACCGGGCCCGGTGCGCCCGCACGCAGCCGGGAGAGCAACAGCTTCACGTCCTTCCCGGTCAGGTCCGGGTTCTGCTCCGAGCCGGAGAGCGCGAACTCCTTCTCGATGATCTTCTGCGTGAGCACGAACCACGAGTAGTCGTAGCCGGTGCCCATCAGGTGCTTCAGCGTGCCGAGGGTGTCGAACCCGGGGTAGAACGGCGCCGGGAGGCGGTTGCCCTCGGCGTCGAGCCACAGCGACGACGGCCCCGGCAGGATCCGGATCCCGTGGTTGGACCAGATCGGGTCCCAGTTGCGCAGACCCTCGACGTAGTGCCACATCCGGTCGGGGTTGATGACCGCACCGCCGGCAGCCTCGGTGATCGCGATCATGCGCCCGTCGACGTGGGCCGGCACACCCGAGACCATCCGCTCGGGCGGGGCTCCGAGCCTCGCCGGCCAGGCCTTGCGGACCAGGTCGTGGTTGCCACCGATGCCGCCGGACGTGACCAGGACGGCCTGCGCGCTCAGCTCGAACTCCCCGACCTCCTCGCGCGACGACGCGACACCACGCTCGACCGACGAGGGCGCGAGCAGGGCTCCGCGGACGCCGGTGACGTGCCCGGCGTCGGTGAGCAGCTCGTCGACGCGGTGGCGCAGCCGCAGCTCGATGCGCCCGCCGGCGACGTGGGCGCGCACCCGACGCTCGAACGGCGCGACCACACCGGGTCCCGTGCCCCAGGTGAGGTGGAAGCGCGGCACGGAGTTCCCGTGGCCGTCAGCCCGACCATCACCGCGCTCGGCCCACCCGACCACCGGGAAGAAGCGGTGCCCCATCTGCCGCAGCCACGTGCGCTTCTCCCCGGCGGCGAAGTGCACGTACGCCTCTGCCCACCGTCGCGGCCAATGGTCCTCGGGACGGTCGAACTGGGCAGAGCCGAACCAGTCCTGCAGCGCGAGCTCGAGGGAGTCCCTCACGCCCATCCGTCGTTGCTCGGGACTGTCGACGAGGAACAACCCGCCCAACGACCAGAACGCCTGACCGCCGAGCGACTGCTCCGGCTCCTGGTCGAGCAGCAGCACCCGACGCCCGGCGTCCGCCAGCTCCGCCGCGGCGACGAGACCCGCCAGTCCTGCGCCGACGACGACCGCGTCCGCATCCATGTCTGCTCCTCCCGATCACGACGCCCCGGGGTCGAGGCCCTCCGCGCCAGCGTCGGTAGGCACGGGCGGGCGGCGCAACAGGATCCACTCCTCCTGAGCACTATCGTTGTCACCACGCGTGGGGTGGGTGCCAGCACGCGCGAGACCGACGTCCACGACGAGGGGAGACGCGGTGACAGGCGGTTCGACGCGCGCGGCGGTCAGCGAGGAGGTGCTGTCCCGTCTGGACCACGTGGCCGACGAGATCACTGCGGAGATCGTCGCCCAGATCCCGGCCTACGCCGCCCTCGCGCCCGCCCAGATCGCCGAGGTCGCCGCCATCGCCCGATGGGGCACCACCCGTGTGCTGCACCTGTGGGTGGAAGGCGCAGCGGACCTCACGGAGGCCGACGTCCGACGGTTCCGGGGCATCGGCGCTGCCCGGGCGCTCGACGGGCGACCGCTCCCGGGCGTCCTGAGGGCCTACCGCCTGGCGGCCGCCCGGGTCGTCGACCTCGTCGAGGTGACCGCCACCGACCACCTGACGGTCGGCGACGCGCTCGCCCTGTCCCGTCTGTGGATGGCGGTCGTCGACACGCTCAGCGAAGCGCTCTACGAGGGTTACACCGCCAGCGTCGAGCGCGTCGGGGATCGCGCGAGCGCGCTCGAGGACCTGCTCGACGACCTCCTCGTCGGTCGCCAGGTGGCGCGCACCAACCTCCACGACCGGGCTCGGAAGCTGGGCGTGTCCATCCCGCCCCGCCCGACCCTCCTCGTGCTCCGTGCCGACCGGGGTCCGACCCACGACGAGCTCGCCGGGATCATCGGCGACGAGGTCCTGCTGCGCCACCGGGAGGGGAACCTCGTGGCGCTGCTCGACAGCGGGGCTGCCCGGAGAACGGCCGAGAGCTGGCCGGGGTCGTGGCCCGCGGCTCTGGTCCCCGCCGACGACGTCAACGACCTGCCTCGGTCCTTCCGCCTGGCCGCCCACGCCCTCGACCACGCCCCGCAGCACGCCCACCGAGACCGTCTGCTCGACGAGGCCGACGCCCAGCTCGTCGCCCTCCTCACGGACCACCCCGACACCGATCGCACACGCTTCGACCGCCTCGTGCTGGGACGCCTCGCCGACGACCCCGACCTGCTCGAGAGCGTCCGCGCCCACCTCGCGACGGGGACCGCCGAGGCCGCAGCCGCACAGCTCGGGATCCACCCCCAGACGCTCCGGCACCGGCTGCGCCGGGTGCGCGAGCTGACGGGCCGCGACCCGCGGATCCTGTGGGACCGCCTGGTCCTCGAAGCGGCACTGGTGAACAGGGGGTAGCCGCTCGCGGCCCCTCCGCGGACGTCAGCGCCGCCGCGCCCCCCGCACCAGCACGATCGCCAGCGCGGCGAGCACGCCGCCGCCGATCAGACCGACGATGCCCACCGGAACCCACACCGGCGGCCCGCCGGCCGGGTCGGGCTCGGCGCCGTCGTCGGAGCGTCCGGTGCCGTCGGCGCCGTCGAGCTCGGGGTCGACGGGCGCATCCGGGTCCGCCGGGTCCATCAGCGCGCGCAGGCGCTCCGGGATCTCGACGCGCAGGATCGGCTGCTCGAGCCCCTCGGAGGTGAGCAGGACGGCGTCGGGGTCGTCCGGGTCGACGCCGACCCCCTCGCCCTGCGGCTGGCTGGGCAGGACGAACGAGCCGAGGTCCTCCAGGGCCGGGAACGAGTAGACGTGCGCGTTGACGTAGCCGCGCACCACCAGGTGGCGACCGTCGGGCAGGAACGCCGCGTCGGTCGCCATCACCGGCGCCGCCGTGAGCAGCTCGAGCTCGTTGGGCGCGTCGGCGTCGAGCACCTCGGGGGCGGCGTAGAACGAGCCGCCCAGCGGGCCCTTGCTGACGACGTACAGCCGCCCCGTGGCCGGGTCGGTCAGCAGCGACTCGGCGTCGCGGGGACCGTCGGGGTAGACGAGCTCGTACGCCACCGGATCCACCTGCACGTCGCCCACCGCGACCGGCACCCGCAGCACCTCGACGGAGTCGCGGCGCGCGAAGTTGTCGCCGATGTCGGCGACCCAGACCTCGCTGGTGGCGGCCCCGTCCTCGACCACCGGGGCCACGGCCTCGACGTCGACGGGGTCGGGCTCCCAGCGGGTCACGCCGACGGTCTCGCCCGTGGCGGGGTCGACGACGAACAGCCGGCCGGGGTCGCCCGAGTCGTTGATGGTCACGAAGCGGCCGTCGACGACCGCGAGCCCGCTCGACTCGACGATCTCGGGGTCGGCGAAGCGGGTGACCTCCGTGCCCTCCGCGGGCGGGTCGTTCGTGGGCTGGGCGGCCCCGACCGCGAACGGGACGGCGATCGCCCCCACGACCGCCAGACGCACCAGCACCGGCCTCACCGGGTCCGGGGGGCGGCGTCGAGCAGCTCGCCGAGGCGGGGCCGGATGCCCCAGTCGGCGACGAGCGCGGCGTACTCCTCGACCGCGGTCTCCGCGGCCGCGGCGCCCGCTCCGGTCGCCGGCACCCGCACGGCCCGCAGCAGCGTGTTGCGCGGCGTGTGCTGGCTCTCGACGAACTGGACGACCTCGACGCGGTAGCCCTCGCGCCGCAGCAGCGACGCGCGTACGCCGTCGGTCAGCGTGTCCGCGAGCCGCTCGCGCAGGATGCCGTGGCGGGTCAGCTCCTGGTACGGCGCCGGCGTCGTGCCCCGGCGCAGCTGCGCGGCGACGTCGTGGTGGCAGCAGGGGGCGGCCAGCACCAGCGGGGCGTCCCACTCGACGGCCCGCGCCAGCGCCTCGTCGGTCGCGGTGTCGCAGGCGTGCAGCGCGAGCACGACCTCGGGACGGCCGAGCTCGTCGGGCACCTGCGCCTCGGCGATCGAGCCGACGAGGAACGTGAGCTCGTCCGCGACCCCGAGGTCGGCGGCGACCCGCGAGTTGTGCTCGCGCGACTGCTCCTTGACGTCGATGCCGACGAGGTGGACCGGCAGGCCGCGCACGGCGCTGAGGAAGCGGTGGGCCGCGAACGTCAGGTACGCGTTGCCGCAGCCGAGGTCGACCACCCGCAGCGGGTCCTCGGGCGTGGGCCGGCGCAGGTGGCCGCGCTCGATCGCGTCGCCCACCGCGGTGTCGAGCAGTCGGCAGAACTCCTCGACCTGGCGGTACTTCGCCTGCCGGCTCGGCTTGACCCGACCCTGGGCGTCCGCGATGCCCAAGGCGCGGAGCACCGGGTCGTCGGCCGGCAGCAGCCGGTCCTTGTCGCGGTCGTGGCCGCGCGGGGCCTCGACCTGCTCGGCCCGGTCGCGCGTGTGCGCCAGCGCCTCGCCCCGCTTGGTGACCCGCAGCTGGTGCTGCTGCGTCGTGGTGTCGACGTGCCAGTGCGCGAACGGGTCGTCGAGCAGCGCGTCGACGGCCGCCGCGGCGTCCGCCGAGCCGGCCGCGTGGTTGCTGGTGTGGGCCTGGGTGGCGTCGTACGCCGTCACCTGCAGGTGGCGACCGGCCTTCAGGTCGACGTACCGCAGCTCCACGCGCCGCCAGGCCGGGCGCCCCTCGGGCGCGCCGCGGCGCCGCCCCGACGCGACGGCGCGCACCAGCGCGTCGGCGTCGAGGAGGAGGGAGCGCGTGCGCGCGAGCGCGACGTCGAGGGACTCGGCCATCAGCGGGACCTGCTCAGAGGATCGCCGCCACCACGACGACGAGGATCAGCGCGCCCAGGGCCAGGGGGATGACGAGGCGGCGGTGGCGGGGGTTCACGGTGCTCGATCCTAGTTCGGCCCACCACCCGCGGTGCCCGGGGCCGCGCCGTCAGGGCCGTCAGGGCCCGAGGACCCAGGTGTCCGCGTCGATCAGCCAGTGGTTGCGCAGGCTGAGCGCCCGCTCCGTGCCGGCCACGAGGCCGGCGACGAAGGCACCGATCGTGAACCACCCGGGCAGCTCCAGCGGCGACTCGAACGTGCCGACCCGCTCCGCGACGACCTCCCAGGACGTGACCAGCTCGGCCGCCGCGACACCGAACGTCACCAGCCCGACGAGGCACACCACGACGGCCAGTGCGCCGATCAGCCGGCTAGCCGTCGGGAACCGTCGGTCGAAGCGGGCCCGGGCGTGCTCGGCCGTTCCCCGCGCCGGACGCATCCCCCGCTCGGTCCCGTCCTCGGCGACGACCCGGGCGCGCTTGATCCCGAAGACCGAGACCGCGACCTCGACGCGACCGCCCGGCACCTCGAAGCGCGCGGGCAGGTCGGAGACGCCCACCTGGACGCCGTCGCGGTAGAGGTGCGCGCCGCGCTCGTCGGCCATCAGGTCCACGCGCACGGCGTACTCGTGGGCCCTGCCGTCGGGGTCCCCCAGCTCGCCCAGCATGGTGGTGCGCCACAGCAGCTCGCGGAACCGCGGCCGGGGCAGCGGGCTGCCGTCCCCCGGATGGACCTTCTTCCTGCCGAACACCTGCGACCACCTCCGGCCTCCACGCTCGCGCGTGCCGGCGCGGCGCAGAACCTCCCAAAGTCTCGGGTCGCGGTACCTCCGGTAGTCCTCGACCATCGGAGGTACCGCGACCTCGGGAGGGCGCTCAGCGCCAGGCGCCGCGCGTGTACTGGTCCGGGTAGGGCGCCTCGCGCCACGCGACGCCCAGCGCGTTCGCCGCCCGCTGCGGCCACGCCGGCTCGCGCAGGGCGGCGCGGGCGAGCAGCACGACGTCGGCCTGGCCCTGGGCCAGCACGTCCTCGGCCTGCTGCGGGTCGGTGATCTCGCCGACCGCGCCCACGGGCATGCCCGACTCGGCGACCGCGGTCGCGAGGTGCACCTGGTAGCCCGGGCCGGGGGTGATCTTCTGGCGCGGGTCGGCGCCGCCGCTGGAGACGTCGACGAGGTCGACGCCGCGGGTGCGCAGCAGCCGGGCCAGCTCCGTGGACTCCCCCACCGTCCACCCGCCCTCGACCCAGTCGGTGGCCGAGATCCGCACGAGCAGCGGCTTGTCCTCCGACCACACGGCCCGCACCGCGTCGACGGTCTCGAGCACGATCCGCACCCGGTTCTCGAACGAGCCGCCGTACGCGTCGGTCCGGGTGTTCGCGAGCGGCGAGAGGAACTGGTGGAGCAGGTAGCCGTGCGCGGCGTGCAGCTCCACGAGGTCGAAGCCGGCCGCCTCGGCGCGCCGGGCGCCGTCGGCGAAGGCCTCGACCACCGCGGCGATCTCGTCGACCGACAGCGCCGCGGGCTCGGCGTACCCCTCGAAGGCGACCTCGCTCGGGCCCTGCGTCTCCCAGCCGCCCTGGTCCAGCGGCACCGAGCCGCGGCCCGCGCCGGTGCCGTCCTGGCCGCCGCGCCACGGCGCCCAGGTCGAGGCCTTGCGGCCCGCGTGGGCGAGCTGTACGCCGATCGGGGTCGACCCGTACGGCGACCACGTGTGCGCGAAGTCGGTGATCCGGCGCCAGGCGGCGACCTGCTCGTCGTTCCAGATGCCCGCGTCCTCGGGGCTGATCCGGCCCTCCGGGAGCACGGCGGCGGCCTCGGTGATGACGAGGCCGAAGCCCCCGGTGACGCGGGCGCCGAGGTGCGCGAGGTGCCAGTCGTTGGGTACGCCGTCCGTCGCGGAGTACTGGCACATCGGCGCCAGCCAGATCCGGTTCGGGGCCGTGACGCCCCGGAGCGTGAACGGGGTGAACAGGTGCGGGCTGGTGTCGCTGCTGTCGGTGGTCACGTACGGCGGCAACCGGTCGGGCGCCGCGAGCATTCCGCGGCACGGGCTTGGGCGCAGGTCTAGCCTCGGCGACGTGTCCGACCAGCTCGTCCGTTCGACGCCGGACGCGCCGTGGCTGCCCACCGGTGGGCGGGCCGACGTGGTGGCCTCGGACGTCCCCCCGGCTCCCACCTGCCTGGTGCGCCTCCTGCTGCGCACCGGCACCAGCGTGTTCTGCGTCCCGCGCGGCGGCGGGGGCGGTCTCGACCTGCCGACGCGGACCGTGCCGCCGGACGACCCCGACGGTCGACGCACGGCCTCCGCGCTCGCCCGTGACCTGACCGGCGACGACACCGGCCTCCGGCTCGTCGGCTTCGTGCGCAACACCGTGCCCGGCGAGGACGACCCCTCCGACGACGGCTACCCCTGGCCCGTTCCCCACGCCCACTTCTCCGTCTGGACGCTCGACGGCGGGCTCGGCGACGACGCCCCCAGCGGCGCCTGGTGCGACATCGGGCCGGGCTCGTCCCTGGCCTCGCGGCACTGGTTCCCGCTGGTCGACGGTCAGTCGGCGGACGGGTCGGCGGACGGGTCGGCGGCGAGGTAGAGGCAGAACGGGTGGCCGGCCGGGTCGAGCAGCACCCGGACGGTCTCCTGCGGCTGGAAGACGGCGAGCCGCGCGCCCAGCGCGACCGCGTCCGCCACGGCGACGTCGAGGTCGTCGACCTCGACGTCCAGGTGCGACTGCATGAGGGGGCGGCCCGGCTCGGACGGCCAGGTCGGGGGCTCGTGGTGCTCGTCGAGGGCGCAGGCCAGGTACGTCCGCCCCTCCCCCTCCGGCACCAGCGTCACCCAGGTCGGGTCGTGCACGCGTGCCTCCCAGCCGAGCAGAGCAGCGTAGAACCGCCCCAGCCCCTCCGGGTCGCGGCTGTCCAGCGCCACGCCCCACCATCCCGTGCGTCCGCGGATGCCGGCCATGCGGTCACGGTACGCCCGGGGGCGCCTCGTGCCGGGAAAACGCGGACCGCCCACGAGAGAACGCGGACGCCGACCCGCCCACGACGACGGTCCGTCCGCGTTTTCTCCGCCCCGGTCCGCGTTTTCTCGACGCCGACGCCGACGGCGCGGGGGTGGCGCGGGGGTGGCGGGGGGTGGGCCGGCCGGGGCCGGGTCCGCCCCGCGAGGGGCGCGGCGTCAGACCCGGGAGGCGAGGAGCTCGGCGAGGTGCAGCGCGGGCACGTCGGCGAGGTCGTCGAGCTGGATCTTGCAGCTCATGCCGTCGGCCAGCACGACGGTCGAGGGGTCGCGCTCGCGCGCCGCGCGTACCGCCGGCAGCAGCTGGGTCTCGGCCACGGCGACGGAGACCTCGTAGTGACCCTTCTCGACGCCGAAGTTGCCGGCCAGGCCGCAGCAGCCGCCGACACGGGTGACGACCGCGCCCATCGACTTGAGCAGGCGCTCGTCTGCCTCCCAGCCGAGGATCGAGGCCTGGTGGCAGTGCGGCTGGGCGACCACGGTCGTGCCCGTCAGGTCGGGCAGGGTGACGCGGCCGTCCGCGGTCAGGCGGGCCAAGAGCTCGCCGAACGTGAGCACCCCGTCCGCGACGGCCGCGGCCTCGGGCGCGTCGCTCAGCTCGACGAGGTCGGAGCGGAGCGCGGCGGTGCAGGACGGCTCGATGCCGACGACGGGCACGCCGGAGGCGACGTACGGCGCCAGCGTCGCCGCCGTCCGCCCGGCGATGCGGCGCGCGGTGTCGAGCTGGCCCGTGGTGATCCAGGTCAGGCCGCAGCAGGCGCGCTCGTCGATGACGCGCACCCGCAGGCCCTGCGACTCCAGGAACCGGATCGCGGCGAGACCGGAGCCCGGCAGGAAGTGGTTGGTGAACGAGTCGGCCCAGATCCACACGTCGGGCTGCTCGGTGCTCGCGCGCAGCGTGCCCGCGGCGTCGCTCGAGCGCGCCGAGCGACGCAGGGTGCGCGAGGCGAACGACGGGAGGCTGCGGCGCTGGTCGACGCCGGCCACCGCACGCGCGACCCGGGCGATCGGCCCCGCCTTGAGCGAGGTGTTGGCCAGGCCGGCGACCGGCGACGTGAGCCGCGCCCACATCGGCAGGCGCCCGAGCACGTAGTGGCTGCGCGGGCGGCGCTTGCCCGAGTACGTCTGGTGCAGCGCCTCCGACTTGTAGGTCGCCATGTCGATGCCGGTCGGGCAGTCGTTGGCGCAGCCCTTGCAGGACAGGCACAGGTCGAGCGCCTCGTGCACGGCCGGGTCGGCGAGACCGTCGACGAGCTCGCCGGACAGGGCCTCCTGCAGCACGCGGGCACGACCGCGGGTCGCGTCCTTCTCGTTGCGCGTCGCCGCGTACGACGGGCACATCACGCCGCTGCCCGTGCCGGCGCCGCCACCGACGAGGCACTTGCCGACGCCCGTGCAGCGGTGCACGGCGTCGCCCATCGAGCCGCCGTCGTGCACGAAGTTCAGCATCGGCAGCGGCTCGCGGTGCCGCCCCGCGCTGGCCCGCAGGTCGGCGTCGAGGGGGGCGGGGTCGGTGATGTTGCCGGGGTTGAGCACCCCGAGCGGGTCGCAGATCGACTTGGCCTGCGCGAACAGGTCGATCGCGGTCTGGTCGTACATCGTGTGCAGCAGCTCGGAGCGCGCGCGGCCGTCGCCGTGCTCGCCGGACAGCGAGCCGCCGTACGTCGCGAGCGTGGCCGCCGCGGCCTCCATGAACCCGCGGAACACCGCCCGGCCCTCGTCGAGCGAGGCCGCGCCGTCGACCAGCGGGAAGTCGATGCGCACGTGCACGCAGCCGTCGCCGAAGTGGCCGTAGGGCACCCCGTCGAGGCCGAACTCGCGCAGCAGGCCGTCGAAGTCGCGCAGCCAGGAGCCCAGGTGGGCGGGCGGCACGGCCGCGTCCTCCCAGCCCGAGTACGCCGGCCGGCTCAGCGAGCGGCTGGCCAGACCGGCGCCGTCCTCGCGGATCCGCCACAGCGCGGCGGCCTCGGCCGGGTCCAGCACGATCCGGGCGTCGAGGGCCTGGGCGTCGGCGACGACGCGGGCCAGGACCGCCTCGGTCTCGGCGAGCGTCTCGCCGGTCACCTCGGCGAGCAGCCAGCCCGAGCCCTTCGGCAGGTCCGGCACGGCCTTCCCGGCGCCGCGCACCAGGTCGACGATCCGGGCGTCGAGGCCCTCGCAGGCCACGAGCGGGTGGGCCAGCAGGGCCGGGACGGCGTCGGCGGCCTCGGCCATCGACGCGTACCCCAGCACCGCGAGCGTGCGCGCCGGCGCGTCGCGCACCAGCCGCACCGTCGCCTGCGTGATCACGCCGAGGGTGCCCTCGGAGCCGGTCAGGAAGCGGTCGACGCGGCGGCCGTTCTCCGGCAGGAGGTGCTCGAGCGAGTAGCCGGAGACCTGGCGCCCGAAGCGGCCGAACTGGGTGCGGATGGTCGCGAGGTTGCCCGCCGCGAGCCGGTCGAGCGCGGCGACGGCGCCCTCGCCGGGACCGACCGCCCCGGCGTCGCTCAGCGCGAGCGACTCCCCCGTGCCGAGGACCACGGCGAGGCCCTCGACGTTGTCGACCATGCGGCCGTAGCCGAGCGCGCGGGAGCCGCACGCGTTGTTGCCGATCATCCCGCCGATCGTGCAGCGGGTGTGGGTCGAGGGGTCGGGGCCGAAGCGCCAGCCGACCGCGGTCGCGGCCTTCTGCAGCACGGCGTGCACCGTGCCGGGCTCGACGACCGCCGTGCCGGCCTCGGCGTCGACCGCGACCACCTTGTTCAGGTGCTTGAGCGTGTCGACCACCAGACCGGGACCGACCGCATTGCCGGCGATCGAGGTGCCGGCGCCCCGCATCGTGAGGGGCACCCGCAGCTCGCGGGCGACGTCCACGATCGCGGCGAGCTCGTCGGCGTGCCGCGGCCGCGCGACGGCCTGCGGCACCACCCGGTACAGCGACGCGTCCGTCGAGTACGCCGCCCGGGTCACGACCGCGTCGTCCACGTCGTCCACGCCGCGGCGCTGCAGCGCAGCGACCAGGTCCCGCGCCACCGCGCCCTCGGCGCCCACGTCGTCCAGCACACTCACCTCTCCATTGTGGAGCCCCGCACCGACACCCCGACGCGCAGGCTCCCCTTCGTCCACACCTCGGTACGCCCGCGCGGTCGCGGTGTGCGGCGCACCACACGGCCCGGGCGACGGTGGTCGGTGCGCGTACGGGGTACCGGCGTCGACCCGACGCCCACCGACCCCGGAGGTCCCCCGTGCCCCAGCTCGTCCCGCCCGTCGTGACCGCCCTTCCCCGCGCGGCCGCACGCGCCGCCGGCGAGGGGCTGGCCGGCGTCACCCGTGCCGTCGCCGCGCTGCGTCCCGGCGCGAAGCCGCTGCACCCGGCCGGCACCGTCGTGCGCGGCCGCCTCACGCGCCACGGTGCGAGCGACGGCGCGCCGCCGACCGGCGTCGACCTGCTGGACCGTCCCGGCGAGGGCGAGGTGGTCGTGCGCCTCTCGCGTGCGGTCGGCCTGCCGCACCCCGTGCCCGACGTCTGGGGCCTCGCGCTGCGGCTGCAGCACGAGGGCGAGACCGGCGACCTGCTGCTCGCGAGCACCGGTTGGCGCGGCCCGCTGCGCCACGTGCTCGTGCCCCGCTGGGAGGGCTCGGACCGGCCGCTCACAACCCTGCTGCCCTACCGGACGCCGACGGGTCCGGTGCTCATCGGCGCCCGCTCGACGGACCAGCAGGAGGACGGCGCCGTGCAGCGCTGGACCCTGTCGTGGGCCCGCGGCCTCGGTCCCTGGCACGCGTTCGCGGACCTGGAGATCGAGCACCCGGTCGGCGACGCGCTGGACGGCGAGGACGAGGAGATCGAGTTCGACCCGGTGCTGCACCAGGTGTCGGGCCTGCGGCAGTACCCCACCGTGCGGCGCCTGCGCCGCCCGGCGTACCGCACCGCGCAGCGCACGCACTGACCCGCCGGGCGGGCGGGGCCCCCGCGGGCCCCGCTCGGTCACCAGTGCTCGAGCGAGCCCCGGAAGACGACGGCCAGGTCCTCGGTGGTGATGTCGCGCGGCGCGGTGGCGAGCAGCCGCTGCTGCGCCCACGCCCCCTCCACGAGACCGTCGACGTCGCCCTCGCCGAACCCGACGGCCGAGAGACCGTTGGGGATGCCGATGTCGCGCATCAGCGTGGCCACCACGGCGGGCAGCAGGTCGGGGCCCTCCTCGGCCGCGACCGCGCCGTGCGGGTCGAGCAGCTGCGCCGCCCGCAGGTGACGGGTCGGCGAGGCGTCGAACGTCAGCCGGAACGCCTCGGGGGCCGTCAGCGAGACCGCCATGCCGTGCGGCACCAGCGGGCCGTCGCCGCCCTCGTAGGCCGGGTAGTCCTCGGCGCGGAACTCGCGGGCACGCCCGGCGATCGGGTACGCGCAGGCGTGCGGCACGTGCACGCCCGCGTTGCCGAAGCCGAGACCGGCGAAGGTCGCGGCCATCGCCATCTGCTCGCGCACGCCGCGCGCCGACTCCGGGTCCTCGCCGCTGCGCGCGGCGGTGACGGCGCCGCGGAAGGCACCGGCCAGCAGGCTCAGCGCCTTCTCGCACCACACGTCGGAGATCGGGTTCGAGCCGTTGTAGGGCACCCGCTGCTCGGGCTTCTTCGCAGCGTTCTCGCCGAACCAGCGGGCCGTGTAGCTCTCGAGGGCGTGGCAGAGGATGTCCATGCCGGCGCTCGCGGTCACCATGGCCGGCTGCGACAGCGTCAGGTCCGGGTCGACGACGGCGAGCGAGGGACGCAGGCGGGCGTGGCTGATGCCCGTCTTGACCTCCAGCGAGAGCACGTCGAGCACGCAGATGGTCGTGGACTCGGCGCCGGTGCCCGTCGTGGTCGGCACGGCGACCAACGGCAGCAGCGGGTGCGCGGGCGCTCGACCGCCGCCGACGGGGGCGTTCACGTAGTCCATCAGCTCGCCGGGGTTGGTGAGCAGCAGGTCGACCGCCTTGGCGGTGTCGATGGCCGAGCCACCGCCGACGGCGACCACGGCGTCGAACGGCCCCTCGGCGCGACCGAAGTCGATCGCCTCGGCCATCGAGGCGTCGGTCGGCTCGACCCGGGCGCGGTCGAAGACGACGACCTCGGCGCCCGTCGCCTCGGTGACCTGCTGCGCGATCCGGGCCGGGTGGCCCGTGGCGGCCACGCCGGGGTCGGTGACGAGCAGGACGCGGCGCGGGGGCGCGGCGAGCAGCTGGGCGAGGTCGTGACCGATCTCGGCGGAGGCGCCGGCGCCGAACTTCAGCGACGGGGCGGCGTAGGTGAAGACGGTCTCACGGGCGCTCATGGCGCTGACGCTATCGGGTCACAGACCGAGCGCGTACCGGACCGTCTCCCGCACGTCGAGGACCCCGTCCAGCACGTCCGCCACCGGCACCCAGGCCGCGGCGTCGGTCGTGCCGTCGAGCTCGACCACGTGGGGCTCGACGTCGGCGAGCGGGCGGGCGGCGTACAGCAGGTGCACGCCGTGGAAGTCCTCGACCGCGCCGTGCGGGGCCGTGCCGACGAAGTGGGTGTCGTGCACGCCCAGGACGTTGCCGACCTCGACCTCGACGCCCGTCTCCTCGCGCACCTCGCGGGCCACCGCGAGCGCCGGCGGCTCGCCGTGCTCGACGCCCCCGCCGGGCAGCGTCCAGCTGCCCGGGTGCGGTCCACGCGCCGAGTTGCGGGTCAGGAGCACCTCGTCGGCGCCCGCCGCGGGGTCCTCGGCGTGGCCGCGGCGCACGACCGCGTACGCCGCCACCCGCTGCCGCCGGGGCGGCGAGGCGTCCGCGAGCGCCTCCAGCACCATCGGCACGACGGGCACGACGCCGGCGTGGACGTCCGCGAGCGGCACCCAGGCGGCCTCCATGGTCGACCCGTCGACCTCGACGACCCGCGGCTCGGGCGAGTCGGTGGGCACGTGGCCGGAGTAGACGATGCGCAGGGCGTGCGCGTCGACGCGACGACCCTCGCGCCACGCCCCGGGCAGGTGCGCGGAGTAGACCCGGGCCTCGTCACCGACGCTCGCGCGCAGCCCGGTCTCCTCGTAGACCTCCCGCACGACCGCGTCGCGCGGGTCCTCGCCGTGGTCGAGGCCGCCGCCGGGCAGCGTCCAGAGCTCGTCCTTGGTGACCCGCGCGGCGAGCCGCGAGAGCAGGATCGCGCCGTCGCGCACGATCACCGCGTAGGCGGCGACGCGTTGGCGGCGGGGCAGGGAGCTCACCGTCCCAACCTAACGCGGGCCTGCGGGGCTCCCGCGTGAGGTCCGCCGGGTTGAACGGCGTGCCTACTTTCGTGGGATGGCCTCTCGACGTGATCCGTGGCTGGACAACGCCAAGGCGCTGCTGATCACCGCCGTGGTGGCGGGTCACGTGCTGGCGGTCCTGCCCGGCGACCACGCGCTGCGCGACCACCTCTACGACGCGGTCTACGTGGTGCACATGCCGGCGTTCATCCTGGTCAGCGGCTACCTCTCGCAGCGGTTCCGCTGGTCGAGGCGGCACCTGACCTCGCTCGTGACCACGCTCGTCGTGCCCTACGTGGTGTTCACGCTGGTCCTGCACGGGATGTACCTCGCGCACGTCGGCGAGAACACGGAGGAGCCGATCCTCCTCGACCCCTTCTGGGCGCTGTGGTTCCTCGCCGCGCTCACGCTGTGGCGCCTGGCCTCGCCGGTGCTGCGCTCCAGCGTCATCATGGTGCCGCTGTCCGTCGCCGTCTCGCTGCTGTCCCCGACCTTCGACTCCACCCCCGAGCTCGCGCTGACCCGGGCGCTGCAGTTCCTGCCGTACTTCGTCATCGGTCTGCACGCCCGCGCCGAGTGGCTCGAGCAGCTCAAGCGCCCTGCCGCCCGCGTGCTCGGCGTGCTGGCCCTGGTCGCGATCTGGGTCGTCACCGCCGACCTCGACAGCTGGGCGAGCACGACCTGGCTGTTCAGCAACCACAGCTACGACGCCCTCGGCGCCGACACCTCCACCGGCATCCTGACGCGCTCGTTCCTGCTGGTCTGCTCGCTGGCCGGCTCCCTGGCCGTGCTGTCGCTGACGCCGACCGCGCGCGGCTGGTGGACCGGCGTCGGCGTGCAGTCGATGACCGTCTACCTCGGCCACACCGTCGTGGTGCAGGCGCTGGAGTACGACGGCGCCCTCGACGCCCTGCCCCCGGGCCAGGCGACCCGGGCGGGGCTGGTCGTGAGCCTGCTCGTAGTGGCCGCCCTCGCCGCTCCCCCGGTCGTGCGTCCGCTGCGCTGGCTCACCGATCCGGTGGGGGCGACGAAGGACCTGCGGGCGGCCCTGCGGCAGGGCCCCAGGTCGGCCGCACGGCCCGTCGAGGCACCACGTCCAGATCGCGAGCCTGCTCGCGCGTGAGCGCGTGCCCACCCAGGTGGGCGGGGTGCCACGGCGCGTGCTCCCCGGGGCGCGGTCGGTGGTGCGGGCGCTGCTGCAGCTCCTCGAGCAGCGCCGTCAGCCGGTGGCCGAGCTCGACGGTCACCTCGGTCAGGTCGGCCTGCGGGCCCACCGTGAACGGGGCGTCGAGCCGGATGTCGACCACGCGCCCGTGGCGGCTCCAGTCCGGTCCGGGCTCCGTGCCCCAGGGCGTACGCCCCACCGTCCAGATCCGCTGCGCCCCCCACATCGCCGCCGGCACCACCGGGGCGCCCGTCTCCCGGGCGAGCGCGGCGGCGCCGCGCATCAGCGAACGCACCGTGTAGCTGTAGGAGATCCCCGCCTCCGGGAAGATGCCGACGACCTCGCCCTCGCGCAGCAGCCGCCGGGCCCGCAGGTACGCCGCCGCCGGGGCGTCCCGGTCGACCGGGACGTGCTGCATCCGGTCCAGCAGCCCGCCGGCCGGCGTGTCCCAGATCGGCTCGCGGCACAGGAACCGCGGCAGCCGGCCGCGCTCGACGGCCGGCACACCGAGGAAGAGGAAGTCCAGGTAGGACGCGTGGGTGGACACGACGATCGCGGGACCCTCGGCGGGCACGTGCTCGGCGCCCTCGGTGCGCACGTCGAGACGCAGGAAGCGGAAGGCGGCGCGGGACGCTCGGATGGTCGCGCCGTAGAGCAGGCTCACGTCAGGAGAACGGTGGCCGGGCGTCGCGCGCTACGGACAGCCGGCCGGCCGCACGCCACGCCCGGGCCGCGAGGTCCCGGTCGGAGTCGTCGACGAGGTTGCCCATCCAGCGCAGCGCCAGCGTCATGCCCAGGCGTGAACGCATCCCGACCGGCCCGAGGCGGGCGAGCAGGCCCGGCACGGTGACCAGGCCGGCCAGCCGACGGGCGACGGAGAACGACTCCCCGTAGTGCCCCACCAGCGTCGAGCGCCAGGGCGCCTCCAGGTCGCCGTCGCCCCGCGCCAGCAGGTCGGCCACCAGGCGTCCGGTCTCGAGGCCGTAGTCGATGCCCTCGCCGTTGAGCGGGTTCACGCACGCGGCCGCGTCGCCGATCAGTGCCCAGTTCGGCCCCGACACCCCGCTGACCGCACCGCCCATCGGCAGCAGCGCCGACGTCGGCATCCGCAGCTCCTCGCCCAGGCCGAAGCTCTCGCGCAGGTCGTCGGCGTAGAGCTTCATCAAGGGTCGGATCGCCACGTCCGCGGGACGCTTCGCCGTCGCCAGGGTGCCCGCGCCGAGGTTCACCTCGCCGTCGCCGAGCGGGAAGATCCAGCCGTAGCCGGACAGCACCTGGTCGTTCTCGTCGCGCAGCTCGAGGTGCGAGCTGATCCACGGGTCGTCGGACTGCGTCGAGCTGACGTAGCTGCGGCCCGCGACGCCGTAGACGGTGTCGCGGTGCCACGTGCGGCCGAGCTGCTTGCCCAGCGGCGAGCGGACGCCGTCGGCGACGACGAGACGGCGGCACGCGATCTCGTGCTGCTCCGTGGTGCCGTCCGGCATCGAGCGCTGCACCACGACCGCGGTGACGCGGCCCCGCTCGCCCTCGGCCCGGCGTACGCCCACGGCGCGGGCGCCGTCGACGGCCGTGGCGCCCGCCTTCACCGCGGTGGTGCGCAGGTGGTCGTCGAGCTCCGTGCGCGGCACGGCGGAGCCCCAGTTGGGGAGGTTCCCGCCGGGCCACGGCAGCAGGAGCCGCTGGCCGAAGCCGTGGGCCCGCAGCCCGATGTTGACGGTGCGGCTGCGCAGCCAGTCCTCGAGCCCGAGGCTCGTCAGCTCGGCGACCGCGCGGGGCGTCAGGCCGTCGCCGCAGGTCTTGTCGCGCGGGAAGACCGCCGCGTCGAGGAGCAGGGTGTCGAGCCCGTGCCGGGCCGACCAGGCGGCGGCGGCCGAGCCGGCCGGGCCGGCGCCCACGACCAGCACGTCGGTCGCCGCGGGAACCGTCTGCATCACCACCGGCCCATCCTCCCACGGGGGTCCCCGGACGCGGACCGGCCCGCCCCCGCAGCAGCGGGGACGGGCCGGTCTCGGTGGGACGCGGTGCTTCGCTCAGCCCTGGTAGGAGCCGAAGTCGAAGTCGTCCAGGGCGACGGCCTGGCCGCCACCCGTGTTGCCGAACTCGTAGTCGTACGAGTCGTAGCCCTGCACGGAGTACGCCGCGGCGCGGGCCTCCTCGGTGGGCTCGACCCGGACGTTGCGGTACCGCTCGAGGCCGGTGCCCGCCGGGATCAGCTTTCCGATGATCACGTTCTCCTTCAGGCCACGCAGGCTGTCGGAGCGGCCGTTGATCGCGGCGTCCGTGAGCACCCGGGTGGTCTCCTGGAAGGAGGCCGCCGAGAGCCACGACTCGGTCGCGAGCGAGGCCTTCGTGATGCCCATCAGCACCGGACGACCCGAGGCGGGCTTGCCGCTCTCGGAGACCACGCGGCGGTTCTCCGACTCGAACCGCACGCGGTCGACGAGGTCGGAGGGCAGCAGGTGGGTGTCGCCCGACTCGATGACCGTCACGCGACGCAGCATCTGCCGCACGATGATCTCGATGTGCTTGTCGTGGATCGCCACGCCCTGGCTGCGGTACACGCGCTGGACCTCGTCCACCAGGTGCTTCTGCGCCGCCCGGACACCCAGGATGCGCAGGACGTCCTGCGGGTCCTCGGTGCCGACCGTCAGCTTCTCGCCGACCTCGACGTGGTCGCCGTCCGCCACGAGCAGGCGCAGACGCTTCGAGACCGGGTACTCCTGCTCCTCCGAGCCGTCGTCCGGGGTCACGATGACGGTGCGGGCCTTGTCCGTGTCCTCGACACGGACGCGACCGGCCGCCTCCGCGATCGGCGAGCGACCCTTCGGGGAGCGGGCCTCGAAGAGCTCGACGACGCGGGGCAGACCCTGCGTGATGTCGTCGGCCGACGCCACACCACCGGTGTGGAAGGTACGCATCGTCAGCTGCGTGCCGGGCTCGCCGATCGACTGGGCGGCGATGATGCCGACCGCCTCGCCGATGTCCACGAGCTTGCCGGTCGCCAGCGAGCGGCCGTAGCACTTGGCGCACGTGCCGGTCGCCGCCTCGCAGGTCAGGACCGAGCGGACCTTGACCTCCTCGATGCCGGCCTCCACGAGCTCCGCGATCTTCACGTCGCCCAGGTCGCCGCCCGCCTCGACCAGCGTCTCGCCGGACTCGGGGTGCGTGACCTCGGTGGCCGCCGAGCGGGCGTACGCCGCCGTCTCGACGTTCTCCGCCTTGCGCACGACGCCGTCCTCGCCACGCTCGCCGATCTGCTTGGGCAGACCACGCTCGGTGCCGCAGTCGTCCTCGCGGATGATCACGTCCTGCGAGACGTCCACCAGACGACGCGTGAGGTAGCCCGAGTCGGCCGTCCGCAGGGCGGTGTCGGCCAGACCCTTGCGGGCACCGTGCGTCGCGATGAAGTACTCCAGGACCGTGAGGCCCTCGCGGAAGTTCGACTTGATCGGGCGCGGGATGATCTCGCCCTTCGGGTTCGCCACGAGGCCACGCATGGCCGCGACCTGCCGGATCTGGTTCATGTTTCCGGAGGCACCCGAGTCCACCATCATGTAGATCGGGTTGGTGCGGTCGAAGTTCTTCTCCATCGCGAGCCCGACCTCGTTGGCCGCCTCGGTCCAGATCTCGATGAGCTCCTGGCGACGCTCGTCGTCGGTGATCAGACCGCGCTCGTACTGCTTCTGGATCTTCTCCGCGCGCGACTCCGAGCCCTTGAGGATCTCGGCCTTGGCCGCGTCCGGGGTCGTCACGTCGTCGATCGAGACCGTGACGCCCGAGCGGGTCGCCCAGTGGAAGCCCGTGTCCTTCAGGGCGTCCAGCGAGGCGGCCACCTCGACCTTGGTGTAGCGCTCGGCGAGGTCGTTGACGATCGCGCCCAGCTGCTTCTTGCCCACCTCGTAGTTCACGAAGGGGTAGTCGGCGGGGAGCGTGTCGTTGAAGTACGCACGGCCCAGCGTCGTGGTCAGGAGCGCCGGCTGACCCGGCTCCCAGCCCTCGATCTCCTCGCCCACGGGCGGCACGACGTCCTCGAAGCGGATCGACACCTTGCTCTGCAGGGTGATCTCACCGCGGTCGAACGCCATGATCGCCTCGGCCGGGGAGCGGAACGCGCGGCCCTCGCCGGGCTCGCCCTCACGGTCGGTCGTCAGCCAGAACAGGCCGATGATCATGTCCTGCGACGGCATCGTCACGGGACGGCCGTCGGAGGGCTTGAGGATGTTGTTCGTCGACAGCATGAGGATCCGGGCCTCCGCCTGCGCCTCGGCGCTCAGCGGGAGGTGGACGGCCATCTGGTCACCGTCGAAGTCGGCGTTGAACGCGCCGCAGACGAGCGGGTGGATCTGGATGGCCTTGCCCTCGATCAGCTGCGGCTCGAAGGCCTGGATGCCGAGGCGGTGCAGGGTGGGGGCACGGTTGAGCAGCACGGGGTGCTCGGTGATGACCTCCTCCAGCACGTCCCACACGACCGCGTAGCGCACACCGGAGGTGGCGCGCTCGACCATGCGCTTGGCCGACTTGATGTTCTGCGCGTGCGACAGGTCGACGAGGCGCTTCATCACGAACGGCTTGAACAGCTCCAGCGCCATCTGCTTGGGCAGACCGCACTGGTGCAGCTTCAGCTGCGGGCCGGAGACGATGACCGAACGACCCGAGTAGTCGACGCGCTTGCCGAGCAGGTTCTGGCGGAAACGACCCTGCTTGCCCTTGAGCATGTCGGAGATCGACTTCAGCGGCCGGTTGCCCGGGCCGGTGACGGGACGACCACGGCGGCCGTTGTCGAACAGCGAGTCGACGGCCTCCTGGAGCATCCGCTTCTCGTTGTTGACGATGATCTCCGGCGCGCCCAGGTCGAGCAGCCGCTTGAGGCGGTTGTTCCGGTTGATCACGCGGCGGTACAGGTCGTTGAGGTCGGACGTCGCGAAGCGACCACCGTCGAGCTGCACCATCGGGCGCAGCTCCGGCGGGATCACCGGGACGGCGTCCAGCACCATGCCGACCGGACGGTTGCCCGTCTTGCGGAAGGCGTCGACGACCTTGAGGCGCTTGAGCGCGCGGACCTTCTTGGCGCCCTTGCCGTTGGCGATGACGTCGCGGAGGTTCTCGACCTCGGCCTCGATGTCGAAGTCCTGGAGGCGCTTCTGGATCGCCGCGGCGCCCATGTAGCCCTCGAAGTACTTGCCGAACCACGACTTCATCTCGCGGTAGAGCATCTCGTCGCCCATGAGGTCCTGGACCTTCAGGTTCTTGAAGGTGTCCCAGACCTCGGAGATGCGGTCGATCTCGCGCTGCGCGCGGTCGCGCAGCTGCTTCATCTCCCGCTCGGCGCCGTCGCGCACCTTGCGCTTGGCGTCGGACTTGGCGCCCTCCGCCTCGAGCGCGGCGAGGTCCTCCTCGAGCTTCTTCGCGCGGTCCTCGACCGAGGTGTCGCGACGCTTCTCGAGCAGCTCGCGCTGCTGGCCGATCTTCGCCTCGAGCGAGGACAGGTCGCGGTGACGCGCCTCCTCGTCGACCGAGGTGATCATGTAGGCGGCGAAGTAGATGACCTTCTCGAGGTCCTTCGGCGCCAGGTCGAGCAGGTAGCCAAGGCGGCTCGGCACACCCTTGAAGTACCAGATGTGCGTGACCGGGGCGGCCAGCTCGATGTGGCCCATGCGCTCGCGGCGCACCTTGGACCGGGTCACCTCGACGCCGCAGCGCTCGCAGATGATGCCCTTGAAGCGCACGCGCTTGTACTTGCCGCAGTAGCACTCCCAGTCCCGGGTGGGACCGAAGATCTTCTCGCAGAAGAGGCCGTCACGCTCGGGCTTGAGCGTGCGGTAGTTGATGGTCTCGGGCTTCTTGACCTCGCCCTTGCTCCATCCGCGGATGTCGTCCGCGCCGGCCAGACCGATCTGGAGCTGGTCGAAGAAGTTCACGTCGAGCACGGTGAATGTGTTCCTTCGTTGGTTAGGTAACGCGATTCAGAACGGGACCGAGGGACCGGGCGGCCGCGCCGACGTCGTGTCGGCGACGGCGCAGCCGCCCGGATCCGCTCAGACTTCTTCGACCGAGCTCGGCTCGCGCCGCGACAGGTCGATGCCGAGCTCCTCGGCGGCGCGGAAGACGTCCTCCTCCGCGTCCCGGAGCTCGATGCGCGAACCGTCCTGGCTCAGCACCTCGACGTTCAGGCAGAGGGACTGCATCTCCTTGACGAGCACCTTGAACGACTCGGGGATGCCCGAGTCGGGGATGTTCTCGCCCTTCACGATCGCCTCGTAGACCTTCACGCGGCCCGGCACGTCGTCGGACTTGATGGTCAGGAGCTCCTGCAGGGCGTAGGCGGCGCCGTACGCCTCCATCGCCCAGACCTCCATCTCACCGAAGCGCTGACCACCGAACTGGGCCTTACCGCCCAGCGGCTGCTGCGTGATCATCGAGTACGGGCCCGTGCTGCGCGCGTGGATCTTGTCGTCCACGAGGTGGTGCAGCTTCAGGATGTACATGTAGCCCACCGACACCGGCTCGGGGAACGGCTCGCCGGAGCGGCCGTCGAAGAGCCGGGCCTTGCCGGTGTGGTCGATGAGGCGCTCGCCGTCGCGGTTCGGGATCGTCGCGTCGAGCAGACCCGTGATCTCGTCCTCGCGGGCACCGTCGAAGACCGGCGTGGCGACCTTCGAGTTCGGCTCGGCCGTGTCGGCACCGATCGAGATCAGGCGCTGCTTCCAGTCCGACGACTCGGGGTCGCCCGACAGGTTCAGGTCCCAGCCCTGCTTCGCCAGCCACCCGAGGTGCAGCTCGAGCACCTGGCCGATGTTCATCCGTCGCGGGATGCCCAGCGGGTTGAGGATGACGTCCATGGGCGTGCCGTCCTCCATGAACGGCATGTCCTCGACCGGCAGGATCTTCGCGATGACGCCCTTGTTGCCGTGGCGACCGGCGAGCTTGTCGCCCACCGAGATCTTGCGCTTCTGCGCCACGTAGACGCGGACCAGCTGGTTGACGCCCGGCGGGAGCTCGTCGCCCTCCTCGCGGTCGAAGACGCGCACGCCGATGACCGTGCCGGACTCACCGTGCGGCACCTTCATCGAGGTGTCGCGCACCTCGCGCGCCTTCTCGCCGAAGATGGCGCGGAGCAGGCGCTCCTCGGGGGTCAGCTCGGTCTCGCCCTTCGGCGTCACCTTGCCGACGAGGATGTCGCCGGTCGTGACCTCGGCGCCGATGCGGATGATGCCGCGCTCGTCGAGGTCGGCCAGCATCTCCTCGGACACGTTCGGGATGTCCCGCGTGATGTCCTCGGGGCCGAGCTTGGTGTCGCGCGCGTCGACCTCGTGCTCCTCGATGTGGATCGAGGTGAGCATGTCCTCCTGCACGAGACGCTGGCTGAGGATGATCGCGTCCTCGTAGTTGTGACCCTGCCAGGTCATGACGCCGACCAGCAGGTTCGCGCCCAGCGCCATCTCGGCGTCGTCGGTGCACGGACCGTCGGCGATCGGCGTGCCGACCTCGACGCGGTCACCCTCGGCGACCAGCGGACGCTGGTTGATGCAGGTGCCCTGGTTCGAGCGCTTGAACTTCGCCAGGCGGTACGCCGAGTACGTCCCGTCGTCGTTCATCACGTCGACGGAGTCGGCGGAGACCTCGCGGACCACGCCGGCGTTCTCGGCGACGACCACGTCACCGGCGTCGACGGCGGCACGCAGCTCCATGCCGGTGCCGACGAACGGCGAGTCGCTGCGGATGAGCGGCACGGCCTGACGCTGCATGTTCGCGCCCATGAGCGCGCGGTTGGCGTCGTCGTGCTCGAGGAACGGGATCAGGGCGGTCGCGACCGACACCATCTGGCGCGGCGAGACGTCCATGTAGTCGACCTCGCCGGCCAGGATCTCGCCGACCTCGCCGTCCTTCTGACGGACCAGCACGCGCTCCTCGGCGAAGTGCAGGTCGTCGGTCAGGCGCGCGTTGGCCTGGGCGATGACGTAGCGGTCCTCGTCGTCGGCGGTCAGGTAGTCGATCTGGTCGGTGACCTGGCCCTCGACGACCTTGCGGTACGGCGTCTCGACGAAGCCGAACGGGTTGATCCGGCCGAACGACGCGAGCGAGCCGATCAGACCGATGTTCGGGCCCTCGGGGGTCTCGATCGGGCACATGCGGCCGTAGTGCGACGGGTGGACGTCGCGGACCTCCATGCCGGCGCGGTCGCGGGAGAGACCACCCGGGCCGAGCGCGGAGAGGCGACGCTTGTGCGTCAGGCCGGCGATCGGGTTCGTCTGGTCCATGAACTGGCTCAGCTGCGAGGTGCCGAAGAACTCCTTCAGCGCCGCGACGACCGGGCGGATGTTGATGAGGGACTGGGGCGTGATCGCCTCGACGTCCTGCGTCGTCATCCGCTCGCGGACCACGCGCTCCATGCGGGCGAGGCCGGTGCGCAGCTGGTTCTGGATCAGCTCGCCGACCGCGCGCATGCGGCGGTTGCCGAAGTGGTCGATGTCGTCGGCCGAGACCTTGACCGGCTTCTCGTCCGGGCCGTGCACGACGGCACCCGACGGGTCGGTGAAGTCCGGCGCCTCGGTCGGGTTGCCGGCCTCGTGCAGCTGCACGAGGTAGCGGACCGTCGCGACGACGTCGTCGATCGTCAGCGTCTGCTGGTCGAAGGCCTGGCCGACGCCCAGCTTCTTGTTGATCTTGTAGCGGCCGACCTTCGCGAGGTCGTAGCGCTTGGGGTTGAAGTAGTAGTTGTTCAGCAGCGTCTGCGCGGCCTCGCGCGTGGGCGGCTCGCCCGGGCGCAGCTTGCGGTAGATGTCGAGCAGCGCGTCGTCCTGGTTGGTGGTGCTGTCCTTCTCGAGGGTCAGCATCATCGACTCGTACTGCCCGAACTCCTCGCGGATCTGCTCGTTCGTCCAGCCGAGCGCCTTGAGGAGGACCGTGACGTTCTGCTTGCGCTTGCGGTCGAGGCGGACGCCGACCATGTCGCGCTTGTCGATCTCGAACTCGAGCCAGGCGCCGCGCGAGGGGATGACCTTCGCGGTGTAGATGTCCTTGTCCGACGTCTTGTCGGCGGAGCGCTCGAAGTACACGCCGGGCGAGCGGACCAGCTGGCTGACGACGACACGCTCGGTGCCGTTGATGATGAAGGTGCCCTTGCGGGTCATCATGGGGAAGTCGCCCATGAAGACCGTCTGGCCCTTGATCTCACCGGTCTCGTTGTTGGTGAACTCGGCCGAGACGTACAGCGGACGGGAGTAGGTGAAGTCCTTCTCCTTGCACTCGTCCTCGGTGTACTTCGGGTCGACGAAGACCGGGTTCTCGAACGAGAGCGACATCGTCTCGGAGAAGTCCTCGATGGGGGAGATCTCCTCGAAGATCTCCTGGAGACCCGACTTCTCGGAGACGTCCTCGCCGGCGGCCCGACGGGCCTCGACCTGGGCCTCCCAGCCCTCGTCTCCGATGAGCCACTCGAAGCTCTTCGTCTGCAGGTCCAGCAGCTGCGGGACCTCGAGCGGCTCGTTGATCTTCGCGAAAGAGATGCGGCGGTGGTTACCAGCGTTGTTGCTCGCGGCCAAGACCATTCCTTAGAAGGTGTGCGCTGAAGAATGGCGCCGGCCGACCACTCGATCGGCCACCGGGCAGGCGATCGGCATATGAGGGCAGGCGCAAAGCGCTAACATACCCGCGCGGTCAACCCCGCGCAAGACGCGGGGGACCACAGGGTCCGACCGGACCGGGACCGTTGCCGCAGGATCATTGCCCCCGCGCCCCGGCAGCGTCAAGCGGAACCGCCGTACGCGTCGTGGTCAGTCTCCGCGGCGGCGCCGGCGCAGCAGACCCTCGCGGGGCGGGCGCGCCGCCTCGGCCATGACGAGGACCGGATCGCCCGTGCCCGGATCGATGCCGTCGGCCAGCTCGTAGCGGGTGAAGCCGTACTTGGCGCGCGTGCCCGCCCGCGGGATCTCGTCCGCGTCCTCGACGTGCGCGAGCACGGTGGTCAGCCGCTTGGCCAGCGCGCGGTGGTCCAGACCGTCCCCGGAGAACCAGACCTCGCGACCGCCGCGGGCCGCCAGGCCGCGGGTCACGACCGCGGGGGCGCCGTCGGGGGCCTGACGCGGGTGCACGGAGGCCTGCAGGAGCACCTCGTCGGACTGCGCGGCGGTGAACTCCTCCCGCGTGAGGACCCGACCGTGGTGGGGCAGCCAGACGGCGAGGGCGTCCTCGCGCTCGCACAGCAGCTGGACCCAGGACAGCAGGCGCAGCGTGTGGTCCCCCGCCGTCTCCGGCAGCACGGTCACCACGGCCCGGTGCTGCTCCGCGGCGGCGCGGGCGGCCGGCGACAGCGACGTCGGCTCGACGTCGCGGGTCACCACGGCGGCCGGCAGCGGCCGGTCGAGGGCGAGCCGCACCGGGTTGACGTCCTCGAACACCGCCTCGAGCGCGCCGCGCGCCGACAGGTCGGCCGCCCAGTTCGGCGTCGCGTGGCGCACGACCTCCCCGAGGTCGGCGGGCAGGCTCGCGAGCAGGACGTACGCCGCGTACCCCGGCGCCCCCGCGACCACGGGGGCGCGCCGGACGTCGACGACGGGGCCCAGCGGCGCCAGCCGCTGGGTCAGGGAACCCGGGCCGACCGGGACCTCGCCGGCGAAGGCGAGCTCCTCCGGCAGCAGCGGCACCACCGAGAGGATCTGCGCATCCCCGACGGGCTGCGGCTCGACCGGCGCGACCAGCAGCGCGCCGGCGAAGCGGACCCCGGGAGCCAGGCCCTCGGGGCCGCTGAGCGGGACGGTGCGGCCGGGCACCATGCGTACGCCCCGTTCGCCCGCCAGGCGCGCCAGCGCGACGAGGACCCGCAGCGGCCAGCCGTGGGCCTCGTCGGCGAGCCGGTCGTGGTCGAGCGGGTCCAGACCGGGCCAGCCTGCCGGCAGCGTGATGGCGAGCTCGGTGCCGCCGGGAGCGCCGCACGTGACGACCGTGACGTGGTCGGAGCCCGCCGGTCCGGCCACCAGCAGCTCCGGCGCCGCGCCGGGACCCGACGGATCGAGGACGCGGACGGCGTCGCCGGCGTGCCGCTCCAGGTGGGCGACGAGGTCGGCTCGTCGACGGTCGCGGTCGGGGGCGTTGCTCTCGGCGCTCACGCGGGCCTTCCTGCCCCGGGGGCACCGGCCCAAACGGGCCGAGACGCGCTCAGCCGGAGAGGACCGCGGCCTCGGGGCGGAAGGACCCGGGCGGCGGGGTGATCCCGTTCTGGCGGCACCACTCCCCCGGCTCGCGCTGGCTGCGGCGCGGGATGCCGTTGGAGGGCTCGAGCTGCAGGGCGATCGGCGGCAGGGGCGGGAGCTCCTGGCCCTCCTCGGCCGCGAGCTCGGTGGCGTCCTTCTCCTCCGACATGCCGATGGGGCCGACGCGCTGGGCGTTGAGAAACTGGCGCACCACCGGCTCCTCGGAGCTCAGCAGCATCTCGCGCGGACCGAACATGGCGAGGTGCTTGTGGTAGAGCAGGCCGATGTTGTCCGGCACCGTGCGGGCCGTGTTGATGTCGTGGGTGACGATGAGGAACGTGGCGTCGATCTGCGCGTTGAGGTCGACGATCAGCTGGTTGAGGAAGGCCGTGCGCACGGGGTCGAGCCCCGAGTCGGGCTCGTCGAAGAGCACGATCTCCGGGTCGAGCACGAGGGCGCGGGCCAGGCCGGCGCGCTTGCGCATGCCGCCCGAGATCTCGCCCGGCAGCTTGTCCTCCGCGCCGACCAGGCCGACGAGGTCCATCTTCTCCATGACGATGTCGCGGATGTCCGACTCCGACTTGCGCGTGTGCTCGCGCAGCGGGAAGGCGACGTTGTCGTAGAGGTTCATCGAGCCGAACATCGCGCCGTCCTGGAACAGCACGCCGAACAGCTTGCGGATCTCGTAGAGGTCCTTCTCCGAGCAGGTCGCGATGTCGGTGCCCTCGATGACGATCGAGCCCTCCTCGGGCTTGAGCAGACCGATGAGCGCCTTGAGGAACACGGACTTGCCGGTGCCGGACGGACCGAGCATCACGCAGATCTCGCCGGCCGGGACCGTCAACGACACGTCGCGCCAGATCACCTGCTTGCCGAACGACTTGGTCAGATGCTCGACCTGGATCTCGACACCCATGCGTTCCGACTCCCTCCCTCGCCTGCGGCTACACACGTCACCCGTCGCACCCTGCAGCAGGGTCAACGAGGCATGTAACCCGATGTTACGCGGATCACTCCCGCGAGGTCGAGACGTCCACCCGCGGACGACGAAGGGCGGCCACCCGTGCGGGTGGCCGCCCTTCGCGGCTGACGACGCCGGGCGCCCGGGGGCGCGCCGGCGGCGTCGGGAGATCTCGTCAGAGAGCCGAGGTCACTTGAGGGTGACGGTGGCGCCGGCGGCCTCGAGGGCCTCCTTCGCCTTGTCGGCCGTCTCCTTGTTGGCGCCCTCGAGGACGGCCTTGGGGGCCGACTCCACGAGCTCCTTGGCCTCCTTCAGGCCGAGGGAGGTCAGGGCGCGCACCTCCTTGATGACGTTGATCTTCTTGTCGCCGGCGGACTCGAGGACAACGTCGAACTCGTCCTTCTCGGCCTCGGCCTCGGCCGCGCCGGCACCGCCGGCAGCGCCCGGAGCGGCGGCGACGGCGACCGGGGCGGCCGCGGTGACGCCGAACGTCTCCTCGAACTGCTTCACGAACTCGGAGAGCTCGATGAGCGTGAGCTCCTTGAACGCGTCGAGGAGCTCCTCGGTGCTGAGCTTCGCCATGGTGGCGTCCTTCCTTCTCTGGCCCGCGGTGATCGACCGGCGGGCCGGGGTTTCTTCAGGTGGTGGTTGCGTCAGCCGTGAGCGGGTGCTCAGGCCTCGGCGGGGGTGTCCTCGTCAGCGGAGTCGGCCGCGGGGGCCTCCTCCGTGGCGGGGGCCTCCTCGGCAGCGGCTGCAGCCGGAGCACCGGCACCACCTGCGAGGATCGAGGGGTCGTTCGCGGCCTTCTCCTGCAGCGCGCCCGCGAGGCGAGCGGTCTGCGAGGGGAGGGCGTTGAACGCGTAGAGCGCCTGGGCCATGGTCGCGGTGAGGGCACCGGCCACCTTGGCGAGCAGGACCTCGCGCGACTCGAGATCGGCCAGCTTGGCGATCTCGGAAGCGTCCAGCTGCTTGCCGTCCAGGACGCCGCCCTTGATGACGAGGGCGGGGTTCGCCTTGGCAAAGTCACGCAGACCCTTGGCCGCCTCGACGACGTCGCCCTTGATGAAGGCGATCGCGGTCGGGCCGGTCAGCAGGTCGTCGAAGCCGTCGATGCCCACCTCGTTGGCGGCGATCTTGGCCAGCGTGTTCTTGACCACGGCGTAGTTGGCGTTCTCGCCGAGGGAGCGCCGCAGGGTCTGCAGCTCCTTCACGGTGAGACCGCGGTACTCGGTCAGCACTGCACCGGCGGAGTCGTTGAACGAGTCAACGATCTCCGCGACGGCGGCAGTCTTCTCTGGCCGCGCCATGGGTCTCCTTCCGAACTACGGTCGTCGAGACCGACGCGAAAGGACCCTGGGAACGACGGACGCCCCGAGCGCAGGCTCGGGGCGTGGACTCGGCACCCGGGGGTGTCGCACACTCCGCATCCTGCGCTGGTCGCCCGCTGCTGCGGGGCCTTCGGTCGTCCCGGGCCCGGAGGCCTGGCACGACAACCGACGGTCTCTGGTTGCGAGGAGTGACTGTACGGCGCGGCGCGCGAGCGCACCAAATCGGGCGACCTAGCCTGCGCCGGTGACCACGACCGTACCGTCCCCGCTCGCGCGCCTGCGCGCCTTCGGGGCTCCGCCGCGCCTGCTGGGTCTCGACGTCGCCCGGGCGGTGGCGGTGATCGGCATGGTCGGGGCGCACGTCGGGGCGGTCCGGGGTCCGTTCACCTGGAGCGAGCCGTCGACCTGGACCGACGTGGTCAACGGACGCTCGTCCATCCTCTTCGCGGTGCTCGCCGGCGTCTCCGTCGCGCTCGTGACGGGCCGCTCGCGCCGCCCGGCGCCCAGCGAGCTGCCCGGCATGCGGCTGCGGCTCGTCGGGCGCGGCGCGGCGATCTTCGTCGTCGGCGTCGTGCTCGAGCTGCTCTCGACCGGCATCGCCGTCATCCTCACCCTCTACGGCCTGCTCTACGTCGCCGCCCTGCCGTTCCTGCGCTGGCGACGTCGCTGGCTCTGGACCGCCGTCGCGTTCCTGACGCTGGCCGGCCCGCCGCTGCTGGTCGTGGCCGCGATCCTCACCCCGGGTGGCTGGTTCGAGGGCGACGGCGCCACCCTGGTGCTCGGCACCTATCCCCTACCGGTCTGGCTGGCGTTCCTCCTGGCGGGCCTGGCCGTCGGTCGCACCGACCTCGGACGCGTACGCACGGGGGTCGCGCTGCTCGTGGCGGGCGCGGCGGTGTCCGCCGCCGGCTACGGCGCGGCGGCCGCCACCTCGGCGTACGTCGACGGCCTGTGGGGCGAGAGCGAGTCCTACGACTCGTGGTCCTCGTCGGCGTACACCGAGCTCGACGGCGGGACGGAGGTCGTGACCGTGCCCGGCGAGGACGTGGACCTGAGCGGCATGGTCTGCGACGTCGGCGCCGGCGGCGTCGACGACGGCTGGGCGAGCTGCTACGCCGAGGCGGGGACCTCGGACGACGTGGCGTCGGGGTACGTGGAGTACGACGCGTACGAGGAGCCCTCGTACGCGGAGCGCGTCCGCGGCTCCCAGCCGTGGGCCCAGGTGCAGCTGGCGTGGCTGGCCGACGAGCCGCACAGCGGGGGGACGCTGGAGATCCTCGGCTCCGGGGGCCTCGCGGTCGCGGTCATCGGCCTGTGCCTGCTCGTCGCACGTCCGCTGCGGTGGGCGCTGGTGCCGCTGGCCGCCCTGGGCTCGATGCCCCTGACGGCGTACGCCGCGCACGTCGTGGCCGTCCTGGTCGTCGAGGGGCCCGACAGCGAGTCGCTGCCCGACGACGACGGGACGTGGGCGTGGATGGTGCTCGGCCTCGCGGTGGGCACGACCGCCTGGGCGCTGCTGCTGGGCCGCGGACCGCTCGAGCGGCTCGTGGGCCGCGCGGCCGCCGCCACGGCGGCCGGCCTGCCGCCGGCACCCGCGTCGGCGCCCGTGCCCCCGACGCCGCCGACGATGCCGTCCGCGGACGCGACGAGGGCCCGCCCCCCAGCGGGGAGCGGGCCCTCGTGACGCGCGTGGTGACGCGGAGGCTCAGGCCTCCTCGTCGACCGTGACCGACTTGACGCGGTTCGGGTCGACCGGGATGCCGGGGCCCATCGTCGTCGAGACGGTGACCTTCTTGATGTAGCGGCCCTTCGACGCGGACGGCTTGAGGCGGAGGACCTCCTCGAGCGCCGAGGCGTAGTTCTCGACCAGCTGCGTCTCGGAGAAGGACGCCTTGCCGATGATGAAGTGCAGGTTCGAGTGGCGGTCGACGCGGAACTCGATCTTGCCGCCCTTGATGTCGGACACGGCCTTGGCCACGTCCGGCGTCACGGTGCCGGTCTTCGGGTTCGGCATGAGGCCACGGGGGCCGAGCACGCGACCGAGGCGGCCGACCTTGCCCATCATGTCCGGCGTCGCGACGACGGCGTCGAAGTCGAGCCAGCCGCCGTTGACCTTCTCCACGAGCTCGTCGCCACCGACGTGGTCGGCGCCGGCCTCACGGGCGGCCTCGGCCTTGTCCGCGTTCGCGAACACGAGGACGCGGGCGGTCTTGCCCGTGCCGTGCGGGAGGTTGACGGTGCCGCGGACCATCTGGTCGGCCTTGCGGGGGTCGACGCCGAGGCGCATGACCACGTCGACGGTCTCGTCGAACTTCTTCTTGCTGACCGACTTGGCGATCGTGACGGCCTTGAGCGGGCTGTGCAGCTCGTCGGCGTCGAACGCCTCGGACGCTGCGCGGTAGTTCTTGCTGCGCTGCATGTCTGGATCTCTTTCCTGCCAGGAGTGGTCGTCGAGCCAGCGCGGCTCTGCCACAGGTGCGGGGTGCGGTGGCGTCGCCCGGGGGCGGCGCGTGGTCAGTCGGTCGTGATGCCCATCGAGCGGGCGGTGCCCTCGACGATCTTCATCGCGGCGTCGACGTCGTTCGCGTTGAGGTCGGGGAGCTTGGTCGTCGCGATCTCACGCACCTGGTCCTTGGTCAGCTTGCCGACCTTCTCCTTGTGCGGGACGCCCGAGCCCTTCTGCAGACCGGCGGCCTTCTTGATCAGCTCGGCGGCCGGCGGCGTCTTCGTGATGAAGGTGAAGGAGCGGTCCTCGTAGATCGTGATCTCGACCGGGATCACGTTGCCGCGCATGGACTCCGTCTGGGCGTTGTACGCCTTGCAGAACTCCATGATGTTGACGCCGTGCGGACCGAGCGCCGTACCCACCGGCGGGGCCGGGGTCGCGGCGCCGGCCTGCAGCTGCACCTTGACCAGCGCGGCGATCTTCTTCTTCGGAGGCATGTCCTGGATCCTCTTTCTGTTCTCGTGGTCATGACGAGCGCGGCGCGTGCGCCGGGCTCTGCCACCTGTTGTTGCTGGGCAACCGCAGCATTGTGCGGCAGTGGGACTGCGGGGCGGTAATCCGCCCGGGGGCTCAGACCTTCTGGATCTGGTTGAAGCTGAGCTCGACCGGCGTCTCGCGGCCGAAGATCTCGACGAGCGCCTTGACGCGCTGCGACTCCGCGTTGATCTCGGTGATCGTGGCGTGCAGCGTGGCGAAGGGGCCGTCGACGACCATGACGGAGTCGGCGACGTCGAAGTCGGCCACCTCGACCGGGCGCTTCGCGGCGGTGACGCCGGCGGGCACCGGGGCGCCTGCGGTCTGCGCCTCGGCGACGACCTGGGCCTCGACCGCGGGCTTCAGCATGTCCTCGACCTCGGTGAGCGTGAGGGGGACGGGCTGGTTGTTGTGCCCGACGAAGCCGGTCACGGACGGCGTGTGGCGCACGGCGGCCCACGACTCGTCGGTGAGGTCCATGCGGACGAGCACGTAGCCGGGGAGCACGGTGCGGCGCACCATCTTGCGCTGCCCGTTCTTGATCTCCGCGACCTCCTCGGTGGGGACCACGATCTCGTGGATGTAGTCCTCCATGTTGAGGGAGATGATGCGGTTCTCCAGGTTCGCCTTCACCCGGTTCTCCATGCCGGAGTAGGTGTGCACGACGAACCAGTCGCCCGGCTTGGCCCACAGCTCGCGGCGGAACGCCTCGAGCGGGTCCTCCTCCTCGGGCTCCTCGGCCGCGGCCTCCTCGTCGCCCGTGGGGGCGGCGTCCTCGGCGTCCTCGCTGGGCTCGGCGTCCTCGACGGTCTCGTCGTCGGCAGGCGCGAGCGTCTCCTCGATCTCCTCGGTCGTCCCGGCCTCGGTGGCCGTCTCGTCCTCGGTGAGGGCGTCGTTCTGCTCCGACACGTTCTGCTCCGTCATCTGTCGTCGAATGGGGGGTCGGTCACCTGCGCCGTCCCGGTGGACCAGGGCGACGGGGCGGGGTCACTCTCCGCTGGTCGTGAAGATCTCGAACGCCAGCCGGCCGAACCCGAGGTCCAGCAGCGAGACGAACGCGATCATGAACAGCACGAAGACCATCACCACGATGAAGTAGGTGACGAGCTGCGGCTGCGTCGGCCAGACGACCTTCCGCAGCTCGGCGACGACCTGCTTGTAGAAGGTGAGCGGGCCCGTGCGGACCTTGTCGTCACCCCGAGCGTCGTCGTCCTTCGAGCTGCGCACCGCGCTGCCGTCCGCGTCCGACACGCTGTCCACCCTTCGTCGCCTACCCGTACGCCGCACTCCCGGCGCGGGAGACACGGATGTCCTCGCAGGGCACGAGGGACTTGAACCCCCAACCTTCGGTTTTGGAGACCGATGCTCTGCCAGTTGAGCTAGTGCCCTACGGCGGTCCCTCGCGCTCCTCCCGGACGCCCTCGCGGACGCGACGGACGGAGCGGACGTACCACCAGCGGTGGAGTCTACGTGCACCGCGAACCCCGCGTCCAAATCGACCCCCGGGACCGGGCGGCCCCTACGATGCCCCGCATGTCCGCAGCGCAGCGCCCACCCGCCGACGAGGCGAGCTCCCGACGCCCGCTCGACACCCTCCCCAAGGCCCACCTGCACCTCCACTTCACCGGCTCGATGCGCCACGCGACGCTGCTCGAGCTCGCGGAGCGCGAGGGCGTGCGGCTGCCCGACGCGCTCGCGCACGAGTGGCCGCCCCACCTCTCGGCGGGCGACGAGAAGGGGTGGTTCCGCTTCCAGCGCCTCTACGACGTCGCCCGGTCCGTGCTGCGCACCGAGGCCGACGTGCGCCGGCTCGTGCGGGAGGCCGCGGAGGACGACGTGCGCGACGGCGGCCGCTGGCTGGAGATCCAGGTGGACCCCAGCGGCTACGGCGCCCGGTTCGGCGGGATGACGGAGTTCACCGACCTCGTGCTCGACGCGGTGCGCGAGGCGTCGCGGGCCACCGGCCTCGGCATGGCCGTCGTCATCGCCGCCAACCGCACCCGGCACCCCCTCGACGCCCGCGCGCTCGCCCGCCTCGCGGGGCAGTACGCCGGGCGCGGCGTGGTCGGCTTCGGCCTCTCGAACGACGAGCGACGCGGGGTCACGGCCGACTTCGCGCGCGCCTTCGACATCGCCCGGCGCTCGGGCCTCGCCCTCGTGCCCCACGGCGGCGAGCTGCTCGGCCCGGAGTCGGTGAGCGCCGTGCTCGACCACCTGGGCGCCGACCGGATCGGGCACGGCGTGCGCGCGATCGACGACCCGCGGGTGCTCGACCGGGTCGTCGCCGCCGGCGTCGCGCTGGAGGTGTGCCCGACCTCGAACGTCTCGCTCGGCGTCTACGGCGACCTCGGCTCGGTGCCGGTGCCGGAGCTGATGGCCGCCGGCGCGACGGTCGCCCTCGGCGCCGACGACCCCCTGCTGTTCGGATCGCGGCTGGCCGGGCAGTACGCCACCATGCGCGCCGCGCACGACCTCGACGACGCCACCCTCGCCGAGCTGGCCCGGATGTCGTTCCGCGCCGCCCGGATGCCCGAGGACCGGCGCGTCGAGGCCCTGGCCGCGGTGGACGCCTGGCTGGGAGACTCGGCGGCGTGAACGACGACGCACCTCGCCAGGGCCCGGGCGCGCCGGACCCGGACGCCCCGACCGGGCCCGCCTCGCCCTGGGGCGCGGGCCCCGCGTGGGGCTCCCCCGGCCCCGAGGCCGGGCCGCCCACGACGCCGTACGCCCAGGCGTACCCGCAGACCTCCCCCTACAGCCAGCCGTACGGCCAGCCGTACGCGCAGCAGCCCGGGCAGCCCGCCGGCTACGTGAAGCCGGCGAGCACGGGCCCCGTGCCCTACTTGGGGTTCATCAACCCGCCCGACCACCCGCAGGCGACCACGGCGTTGGTCCTCGGCGCGGTCGGGCTGTTCCTCGGCGTCAGCTTCATGGGCCTCGGCCTGCTCGTCTCCCCCTTCGCGTGGGGCGTGGGCGCCAAGGCGCTGCGCGAGATCGAGGCGTCGAACGGCGCGCTCGGCGGCGAGAGCGCCGCGCGGGCCGGCAAGATCATGGGCATCGTCGGCAGCGTGCTCCTGGCGCTCGCCGTGCTCGCCGTGGCCGCGCTGATCGCCGCGCTCGCCGTCAGCACCTCGCCGTAGCGACGCCTCAGAGCGCGCAGCCGACGGTGACCGGCTCGTTGACGAGCCGGACGCCGAAGCGCGCCTCGACGCCGTCACGCACCTCGCGCGCGAGCGCCAGCAGCTCCTCGGTGCTCGCCCCGCCGCGGTTGGTCAGCGCGAGGGGGTGCTTCGTCGACAGGCTCACGCGGGCGTCGGGGTGCGGGGCGTACCCCTTGGCGAAGCCGGCGTGGTCGATCAGCCAGGCGGCGCTGGACTTCACGGACCCGTCGGGCATGGGGTACGCCGGCGCCTCGGGCGGCAGGGCGGCCGCCTGGTCGGTGCTCAGCACCGGGTTGGTGAAGAACGACCCCGCGCTCCAGGTGTCGTGGTCGTCGGCGTCCAGCACCATCCCCTTGCCGCGCCGCAGCGCCAGCACCGCGTCGCGCACCTCCGCCAGCGGGGCGCGGGCGCCCGTCTCGACCCCGAGAGTGCGCGCCAGCTCGGCGTAGCGCACCGGCGAGCCCGTCGACCCGACGGCGAGCTGGAAGGTCACCTCGAGCACGAGGTAGCGGTCCGGCTCGGCCTTGAACCGGCTGTGGCGGTAGGCGAAGCCGCAGTCGGCGGCCGCGAAGGTGGCCTGCCGCTGCTCGCGGCGGTCCCAGGTGCGCACCGAGGCGATGGTGTCGGCGACCTCCTGGCCGTAGGCCCCGACGTTCTGGATCGGCGTGGAGCCGACGGCCCCCGGGATGCCCGAGAGGGCCTCGACGCCCGCCCACCCGTGGCCGACGGCGCGGGCGACGAACGGGTCCCACGGCTCCCCCGCCGCGACCCGCACCAGCACGCCGCCGCACGTCGGGTCGTCACCCTCGTGGTCGGCGACGACACCGCGCGTGGCGACCTTGACGACGAGGCCGTCGAAGCCGGCGTCGGCGACGACCAGGTTGGAGCCGCCCGCCACCAGCAGCACCGGGGTGCCCGCGGCGTCGGCCCCGGTGACGGCGGCGAGGAGCTCCTCCTCGGTCGTCGCCTCGACGAAGCGCGCGGCGGGCCCGCCGAGCCGCAGCGTGGTGTGGTCGGCCAGCAGCGCCTCAGGCACGCACGACCGCCCGGGGGTTGCCGAGCACCTTCGTGCCGCCGCACGTCACCTCGAGGGCGAGCGTCGCGAGGCCGTCCTCGACGGAGCGGACGGTGGCCGCCACGACCACCTCGACGCCGGTGTCGTCGTCGGGGACGACGACGGGGTTGGTGAACTTGCCGGCCAGCTCGACGACCTCGGCCCCGCCGGTCCACTCCGCGACCGCGCGGGCGGCCAGCGCCTGGGTGAACATGCCGTGGGCGATGACGCCGGGCAGGCCCACCAGGGTGGCGACGCGCTCGGACCAGTGGATGGGGTTGAAGTCGCCGCTGGCGCCGGCGTAGCGCACCAGGTCGGCGCGGGTGACGGCGTACGCACGGGGCTCGAGCTGCTGGCCGGCCTCGAGGGCGGGCGTCGAGCCGGTCGCGGCGCTCACGCGGCCGCTCCCCGGTGCACGAGGACGGCGCTGGTCGAGCAGACCAGGGTGCCGTCGGCGTCGGTGACGTCGCTGCGGGTGCCGATGATGTCGTTGCCGCCGATCTGGCGCAGCGAGGCGACCGTCAGCGCGGTGCTCAGCACGTCGCCGGCGACGATCGGACGCTCGTAGGCGAACTTCTGCTCGCCGTGAACGATGCGCGAGAGGTCCACGCCGACCGTGTCGAGGAAGTCGTTCATCGCGGCGAAGGCCAGCACGATCGGGAACGTGGCGGGCACGGCGCCGCCCGGCGCGTACTCCTGCCCCACCGCGGCGGCGAACTCCGCCACCTTCTCGTCGCTGACGCGGTACGGCGGCGTGGCGGGGAACGTGCGCCCCACCAGGGTGCTGTCCAGGCTCATGGGTCTCACGCTAGCGGTTACCGCGCGGTCGGCCCGCACGGCCGCCGGACGCACGCGAGGCGGCCACCCCGGTGTGGGATGACCGCCTCGTGGGGCGTGTGCGTCGCGACCTCAGCGGGTCTCGCGGTGCGCCGTGTGGTCGCGGCACCGCGGGCAGAACTTCTTCAGCTCCAGCCGGTCGGGGTCGTTGCGACGGTTCTTCTTGGTGATGTAGTTCCGCTCCTTGCAGTCCACGCAGGCGAGCGTGATCTTCGGGCGAACGTCAGAGCTCTTGCTGGCCACGGGAGTGTCCTTCGGTCGAGTGGTGCTGGTCGAACTGGTAGCGGGGGCGGGTATCGAACCCGCGACCTCACGATTATGAGTCGTGCGCTCTAACCGTCTGAGCTACCCCGCCATTCCGGGAATCGGGCCCGGCCCCGGTCTCGCGACCGGTGCCGGGCCCTTCACCCAGAGCCCCTTTACGGAATCGAACCGTAGACCTTCTCCTTACCATGGAGACGCTCTGCCGACTGAGCTAAAGGGGCAAGCGACGGGGAACGATACACACCCCGTGGTCGGAGAGGAAATCGAGCCGTTCGCCGGTGCCGCGGGCAGCGGCGTGCGCCAGGATCTCACCCCTCGCACGCCGCGCCCCACCCGGGTCCGGGCGTCGTGCCCGGACCCGGATGAGGCCCCGCCGGAGCCGCTAGCGGCTCACCGGGAGACCCGGTAGCGCAGGTACTGCGTCAGCACCTCCGACCGGGTCACGGCGCGGTCCAGGAACACCAGCTCGTCGAACGAGCAGTTGCACGGGTTGCGCTCCTGACCGCCCTGGGGGAACGAGCCGCCGATCTTGATGCCGCGGGGCAGCGTGTCGCTCGTGCCCGTCCCGTCGACCTGCCACGGGTCGCCCGGGGTGGTGTAGGACGCCGCGAGCGGCACCCCGTTGCGGAAGAGCTGCATCTGGCCCGTCGTGTAGTCGAACGTGGCCGCCAGGTGCACCCACGTGTCCGGCGGGAGCAGGCGGCGCCAGTCGGCGTCGGCCGCGAGCGTCTGCGAGGCCCCCGTGTCGAGCCGGCGGCCCAGCGCGACGAGCTTGAGCTCCCCGTCGACCTGGATCAGCTCGATGAGCGCCCGCACCCCGTGCCCGTCGGAGTTGCCGCTGAGCACGCCGGCCAGGCCCACCGCGTTGTAGCGGTCGTTCGGATCGGGCGTCGTCGTGTTCGGCAGCGGGTAGGTGTCGCCGCTGACGTTGAACCAGCCCATCACGGTGATCTGCTCGGCCCCCGCCAGGCGGTCGAGGCTCTCCACCCCCTCGGGGTCCCAGACGCCGGCGCGCCAGTCGTCCGCGCCGGGGGTCGTGCCGACCTGCTGGGTGCGCAGCGACGAGATGCTGCCGCCGTAGGCACCGCCGAGCTGACGCTGCTCCTTGCCGCCACCGACGAGCGAGAGCAGGGTGCCGGACGGGCCGGCGTCCTCCTCGCGGGTGCCGTCGACCGCGAGCGGGTGCTCGAAGTCGTAGCGGGCCACGACGTCGTCGGCGATGCGCCGGTCGACCGGCGGGGTCTGCGGCACGACGCGGGTCCCGACGACCTTCCAGATCTTCCCGTTGGCCTTGGACAGCAGGTACAGCTCGCCCTCGGCGTCGGCGCCGAAGCGCAGGTCGACGCGGGTGTCGCCGGCGAGGTCGGTCAGCCGCAGGCGGCGTCCGTCGGTGTCGAAGACCTGCATCTCGTGCAGCGTGGCCTCACGGCCCGTCTCGCGGCGCATCTGGCCGGACTCGGCCCAGTAGACGCGACCGTCGACGATGTCGCCGAAGACGTACTTGCCACGCAGCAGCGGCAGGTCACGGCCGCGGTAGACGTACCCGCCGCCCAGCGCGTGGCCGCTGTCCGCGGCGCACGGCCAGCCCGCCGGCGGGTCGTGGTCGTAGGCGATGACCGGGTAGGTGTAGCCGAAGTCCTCGTCGTCCTCCGGCAGCGGGTAGAGGGCGCACTCGTCGGTCTCGTCGAAGACGAACCGGCCCTCGCGCTCGCTCCAGCCGTAGTTGTCGCCGGGACGCACCTCGTAGACGGCCTCGATGGCGCGCTGGCCGATGTGGCCCAGGTACATCCGGTGCGGCGAGCGGGCGTCCCACGAGAAGCGGTGCGGGTCGCGCAGGCCGATCGCCCAGATCTCGCCGATCCAGCCCTCGTCGCCCACGAAGGGGTTGTCGTCGGGGATGCCGTACTGCCCGTTCGGGCCGTCCGTGCCGGTCGGGTCGATCCGCAGGATCTTGCCGTAGGGCGTCGCCGGGTCCTGCGGGACGTCGGTGCCGAGCGCCGCGCCGCCGTCGCCCACAGCGAGGTACAGCATCCCGTAGTCGGCGCTGCCCGGACGGGCGGTCGGGTTGAAGTCGATCTGCTGGATGGCGTGGATCTGCGAGAAGAACCCGAGCCGCATGACCTCGCGGCTCTCGCCGCTGAAGGTGTCGGCCGCAGGGTCGTCGGCGGTCCACTCGGTGACGACCGAGTGGGAGAACTCGCGGCTCTGGCCCGGGTAGGTCAGCGGCTTCGTGCCGATCGCCCCGAACTGCTCGGTGTGCACGGTGTAGAAGACCCCGTTGTCCTCGAACTCCGGGTGGAACGTCGCGAAGCCGAACCCGCTGCCCATGCCCCGGCCGGAGAAGAAGTCCGGGAACTGCCCGCGGACGTCGAGGTAGACCTGCTCCTCGCCGTCCTCGAGGAAGTAGAGCGGACCGTTGAGGTCCGGCACGAACTGGCGTCCCGAGCCGTCGGGCACGTCGCCGATGTGGTTGATCCGCGCGTGCCGCTGGAGGCGGTAGTCGGTCGCCGGCGGCACCGACTCGGTCTCGGGGAACTGGTGGTACTCCTCGAGCACGATCCCGAGCGAGGAGGCCCGGGGGTCCTCGGGGACCGGGTCGGAGATCCGCTCGTCGCCGGTCGTGGTGGTGAAGCCGGCGGCGGAGCCCGTCGCCGTGGCGGGCGCGGCGAGCGCCGCGAGCATCCCGGCCGCGACGAGCGCGACCAGGCGGGGGGAACTTCTCATGAGGGTGCTCCTCGTCTGCCCCACGGGGCTACCGTGGGAGGTGGTTGGTTCAACCGCTGCTGCCGGTGGCCGCCGGCAGCCGCACCGCCCCCGCCCCCGTGGTCGGGGGCGGTGTGCCGGGCGGCGACGTCGAGGGGTCAGCGCGCGACGGTGCCGAGCGCGACGAGGCCGCGCACGCGGCCGTGGTTGTCGAACGAGCCGAAGCCGATCCGCCCGCCCGTGAAGGTGCGGTCGGTCGCGGTCATCAGGGGCCGCCGGGCGCCGTCGAGACCGACGGCGATGCGCCCGCTGCGCACGTCGACGCTCAGGTGCACCCGGTGCCAGTCGGTGTCGTCGATCGCGGGCGGCGCGCCCACGGCGCCGTCCCACTGGTCGTCGATGCGCACACGGTCGGCGTCGTCGACGCGGAAGATCCCGTTGTGGGGGTAGATCGCGTTGTCCTGCGACAGGTGCACGTAGTGGAAGCGCGTCGGCGACGTGACGTTCCACAGCAGCACGACGTCGCGGTCGTTGCGGCTCACCGGCTCGTCGATGCGCACCTGCGCGGTGAGGTGGAACGAGGCGAGCTCCGGGCCGCGCGTGACGACGGCGTACTCGAACGGCCGCCGCGGGCCTGCGGGCGCCTCGCCGCGCTCGACGAGCACGACCTCGCGGCCGGTGAACGACCACTTCTCAGGGGCCACGGGGTCCCAGTCGCGGGCCTCGGCCCGTGGGACGACGAGAGCGGTACGCCCGCGGCCCGCGGTGCCGCGCGGGCGTGCGGCGGCGGGGGCGGCGCCCAGCAGCGGGGCCGCCCCGACCGCCCCGGCGGCCAGGGCGGCCGGGGCGAGCAGGGCGGCGCGGCGGCTGGCGCGCAGGGTGGTGCCGGGGGTGGTGCCGGGGGTGGTGCTGGTGGAGACGTCGGACATGGGTGTCCTTCCCGAGAGAGCCGGGCACCCGTGCCCGACGAAGGTGGTCGAGCGGGTCAGGCCAGGTGGGGCTCCACGAGCTCCGTGTAGCGACGGGCGAGCGTGGCGACGACCTCGTCGCCCGGCGCCGCCCACAGGTCGGCGTTGAAGATCTCGACCTCGACGTCGCCGGCGTAGCCCGTCGCGGCGACCGCGGCGGTGAACGACGCGAAGTCGACGTGGCCGTCGCCGACCATGCCGCGCGAGAGCAGCGCGTCCGGCGGCAGCGGCGTGATCCAGTCGGCGAGCTGGTAGCTGGCGATGCGCTCCCCCGCGCGCGCCACCTGCTCCAGGACGCCCGGCTCCCACCACAGGTGGAACGTGTCGACGACGACCCCGACGACGTCCGCCGGGTGGTCCTCGGCGATGTCGAGGGCCTGCGCGAGCGTCGAGACGACGCCGCGGTCGGCGGCGTAGATCGGGTGCATGGGCTCGATGCCGAGCCGCACGCCCCGCGCCCGTGCCTCGGGCACGAGGGCGGCGACGGCCTCGGCCGCGCGGCCCCGCGCGCCCGCCAGGTCCCGGTCGCCCTCCGGCAGCCCGCCCGGCACCAGCACGAGCACCGGCGCCCCCAGCGCCGCGGTCTCGTCGAGCGCCCGCAGGTTCTCGTCGTGCGCCGCCCGCGCCGTGGACGGCGGGCCGGTGAAGAACCCCCCGCGGCAGACCGAGGAGACCCGCAGGCCCGCGTCGGCCACCAGGCGTACCGCCTTGTCGAGGCCCACCTCGGCGACCGGCTCGCGCCACACGCCGATCGACGGCACGCCGGCCCGCACGCAGCCGTCGACCGCCTCGGCCAGCGACCACTCGGCCGTCGTGCGCTGGTTGAGCGACAGGCGCGCGAGACGCGGGTCGCCCGGCTGCGGCGTCGGCGTCCGGGCCGGCAGCCCGGACGGCTGGTCGACGGCGCTCACGCCTCGACCCCCGCGGTGCGCAGGTACGCCGTCCACCGTGCCGCCGCCAGGTCCGGGTCGCGCAGCAGCCCGGCGGCGTCGGCGAGCTCGACGACGCGGCCGAGGTGCACCGCGTCGCGGCCGGCCTGCAGGCCGCCCAGCATCGTGAAGCCCCGCTGGTGGCCGTTGAGCCACGACAGGAACGCGATGCCGGTCTTGTAGTAGAAGGTCGGGGCCTCGAAGACGTGGCGCGAGAGCGGCAGCGTCGGCGCCATGGCCGCGTCGTACGCCGCGTGGTCCCCGGCGTCGAGCGCGACGAGCGCCGCCGAGGCCGCCGGCGCGACCGCGGCGAACGCGCCCAGCAGCGCGTCCGAGTGGTGCGTGCCGTCGCCCTTGATCAGCTCCGGGTAGTTGAAGTCGTCGCCGGTGTAGAGCCGCACGCCCTCGGGCAGGGCCGCGCGCAGGCCGCGCTCGTGCTCCGCGGAGAGCAGCGAGACCTTGACGCCGTCGATCTTGGCCGCGTGGGCCCGCACGATCTCGAGGAAGGTCGCCGTGGCGGTCTCCACGTCGCTGGTGCCCCAGTAGCCCCGCAGCTGCGGGTCGAAGGCCTCCCCCAGCCAGTGCAGCACGACCGGCTCGGCGACCTGCCCGAGCACCCGGTCGTAGACCGCCGCGTAGTCCTCGGCGTCGCGGGCGACCGCGGCCAGGTGCCGCGACGCCATCACGATCACCTGGGACCCGCAGGCCTCCACGTGCTCGACCTGCTCGAGGTACGCCAGCGCCACCTCGTCGACGCTGCCCAGCACGCCCTTGTGGTCGGTGCCCGCACCGGAGGCGATCCGCGCGCCGGCCGCCTTGGCCTGCGCGGCGGAGCGGCGCACCAGCTCCTGCGTGCCCGCCCAGTCCAGGCCCATGTTGCGCTGGGCCGTGTCCATTGCCTCGGCGACGCCGAAGCCGTAGCGGAACAGCTCGTGGCGGAAGGCCAGCGTGGCGTCCCAGTCGATCGCGGCGGGCGCGCCCGGCACGTTGTCGCCGAAGGGGTCGGCCACGACGTGCGCGGCCGCGAACACCTCGCGGGAGGCGTACCGGCCCGGGTGGTCGACCCAGGCCCCCGGGGCGCCGAGCCGCAGCGCGGCGAGCGAGCCGTCGCGCCGCGGCAGCAGCACCTGAGGGCCCTCACCGGCCGACCCGGCGCGCAGCCCGGGGTCGAGCTCGACGGCGAGCCCGGTGTCCAGGTCGGTGGTCACGACGTCCTCGTCTCCAGCACCACGCGACGGCCCTCGTTCGACGACGTCAGGCCGGCGTCGACCAGCTCGAGACCGCGCACGGCCGACATGAAGTCGTACGGGTGCGGGCGGCCGTGGTGCACGTCGAGGAGGTAGGCCTCCCACTGCGACCGGAACCCGTTGGTGAACTCCTGGTTGTCGGGCACCTCGTCCCACTGCGAGCGGAAGTCGAGGTCGGTGGGCAGGTCGGGGTTCCACACCGGCTTCGGGGTGCGCTCGCGCGGCTGGATCCGGCAGCCGAACAGGCCGGCGACGGCCGAGCCGTGCGTGCCGTCGACGTGGAACTCGACGAGCTCCTTGCGCTCGACGCGGGTGGCCCACGAGGAGTTCATCGAGACGATGACGTCGCCGATCTCGAACAGGCCGTACGCCGCGTCGTCGGCCGTCGCGTCGTAGCGCTCGCCGCGCTCGTCCCACCGCTCGGGGACGTGGGTGACGGCCTTGGCCATCACGGCGTCGACGCGGCCGAAGAGGTGCTCGAAGACGTAGTTCCAGTGGCAGAACATGTCGAGGACCATGCCGCCGCCGTCGGCGGCCCGGTAGTTCCAGCTCGGGCGCTGCGCGGGCTGCCAGTCGCCCTCGAAGACCCAGTAGCCGAACTCGCCGCGCACCGACAGCACGCGGCCGAAGAAGCCGCCGTCGATGAGGCGCTTCAGCTTGACCAGGCCCGGCAGGAAGATCTTGTCGTGCACGACGCCGTTGATCGTGCCCGCGGCGGCGCCGGCCTCCGCGATCTCGAGGCCCTCGTCGACGCTCTCGGCCAGGGGCTTCTCGGTGTAGACGTGCTTGCCGGCGGCCAGCGCCTTGAGGATCGCCTTCTTGCGCTCCGAGGTGACCTGGGCGTCGAAGTAGATGCTCGCGGAGTCGTCGGCGAGGACCTCGTCGAGGTCGGTGCTCCAGGCGGCGACGTCGTGCTGCTCGGCGAGCGAGCGCAGCTTCTCGGCGTTGCGGCCGACCAGGATCGGCTCGACCTGGATCCGGTCGCCGTCGGGCAGCTCGATGCCGCCCTCGTCGCGGATCGCGAGCACGGAGCGCAGCAGGTGCTGGCGGTAGCCCATCCGGCCGGTGACGCCGTTCATGATGATGCGCTGGGTGTGGACGGTCATGGTTCTTCTTCCTCGTGGTGGGGAGGGCGTCAGGAGGTGGCGCCGGAGCCGGCGGAGGCCGGCGCGGAGGTCGACGACGATGTCGACGGGCGGCCGCCCAGGTAGAGCTCGCCCAGGCGCGGGTCGGCCAGCAGCTCGGGCGCGGGCCCCGTGATGTGGACGCGGCCCAGGTCGAGCACGCAGCCGATGTCGGCCGTCTCGAGCGCCCGGCGGGCGTTCTGCTCGACCAGCAGCACGGCGATGCCCGCGTCGCGCATCCGCACGACCTGCTCGAACATCGCGCTGGTGCGCTTCGGGTCGAGGCCCATGCTCGGCTCGTCGAGCAGCACGACCTTGGGGCTGACCATCAGCGAGCGGGCGAACTCCACCTGCTTCTGCTGGCCGCCCGAGAGGGCGCCGGCCAGGTCGCCCCAGCGCTCGGCGACGATCGGGAACAGCGTCTTGACGAAGTCGGTGCGCTCGGCGATCACGGCCTTGTCGCGCACCGTGTAGGCGCCGAGGCCCACGTTCTCCGCGACCGTCATCTCCTTGAACACGGAGTGGCCCTGGAGCACGTGCGAGAGGCCGGCCTTGATCATGTCCTGGGCGCCGTTGCGGGTGACGTCCTTGCCGTCGACCAGGATCTTGCCCGAGCGGGGGGTCAGCATCCCGCTGGCGACCTTGAGGACGGTGGACTTGCCGGCGCCGTTCGGGCCGACGAGGCACACGATGCTCGCAGCGGGCACCCGCACGGTCAGCCCGCGCAGCACCAGGGCGGCGCGGCCGTAGCCGGCCTCGACGTCGACGAGCTCGAGCAGGGGGCGGCCGGCGTCCTTGGAGGTGCCGGCGGCAGCGGTGGGCAGGTCAGACACCAAGGTAGGCCTCCAGGACTCGTGGGTCGTTCTGCACGAGGGACGGCGGTCCCTCGGCGATGGGGCGGCCGCGGTCGAAGACGACGACGTGGTCGGACAGGCTCATCACCATGTCCATGTTGTGCTCGACGATGACGAACGTGCGGCCCTCGGCGTTCAGCTCGCGCACGAGGGTGCCGATGCGCCCGATCAGGGCGGGGTTCACCCCGCCGGCGGGCTCGTCGAGCATGATCGTCTCGGGGTCCACCATCAGCACGCCGGCCAGCTCGAGGAGCTTCTGCTGGCCGTAGGAGATGTCGCGGGCCTCGGAGTGCTCGAGGTGGTCGATGCCCACCCGGCGCAGCAGCTCGCGGGCCTTGGCGATGTCGCCCGCGTTGCGGGCGCCGGCCATCCGGTGCAGCACGCTCGGCGAGCGCACCCCGACCAGCATGTTCTCCAGCACGGTCATCCGCGGGAAGATCCGGCACAGCTGGAAGCTGCGGCCGATCCCGGCCGCCGCGATGCGGTGCGGGGGCTTCGCCGTGATGTCGCGACCCTGGTAGGTCACCTTGCCCTCGTCGGGCTTGATCATCCCGGTCACGCAGTTGAAGAACGTCGTCTTGCCCGACCCGTTGGGGCCGATCAGGGCGTTGATCTTGCCGTGGTGGAAGGTGACGGAGGCGCCGTCGATGGCGCGCACGCCGCCGAAGCTCTTGGTCAGTCCCTCCGTGGCGAGCGAGGCGGCGGGGGCGCCGCCGGCTCGGGTCGACTCGGTCGCGGCCGCGGTCATCGGCCCTCCTCCTCGGTGCGGTCGCCGTCCGTGCGGTCCGACGACGGGGGGACGGTCTCGAGCGAGCGCTCGCCGGCCCGCTGCTCGTCGATGCGGCGGTTGTGCTCGAGCAGCTGCTCGGCCGTCATCTCGCGGATCGAGGTGCGCTTGGGGCGGAACCGGTCGATCAGCGACGCCAGCGCCGGCAGGACGCCGTCGGGCATGAAGAGCACGACCAGGGCGAGCAGCAGGCCCAGGGCGACGAGGTGGAACTGGGAGTCGCCGTAGTGGACCTTGAAGAACTCCAGCGAGTAGCCGACGACGACCGCACCCAGCACGGGTCCGAACAGGCTCCGGATGCCGCCGAGCAGGCTCATCAGCACCATGTAGGAGCCGATCAGGATGGAGAACTGGAAGATCGGGTCCAGGTAGCCGAACCACAGGGCGTACAGGCCGCCGGCCATGGCCGTGAGGAACGCCGACATCACGAAGACCGTCAGCTTGTACGCGCCGGTGGGCACGCCGAGCGCCTGGGCCTTGTCCTCGTCCTCGCGGATGGCCTTGAGGCCGGTGCCGAAGCGCGAGCGGTCGATCGCCCACCACAGCAGCAGCGCGGCGGCCACGAACGCGACGTGGATGTAGAAGAACCGCTCGTGCTGCTCGGGCCGCAGGACCTCGGTGCCGAACGGGCGCGGGACCCGCAGGCCCTGGGCGCCGCCGGTGAGCGAGGCCCACGACTGCGCCATCAGGAGCAGGATCAGCACCAGGGCGATCGAGACGATCACGAACGAGGCGCCGCGCACCCGCAGGGAGGCGATGCCGATCGGCACCGCGAGGATCCCCACGATCGCCGCACCGGCGACGAGCGCCACCCACGGGTTGAGGTCGAGGCGCAGCACCAGCAGCGCGGTGGCGTAGCCGCCGAGACCGGAGTACGCCGCGTGGCCGAGCGAGATGTAGCCCGTGAAGCCGCCGACGAAGTTCCAGGACACCGCGAACGCGGCGTAGCTGGCGATGACGACGCCGACCGACAGGATGAACGGGTCGGACGCGGTGGACGGGAACGCGAGCACCAGCGCGCCGAGCACGACGAGCGCGACGAGCTTGACGCCCTTGAGGATGCGGTCGAACCGGACGCCGGCGGCGTCGGACCCGCCGGCCGCGGTGGCCGGCGCGGTGGCCTGGTCAGAAGCGCTGGGCAAGACGACCTCCGAAGAATCCCTGGGGACGGACGAGGAGCGTGGCGAAGAGCGCGATGTAGAAGACCGTCTGCGCCCACGTGGTGCCCATCGGGATCTGCAGCAGGCTCTGGCCGACCCCCAGGAGCAGGGCGGCCGCGGCGGCGCCCGGGATGCTGCCCAGGCCGCCGACGACGATGATCGCCATGAGCGGGCCGATCCAGTGCCAGTGCAGCGACGGGTAGATGGTCGAGTCGAGCGCCAGCGCCGTCCCGCCGATCGCGGCGGTCGCGAGGCCGAGGCCGAAGCCGAAGCCCGCGATGCGGTCGGTGTTCACGCCGAGGAGGCGGGCCGCCTCGGGGTGCTGGATCGTCGCCCGCAGCGCCTGGCCGAACCGGGTCACCTTGAGCAGGACGAACAGGCCGGCGAGCGCGGCGGCGGCCAGGGCGAAGGCGATCAGCTTCACCACCGCGATGTGCGCGCCGAGGAACTCGATGCTGGCGCCGGAGTAGCCCAGGTTGATGCGGCGCTGGGTGCCCGTGAAGAAGAAGCCGAGCAGGCCCTCGATGGTCAGCGCGATGGCGAAGGTCAGCAGCACCGACATCATCGTCAGCGTGGCCGGACGCAGCCGGGCGATCAGCCCGCGCTGCAGGAGGTAGCCCATCGCGAAGAAGAGCGGGACGGTCACCACCAGCGAGAGCAGGGGGTCGAGCCCCGTCTCGCGGTGGAAGAGCCACGCCAGGTAGGCCGCGAGGATGAGGAACGCCGAGTGGGCGATCATCACCACGCGCATGACGCCGAAGTACAGCGTCAGGCCCGCCGCGAGCAGGGCGTACAGACCGCCCAGCAGGACCCCGAGGATGAGGGTCTGGAGCAGGAGGGAGGCGGACACTCAGATCACCACGCCGGCTTCGGGTAGATCAGCTCGGCCTCGGCGGTGTCGCCCGGGAGGACGATGCGGATCTCGCCGTCGACGTACTGCTGGATCAGGTGGGCGCTCTGCGGACGACCGTTGGCGTCCCAGCTCAGCGGACCGACGACCGTGTCGACCTCGTTGTCGCGCAGCCAGTCGATGAGCTGCTGCTGGCACTCGGCCGACGGGTCGGCGCACTCGACGGCCTCGACGGCCGCGGCGACGACCTCGCCGGTGGTCCAGGCGTTGGCCTCGTCCTCGGCGGGCGGGTTGCCGTGCTTCTCGGTGTAGAACTCGACGAACGCCTCGTTCTCGGGGAACTGCGCCTCGGGCGTGTAGCCGGTCGGCGAGATGATCCCCTCGGTGCCCTCGCCGATCGCCTCGGGGAACTCGGGGTTCGTCGGAGCGGTCGAGAAGGCCGCGAGGTCGGGCTGGTAGCCGAGCTGGCGCAGGGCCACGATCAGGTTGACCGCGTCCTGGTACTGCGTGCCGCCGACCACGATGTCCGCGTCGGAGTCCGCGATCTGCGCCGCGATGTTGGAGAAGTCCGTGGTGTTGGGCGGGTAGACCTCGTCCACCACGGTCTCGATGCCGGCCTCGGCGAGCGCGTCGCGCAGGCCGTACGCCGTGCCCTGGGCGAACGGGTCGTCCATGGTCGCGTACGCCGCGGTCTGCGGACGCTGGTCCTCCGGCATCGCGAGGATGTGCTCGGCCAGCAGCTTGTAGTGGTCGTCGGCGACCGCGGGGGCCGCGTAGAAGAGGTTGTCGAAGCCCTGCTCGAAGACCTCGTCGGCCGCGCCGGCCGGCTCCACGAAGAGGAACCCGTAGTCCTGCGCCACCTGGGCGGCGGGGACCACGAGGCGGGTGGAGAAGGGACCGAAGATGAGGTCCACGTTCTCCTGGTTGATCAGCCGCTCGTAGTCGGAGGCCACGCGGTCGGCGTTCGACTGGTCGTCGAGGATCACGAGGCGCACGTCCTTGCCGAGCAGGCCGCCGTTCTCGTTGACGTACTCCGCCCAGGCCTCGTAGCCGCGCTCGACGCCCTTGCCGGGCTCGCTGAAGTCACCCGTGAGCGGGAGCGAGATGCCGATGACGATCTCGTCGTCGCTGCCGCTGCCGCCTGCGCTGCTACCGAGTCCGCAGCCCGCCATCGTCGTCGCCATGGCGACGCATCCCAGCGCTGCGACCGCGCGGCGCCTGGTCCGTACCAGCTTCATGGTGTTGAGCCCTCCGTTGATGAAAGCGCTTACGTAAGCGCTTACGTGTAACGTAGGCCGAACGGGGCGGATGTGGCAAGGGTCACAGCGGAAGATTTGTGACGCCGACCACCGGCAGGAAGGAGAGGTCATGGCGACGAAGGAGTCGGGCCCACGACTGATCGACGTCGCCCGCGCGGCGGGCGTCTCGATCGCCACGGCCTCGCGCGCGCTCGCGGGCACCCCGGGCGTACGCCCAGCGGTCGCCGAGACCGTGCGCCGCCACGCGGACGAGCTCGGCTACGTCGCCAACGTCCACGCGCGCACCCTCGCGGGCGGGCACTCCAAGACGGTCGGTCTCGTCGTCCACGAGATCGGCGACCCCTACTTCTCCGAGATCGCCAGCGGCCTGCTGCGCCTCGCCGACCGCGAGGGGCTCTCGCTGCAGATCTGCCACACCGGTCGCGACCCCGAGGCCGAGCTGCGCCAGGTGCGCACGCTGGTGGCGCACCGCGTCGCGGCCATCGTGGTCGCCGGCTCCGGCTTCGACGACCCCGGCATCGAGGCGCCGGTGCGCCGCGAGCTCGACCGGTTCGCCGAGGGCGGCGGCCGCGTCGCCGTGATCGGGCGCCACCACCTCGGCTCCGACGCCGTCCTGCCGCCCAACGCCGAGGGCGGCCGCGCGATCGCGGCCCACCTGCTCGGTCTCGGCCACCGCGAGATCGTCGTCGTGGCCGGCTCCCCCGTGCTGACGACGGTCGCCGACCGGCTGGCGGGCGTACGCGCGGCGGTCGCCGACGCCGGCCTCGACCCCGACGCCGTGCCCTTCCTCGAGGGGCCGTTCACCCGCGACGGCGGCCGGGAGTGCGCGCGGCGCATCCTCGCCGAGCACCCCACCGCGACCGCCGTGCTGGCGCTCAACGACGACATGGCGATCGGGTGCCTGTCGGTCTTCCGCGAGGAGGGCGTGCCCGTGCCCGGCCGGATGTCGGTCACCGGGTTCGACGACGTGGCCGTCGCGATGGACCTGAGCCCCGCGCTGACGACGTACCACCTGCCCATGGCGCAGATGGGCGAGGACGCCCTGCGCCTGGCGCTCCAGGACCCCGCCCCCGAGCCCCGCCGCCACGAGGTCGTGGGACGGCTCGTGACGCGCGACTCCAGCGCCGTCGCGCCGGCGACGCTCGAGCCGCTGGGCTGACTCGGCCGTCCCGGGCCGTCAGGCCCCGGCGGGCGAGGCCCAGCCGCCCCGCGCCTCCTCGAGCTCGTAGGCCAGCTCGAGGAGCGTGGCCTCCTGGCCGCGGGCGGCGCCGAACATCATGCCCAGCGGCATCCCGGCCGGGTCCGTGGCCAGCGGCAACGACACGGCCGGCTCGCCCGTGGCGTTCTGCAGCGGGGTGAACGCCACCCACGCCATCAGCCGCTCGATCACGGTCTCGTAGTCCTGCATCGGGTCGAGGTGGCCGACCAGCGGGGTGGGCGCGGCCAGCGTCGGCGTCAGCACCACGTCGTGGTCGCGGAACAACCGGGCGCTGACCCGGCCCGACGCGGCGAGACGCGCGGTCGCCGCGGGCAGCCGGTGCGCGCGACGGGCCGCGTACCGCGCCAGCCCCCGCGACAGGTTGTCGAGGCGCGTGGCGTCCCAGGAACCGCGGTGCCGCAGCGGGCCCGAGCCGACGAGGAACGTCGACAGGAAGCCCCAGTAGAGGAGGAAGTCGTCCTTGAACGACGCCGGCACCGGGGGCGTGTCGAGCTCGGTCACGTGGTGGCCGAGCTCCTCCAGGAGGCGGCCGGTCTCCAGCGTCGCGGCGCGGACCTCCGGGGTCGCCGCCGTGCCCACGCTCGTGGTCACCAGGGCCACGCGCAGCCGCTTCGTGCCCGGGCGCGTGATGTCGCCGACGGGCGGGAGCTTGAGGTTGCGGTAGACCCTCTCGGCCTCGCGCAGGAAGGCCGCGGTGTCGCGGACGCTGCGGGTCACGACGCCGTCCGAGACGATCCGGACGGGCATGTCGCGCAGCGCGCGGTCCTGGGCGAAGCGGTCGCGGGTCGGCTTGAGCCCGACGAGCCCGCAGGCGGCGGCCGGGATGCGGATGGACCCGCCGCCGTCGTTGGCGTGCGCGATCGGCACGACGCCCGCTGCGACGAAGGCCGCCGACCCGGCGGACGACGCCCCGGCCGTGCGGTCGGGGTCCCAGGGGTTGCGCACCGCGCCGAGGCGGGGGTGCTCGGCGACGGCGGAGAAGCCGAACTCGGAGAGCTGCGACTTGCCGATCGGCAGCAGGCCGGTCGCCCCGTACATCCGGAAGAAGTCGCCGTCGCGCGGCCGCGGCGGGCTGACGAACGCGTCGCAGCCCTCCTGCGTCGGCATGCCGGCCACGTCGACGTTGTCCTTGACGAAGGTCGGCACGCCCGAGAAGTAGCCGCCGCGCGGGTCGCGGGCCTCTCGGCGGGCGCGGGTGTACGCGTCGTGGGCGAGGCCGTTGAGCCGGGGGTTCACCGCCTCGCAGCGGGCGATGGCGGCGTCGACCACCTCGGGCACGGACACCTTGCCGGCGGCCAGGTGCTCGACCAGGCCGACCGCGTCGAGATCACCGAGGGCGTCGTCGCCGAACGCGTGCACACGGACCATGCCCGCACGCTACTCAACCGGCCCCGGCCGCACACCCGATCGGCGCCGTCGTTCCCGCGCGTCGAGCTGCGGGTTGCGCCGCGGTCGGCGCCGTCGAGCTGCGGGTTGCGCCGCACCGGGCGCGGGCGTAGCGCGGCACAACCCGCAACTCGGCGCAGGTCAGAGCGCGGTCCAGGCGCCCTCCATGAGGTGGGCGGTGCCGGAGACGGAGGCGGCGGAGGGCGAGCAGAGCCAGGCGACGAGGTCCGCGACCTCGGCCGGCTCGACCAGCCGCTTGACCGGCGTGCGGGCGAGCAGGACGTCGTCGACGACCCGGTCCTCGGCGATGCCGTGCTCGCGGGCCTGGTCGGCGATCTGGCCCTCGACCAGAGCGGTGCGGACGTAGCCGGGGCACACCGTGTTCGACGTGACCCCGTGCGGCGCACCCTCCACCGCGATCACCTTCGAGAGCCCCTCGAGCCCGTGCTTCGCGGCGACGTACGCGGCCTTGTAGGGCGAGGCGCGGTGCCCGTGGACGCTCGAGACGTGCACGAGGCGGCCCCAGCCGCGGGCGTACATCCCCGGCAGCAGACGCCGCGCCAGCAGGAACGGCGCCGTGAGCATGAGGTCCTGGATCAGCTGCCAGCGCTGCGGGTCGAACTCGTGGATCGGCGCCACGTGCTGGATGCCCGCGTTGTTGACCAGCACGTCGACCTCGAGGTCGATCGCCGCGATCGCGTCGGCGTCGGTCAGGTCGACGACCAGCGAGGAGCCGCCGATGCGGCCCGCGACCTCGGCCGCCGCGTCACCGTCGCGGTCGAGCACGACCACGTGCGCCCCGGCCTCCGCCAACCGCGTCGCGGCCGCCGCACCGATGCCGGCGGCACCGCCGGTCACGAGCGCCGTACGCCCCTCCAGGTCGCGGCGGACGGTGGGGCTGGCGCTCTGCGTGGAGGTCATGCGGGCAACGGTAGGACCCGCGCGGCCTCACGAGCCGATCAGGGCGACGACGTGCAGGAACACGGGCAGCAGCACGGCCGTCGCCAGCGCCGTGAGACCCATCGCGAGGCCCGCGAACGCGCCCTCCTCCGGGTCGTCGGCCAGCGAGCGCGACGTCCCGATGCCGTGGGAGACCGCACCCATCGCGACCCCGCGGGCGTGCGGGTGCCGCACCCGCGCCAGGGTCAGCAGCCAAGGCCCCAGCACGGCGGAGACGATGCCCACCCCGATCGTGAGCACGGCGGTCAGCGCGACGATCCCGCCCACGTCGGCCGACAGCGCGATCGAGACCGGCGTGGTCGCGGCCTTCGGCGCCATGGTCCGCGCCAGCGTCTCGTCTCCGCCGAGCGCGACCACGACGCCGTACCCCACCCCGATCGAGAGCACCGCGCCCAGCGGGATCGCGACCAGGAGAGGCACCAGGAGTCGACGCAGGTGGTGGGCCTGGCGGTGCAGCGGCACCGCCAGCGCGACCGTCGCCGGGGCGAGGGCGAACGCGACCAGGTCGCCGCCGCGGGCGTAGTCGGCGTACGCCGTGCCCGTCGCCAGCAGCACCGTGCTGACCAGCACGACAGCCACCAGCACCGGCTGCGTCACGGGGTGCCGTCCGCTGCGGGCGTGCAGCCACAGACCGACCCGGTACGCCCCCAACGTCAGCAGCACGCCCAGCAGCGGGGAGGTACGCACCCACTCCAGCGCCTCGCCCGGCTGCCAGGTCACCGGTCCCCACCGCCCGCGGGCACGGCCGGGCCGCCCCGGTCGCGGGGCAGCAGCAGGGCCACGACCCAGCCGAGGACCACCAGCGCCACCACCCACGACACCAGCAGGCCGCCGACGAGCGGCAGCGCGTCGCTGCGCAGCACGCCGAGCACGGAGACGATGCCGACGCCGGCCGGCACGAAGAGCAGCTGCAGGTGGGCGAGCAGCCCGTCGGAGGCGCGCAGCAGGTGGGCGTCCGGGCGGGGCCGGCGCACCTGCAGCGTCACGAACAGCCCGAGCATCCCGACGACCGCGCCCGGCACCGGCAGCCCGGTGGTGCGCACAACCAGCTCGCCGCCGAGCCAGAAGCCGAGCAGCCAGAGCATGCCGTCGAGGAACGCGACCGGGCCCGGGGCCGGGGCCGGTCGGCGCCCGGACGGCGGGCCGGGAGGCTGGCCGGGTCGGTCGGGAGGCGTCATGGGAGCGCCATTCAAGCACCGGGCCCGGAGTATCCTGGAGAGCGTGTCGACCCCCGCCCGGCCCGCCCCGAAGAAGCGCAAGCACCTCATCGACTTCGACAACCCGCCCGTCGTCTCGCGGGAGGCGGAGGCGCGGCTGACCCGCGTGCAGCAGTGGGTGATGTCCGCCCTGCTGGTGACGACCGCGCTGCACCTGGCCGCGGGGCTCGTCGTCGCGGCGGCCGCCATCGACGGCCACCTGGACGCCCGCGTCGGGCTGATGGTCATCGCGGGTCTCGTCGGCCTGCTCGGGATGGGGATCGGGCTCGCGATCCACCAGCGCTCGCCCCTGCACCCGCTGCTGCTGCTCGGCCTGCTGCCGGCGCTCGCCGGCATCCCCTGGGTGTTCTGACCCGCCCGGGCGCGCCTCCGCGGCGCCTCAGAGCCTCCGGCGGTGGCAGGCCACCAGGTGGGTGTCGACGATCCCCGTCGCCTCCATCAGCGCGTACGCCGTCGTCGGCCCCACGAACCGGAACCCGCGCCGCTTCAGCTCCTTGCTCAGCGCCAGCGACCCGGCCGAGGTGGTCGGGGTCTCCGCGACGGTGCGCGGGCGGGGCTGATCGTCCGGCGCGTACGCCTCCAGCAGGTCGGCGAAGACGTCCGGCCCCTCCGCACGCAGCTCGAGCACCGCGCGGGCGTTGGCGACGGTGGCGTCGACCTTCGCCCCGTTGCGCACGATGCGGGCGTCGGCCATCAGGGCGGCCCGCTCCGCCTCCCCGAAGCCGGCGACGACCGTCGCGTCGAAGCCGGCGAACACGTGGCGGAACGCGGGGCGCTTGGCCAGGATGGTCGCCCACGACAGCCCGGACTGGAACGCCTCGAGCGTGAGGCGCTCGAAGTAGGCGGTCTCCCGCTCGACGCCCCGCCCGGCGACCGGCACCCCCCACTCGGTGTCGTGGTAGTCCTGCATCGGCCCCGGCCGGGCGGCCCACACGCAGCGCGCCACACCGTCCTCGCCGAGCACGGCGTCGCCCAGGTCGGTGGCGGGGCCGGGAGCGGGACCCGTCACCGCCGCTCCCGCAGCCGCGCGTTCGGCAGCTCGGGCGCGGGGATGGGCGGCAGGTGGTCGCCGACGACCACGCCGAAGCGCCCGTCGGCCACGTCCTGGGAGTCGCGGACGACCGCGTCGCCGCCCGCGGTGACCTGCGCCTGCCACTCGGCGCGGTAGGCCGCGATCTCCTCGTGGGTGCGGCCGACGAAGTTCCACCACATCACGATGGCCTCGCCGAACGGCGGGCCGCCGAGCACGAGCACCCGGGCGCCCTCCGCGCCCGCGACGAGCTCGAGGACCTCGCGGCCGGGCTCGACGTACGCCAGGTCCGCCCGCGCCGCTGCCGTGTCGCCGACCTGCACGTCGCCGGTGTCGACGAGCACGCCGTGCTCGAAGGTCGGGTCGACGTCGACGGCCAGCCGCGCGCCGGGCTCCAGCACGACCTCGGCCCCGAGCAGCGGGGTGAAGGTGTCGACCGGCGAGACGGACCCGAGCAGCGACCCCAGGAACACCCGCGCCTCCCAGCCGGGCCCGGCGACGGCCGGCGGTGCGTAGTGCTCGAAGGCGGGCTCCGTGTGCCGCGCCGCGTCGGGCAGCGCCACCCACAGCTGGGCCCCGTGCAGCGTCTCGGTGGTGGGCGGCGAGACCTCGGAGTGGCTGATCCCGCGTCCGCCGGTCATCAGGTTCACCTCGCCCGGGCGGACCATCGCGTGGGTGCCCACCGAGTCGCGGTGCTCGACCTCGCCGGTGAACAGCCAGGACACGGTCTGCAGCCCGGTGTGCGGGTGCGGCGCGACGCTCATGCCCCCGGAGTCGGCGACCCGGTCGGGCCCGTAGTGGTCGACGAAGCACCACGCGCCGATGAGCGAGCGCTGGCGCTGCGGGAGCGTGCGCCGCACCCGCATCGCCCGCGGGCCGCCGAGCGGCACGTCGCGCGGCGCCAGCACCTCCACGCCGCCGGCGCAGCCGCCGCCGGGTGCGCACTCGACCTCGACGGGACGGGCCTCGACGTTGCTCATGGCGAGCATCCTGCCACCGGTCGCCGACACCCGGGGGGCGTCGCGGCCCCGAGCCGACCCGAGCCGACCGGAGCCGACCCGAGCCGACCCGACACCCGACCTCCACCGCGACCACCCCGCGCGTTCACCCGTGCCCGGCAGGGTGACCCGGCGTGCGTATCGCCCAGCTCGCCAACTTCATCGGCCCCGCCTCCGGCGGCATGAAGACCGCCGTCGCCGCCCTCGCCCGGGGCTACGTCGACGCCGGCGCCGACCGGCTCCTCGTGGTGCCGGGGCCGACCGACGCGACCTTCAGCACCGGCCTCGGCGACGTCGTGCAGCTGCGCGCGCCCCGCGTGGGCTCCGGCTACCGCCTCATCGTCGAGCCGTGGCGGGTGCTCGACGTGCTGCAGCGGTTCGGGCCCACGACGATCGAGGTCAACGACAAGTCCACCCTGCTGCCCGTGACCCGGTGGGCGCGGCGCAACCAGATCGGCTCGGTGCTGTTCTCCCACGAGCGCCTCGACCACATGCTGTCGATGCGGATGGGCCTCGACACGAGCGTGAAGGTGTCGATCGGGCTCTACAACAGGCTCCTCGTGCGCAACTTCGACACCATCGTCGTCACCTCGGGATTCGCCCGCGCGGAGTTCCGGCTCGCCGCCGCCGCGGTCGGCTGCCCGCTGGTGCGCGTGCCGCTGGGCGTGGACCTGGAGACGTTCCGTCCGGCGGCGCCGCGCGACGGGCGTACCCACGGCGACGCCCCGGAGGACGGCCCGCTGCGGCTCGTGCACGTCGGCCGGCTCTCCCGCGAGAAGTCGCCGCACCTCGCGGTGGCCACCGCGGTGGAGCTGCACCGCCGCGGCGTCGACGTGCGCCTCGACGTCTACGGCGACGGCCCCCACCTCGACGAGCTGCAGGCCATCGCGGGCCGCGCGCCCGTCACCTTCCACGGTCACGTCGCCGACCGCGACGAGCTCGCCGCTCGGGTCGCGGCCGCCGACGTCGCGCTGTCGGTGTGCCCCGGCGAGACCTTCGGCCTGGCGGTGCTGGAGGCGCTGGCGAGCGGTACGCCCGTCGTCACGGCCGCCAGCGGGGGCGCCCGCGAGCTCGTCGACGCCGGCTCCGGGGCGTGGGCGCCGCCGCGTCCGACGGCCCTGGCCGAGGCGGTGCTCGAGGTGGCCGCCCGTCCGGAGGCCGAGCGTCGCGCCGCCGCCCGGGCCCGGGCCGAGCAGTTCCCCTGGAGCGCCACCGTGGCCCGGATGCTCGAGGTCCACGAGCGTCTCGAGCGGCCGAGCGCGCGGGTGGTGGCGGCCTGAGCGTCCCCGTACGCTCGGGGGCCGTGACCTCCCCGGACCCCTCCTCGGACCCGCTGCACGGCCTGCGCACCGTCGTCGGCGCGCCCGACCTGGCCGACGACGCCCTGACCCTGGACCCCCGGGTCGGTGCGGTGGCCGTCGCCGACACCGACCTGCCGGCCGTGCCCGAGGGCTCCGCGCTCCCCCTGACCATCGTGGCGACGGGCGGCGCCGCCCAGCTCGACGGCCCGCTCCGGCTCGCCGCCCGTCGCGGCCTGCGCGTGGTCGGGGTGCGCACGTCGCTGCGCGACCTGTCCGACCCCGCCGGCAACGTCCGCCGGGTCGTCGCCGCCGTCGACGCCCTGCGCGAGGCCGGCCTCGCGACGCCGGACGACCTGCTGGTCACGGTCGTGCTGCCCGACGACCTCCCCGAGCACGGGCGCGACGCGGTGCTGGACGAGCTCTCGTACGCCGAGCTGGTCGCCGGCGTGCCCGCGCCGACGGGCCGGGGCACCGATCCCGCCTCCTGGGCCCGCACGGTCGACGCCGCGCTCGACCGCGAGGTGCCGGTGGAGTCGGTCCTCGCGCCGGCGACCGGGACCCCGGGCGGTGGCGCGGACCCGGCGGGCGTCCTCGCGGCGGTCCGCGCCTGCCTGGACGGCGACGCCGCCGCGGCGGCGCAGCTGCTGGGGGTCGACGAGGCGGCCGCGCTCGGGGCGTACGACGCCGACACCCTCGCCCGCACGCGCCGTTGGTGTCGGCGCGTGGACGTCGCGGCGGGCTGATCAGGCCGACGGCAGCCTGACGGTGAACCGGCTGCCGTGCCCGGCGCGCGCCTCGACGTCGATCGTGCCTCCGAGCCGCTCGAGGGCCTGACGCACGATCGCGAGCCCGCTGCCGGTGCGCTCGGACACGTCGGGCCCGCTGCCGTCGCGGGGCGCGAGCAGGTGGCGCTGGTCGACCTCGGCGATGCCGTGACCGGTGTCCTCGACGTCGAGGACCACGTCGGCGCCGACCCGCTCGAGCCGCACGTCGACCTCCCCGCCCGCGTCGGTGTAGCGCACACCGTTCGTGACCAGGTTCGACACCAGCAGCTCGACGTCGAGGGCCTCGCCCCGCACGCGCAGGCCGTCGGCGACCTCGGCGCTGACCCGCACGCCGCCGGCACCGGCGAGGACGCGCTGGTCGGCCACGACGCGGTGCACCGAGGTGCTGAGGTCGACCGCCCCGTCGGCCACCGCGACGCCGGGGCGTACGCCCGCGACCTCCTGCCGCTGGGGCGCGACGCTCGGCGCAACCGGCGCCGGGAGGGTCGAGCGGCGCAGGACGGCGCCGAGGTCGCGGCCCAGCCGCACGGCGCTGGCCCGTTCCCCGCGCGTCCACGCCGGCGCACCGGTGGGTCGCACGAGGGCGAGCACGCCGAAGCACTCCTCGCCCTCGCCGACGCCCACCACCATCGCCTCGTCGACCCCGCGTCCGACCGCCTGGAGGACCGCGCCGGCGAGCACCATCCGGTCGGCGCGCGCGTACGTGTCGCCGCTCAGCACCTCGTCGGCCGTCAGCACGTGCGCCTCGCGGCGCTCCCAGCAGCGTGCGGCGAGCGCCCGCGACCCCTCGGTCGTGGTGGCCGACAGCGCCCCGGTGCCGCTGGCGGGCCAGACGTGGTCGGGCGCGACGTGCAGGAGACCGACGAAGGGGCCGTCGTGGATCCGGGCGACGCCGACCGTCGCGCCCAGGTGCTCGCGGGCCAGCTCGACGACGGCCGCCACCAGCTCCGCCGGGGTGGGCGCCGACACCGCGGCCCGCAGCACCGCCAGCTCGAGGCGCAGGTCGTCGAGGGTCGCCTCGTCCGTCTGGTCGTGCAGGTCGTGCAGGTCGTCGCCGCGCATCCCGAGCCTCCGATCCCCGTCCGCCGGCCGTCCGGGACCGTCGTCATCGTGGCCGACGGGACGCGACCGAGCAACGCGATCGGGCACGATCGGGGATGTCCGGGCCGACCGGTCTAGTCGGCCCCGCCCCGTCCTCACCCGAGGCTCGGCCACACCTGCACCGGCAGCACGGCGGGCGTGCCCGCCACGACCGGCGAGGACCCGCCGGCGCAGGCCGCGACGTCCGCGGCGGCGAGGGCGGGCAGGGCGGCGACGTCGTCCGCGTACCCCTCCCCGGCCTCCCAGCCCTGCGGCAGCAGCCGCAGCGCCACGTCGACACCGCCGACGGCCTCGCCGTCGCCGCCGGCCGCGGACAGGGTCGCGACGGCCAGCGGCTCGGCACGTCGCAGGGTCGCGGCCGCCGGGGCGCCGGGGTCGCCGGGCACGCAGCGCGCGTAGGTGACCTCCCAGCCGTCGCCGGTGGCCAGGGCGTCGTCGACGGCCTTCGCGAGCCGGGCGGCGCCGTCCGGTCCGGCTGCGTCCAGCCGACCGCCGGTGGCCGGGGCGTCGCGGCGCCAGTCGTCGTCGCCCGCGTCGGGGACCGCGAGCTCGGGCAGCGTCGCGACCCAGGGGTCGGCGGCCACGGCCGCGACGCGCTCGCGGGTCGCGTCGGCGACGTCGTCGTCCCAGCGCGGCTGCTCGGGGTCCGCCGACCCGCGGGCCACGTCGCCGTCGAAGGCCGCCCCGCCGAGGTCCGGGGGACCGTCGCCGGCTCCCCCGCCCCGACAGGTGTCCGCGGGGTCGAGCGGCGGGCCGGGGTCGGGCCAGGACCCGTCGCGGTGGTGCGGCACGGAGCCGGTCACCAGCGCGCCGCCACCCGTGACCTCGACCGTCGCCACCCGCAGGTCGTCGAGGTCCTCGGGGTCCCCGTGCACCAGGTACGCCGTGCCCGCGGCGCAGTCGACCGCGTGCAGGGTCCAGCCCGCCGTGACGGCCTCGCGGACCTCGACGACGAGGGCCTCCGCGCCGGGCCCGTGGCCGGTCGTGCGAGACGCGACCGTCCGCACCAACCCGTCGGGCCCCGAGGTCGGACCGGCGGTCGTCGCCTCGGTCGGCGCGAGCCAGGGGTCGGTCCAGGCCGCCGCGGCCCGGCGCAGGTCGGTCGCGTCCGGGTAGGCGGCCGGGGTCCCCCAACCGTCGACCGTGCAGGCGCTGAGGTGGGCGGCGAAGGTCGCGGCGGCCAGCGCCAGCACCGTCGTCCGGGCGGGCCGGGCGGGCCGGGCGGGTCGGGTCATCCCTGCGGCACCACGCCGACCCACGGCTGGTCCCAGCCGGAGACGCCGAGGGTGCCGGCCTCGAAGTCGGCGCGCGAGACGGTCGTCGTGCGACCGTCGGCCGGGTCGAAGATCGTGAGGTCGTCGCCGTCGGTGCCCGTCACGAGGACGACGTGGCGCGGGGACCACTGGTCGCCGACGTAGAGCGGCACCGCGTGCCCGGACTCGTTGGCCGCCTGGATCGCGTCGTAGCTGTCGCCGGGCGAGAGCGGGTTGACGACGTCGCTGCCGTACTCCGTGCCCGGCACACCCGAGCCGCCGTCCGCGCTCATCTCGTTCGAGACGCCCCACGGCGCCGTGCCGAGGAAGTCGGGCCACTCCTGCTGCCGGTCGCCGTCCCGGTCGGTCGCGGCGTTCGTGCGGTCGTGCATCGCCAGCGACTCGTCGCCGAACCGCTCGGCGAAGCTGCGGTCGTCGGTCTCGCCGGTCGCCGGGTCGTAGCCGGTCTGCATCCACAGGGCGTACGCCGGGTCGTTCAGCATCTTGGCCATCACCAGGCTCGAGGACCCGCAGGTCGTCTGGTCGGGCTGCACGAGCGCGGAGCCCTGCTGGGTCAGCGGGTCGAGGTCCTCTATCTCGTCGCGGTCCATCGTGGCCAGGTGGGCGACGTAGTTGTCGAGCGTTTCGCCGCTCATGCCGGAGGCCACGGCCTGCAGGATGTACGCCCGCTCCAGGTCCGAGCCGGCCGCCGCCAGCGCCGCGTCGACCGCGGCGCGCTGCTCGGGGGTGAGCGCCGCGTACGCCGCGTCGTACCGGTCCAGGGCGGTGCCCGAGAGCGGGCCGCGGTCGTCGTCCCAGCCGTTGACCACGTCGACCGCGCTGTGCCCGCCGGGCAGGTGGGAGGGCAGGTCGATGCAGTCCACCGCGGCCCGGATCTCCGTCTCGGCGGTCTCGACGGCGGCGTCGGCGTCCTCGTACGCCCCGATCAGCTCCTGCACGCCGCCGATGACGGCGCCGGCGACACCGCGCAGGTAGTCGGCAAGCCCCCAGGGGGTCAGGTCCGACCAGGAGATCTCGAGGTGCTCGGCGACGAGCGCCTGTCCGTCGCCGTGGCGCCGGCGGGCCTCGGTCATGGGGGTCACGAGCGCGACCAGCGCGGTGTCCACGGCCGTGGCGGCCGTCGCGATCGTCTCGATGCGGGTCGTGGCCTGGGTGACCGACGAGCGGAACGCCGTGCCCGCCTCCCCCGCCCAGACGGCGGGCGTGGTGTCGGTGCGGACGGCGCCGAGGTCGGTGACCGCCGCGTCGACCCGCTGGTCGACCTGGCGCCAGGCGGCCCGGGCGTCCTCGATCGTCTCGGGCGACGGCTCGGGCGGGTTCGCGACCAGCGACAGCACCTCGCTGACGATGCCGACGATCTTGCCGGGCACCTCCCACGGGGGCATGAAGTCGATGTCCTGCAGCTCGGCGAGCAGGGCGCGCAGCCCGACCACGGTGGCCTCGCCGACCTGCTCCAGCCGGTCGAGGGTGGTCACTGGCCCGCTCCCAGCTCGTTGAAGGCGCCGGCGGAGCCGCCGTCGGTGGCCTGGAACTCCGCGATGCAGCCCTCCACGTTGGTGGCGAACTCGCCCAGGACGGCCGACGCGGTGGCCAGGGCGCCGTCGGCCCGGCCCGCCGCGTGGGCCAGGGCCGGCCCGAGGGGTCCCGTGGACGCTCCGGACGCGGCGTCGGTGAACCCCCGCGCCGCGTCGATCTCCTCCTGCGCGGAGGTGCCGTGCGCCCAGGCGGCGCGCACCGCGTCGGGCTCGAGGTGGATGGTCATCGCTGACTCCTGATCGCCGAGAACTGCGACCTGTGCTGCCCGCCCGGGCGCGGTCGGCAAACCTCCCGGCGCGCGCCGGCGGGAGCCAGCCCGGCGTCAGCCCGGCGGTCAGCCCGGCGTCGCGTCGGTGCGTGGCGTGCTGCGCGCGGCGGGCACCAGCCACGGCGGCGCGGCCGCGATCCGCTCGACGCGGGCGCGCGACGGTCGGGTCAGCAGCAGGACCGCGACCGTTGCGGTCGCGAACAGCGAGCCGAGCACGATGGCGATGTACGCGCCGTGCAGCGAGGAGTCCAGCGGCGCGACGATCCCGGCCACCACCGAGACGAAGACGAGCCCGACCGAGCCCATCCGGGGCAGCCGCAGCGGGGCGAGGAACGGCACGACCCACAGGAAGTACCACAGGTGCACGACCGGGCTGAGCAGGATCATCACGCCTGTGACGGCCGCGGCGGCCGCGACCGCGCGCTCGCGCGACCCGGTCTCCCAGCGCAGCGCGACCCAGACGGCGAAGCCGAGCGCGGCGACGTTGCCGGCCAGCCGGGTCAGGTCGAGGAAGGTGGCGGGATCGGTGCCCAGGCCGACCAGCGCGGCCAGGGCGTCCAGCCAGCCGCCGACGACGGTGGGCATGGACAGCGGGGTGTTCACGGTGCCCGGCACGGTCAGCGCCTCGACCCAGCCGAGGCCGACGCCCCAGCCGAGACCGAGCAGCACGAGGGCGCCGAGCGAGACGACCGCGACCCCGACGAAGCGGCGCAGCCGCACGAGCATCCCGACCGCGGGAGGCAGCGTCGCGAGGGCGATCGCGATGCAGACCAGCCCGCCGGGCGCCTTCACCGCGGCGGCCAGACCGCCGAGGAGCGCGCCGAGCGCCCAGTGCCTCTCGACCGCCACGACCAGGCCGGCGGCCATCAGGCCCACCATCGTCAGGTCGTTGTGCAGCCCACCGACGCCGTTGGCCATCATCAGCGGGGAGGCCACCACGAGGGCGGTGGCCAGGCCGGGGTTGACCCCGGTCCAGCGCGCCATCCGCGGGACGGCCCACGCGAGAAGCGCCAGGCCCACGAGGGCGGCCAGCCGGTGCACCACGACGAGCATCCAGGGGTTGCCGGTGACCCCGGCGGCGAGGTCCCCGATCGCCAGCGGCAGCGGGCCGTACGGCGTCACGGTCTCCATCCAGCGCGGGTCCACGGCCTCGGTCACCGGGCCGGACAGGACGTCGGGGCCGTACGCGTAGGGCGAGGCGTCGACGTGCGTGAGCATCCCCTGCGCGGCGTAGGACCAGCCGTCGCGGCTGAACAGCGGCGGCGCCAGCAGCAGCGGCGCGCACCACAGGAACGTCGCCCAGCGCACGAGGTCGACCGGGTCCTGCCCGGTCTCGACGGGGTGGGCGACCGCGCGGCACAGCGACAGCCAGGCGGCGCCGAGCAGGCCGAGCCCGGCCATCACGACGCTCAGCCCGATCATCCGGCCGGTCATCGTGGCGCGCAGGTCGACCAGCAGGTCGAGCTGCAGGGCGGGCGCGGAGTGCGGCAGCGTCGAGACCACGAAGCCCCCGAGCAGGACCATCAGCGATCCCACCACTCCCCGCGTCAGCATGCGCGGACGCTAGGCCGGGTCCCGCGCCGTACGCCGTCACCCACGCGTCGGCGCGGTGGCAGGCGGGTGAACAGGGCGTACGCGTCGTCACCACGTACGCACCGCGGCACCTGCGGCTGGCGCGCACCACCGCGCACACCTCGGGCGTTCTCGTCAACGAGCACGCCCGCGCGTGAGAGGGTCGTCCCGGGCGGCCAGGAGGGGCCGACCCGGGACGACCCGAGAGGGAGCAGATGCGTCGACACCGAGGGACTCTCGCGGCCCTCGCCGCCCTCGCCGCCCTCGTGGTCCCCGCCGGCGCGCTGCTCGCCGGCTGCAGCCAGGAGCTGCCCGACTTCACCGCCGCCGAGGTCGCCGACGCCGTCGCCGAGAAGCTCGCGCAGTCCAACCAGACGGCCCCGCAGCCGATCGAGTGTGGCGGCCTCGAGGCCGAGGCCGACGCCGGGACGTCGTGCACCTACGTCCTCGGCGACCGCAGCCAGGACGCCGAGGTGCTCGTGACCGACGTCGCCGACGAGCAGGTCGAGTTCAGCATCGACGTGACGCGCACCTACCTCACCGCCGACCAGCTGACCGCCGCCGTCGGCCAGCAGCTGAGCGAGGCCGGCAGCACCGGGGAGGTGGTCTGCCTCGACGCCCTCGACCTCGAGGACGGGGCGCGGGTCTACTGCGCCCAGGTCGAGGGCGAGACGACCGTGGACCTCGCGGTCACCGCGGCGAGCGACGCCACCGAGCCCATCGCGCTCGACGTCGAGGCCGACGACCGGGCCGCCAGCGAGAACGGCCAGTAGGTCCCCGCCAGTAGCGTCATGGCCATCATCCGCTTTCGCTGATCGGAGCCACCATGAATCGCCTCGCCCTCGCTCTCACGGCCGCCGGCGCGGCCCTCGCCCTCACCGCCTGCTCCGCCGGCAGCGTCGAGTCCGACGACGTGGAGGACAAGATCTCGTCGGAGCTGACCCAGCAGACCGGCACGGAGCCGGACGAGGTCGACTGCCCCGAGGACCTCGACGCGGAGGAGGGCGCCACGATGACCTGCGTGCTCACGGCCGAGGACGGCTCGACCATCGACGTCGACGTCGAGGTGACCGAGGTCGACGGCAACGACGTGTCATTCGACATCCAGGTCGCCGACGCTCCCAACTGAGCGACCCGCGGTCCCGAGAACAGGGGCGGAACTCCGTTCCCTTTCTCCGGGACTGCGGCCTACGATGGATCCATGACCACGAATCCTGACGAGCAGATCGTCCTCGTCGACGGTGCCCGGACCCCCGTCGGCAGCTTCGGTGGCGTCTTCAAGGACGTCCCCGCGCACGAGCTCGGTGCGAGCGCGACCCGTGCCGCGTTGGAGCGGGCCGGTGTCGAGGGCGCCGACGTGCAGGAGGTCGTGATGGGCTGCATCGGCCAGGTCGGCCCGGACGCCTACAACGCGCGGCGGGTCGCGGTCACCGCGGGCCTGCCGAAGAACGTGCCCGCCTACACCGTCAACCGGTTGTGCGGCTCGGGGCTGCAGGCGATCTGGTCGGCGGCGATGGAGATGCGCTGGAACGGTCTCGACCTGGCCGTGGCCGGCGGTGACGAGTCGATGACCCGGATGCCGTTCTACGACTTCGGTGCCCGCAACGGCTACAAGCTCGGCAACCGCGAGCTGGTCGACGGCACCGTGATGATGCTGACCGACCCGTTCCACTCCATCCACATGGGCGTCACGGCCGAGAACGTCGCCAAGAAGTACGGCGTCTCACGCGCCGAGCAGGACGAGTTCGCCCTGGAGTCCCAGCGCCGCGCCGCCACCGAGGAGGCCCGGGCCGCGTTCGCCGAGGAGATCACCTCGGTCGAGGTCGGTGGCAGGAAGCCGTTCACCGTCGAGGTCGACCAGCACCCCAAGCCCGACACCACCCTCGAGACCCTCGCCGGGCTGCGCCCCGCGTTCGACAAGGACGGCACCGTCACCGCCGGCAACGCCTCCGGCATCAACGACGGCGCCGCCGCCGTGGTCCTGGCCTCCGGGCGCGCCGCCGCCGAACGCGGCCTGACCGGCCTGGTCACCCTCGAAGCCGTCGCCACCGGGGCGCTCGAGCCCGAGATCATGGGCTACGCCCCCGTCCTCGCCCTCCAGGCCCTCTTCGAGAAGACCGGCACCAGCCCCGACGACATCGACGTCGTCGAGTGCAACGAGGCCTTCGCCGCCCAGGCCGTCGCCGTCATCCGCGACGCCAAGCTCGACCCCGAGAAGGTCAACCCCTACGGCGGCGCCATCGCCCTCGGACACCCCGTCGGCGCCACCGGCGCGATCCTGTCGCTGCGCGTGGCCAAGGAGCTGCACCGCAAGGACAAGGAGCTCGGCATCGTCACCATGTGCATCGGCGGCGGCCAGGCCCTCGCCGCACTCTTCCGCCGGATCTGAGGATCCCTCAGGCGTCGAGGTCGCCCAGCGCGGTCTCGATCGCCCGGTGGAAGGTCGGGTAGGCGTAGATCATCTGGCGCAGCGTGGTGACCGGCACGCGTGCGTGCACGGCCAGCGCGAGCAGGCCGACGATCTCGCCACCGCCCGGGCCGACCACCGTCGCCCCGACGAGCACCCCGGCGTCCGCGTCCTCGACGACCTTGACGAGGCCGCGGGCGCCGGGCCCGTGCGTGAAGCCCCGCGACGAGCTCTCCAGCGCGGTGGACCCGGTGCGTACCCGCAGGCCCGCCTCGCGGGCGTCCGCCTCCGTCATCCCCACGCCGGCCACCTCGGGGTCGGTGAAGGTGACGTGCGGCAGGGCGTCGTAGGAGGCCTCCTCGGCGCCGTCGCCGTCGCCGGCGAGCACGTCGGCCAGCGCGATCCGCGACTGGTACATCGACACGTGGGTGAACGCCCCGTGCCCCACCACGTCGCCGATCGCCCAGAGGCCGGGCACGGGACCGTCGGGTCGCTGCACCCGCAGCCGAGCGTCGACCTCGAGGCCCCGGGCCGCCGGGTCGAGCCCGACGGAGGCCAGGCCGAGGTCGTCGAGGTTGGGGGTACGCCCGGCAGCCACCAGCAGGCGCTCGGCCTGAACGGTGGCGCCACCGTCGGCGCCGCCCTCCAGGTGCGCCACGACCTGACCGTCCGGGCCGGCCTCGACGCGGGCCAGCGACGTGCCGGTCAGCACCCGCACGCCGTCGTCGGCCAGGGCGTCGGCGACGATCGCGGCCGCCTCGGGCTCGTCGCGGGGCAGCAGGCGGTCGCCGTGCTGCACGATCGTCACGTCGGTGCCGAAGCGGGCGAGCACCTGGGCCAGCTCGCACCCGATCGGCCCACCGCCCAGCACGACGAGGGACGCCGGCAGCTCGGTGGCGCGCAGGGCGTCGCGGTTGGTCCAGTACGCCACGTCCGCGAGCCCCGGAACGTCCGGCGCGGCCGGGCGCGTCCCGGGGTTCAGCACGACGCCGCGGCGGGCGGCGTACGTGGTCGTCGTGCCGTCGGCGCCGGTGACCACGACCCGTCGCTCGCCGTCGAGGCGTCCGACGCCGCGCACCAGCGTGGCGCCGGCGGACTCGAGGCGCTCCACGGCCGCCGTGTCGTCCCAGTCGGCGGTGGCCTCGTCGCGCACCCGGGCGGCGACCGGGGCCCACGACGGGGTGACGACCACGTCACCGGCCAACCGGTCGGCGCGCCGCGCCTCGGCCAGGCTGTCGGCCGCGCGCACCATCATCTTCGACGGGATGCAGCCGTAGTAGGGGCACTCGCCGCCCACCAGGTGCTTCTCGACGGCGACCACCTCCAGCCCCGCCCGGGCCGCCTCCCCGGCGAGCGTCTCGCCCCCGGGTCCGGTGCCGACGACGACCAGGTCCACCTCGCGTACCTCGCTCATGGGCCCAGCATGACGGACGGCCGGACCGGATCGGCCGATCCGAGGACCTGAGGGGGTCCGTGGCTCGAGGATGCGACACAGCGACCGCGACGCGGTCTGGGACCGGGGGGACCACCATGGACCGACACCTGCGTCGCGCGCTCGGCGCGGCCACCGCCACGCTGGCGCTGCTCGCGCTGCTGATCGCCGGGCTCGTCCTGCCGTCGACGGCGGCCGCCGCGGAGCCGGCGGCGAGCGGCACGACGACGATCTCCGGCACGGTCACGCTGCCGGACGGGCGCAGCGACATCGAGACCGTCACGGTGGTGCTGGCGCAGTCCAACGGAGGGGGCTTCGGCCTCGTCCTCACCGAGCAGCAGACCGTGCCGGTCGGCGGTTCCTACCGGTTCGAGGTCGGCCCCGGCACCTACGCCGTGGTCGCCTTCCCCGTCTCCTCGTTCATGAGAACCCATCCGTACACGCCCGTGTGGTCCGACGGGACCTCGACGGGACCGCGCCTGCCGACCGATCCCGGCTCGTTCGCAGTGACGGCGGCTTCCCCGCCGGTCGAGCACGACCTCGAGCTGCTGTACGCCGACCTCGTCCAGGGCCAGGTCACGGACGAGAACGGTGTCCTCACCGAGGCCGTCGACGTCGTGCCGCTGGTCTGGGACGGCGCCACCTGGGTCGCGGACTACACGCTGGCCGACACGACCAACCCGGACGGCACCTTCCGGATGCGCCGGGGCGCCCTGCCGGCGGGCGCGGCGGTCACGTTCGTGGCCACGAAGTTCGGCATCGAGTTCGCCTACCTCGGCGGCGGCACCGTCCGCCCGACCGGTCCGCCCGCGCAGGTCCCCCACGTCGTCGTGCCCGCCTCCGGCGACCTCGTCGTGCCGACCATCCGCCGGGTGCCGCCCGCGTCGGTCGCCCTGCAGGGTCCGGCCCCCGTGGACGCGCGCGGCGTCCCGGTCGCCGCCCGCGTCGTGGTGTGGCGCTGGGTCGACGCGGGCTCCTACAGCCACTGGGAGCGGTACGCCTCGCGCGAGGTCGACGGCGGCTACTGGATCCCGGTCCCGCCCGGTCAGCGGCTCACCGTGTCGTGGGAGGCATCGGGCTACCGGACCGCCTGGTACGGCGGCGGCACGGCGCTGCCGGCGCGGCCCGACGACCGCACGTCGCTGACCACCCCGACCCGAGGCCCGCTCGACGTCGGCCCCGCCGTCCTCGAGGCGCTCCCCCGCACCGGCATCTACACCAACGTCACGGCCGCGAGCCCCTACCGCTACGGCGGCGTGGGCAAGCCGAAGCGGCTCTCGGTCTGGTACGGCGGTCGCGACGGCCGCCGCATCACCGGCCGGGTCCAGGTGACCGCGCGCGAGGTCGCGACGGGGCGCACCACGACGGCGTCCTACTGGTACGACGGGCGCGGCCGCCACGTGTGGACCCACGCGTTCACGCAGCGCGGGAACCACCGCATCAGCGTCACCTTCGTGCCGAGCGACCCGGCGTACCAGGGATCGACCGTCTCCTACACGCTGTGGGCCTCCGCGAGCTGAGCGACGACGCCCGGCGCTCAGGCGCTCAGGCGCCCAGGCGACGCAGCAGGGCGTCGAGGACCTGCACCACGCCGGCCTCGGTGTGCGGCGGCGCCGTGTGCCGGGCGCGGGCGAGCACGTCGGGGTGCGCGCCGGCCATGGCGAAGGAGCCGTCGGCGGCATCGAGCATCTCGAGGTCGTTGAGGTAGTCGCCGAACGCGACGGTCTGGTGCGCGCCGACCCCCAGCTCGGCCTGCAGGCGCCGCACCGCGTCGCCCTTGGTGACGCCGCGCGGCATCACGTCGACCCAGTGCGCGCCCGAGACGACGACCTGCTGCCCGCCGGCGGCCGGACGGACGAGGTCGGCGACGGGCTCGGAATCCGCGGCGTCGTGGAGCGCCACCTTTACCACCTCGTCGTCGACCGCCGTGAGGTCGTCGACGACGGTGCGCGCGGCGTAGTAGGTGTCCACCTGGGCGAGGAACGCGGCGTCGGTGCGCTCGACGTACGCCGACCGCTTGCCGCACACGACCGTGCCCAGGTCGCGCTCCGCGGCGATCTCGCGGCCGCGGCGCACCAGGTCCGCGACGACCGCGGGGTCCAGGGTGGTGGAGCTGACCTCGACGCCGTCACGCACGACGTACGTGCCGTTCTCCGCGATGAAGACCATGCCGTCGGCAGCCCGCTCGAAGAGGCGGTGGAGGGTGGCGTACTGCCGCCCGCTGGCCGGCGCGAACGCCGCCCCGACGGCGTCGAGGCGCTCCAGCAGCGGCCACAGCGCGTCAGGCACCCGGCCGTCGCCGTCGAGCAGCGTGCCGTCCATGTCGGCGACGACCAGCCCGAGCCCGTCGGGCAGGTCGGGCAGGTCGGGCAGGTCGGGCAGCCGGGTCGGCTCGGTCAGGTCGCTCGGCTCGGTCTCACGCACCGCTCCAGACTGGCACGCGGAGCGCCCCGGTCCCGCCTCGTCGACGGCGTCGTCCCCGTCACCCCGCCAGCACGTCGGCTAGCGAGAGCGGCTCGCGGCCGGTCACGCGTCGCACGTCGTCGCTGACGGCGGCGAGCTCGCCCGCGCGGATGGCGGTGTAGGTGCTGACCCACGCGTCGTACTGCCACTGCGGGGCCTCCCAGCGCCGGCGCGAGGCGTACGCCTCCTCGTCGGTCTCGTCGTGGAAGCGCACCGGCCGGCCGGTGGCGGACGCCACCCGGGCGGCGACCTCGTCGAGGGTGAGCGCCTCGGGACCCGTGAGGTCGTAGATCGCGCCCGCGTGCGCGGCCGGGTCGAGCAGTGCCACGACGGCCGCGCGGGCGACGTCGGCGCGCGCGACGGCCGCCACCCGCCCGTCGCCGGCCGGACCGCGCAGGACGTCGTCGTCGCCGACGAAGTGCGGCAGGAGGTCGAGGTAGAAGTTGTCGCGCAGGAAGGTGCGCGCCAGCCCGGCCTCGTCGATCGCCCGCTCGGTCGCGTGGTGGTCGCGCGCGAGGGTGAAGGTCGAGGTCGGCGAGGCGCCGACGAACGAGGTGTAGACGACGTGCCGCACGCCCGCCTCCGCGGCGGCCCCGACGAGCGCCCGGTGCGCCGCCACCCGGTCGGCGCTCTCGCCCGCGGAGACCATCAGCAGGGTGCTCACGCCCTGCAGCGCGGCGGCGTCGGGGGTGGCGTAGTCGCAGGTCCGAGGCTCGGCGCCGGGCAGGTCCGGTGCGCGTCCCGGGTCGCGCACCAGCAGTCGCTGGGCGACCCCGCGCTCCGCCAGGTCCCGCGCGATGAGTCCCCCGACCGCGCCCGTCGCTCCCGTCACGCCGATGAGTGCCATGCGTCCACGGTGCCACAGCGTGAGACGGCCCGGGCACGACCACGATCGGCACCTAAAGTCGATCGAACCAGTTCAGTTAGTGCGCTTCGGCGCGGAGCGGCAGAGGGAGGCAACCCGTGGGCGACGCGGTCGACGTGCACCAGCACCTGTGGTCGGACACGCTCGTGGACCGTCTCCGGGCCCGCTCCCAGCCGCCGTACCTGCGCGGCTGGACGCTGCACCTCGACGGCGAGCGCCCGTTCGAGGTCGACCCGACGGCGCACGACGTCGCCGCCCGGGTCGCCGCCGACGAGGCGGACGGGGTGGGCTCGGCCGTCGTGGGGATCTCCTCCCCGCTGGGCGTCGAGGACCTGCGCAGCACGTCCGCAGGGCCGCTGCTGGCCGCGTACCACGCCGACGTCGAGGCCCTGCCGGGCCACTTCCGCGCCTGGGCGAGCGTGGCGGCCGACCCCGACCTCGACCAGCTGCGCCACCGGCTCGGCACCTCGCGCTACGTCGGCCTCCAGGTGCCCGCGACCCACCTGACGACCCCCGCCGCCTGGGAGCGCGCTGGGGCGCTCCTCGACGTGGTCGCCGCCCAGGGCTCCGTGCTGTTCGTGCATCCCGGCCCCGAGCCCGCCCGCCCGGGCGCGCGCGACCTGCCGGCGTGGTGGGCGCCGACGGTCGGCTACACCGCGCAGCTGCAGGCCGCGTGGTGGGCCTGGCACGCCGCGGGCGTACGCGGGGACCACCCGCGCCTGCGCGTGCTCTTCGCCGCCGGCGCCGGCCTGGCTCCCCTGCTCCGCGAGCGCCAGGCGCTGCGCGACCCCGAGGGCCTGCTCGCGCGCGGCGTGGTCGACCCGCACGTCTACCTCGACACCTCCGGGCACGGACCGCGCGCCCTGGAGTCGCTCGTGCGCGTCGTCGGCATCGACGCCCTCGCGCTCGGCAGCGACCGGCCGTACGCCGCGCCCCTGGACCACCTGCTCGACCCCGCGGCGACCCACGCCGTGCGGGTCACCAACCCCCACCGCCTGCTCGACGGAGCAGGCCGCCACCTGGAAGGAGCACGACCATGACCCTCGTCGCCGACGACACCCGCCAGCCCGGCCACTCCGAGAGCGGAACGGCGTGCCGCCTCCCCGTCGCCGCGGACGCCGCGGCCGACCTGGCCTCCTACCCCGCCGACCTCACGGTCGCCGACCTGCCGCGGCGCGACCTCGACCCCGCCGAGCTCGAGGCCGTCGCCGCCGCGGTCGCCCAGCAGCCGGAGACCTGGCGCCACCTCGTCGGCTTCGACTCCGAGGAGCGCGTGTACGCCTCGCTGCACCGCGACGCGCACGTCGACATCTGGCTGCTGTGCTGGACCCCGGAGAACGACACCGGCTGGCACGACCACGACGTGTCCTCCGGCGCCGTCGCGGTCGTCGACGGCGAGCTCGTGGAGAACAACCTGACCCTGCTGTCCGGCGCCCGCGAGACCAGCGTCGGCGCGGGCCGGGTGTTCTCCTTCGGCCCCGACCACATCCACCGCCTCAACGGGGCCCGCGCGGGGTCGGTGAGCATCCACGCGTACAGCCCGCCGCTGTGGCGGATGGGGCAGTACTCCGTCGACGACGCGGGGACGCTGCGCCGGGTCTCGCTGTCCTACGCCGACGAGCTGCGGCCGCTGGACTGAGCGCGCCGGGCGCGCAGCGAGATGCCCGCCGCGACGAGGCCGCCGACCAGCGGCAGGACGAGCGCGACGCGCAGGCTGCTGGCCTGCGAGACCACCCCGATCAGCGGGGAGGTGAGCAGGAAGCCCAGGCGCATCAGCCAGCCGACGAGCGCGATGCCCGTGCCCTCCGGCAGGCCGGGCACGCGGTCGGCGGCGGCGAACGCGGCGGGCACGAGCGTGGCGCTGCCGAAGCCGGCGAGGCCGAAGCCGAGCATGGCGACGGGGTACGCCGTCGGCGCGACCACCAGCGCGGCCCCCAGGGCGATGAGCAGGCCGCCGCTGACCGCCACCCGCTCGCGGCCCCACCGGTCGGTCATCGGGTCGCCGAGGACGCGGCCGACGAACTGGCTGGCCACGACCGTGGCGACACCGAGCGTCGCGACCTGCGCGGGCGCCGCCGTCTCCGTGTGGAGGAACAGCACCACCCAGTTGCTGGCCACGTCCTCGACGACGGTGCCGCAGATCGCGAGGGCGACGAGCGGGAGCAGGAGGACGAACGGGCGCCGGGGTGCCGTCGCGGGGGCCTCGAGGGCGGCGCCGGCCGCCGCCTCCCCCGCGGTCTCGGCGGCCTCCTCGACGCGGGCGGGCACACGGGCCAGGACGGAGGCGCCGATCGCCGCGAGGGTCCACACGGCGCCGTTGACTCCCATCTGCCAGCCGAGCGGGATCCCCAGGTTGGCGCCGACCGCACCGATCACGCCGCCGGTGGCGGCACCCAGGCTCCACGTGGCGTGCAGCGAGTTGATGATCGAGGAGCCCTTCCACCGCTCGACGGCGACGCCGTGCACGTTCTGGGCGGTGTCGACGACCGCGTCGACCGCGCCACCCACGAACAGGGCGAGGACGAAGACCGCCAGCGACGGCGCGCCGCCCGCCAGCGTCATCACCGCGGCGAGGGCGGCCGACCCGACCGCGGTGACCGCGCGGGCGCCGTAGCGCCGCACGATCGGTGCGCCCACGGCCGCTGCCGTGATCGATCCCAGGGCGAAGGCCACCACCGCGAGCCCGAAGCCCGCGTTCGACAGGCCCAGGGCCGCCTTGATCTCGGGGTAGCGCGGCAGCAGCGCCGCGAACAGCACACCGTTGGTGAAGAACATCAGCGAGACGCCGGCACGGGCCCGACGCACGGTCGGGGCACTGGCGCTCGGGCTGGCACCGACACTGGCACGGGGGTCGTTCACCGTCGGAACGTAGGCGGTGCTCGCCGCGGTGGCCAAACCCCGCGCGTACCGTCACCGGCGGGGTACCGGGCGCCCGACCCGAGCAGCAGCCGACCCGACGGAGGTAGTGCATGGAGCCGCGGCTGATCGCCGTCCAGGAGCCCGACCGGCCACGAGGCGCGGTGCTCGTCATGCACGGCGGGGGCTCGCGCCCCGGCAGCCCGATGGTGAGCCCGGCCCAGCTCTCTGTGCTGCGGATGAAGCCCCTCGCCCGCCGCGTCGCCCGAAGGTCCCGCGACCTCGCCGTGCACCGGCTGCTCAACTCGCACCGCGGCTGGGACCCGACGACCACCCCGGTCGACGACGTCCGGTGGGCGCTGGGTCGCCTCGCCGAACGCTACGGCGACCTGCCGACCGCGCTCGTCGGGCACTCCCTGGGCGGGCGCGCGGCGCTGCTCGCGGGCGGCGCCGCGCCGGTGCGCGCCGTGGTCGCGCTCAACCCCTGGGTGCTGCCGAGCGACGCGACGGACCTGCGCGGACGCCGGGTGCTGGTCGTGCACGGCACCGCCGACCGGATCGCCTCCCCCGCCCGCGCCCGCGCCCTCGCCGACCGGGTCGCGCGCACGACCGACGTCCGCTTCGTCGAGGTCGAGGGCGGCAAGCACGCGATGCTGCGCCAGCACCGCGAGTTCGAGGACCCGGCCGCCGACTTCGTCGCCGAGGTCCTGCTCGGCGGCTGAACGTCGAGGCGTCGCCTCAGGACGCGGCGAGCACCTTGCCCGGGTTCATCCGGCCGTCGGGGTCGATCGCCCGCTTCACGGCGCGCATCAGGTCGAGCTCGACGTCGGACTTGTACGCCGCGGCCGCGTCCCGCTTCGCCGTGCCGAGCCCGTGCTCCGCGCTGATCGACCCGCCGTGGGCGGCCACCTGGGCGTACAGCACCTCGGTCAGGCGCGGCGCCAGCGCCAGGAAGTCCGCGTCGTCGGTGCCGGGCGGCTTCGACAGGTTGTGGTGCAGGTTGCCGTCGCCGACGTGGCCGTAGGCGACGACGCGTACGCCCGGCAGCTCGCGCGCCAGCCCCGCGTCGCACGCGGCGACGTAGTCCGCCATCGAGCCGAGCGCCACCGACACGTCGTGCTTGAGGCTGGGGCCCTCGTGGTTCTGGGCCTCCGAGATCCCCTCGCGCAACGCCCACAGGGCGTCGAGCTGCGGCCCGGTGGCCACGACGGCGTCGACGAGCTGGTCGCGCTCGGCCGCGGCGGTCAGCAGCCGCTCGGCGAGGGCCTCGACGTCGGCGTCCGGGGCGGTGTCGCCGAGCTCGACCAGCCCGCACCAGGGGTGCTCGGGACCGAGGGGGTCGCGGGTGCCGGGCACGTGGTCGAGCACCATGGCGCGGCTCGGCGCCGACATCACCTCAAACGCGGTGACGCGCTCGCCGGCCACCTCCCGGGCCGTGCCGAGCAGGCCGACGGCGGCGGCGAGCGAGTCGAGTCCGACCCACAGCCCGACGCGGCGGCGCACGGCCGGCTGCAGGGCCAGCACGACGGCGGTGACGACACCGAGGGTGCCCTCGGCGCCGACGAAGAGCTGCTTGAGGTCGTAGCCGGTGTTGTCCTTGCGCAGGCCTCGCAGCCCGTCCCACACGCGGCCGTCGGGCAGCACCACCTCGAGGCCGAGCACCAGCGCCCGGGTGCTGCCGTAGCGCAGCACGCCGGTGCCGCCGGCGTTCGTCGCGACGACCCCGCCGACGGTGCAGCGGCCCTGCGAGCCCATGGTCAGCGGCAGCAGCAGGCCCGCGGCCCCGGCGGCCGCCTGCGCGTCGGCGAGCACGACGCCGGCCTCGACGGTCAGCGTGCGGTTGGCGACGTCCAGGTCGCGCACCGCGCGCAGCCGGTCGGTGGAGACCACCACCTGCGTTCCGCTCGCGTCGGGCACGGCTCCGCCGCACAGGCCCGTGTTGCCGCCCTGCGGCACGACGGCCGCGCCGTGGGCGGCGCAGGCGCGCAGCACCGCCGCGACCTCGTCGGTGGTGGACGGGAGGACGACGAGGGCGGGCCGTCCGGCGTACGCGCCGCGCCAGTCCGCCGCGTACGTCGCCAGGCGGTCGTCGTGCACCCCCGGGACGAGCACACCGCGCTCGCCGACGACGTCGACGAGCGCGGTGCGGAGGAGGTCGGGATCAGCCACGCGGCTTGACCGCGAGGATCGGGCGGTCGAGCTCGAGCAGCACCCGCTGGGCGTCGCTGCCGAGGAACAGCTTGCCGACCGGCGAGCGGCGCCGGATCCCGATCACCACGACGGAGGCGTCGACCTCGTCGGCCAGGGCGGCGATCGCCCCCGGCAGGTCGTCGTGGTGGGTGGGCTGGCGCAGCTCGAGCGGTACGCCCGCCGCGGCGGCCGCCTGCTCCAGCTGGGCCCGGCGATCGTCGCCCACGAGCGCCTTGTCGACCAGGGCGCCGCCCTGCGGCGAGTTCAGCACCAGCAGCGGCTCGCCGCGGCGGACGGCCTCGGCCAGCGCGGCCTCGAAGGCCGCGTTGCCGGGGGCGGTGTCGACGTAGCCGACGAGGACGGTCATGACGTGGCCTCTTCCTTGGAGTTGTCGCGCGGGACGTCGCCCGCGCCCGTGGTGCCGTCGGTGTCCGGACCGCCCGCGGTCGGGCCGGCGTGACCGGTCGGGCCGGTCGGGCCGCTCGGGCCGCTCGGGCCGGCGGCGTTGGCGCCGCCGGACCGGGTGCGGCGGTAGACGAGCCCCAGCAGCGGCAGGACCAGGACGATCACGAGGACCGCGAGGAGCGTGCCGGAGATCGGCCGGGTGGCGAAGCCGCTGACGTCACCGTCGAACAGGATCAGCGAGCGGCGGGCGTTGGACTCGAGCAGCGAGCCGAGCACGAACGCGAGCACCAGCGGGCCGGGCTCGAAGCCCGCCTTCTTCATCAGGTAGCCGAGGACGCCGAAGACGACCACGAGCAGGATGTCGAAGGTGTTGTTGTTGACCGTGTAGACGCCGATCATCGTGATCAGCACGGTGATCGGCGCCATGATCGTGGACCGCACCGTCAGGATCTTCACGAACAGGCCGACCAGCGGGATGCTCATCATCAGCAGCAGGATGTTGCCGATGTACATCGAGTTCACGACGCCCCAGAACAGGTCCGGGTGGTCCTCGACGAGGCCGGGGCCGGGGGTGATGCCCTGGATCAGCAGGGCTCCGAAGATGACGGCGATCGTGGCGTTGGCCGGGATGCCGAGCGTCAGCAGCGGGATGAAGGACGACGTGGCGGCCGCGTTGTTCGCGGTCTCCGGGGCGGCGACGCCCTCGACGGCGCCGCGGCCGAACCGCTCGGGGTTCTTGGCGCGCTTCTTCTCCAGGCCGTAGGCCGCCAGCGACGACAGCGTCGCACCGCCACCGGGCAGGATGCCCAGCACGAAGCCGATCACCGAGCCGCGGCCGATCGCGCCGGAGGACTGACGCAGCTCCTTGCGCGAGGGCCACGGGTTCTTGACCTTCGACATCGGCTTCGCGAGCTTCTCGCGATTCTCCAGGCTGTGCAGAATCTCGGCGAGACCGAAGATGCCCATCGCGATCGGCACGAAGTCGAGGCCGTCGGCCATCGACAGCGAGTCGAAGGTGAAGCGCTCCGCGCCGGTGAAGCCGTCGCGACCCACGGTCGCGAGCAGCAGGCCGATGCCGGCGGCGACGAACGCCTTCGTGCGCCCGCCGTTGCCGACGGCGGCGACGAGCAGGATGCCGAGCATCGCGAGCAGGGTGTACTCCGGCGGGCCGAAGTCGAGCGCGAAGGTGGCGACGAGCGGCGCGACCAGGGTCAGCGCGACGATCGAGACGGTGCCGCCGACGAACGATCCGACGGCGGCGATGCCGAGCGCGGTGCCGGCCTTGCCCTGGCGCGCCAAGGCGTACCCGTCGAAGACGGTGACCACCGACGACGCCTCGCCGGGCAGGCGCAGGAGCACCGAGGTGATCGTGCCGCCGTACTGGGCGCCGTAGAAGATGCCGGCGAGCATGATGATCGCGGTGACCGGCTCGACGTTGAACGTCAGCGGCAGCAGGATCGCGATGGTGGCGGCCGGGCCGAGGCCGGGCAGGACGCCGACGAGCATGCCGACGACGACGCCGATGAGGCAGTAGAGCAGGTTCTCCGGCTGGAGGACCACGCCGAAGCCGTCGATGACCGGGGCGATGTCCACGGTGCGGCTCCTCTCAGAACAGGTGCGGGATCGAGACCCGGAGGGCCACGACGAAGATGCCGTAGAAGGCGGCGACCATGAGCAGCGCGCCGACGACGGAGGTGCGCCAGGCCTCGCGGCCGAGGAACTTCAGCCAGACGAAGGCGAGCGCGGCCGACGGGATCTCGAAGCCGATGACCTCGATCAGGTAGGCGAACGGCACGAGGCTCAGGACGGCCGGCACGATCACCCAGCTCTCGGAGGTGAACCGCTCGGTGTCGTCGGTGGCGCGGGCCTGCAGCAGGAGGACCAGGCCGAGCAGGGTGATGGCGCTGGAGATGACCAGCGGCCAGGTGCCGGGGCCGGGCGAGCCGAGCGACCCGGCGCCGAGCGCCCAGGAGCCCAGCACGCCGGCGAGGCCGAAGCCGATCACCAGCAGGGCGATGACGGCGTTGGTCACCACGCCCGCGGGCTCGGGCTTCTCGGCGTCCCACTGCGCGGCCAGCTCCTCGGGCGTGGCCGCCTCGGGGGCGCCGTCCGGCCCGGTCGGGGCCGCCGGCTCGGCGGCCCCGGGGGCGGACGAGGTCACGACTCGCCGCCCATGTCGATGCCGTACTCCTCGATCAGCGCGGCGTAGGTCTCCTTCTGCGCGTTCCACTCCTCCGCGACCTCCGCGCCGTCGAGCTCGTAGGGCGTCAGCAGGGCGTTCTCGTTGAAGGACTGGTACGCCTCGGTGGCGAAGGCCTCGTCGAAGGCGTCCTTGAGGGTGTCGATCGTCTCCTGCGGGGTGTCCTTCGGCGCGACGATCGCGCGGTACTGCGCGACCGGGACGTCGTAGCCCAGCTCGGTGGCGGTCGGGACGTCCTCGAAGTACTGGTTGCGCTCCTCGGAGAAGACCATCAGCGGGACGATCTCGCCGGCCTCGATCTGCGGGTACGCCTCGCCCAGCTGGATGCTGGTCACGTCGACCTGGTTGCCGAGCAGCGCGGTCAGCGCGGGCGACCCGCCGTCGAACGGGACGTCGTTGCCCTGCACGTCGGTCTGGTTGAACAGCAGCTCCTGCGAGAGCTGGCTGCCGGTGCCGACGCCCGTGGTCGCGTAGTCGATCGTCTGGCCGGCGGCCTCGACGTCCTCGAACGACTCCCAGCCGGAGTCGACGTTGGCGACGAGCACGTAGTCGTCCTGGGAGATGCCGGTGACGACCTCGTAGTCGTCGAGGGAGACGACCTCGTCCTCGCCGACCACCAGGGAGGTGATCGCGATGAGCGAGGCGTTGATGACCATCAGCTCCTGGCCGTCGGCGTTCTCGCCGGACAGCGTCTGGGCCGCGAGCGCACCGTTCGCCCCGGGGCGGTTCATCACGGGGACGGGGACGCCGAGGTCGGAGGAGACCGGCTCGGCGAGCGCGCGGGCGATGAGGTCGGTGGACCCGCCGGCGTCCTGGCCGACGGTCAGGTTGATCGCGCCGTTCGGGAAGTCCTCCGCCGAGGAACCGCCGAGGTTTCCGCCGCAGGCGGTCAGGGAGAGCCCGAGGGCGGCGGTCGAGAGGGCCGCGACGCCGCGGACGAGACGGTGCTTCTGCATGGGAGCTCCTGGGATTTCGGTCGGTCAGACGGCCCTGTGATCGCCGTCACGCGAGGACACTAGGAGCCGCGCGTCATGCATGTCCAAACCCGATGAGGCATTGCATGATACCGTCCGCGCATCATGTTCTCGTTCGAGCAGCTCCGTGGCTTCGTGACCGTCGCGGAGGAGCTGCACTTCGGCCGCGCCGCCGAGCGGCTGAACATGACCCAACCACCCCTCAGCCGCCAGATCCAGAAGCTGGAGCGCTCGATCGGCGTCACGCTGCTGGACCGCGACAACCGCCGCGTCGAGCTGACCGCCGCGGGGCGGGCCTTCCTCGTGGAGGCCACGCGGCTCCTGGCCCTGGCCGACGCGGCGCCGGACCTGGCGCGGCGGATCGCCGAGGGCACCACCGGCATCGTGCGGGTCGGGTTCACCGCCGCCTCGACGTTCGGCGTGCTCACCGACGTGCTCGACCGGATCTCGGTGGCGCTGCCGCAGATCGAGCTCGACCTCTACGAGATGGTCACCCGCGAGCAGGTCGAGGCCCTGCTGGCCCACGAGATCGACCTCGCCCTGGCCCGCCCGCCGTTCGACCCGGACCTCTTCGGCTCCCGGCTGATCCGCCGCGAGGAGCTGGTGGTGGCGGTGCCCGCCGGTCACCCGCTGGCCGCGCTGGACCGGCCCGTCGAGGTGGGCGACCTGGCGGGCGTACCGCTCGTCATGCACTCGCCGACGAAGGCCCGCTACTTCTACGACCTCGTCGTCGGCCTGCTGCCGGTCGAGCACCACAACGTGGCGCACACGGTCAGCCAGGTCGCCACGATGATCTGGCTGGTCGCCGCGGGCCGCGGGGTCGCCTTCGTGCCGCGCTCGGCCGCGCGCCTCGGCATCGACGGCGTCGTGCACCTGCCGCTGCGCACGCGGGAGGCCAAGCCGGTCGAGCTGCACCTGCTGTGGCCGCGCGACTCCACCAACCCCGCTCTCCCCCACGCCTTGGCCGCGCTCGAGGAGCTGGACCCGGACGGCTGAGCGCCGCCCGCGCGGTCAGCCCAGCGCGAGGTGCGCGGCGAGCGCCAGGCCGGCGATGCCGATGCCCCAGCGCAGGGCCGTCTCGGGCAGCACGCGCACCAGCTGCGGGCCGGTCCACCCGCCGACGAGGGCCCCGAGGGCGACGCAGCCGGCGGCGGACCAGTCGACCGGCGCCAGCAGGGCGTACACGACGGCCGCCACCGCGTTGGCCGCCGAGGTCGCGAGGTTCTTCACCGCGTTGGTGACGGGGAACGGCTCGCTCGTGCGCACCGAGAGCACCGCCAGCATGATGATCCCGGAGGCGGCGCCGAAGTAGCCGCCGTAGACGCCCACCGCAGCCACCTGCGTGCCGGGCATCGTGCCGGCGTCGAGGCCACCGCGACCGCGGCGCGCGACGTACGCCCGGATCCGGTCGCGCGCGAGCAGCAGCACCGCCCCGAGGGCGACGAGCCCCGGCACCACGACCTCGAAGGTCTCCTCGCCGCCGAGCAGCAGCAGGCCGGCTCCGACGGTGCCGCCGAGGGCCGACCAGGCGCAGAGCACGGCGACGCGCCGGCCCTGGCCCACGAGCTCGCGCCGCGAGCCCACCGCGGTGCCGACCCCGTTGGCCAGCAGCGCCACCGAGTTGGTGACGTTGGCGGCCAGGGGCGGCAGACCGACGGCGAGCAGGGCGGGGTACGAGGCCAGCGAGGCGAGGCCCGCGATCGAGCCGCACAGGCCCGCGCCGACCCCGGCGAGCACCAGCAGGAGCGCCTCGGTCACGACCCGACCGCCGGCCGGGTGCGGTCGCTCAGGACCGGACGACCGCGTCGGACTCCGGCACCGGGGTCACCAGTCGTCCCTCGCCCAGCCACGTGTCGAGATTCTCCAGCACGAGCCGCGCCATGTCGGCGCGGGTCTCGACCGTGCCGGAGGCCATGTGCGGCAGCAGCACGACGTTGTCGAGGGTGCGCAGGGCCGTGGGCACGTGGGGCTCGGAGGCGAACACGTCGAGGCCGGCGCCGCCCAGGCCGCCGTCCACCAGCAGATCGACGAGCGCCTCCTCGTCGACGACCGACCCGCGGCCGACGTTGACGAGGAACCCGCCGGGCCCGAGGGCCTCCAGCTCCTCGCGACCGACCAGCGGCGAGGCGGCGGTGCCGCCGGCCGCCGCGACGACGAGCAGGTCGACGCCGCGGGCGAGGTCGAGCGGGGAGGCCGCGTACGGGTACGAGACGTCCATCAGCTCGCGGCGGTTGTGGTAGCTCACGGAGCAGCCGAAGGCCTCGAGCCGGTGCGCGATGGCGCGGCCGATCCGACCGAGCCCGAGGATCCCGACGCGCGAGCGCGACAGCCGCCGGGTGAGCGGGAACTCGACGCCCCCGGGGTCCCAGCCGCCGGCGCGCACCCAGCGGTCGGCCGCGCTGAAGCCGCGCATGGCGTCGAGCGCCAGCGCGACCGCGGCGTCGGCCACGCAGTCGGTGAGCACGTCCGGGGTGTTCGAGACGACGACCCCCGCCTCGGCGAGCGCCGCGGCGTCGATCGTGTCGTAGCCGACCCCGAAGCTCAGCACCGCCCGCAGCCGCGGGAGCGAGTCGAGCAGGTCGGTCTCGAACCCGGCCCGGTTGGACGTCACCACGATCTCGGCGTCCGCGCCGAACGCGGCCACCGTGTCGCTGCCGAGCGCCGCGCGGCCCGCGGGGAGCTCGGGGGCGGCGTAGCGCTGCGCCAGCGTCGCGGCGAGGTCGGGCTTGAGTCCGGTGGTGCGCAGCACGCGCCCGGGCGTCACGGCCGCCGTCATCGGTCGAGCGCCGGTCGCTTGGGGTCGAAGGACCAGCCGGGCACCAGGAACTGCATGGCGGCCGCGTCGTCGCGGGCGCCGAGGCCCTCGCGCAGGTAGAGCTCGTGCGCCTCGGCCAGCCGCTCCTCGTCGAGCTCGACGCCCAGGCCGGGCGTCGTCGGCACGGCGATCCGCCCGTCCACGATCCGCAGCGGGTCGCGGGTGATGCGCTGCCCGTCCTGCCAGATCCAGTGCGTGTCGATGGCGGTCGGCTCGCCGGGCACCGCTGCCGCGACGTGGGTGAACATCGCCAGCGAGACGTCGAAGTGGTTGTTCGAGTGCGAGCCCCACGTCAGGCCCCACGCGTCGCACATCTGGCCGACGCGCACGGAGCCCGCCATGGTCCAGAAGTGCGGGTCGGCCAGCGGGATGTCGACGGCGTTGGTGCGCACCGCGTGGCCCATCTGGCGCCAGTCGGTCGCGATCATGTTGGTGGCCGTGGTCAGACCGGTGGCCCGCTTGAACTCGGCCATCACCTCGCGCCCGGAGTAGCCGCCCTCCGCGCCGCAGGGGTCCTCGGCGTACGCGAGCACGTCGCGCAGCGCGCGGCCGTGGCGGATCGCGTCCGCCAGCAGCCAGCCGCCGTTGGGATCGAGCGTCACCCGCGCCTCGGGGAACGCGGCGCCGAGCGCGGTGATGACCTCGACCTCCTGCTCGCCGGGCAGCACGCCGCCCTTGAGCTTGAAGTCCGCGAACCCGTAGCGCTGCTGCGCCGCGCGGGCCAGCGCCACCACGGCGTCGGCGTCGAGCGCCGTCTCGTGGCGCAGGCGGGTCCAGTCGTCCTCGCCGTCGGGCTCGGAGCGGTACGCCAGGTCCGTGCGGCCGCGGTCGCCCACGAAGAACAGGTAGCCCAGCGCCTGCACGGAGTCGCGCTGCTGGCCCTCGCCCAGGAGCTCGGCGACCGGCACCCCCAGCGCCTGCCCGTGCAGGTCGAGCAGGGCCGACTCCAGCGCCGTGACGACGTGCACCGTCGTGCGCAGGTCGAAGGTCTGCAGGCCCCGACCGCCCGCGTCGCGGGAGGCGTACGCGTCGGCCACCTCGCGCAGCAGGGTGCGGAAGCGCGCGACGGGCTGGCCCACGACCAGCCGCGCCGACTCCTCGAGCGTCGAGCGGATCGCCTCGCCGCCGGGCACCTCGCCGACGCCGGTGCGGCCGTCGGAGTCGGTGAGCACGACGATGTTGCGGGTGAAGAAGGGCGCGTGGGCGCCGCTGAGGTTCAGCAGCATCGAGTCGTGCCCCGCGACCGGGACCACCCGCAGGCCGGCGACGACCGGCCCGCGGCCGGCCGCCTCGACGACGCGGCTGCGCTCGAGGGTGTCCGTGCTCGTGCTGGTCGCCGTCTCAGTCACGGGTCAGGTCCCCCTCGACCTGGCGCCAGATGCCGAGCGGGTTGGCGTCCGCGACGGGCGCGGGGAGCAGGTCGGCCGGGACGTTCTGGTAGGCCACGGGACGCAGGAAGCGCTCGATCGCCAGCGTGCCGACCGACGTGCTCCGCCCGTCGGAGGTGGCCGGGAACGGGCCGCCGTGCACCATCGCCTGGCCGACGTCGACGCCGGTCGGCCAGCCGTTGAACAGGATGCGGCCCACCTTGTCCTCGAGCACGGGCAGCAGCGCGGCCGCGGCCTCGTGGTCGGCGCCGGTGGCCTGGAGGGTCGCGGTCAGCTGGCCCTCGATCTCCTGGGCGACCCGCACGAGCGCGCTGGTGTCGTCGGCGACGACGACGACCGACGAGGACCCGAAGTTCTCCTCGCCCAGCGCCGGGTTCGCGACGAACGTCTCCGCGGGCACGGTGACGACGAGCGCCTGGCCCTCGGTGGGCGCGCCCTCGGCGGGCGTGGCGCCCCGGCCGACGACCCGCACGCCGTCGGCGTTGACGAGCCGCTCGACGCCGGCCTCGTAGGCGGAGTGGATGCCGGGGGTGAGCATGGTCTGCGCGGCGCAGCCGGGCAGCTGCTCGCCCACGCGCTCGAGGAAGGTGTCGAGACCCTCGCCCGCCACCGCGAGCACGAGACCCGGACTGGTGCACAGCTGACCGGCTCCGGTCGTCAGCGACGCGACGTAGCCGTCGGCGATGCCCGCCGCGTCCTCGGCGAGCGCGCCGGGCAGCAGGAACACCGGGTTGATCGACGACATCTCCGCGTAGACGGGGATCGGCACCTCGCGGGCCGCGGCGACCTGCATGAGGGCCACGCCGGCGCGGCGCGAGCCCGTGAAGCCGACGGCCTTGATCGCGGGGTGAGCGGCGAGCGCGGACCCGACGACCGGGCCCTCGCCGTAGACCATCGAGAAGACGCCCTGCGGCAGCCCGGACTCCGCGACGGCCGACGCGATGGCGCCGCCGACGAGCTCGGAGGTGCCGGGGTGGGCCTCGTGGGCCTTCACCACGACGGGGCAGCCGGCCGCGAGCGCCGAGGCGGTGTCGCCGCCGGCGACGGAGAAGGCGAGCGGGAAGTTGCTGGCGCCGAAGACCGCGACGGGACCCACGGGCACCTTGCGCTGGCGCACGTCGGGACGCGGCAGCGGGGTGCGCTCGGGCAGCGCGGTCTCGATGCGGGCGCCGTGGAAGGAGCCGTCGCGCACGACGGAGGCGAAGAGCCGCAGCTGGCCGGTGGTGCGCCCGATCTCGCCGCGCACCCGCGGCTCCGGCAGGCCCGACTCGAGCAGCACCTGGGCGACGAGGGTGTCGCCCAGGGCGGCGATGTTGTCCGCGACCCGCTCGAGGAACGCGGCGCGCTCCTCCGGGCCGGTGGCCCGGTAGACCGGGTGGGCCTGCGCGGCGAGGGTGGCGGCGATGTCGACCTCGGCGGCCGAGCCCAGGCCGTACTCGACCCCCACCTCCTCACCGGTGCGCGGGTCGACGGCACGCACGGTGCCCTCGGTCCCGAGCACGCGTCGCTCGCCCAGGAACATCTCGCCGGTCAGCCCCGAGGCCGCCTGCGGCTGCGTCATCTCAGATCACCTTCTTCACGAGGTCGGTCAGCTCGGCCAGCTCCGCGTCGGTCAGGTCCGTCAGCGGAGGACGGACCGGACCGGCGGGACGACCCGCGGCCGTCAGGCCGGCCTTCACGATCGAGACGCCGTAGCCGGCCTGGCGGTCACGGATCGCAATGTAAGGCACGACGAACTCGCGCAGTCGGGCGAGGACCTCGTCGCGCTCGCCGGAGCGCACCGCGGTGTAGAACTCGGTGGCCCAGCGGGGCGCGAAGTTGAAGATGGCGGACGAGTACGTGGTGACCCCGAGCTCCAGGTACGGCAGCGCGTACGTCTCCGCCGTCGGCAGGCCGCCGACGTAGACCAGCCGGTCGCCCAGCCGCGCGTTCAGCGTGGCGAGCAGGTCGATGTCGCAGATGCCGTCCTTGAACCCGATGAAGTTGTCGAACTCGTCGGCGAGGCGCTCCACGGTCTCGGCGGAGTAGCGGGCGTTGGCGCGGTGGTAGACGACGACGCCGATGTCGGTCGAGGCGCAGACGCGGGCGGTGTGCTCGTAGAGACCGGCGTCGGACAGCTCGGTCAGGTACGGCGGCAGCAGCAGCACCCCGTCGGCCCCCGCCTCGGCGGACGCCCGCGTCATCGCCACGGCCTGGGTGGTGCCGTAGCCCGCGGCGCCCATCACCGGGATGTCGGTGATCTCGTCGACCGTGGCCCGCACGACCGTGTCGACCTCGGCGTGGGTCAGCGAGAAGAACTCGCCGGTGCCGCCCGCGGCGAAGAGGCCCGCGACGTCGAACTGCGCCAGGTGGCGCAGGTGCTCGCGGTAGGCCGCCTCGTCGAAGGCCAGGTCGGGGGTCGTGTGGGTGACCGGGAACGAGAGCAGTCCGGAGCCGAGCGCGGTGCGCAGCTCGTCGGGGGCGTAGCGACCCATCGTGGATCTCCTTGAGTGGTGAGGTCGTGGTGGTGGCGGGCGCCGCCGGCCGGGTGGGCGCGGCGCCGGAGCGGTGGGTCCCGCGGACTCCGTCGGGACGTCGCGGAGCCCGCGAGGATCAGGGGCGGGTGCCGAGCTCGGCGGTCGCGACGGTCCAGGCGCGGGCCTGGTCGCTGAGCGTGAAGCCGAGGCCGGGGCGGTCGGAGACCCACATGCGGCCGTCGCGCGTCTCGAGGCTCTCGTTGAACAGCGGGTCGAGCCAGTCGAAGTGCTCGACCCAGGGCTCGATGGAGTACGCCGCCGCGAGCTGGACGTGGATCTCCATCGCGAAGTGCGGCGCCATCTCGAGACGCTTGCTCTCCATGATCGTGGCGAGCTTGAGGAACTGCGTGATGCCACCGATGCGCGGGGCGTCCGGCTGCACGATGTCCTGGGCGCCGGCCTCGATGAGCCGCAGGTGCTCGTCGACGCTGGCCAGCATCTCGCCGGTGGCGATGGGGGTGTCGAGGGCACGGCGCAGCTCGGCGTGGCCCTCGGCGTCGTAGGCGTCGAGGGGCTCCTCGATCCAGACCAGGCCGAACTCCTCGAAGATGCGGCCCATCCGCATGGCGGTGGCGCGGTCCCACTGCTGGTTGGCGTCGACCATCAGCGGCACGTCGGGGTCGAGGTGCTCGCGCACGGCGGTCACGCGGGCGACGTCGGTGCGCCAGTCGGGCTGGCCGACCTTGAGCTTGATGGCGCCGATGCCCGCCTCGAGGGACTTGGCCGCGTTCTCCATGACCTCCTGGATCGGCGTGTGCAGGAAGCCGCCGGAGGTGTTGTAGGTGCGCACGGAGTCGCGGTGCGAGCCGATCAGCTTCGCCAGCGGGAGACCGGCGCGCTTGGACTTGAGGTCCCACAGCGCGACGTCGAACGCGGCGATGGCCTGGGTGGCGAGACCGCTGCGACCCACGGAGGCACCGGCCCACGCCAGCTTCGTCCAGAGCTTCGCGATGTCGCTGGGGTCCTCGCCGATCAGCACGTCGCCGATCTCGCGGGCGTGCGCGAACTGGCCGGGGCCGCCGGCGCGCTTGGAGTAGGAGAAGCCGACGCCCTCGTGGCCGCCCTCGGTCTGGATCTCGACGACGAGGAACACGACCTCGGTCATCGGCTTCTGGCGACCGGTGAGCACCTTCGCGTCGCTGATCGGCGTGGCCAGGGGCAGCACGACCGAGGAGAGCTTGACGTGGGCGATCCGGTCCACCGTGGAGGGTCCCGCGGACGCCGCGACGAGGGCGGCACCGGGGCCGGCGAGCGCGCTGGTGGGCGGGGTGGCGGTGGCGGTCATCGGCTTCCTCCGTGCGGTCTCGGGCCGGCAGGCGGGTGTGGCCGCCGACACAGTGAGACTAGGAAGCCGGGGTCATTCCCGTCCAACACTTCTCTGGCATCCCGCGATACCTTGCGCGCATCGGGCGTACGGCGCCCCTCGCGGCCCGGCCGCCTCAGCCCGTCAGGAAGCTGAACCGCACCTCGCGCTCGTGGTTGTCGACGTTGAGGTCGACGAGGCACACGCTCTGCCAGGTGCCGAGCATCAGGCGGCCGTCGATGACGGGCACCGTGGCGTACGGCGGGACGAGCGCCGGCATCACGTGCGACCGTCCGTGGCCCCGGGTGCCGTGCCGGTGCTGCCAGCGGTCGTCGGCGGGCAGCAGGTCGGCAAGCGCGGCGAGCAGGTCGTCGTCGCTGCCGGCACCGGTCTCGAGGATGGCCAGGCCGGCGGTCGCGTGCGGCACGAACAGGTGGAGCAGGCCGCTGCCGCGCGACGACCCGTACGCCTCGCAGTCGCGGGTCAGGTCGAGCACCGTGTCCTGGCCACCGGTGCGGTAGGAGCGCGTCTCGGAATCCATCCGGCCATGGTGGCAGCCGGGGTGTGACGCGGCCGACTCCGCGCGGCGCGCGATCGGCCGTGACGTCGGGCGCCGCCGGGCGTTGGGCCTGCGGCACCGGCGGACCGCCGTCCGCAGCGTCCGCTCTCGGGAGAGCACGACGACCCACCACCCCACCGGGAGCGCACCGCCGCATGCACCGTTCCACCGCCACCACCCTGGCCGACACGGCCCCGCTCGACGTCCTGCGGCGCCGCGACGAGGAGATCGCCCCCCTCGGGGTGCTCGACGCCGCCCCGAAGGAGCTGCAGGCCGTCGTCGACATGGCCGCGAGCATCGCGGGCGTACCCCTCGCCAGCGTCAACGTCGTCACCTCCGAGGCCCAGCACCAGGTCGCCACGGTCGGGTTCGACGGACCGCCGGTCGAGCGCGCCTCCTCGCTGTGCGCCCGGACCGTCGACGACGGCCGGCCGGTCGTGGTCGCCGACGCGCGCCTCGACGAGCGGTTCCGCGACAACCCGTGGGTCGACGGACGCGCCGGGGCGGTGCGCTTCTACGCCGCCCACCCGCTGGTGACCTCCGACGACGTGGTGATCGGCACCCTGTGCGTCTTCGACGTCGAGCCGCGGGAGGTCGACCGTCGTCAGCGGCTCGGCCTGCAGGCGCTCGCCGACCGGGTGGTCGACGTGATCGAGATGTCGCGCCAGGCCCAGGCCCTGGACGCCGCGCTCCTGCGGGTCACCGAGGTCTCCGCCGAGCTGCAGCGCTCCAACGAGCACCTCGCCGCGTTCGCGGGACAGGTCAGCCACGACCTGCGCAACCCGCTGACCACCACGTCCATGGCGCTGCACCTCCTGCGCGACGTGCTCACCGAGCACGACGAGCTCGGCGACCTCGGGAACGGCAGTGACCTCGGGGACGACGCACCCGCGCCGCGGACGTCACTGGCCGACGGTGTCGACGTCCTCGACCACGCCCTGCGCAGCGTCGCCCGCATGGAGACGCTGGTGGAGGACCTGCTGTCGTACGCCCGCGTGGGCGGCGAGCACGGCCGCGTCGCCGTGGACCTCCGCCAGGTCGTCCGCGACGTGCTGTCCGACCTCGCGGACGCCCTGGTCGGGGCCGACGTCACGGTCGACGCGCTGCCGACCGTGGTCGGTGACCCGACGCAGCTGCGCGCCGTCCTGCAGAACCTCATCGCGAACGCGGCCAAGTTCGTCGCCCCGGGAACCCGCCCGCGCATCGAGGTCTCCGCCCGGCGCACCCGCTCCGGAGCACCGGGCTGGGTGGTCGAGGTCGCCGACCGCGGGATCGGGATCGACCCGACCGAGACCGAGCACGTCTTCGAGCCCCTCGTCCGCGTGGGCGAGGCCGAGGGATCGGGCATCGGGCTCGCAACGTGCCGCCGCGTCGTGGCGAGCCACGGCGGCCGGATCAGCCTGCTGCCACGTGCCGGCGGCGGCACCGTCGCGTGGTTCTCGCTGCCGGACTGACGTGCACGGTCTCGGCCCAGGGTGCTCTGCAGATGTGCCGTCTAGGGCCGTCGCACGAATCTGACGCTGGTGTGGCCGAGGGGATGTCGGGTGCGGCGGGTCTCGTAGCGGGGGTCGTGGACCTTGCGGTGGTGGTGGCCGCACAGCAGTCCGGCATCTCTCACCGTGGTGGAGCCTCCCGCGGACCAGAGGGTCCAGTGGTGGACCTGGCACTGGTGGGCCGGTCGGTCGCAACCGTCGGTCACGCACGTCTTGTCGCGGATCGCGATCGCCAGTCGTTGCGGTTTGGAGTGGTAGCGCTGCGCCCGTCCGAGGTCGAGCACCTCGCTGCTGCCGCCCAGGACCGCGGGCACGAGATTCGCCGAGCACGCCAGGCGCCGGGCCTCGGCGGCGCTGATCCGCCCGCCGGTGTCCAACGTGGCCACGCCCAGGTCACGTAGCAACGCATCGAGGTCGAGATTCACCACCACGGTCGCGCTCGTGCCGCCCACCTCGGGCAGGTCGCGGGCATCGAGGCCTTCGATGAGCTCGACGAACGCCTTACCGCGGCGCAGCGGCGACGGGGTCCCGGTCGCGAACCGGTCCGCCTCATCAGAACTGGCGTTCTTGTGGCCCGGTGAGGCGTAGGCGTCCAGTGCCTTGCCCAGCATCTCGGCGTGCAGGGTCGGCAGGATCCCCCGGACCGAGGTGCGCCCGTCGCCGAGGTCACGCAGCGTCAACGACGCCGCCGCCATCGCCGAACGCTCCTCGGCCGCCAACAACCGCGCCTCGTGCGCCTCACCCACCTCCGGGGCGACCACGTCGAGGATCCGCTTGCCGAGCTTGCGCAGCGCGAGTGCGTCGAACCGGGCCGCGTTCTCGACCAGCACCGCCTCCGCCCGCTGCCGTGTCTCGGCGTCGAACTCGTCCGGCAGCGCGTCGATGGCGCGGACGATGACGTCGGCCTGGTCGAGCGACACGGCGCCGGCTGCGGCGGCCGCGGCCACACGTACGTACCGCTCAAACGCGCCACCCACCCGCAGCACCCGGTACGCCTCACCCCGCGTCACGCCGGTCGCGTTCGCGAACCACACCGCCGTCGACGGCGACCCATTCACACGGCCGACCTGCAGCTCATCGGCACGCGCTGCGAGCTTCGCGGCCAGGGCATCGAGCCTGGCCGAGACCTGCTGCACCGCGACCAGCGCCGACCGCGCATCCGCCTCACCGAGCGTCAGCAGACCCAGCTCGAGCGCGTCCCCGACGTGCTCGTCGGCGCGCCCGATCGCCGCCAGCACCGGATGCCTCGATCCCGGCGAGAAGGTCCCCGTTCCCCCTGCCATGAACCCACTCAAGCAGGAGCCACCGACAGTCCGGCCCGGCCGGAGACTCAGTTGTGGAGAAAGACCCGAAGGGCTCCCAGCGCGTCCGAACCGACGCCGGGGACTCTGTGCCGGAACGCTCGACCTCGACCCCGTCCGAACGGGTCCCAAGTCGAGCGTTACCCGGTGAACCGGGTAATCCAGAGGAGCCGGCTCCCCCACCACCCCGGCCGATTCGGCGCCGCGCGGGCGGCGCGGCGAGACTGCGCGGCGTGAGCACGGAGGCGGTGGCGGCGCGACCCGCAGGCGACTCGACGACCACCCCGACCGACGGCACCGTCCGGCTCTCGGGCGTCGCCCTCGTCCTCGGCTCGTGCGTCTCGCTGCAGTTCGGCGCCGCGATGGCGATGTCGCTGTTCCCGGTCGTGGGCAGCTGGGGCACGACGGCCGTGCGCCTCGCGATCGCCTCCCTGGTCCTGCTCGTGCTCGTGCGCCCGCGGGTGCGGCACTGGCGGCGCACCGAGTGGGTCGCCGTGGTCGCCTTCGGACTCACCTTCGCCGGCATGAACGGCTTCTTCTACGCGGCGATCGACCGCCTGCCCCTGGGCGTCACGGTGTCCATCCAGTTCCTCGGACCCCTCGCCCTGGCGGCCGCGCTGTCCCGGCGCCTGCGCGAGCTCGGATGGGTCGGCCTCGCGCTCGCCGGCATGGCCCTGTTCCTCGTCGCCGACCTCACCGGCCACAGCGTCCTCGACCCGCTGGGGGTGGCGCTCGCCCTCGCCGCGGGCGCCTTCTGGGCGCTGTACATCCTCGCGAGCCACCGCGTCGGCGCACTGGTGCCCGGGACCGGCGGGCTCGCGGTCGCGCTCGCCGTCGGCGCGCTCGTGCTGCTCCCGTTCGGCGCCCGCGCGTTCCCGACCGTGGCGCTCGACCCGCGGCTCCTGGCGATCGCGGTGGGCACGGCGGTGCTGGCGTCCGTGGTGCCGTACACGCTCGAGCTCGCCGCCCTGCGCCGCCTCCCCCGCCCGGTCTTCGGGGTGCTGCTCAGCCTCGAGCCCGTCGTCGCGGTCGTCGCCGGCCTGGTCCTGCTCGGGCAGGGGGTCAGCCTGCTCGTGGTCTGCGCGGTGCTGCTGGTCGTCGCGGCCAGCGCGGGCTCGACGCTCTCGGCGCGCGCCCGCGCGGCCTGAGCTCCCCGACGGGACCGTCAGCCGCGCAGCCGCACGACCACGAGCGCCACGTCGTCCTCGGTCCAGCCGGGCAGCTGACGCCGCAGCACCTGGTCGGCGACCTCCTCGAGCGAGGCGTCGGGCGAGGTCGCGAGCACGGTGTCGCGCAGCCGCTCGAGACCGACGTCGAGCACCTCGCCGCGTCGCTCCACGAGGCCGTCGGTGAACAGCAGCAGCACGGCGCCGGGCGGCACGTCGACGACCGACTCGGCGCGGCTCTCGTCGTCGGTCGGCAGGCCGAGCATCCGGTTCGCCGGGGTCGACCACAGCAGGCGGGCGGTGCGTACGCCGTCGTCCCCCGGCTCCAGCAGCAGCGGCGGCGGGTGCCCGGCGTTCGCCCAGCGCAGCCGCCGCCAGCCGGGGCCGGCGTCGGAGGGCTCGAGACGGGCGACCACCGAGGTCGCGATCGTGTCGACGGCCAGCGTCTCCATGGCCCGGTCGACGCGCTCGAGGAGGGCGGCGGGCCCGTCCCCCGTGGTCGCGGCGATGCCGCGCAGGAGCCCGCGGACCTCGCCCATCTCGGCGGCGGCGACGGTGTCGTGGCCGACGACGTCGCCGATCACGAGGGTCAGGGTGCCGTCGGTCTGCTCGAAGGCGTCGTACCAGTCGCCGCCCACCTGCGCCGACTCGGCAGCGGGCTCGTAGCGCACCGCCACCTCGAGGTCCGCCGGCTGCGGCGGGGCCGTGAGCAGGCTGCGCTGGAGGCCCTCGGCGAGCTTGCGCTGGCCGGCGTACAGGTTCGCGTTGTCGAGCGCGAGGCCCGCGCGACCGGCCACGTCGGCCAGCAGGTCGAGGTCCTCCTCGCTGAAGGAGCCGCGCTCGGCGTCGCGGAAGACGGTCATGAGCCCGGAGAGCCGCCCGCGGCCCTGCAGCGGGAGGACGGCCACGGCCGAGGGGGCGAGGTCGCGACAGATCTGCCCGGCCTCGCCGGGGCGCAGGATCCCGACGATCCGCTCGGTCGCCCCCGACGGGACGACGACCGGCTCCTGGCTGACCAGCGCCTCGGCGACGAGCGAGTCGTCGGTGAGCGCGGGCACCCGCAGCTGGGCGTACCGCTCCACCATCGTCCGGCGCTCCGGGTCGCGGTGCCACCACCCGATGTCCCGCAGCCGCCGTCGCCAGCCGCGCTCGGAGCGCGGGTCCGGCGGCGGGCTGCCCTCGACCAGCGTCACCACGCACCAGTCGCCGAGCCCGGGCACGAGGATCTGCGTCAGGCGGGCGACGGCCTCCTCCTCGTCCAGCGTGGCGGTCAGTGCGCGCGTCACCTCGGCGAGCAGCTCGCTGCGGCGGGCGGCGCGCTCCAGGACCGCCCGCGCCTGGTGCCGCTGCGTGACCTCGATGAAGTAGACGGAGAGACCGTCGGGCACGGGCCAGCAGCGCACCTCGTACCAGGCGTCCAGCGGCGGCGGGTAGTACGCCTCGAACGCGGCCGGCTCGTCGGAGTCCATCGCGCCGCGGTAGCTGCTCTCGAACTCGGTGCCCACCGCGTCGGGGAACAGCTCCCAGATGACGTGGCCCACCACCTCGGACCCGATGGCGCCCAGCAGGCGCCGCGCCTCGGGGTTGGCGTAGCTGAAGCGCCAGTCGCGGTCCAGGTGGAAGAACGCCGTGGGCATCGCGTCGAGGGTGCGCGCGACGCGGGCCTCGCCGTCGTGCACCGCGGTGGTGTCGTACGCGGCGCCGACCACCCGCGCCGCGGTGCCGTCGGGCCCGGCGATGGCGTGGCCGCGGGCCGAGACCCACCGGACCTCGCCGTCGGGGCGCACGACGCGGTACTCCGCCGCGTACCCCCCGCAGCTCTCGATGGCACTGGACAGCGCGAGCCCCACGCGATCACGGTCCTCGGGGTGCACGCAGGCGTTGAACGCCTCGATCGTGCCGCCGAACGACTCGCGCGTGTGGCCGAACAGCTCGAGCAGCCGCTCGTCCCAGCGCAGCACGTCGGTGCGCAGGTCCCAGTCGAAGGCTCCGACACCGGCGGCGTCGACCGCGAGCTGCCACAGCACGCGGTCCTCCTCGTAGGTGGACTCGAGGGCGGCGAGCTCCAGCTCGGTCATGGTCGGGCCGGCCAGCTCGGCCAGCAGGCCGACCTCCTCCGCCGTCCACGCCCGCTCGCCGGGGCTGAACACGCACAGGGCACCGACCACGTGGTCGCCGGAGTGCAGCGGCACCCCCAGGTACGCCCCCACCGCGCCGGACCGGACCGACGGCAGGTCGCGGGTGCGCGGGTCGGCGGTGGCGTCCGGGATGACGACCGGCACGGCGGCCTCGGTCGTCACGGTGCACAGGGAGTCGGCGGACGGGGAGCGCTGCCCGACCGACGACGACGCGTCGCCCGCGCCACCCATGACGGTCTGGTCGTCGGCGATCACCGAGACCTGGGCCGACGACGTGTGCAGCAGCCGGGCGGCCAGCTCGGCCAGACGGTTCAGGGAGGGCAGCCCGTCCGCGCGGGCGGCGAGGCGCCGGGCCTGCTCGACGCGGGCGGACTCGCCGCTGCTGCGCGCGGAGCCGAACGGACCGGACAGGTCGGACGAGCCGGACGGGCGCCGACGCTCGGGGAGGGAGGCGTCGCTCATCGAGGTGCGCCGGACGACGTGTCCGACAGGTGCTGCATCATCATCGCCACTTCCCTCACCTGCGCCGCGGACGTCCCGCGGAGCTCCGGGGCACATCGTCGCACGTCAGCGGTGACGCGGCTGCCGTCGTGGGACGGGAGGGCCGGGGCCGCGGGACGTGCGGGCCCCTCCCCCGGCCCGCAGGCGCCCACGGTCTCGCTAATCTGGCCCACGTGCGTCTCGGTTCCGACCTCCAGCAGCGCCCCGACGGGGTGCGGCACGAGGGTGCTGACCAGGCCTGGGTCACCGAGGACCTCCCGCACGCCACCGACGCCGGCACCCGCAGCCGCCACCTCCTGCGCGCGGCGCTGGGCGACGACGGCCTCGGGCTGCACCCCGCGCTCGTCGCGGACGTCGTCATCGTCGCGGGCGAGCTCGTCCTCAACGCCGTCGACCACGGCGCGGCCGGGCCGGTCGGCACGATCCGCCTCGCGTGGCGACGCACGACCACCCACGTGGAGGTCAGCGTCCTCGACTCCGGGAGCGGCCCCTCCTTCATCGGCGACCAGACCGGCGTCCACGACGACGAGGCGCCCCGTGGTCGCGGCCTCCTCATGGTCGACGCCATCTGCGACGCCTGGCGCGTCGAGCGCGACCCCATCACCGAGTCGACGCTCGTGACGGCGTCGCTGCCGCTGCGCTGAGCCCGTGGCCGACCTCGACCTGACGGTCGACGAGCTGCGGGCGGTCACCGCGTACGCCCTGGAGACCGCCGCCGAGCTGCTCGACGTCTTCGAGGCGGCCCACCCGGACGACCTCCGCCCGCGCGAGGCGCTCGCGGCGGCCCGCGCGTTCGTCAGCGGCGCCCCGCGGGGCAACCGGCTGCGGGTCGCCGCCGTCGAGGCCCACCGGGCCGCCGCGAGCGCCGACGGCGAGCCGGCGCGACTCGCCGCGCGGGCGGCCGGGGACGCCGCGGCCGCCGCGTACCTCCACCCGATCGCCCGGGCCACGCAGGTCGGGCACGTCCTGCGCGCGGCGGCGCTCGCCGCCCGCGTCGCCGAGCTCGAGGCCGGCGACCCGGCCGCGGCCGAGGAGCGCCTGACCCGTTCCGCGGCTGCTGCGGAGCCTGTCGTCGTCGCGGTCCTGCGCCGCTACCCGCCGGCACCGGACGGCCGCTCCCGGGTGGCCGAGCTGGTGCGCGACCTCGACAAGCGGCTGCGCGCCCGCCGGGACGGTCCGGCATGAGCGAGGAGGGGACGACCGGTCCCGCCGCCCCCGCCGCTGCCCTGCGCGCGGAGCGGGAGCGCGTGGCCGCCCGGATCCGGCGGCTCGAGGCGACGCACGCCGAGTTCGTGAGCGCGAGCCGCGACAGCAACGCCGACGACGAGCACGACCCCGAGGGCGCCACGATCGCGTTCGAGCGCGCCCAGGTCGAGGCCCTGCTGCGGGAGGCCGTGCGGCGGCTGGCCGACGTCGACGAGGCGTTGGCGCGGGCCGAGCGCGGCGGCTACGGCGTGTGCACCGCCTGCGGGCGGCCCATCGACCCCGAGCGACTGGCGGTACGCCCGTCCGCCACGCGCTGCGTCGGCTGCGCGTAGGTGACGCGCCCCGTGCCCCGCTCAGGCGGCGCTGAGCGGCAGGTCCGCCGCGCGCACCTCGCCGAGGTGCGAGTCACGCCAGCGCAGGCGCACCGTCGGTCTCGTCGCGCCGGCCTCGACGGCGAACGCCGACGACACCGAGGTGCCGCCCTGCGCGAGCCCGCGCACGGCCCGCCCGACGGCGATCCACCGGGTGCCGCGACCGGGCACCAGCTCCACGTCGAAGGCCGTCCCGGCGCCCTGCAACCGGGTGACCGTCACCCGGGTCGCCAGCGGCGTCCCGACGACCTCGGTCGCCCACTCTTCTTCCCAACCCATGACACACGTCCCCTGTCCCCCGAGACAGCGGGTCCGGCCCCACGCCGGACGTCGCAGCCACCGCCCCCACGACGGTGGTCCCACCCGGTCAAGTCTGGCGCACCGGGGCCACCGCGTCCCACTTTCGGGTGACCTGGTCCCGACCGGCGGGCCGCAGGAGGGCGTACGCGCCCGCCGCGCCGGCCGTGCACGTCGCGACGGCGACCGCCATCCCCGTGCCCGACGCCGCCGCGTCGTGACCGACGAGCCCCATCGCGAGGACCACGGCGCCGGTCGCGGCGTACTGCACCACCCCCAGCAGCGACGCCGCCGTCCCCGCCGCGCCGGGGTGCGCGGCCAGGGCGAGCGAGGTGGCGTTGGCGAGCACCGGCCCGAGCAGGCCGACCACGGCGAACAGCGCGACGAGCAGCACCGGCAGCGGAAGCGCCAGCACGACCGCGGCGAGGACGCCCAGGCCGGCGACGGCGCCGCCGGCGAGGCTGAGGCCGAGCAGGCGCTCCGCGGTCGCGGCCCGGCCGACGAGGAGGGCGTTGACGTGGCCGAGCAGCGCGATCCCGGAGGCATTGACGGCGAACACGACGCTGTACTGCTGCGCGCTCAGGCCGTGCAGCGTCTGCAGCACGAACGGGCTGCCGGAGATGTAGGCGAACATGGCGGCGAACATCAACGCACCCGCGAGCGCGTACGCCCGGTAGCCGCGGTCGCGCGCGACCTCGGCGAACGCCGCCGCCACGGCCCGCGGCCGGGCGGGACGGCGTCGCTGCGGCGGCAGCGACTCGGGCAGGCGGGCGAGGACGACGACGAGCAGGAGCGTGCCGCCGACGGCCAGGACGGCGAAGCACGAGCGCCACGACGCGACGAGCAGGAGCTGCCCGCCGACGATCGGCCCGAGCACCGTCGCGACGCCGTTGACGAGCATGAGCGTCGAGTAGAACCGGGTCATCTCGTCGCCCTCGAAGTGGTCGCGCACGACCGCCCGGGCCAGCACCGTGACCGCGGCGGCGCCGAGCGCCTGCACCGCCCGGGCCCCGAGCAGCCAGTCGACCCCCGGTGCGGCGAGGCAGCCGAGGGAGCCCGCGACGAAGGCCACCATCCCGGTCACGAGCAGCGGCCTGCGCCCCCACGCGTCGGAGAGCGGCCCGACGACGACCTGGCCGACGGCGAGGCCGAGGACGAACACCGTCACCGTGAGCTGGAGGAGCCCGGGCGTCGTGCCGAGGTCGCCGCTCATGGTCGGCAGCGCCGGGAGGTACAGGTCGATCGCGAGGGCCGGGAGGGCGCTGAGGACGCCCAGCAGCGCCACGAGCCGCCCGGGGGATGCGACCGGTCGAGTTATTGTCACATAATGATCCTGCCATAACTCTCGTAGGATGCCCGCATGCCCCCGCCGGATCCCGCAGTCCCCGACCCGGACCACCTCCTGGCCGAGCTCGCCGACCTGGTGATGAACGTGGGGCGCCTCGTGCGTGCGCGCACCCCCGCCGACGCCGAGGCCGTGCCGCTGACCGAGACCGAGCGGGCCGTCATGCGGCTCGTCGACCTGTTCCCCGGCTCCTCGCCCAGCGAGATCTCCGCCCGCGCCCGGCTGCAGCGCACCAACGTGAGCGCCGCCCTCCGCTCGCTGGAGACGAAGGGCATGGTGACGCGGTCCGCGTCCTCCGGCCGGGGCGTGGCGGTGACCGCCACAGCCCTGGCGGGCCGCAACCTCGAGCAGCTGCGCGCCGCCTGGGCCGCCAGCCTGCGTCCCGCGCTCGGCGACGACGAGGACGCGGTGCGCCGCGGCGTCGACCTGCTCGCGCGCCTCGAGGCGCGCCTGGTCGACGACGGCGAGGGCTGACGCCCCGAAGCCCCGACGACCCGGGGAACTCAGTCGCGCAGCAGCGCGACGTCGCTGACCATCATGATGTGCGCGTGCATCGCCGCGGCCGCGCCGTCGGCGTCGCCGGCCGCGATGGCGTCGGCGACCGCACGGTGCCCCGCCAGCGAGTTGCGGGGACGCTCGGGCTGGGCCAGCGACTCGATCCGGCTCTCGCGGATCAGCTCGCCGATGGTCGCCATCATCTGGGCGAGCAGGGGCGAGTGGGCCGCTCGGGTGACGGCGCCGTGGAAGCGCTCGTCGGCGTGGACGCCCCGGCCGCCACCCTCGATGTCGCGCTCCATGTCCCGCAGTGCGGCGTCGATCTCGGCGAGGTCGTCGTCGGTGCGTCGCTCCGCCGCGAGGCGGGCGATCTTGGTCTCGAGCGCGTCGCGCGCGTCGATGACCTCGGGCAACCGGTCGGCGTGCGCCCGGATCGCGCTCATCACCGGGGCGGAGGCGGCCTCGGCGCCGGTGAGCACGGTGCCGTCGCCGTGGCGCACCGCGACGACGCCGACGACCTCGAGGGCCACGAGGGCCTGGCTGAGCGTGGCGCGGCTGACCCCGAGCTGCACCGCGAGCTCGCGCTCGGGCGGCAGGCGGTCCCCCGCGACGAGACCCTCGGCGGCCACCCAGGCGGTGATCTGCTCCGCCACCTGCTCGTAGAGCCGCGTCCGCGCGACCCGGCCGGGCAGCCGGGGTTCCGAGGCACTCATGCGCCGCACTCTATTGACAGTTCCACTGTTGACCTATTGGCTAGGCCAATCAGCCATTGGTACAACGGACCAACGAGAGGCCCGCGCGCATGACCACGAGCTCCGCCGACCGCACCCCCGCCCGCCTGTCGGCGCCCGAGCTCGTCGCGACCGTGCTGGACCCGGGCTCCTTCGAGTGCTGGGACATCCCCGTGGACACCTCCGGCTGGGACGAGGACTACCGCGCGCAGCTCGCCCGCGCCTCCGAGCGCACCGGCCTGGACGAGTCGGTCCTCACCGGCTGGGGCACGGTGGGCGGTCGCCCCGTCGCGGTCGTCGTCAACGACTTCGGCTTCCTGGCCGGCTCGATCGGCGCGGCCACCGCCGCCCGGATCGTCGCGGCCGTGCGTCGGGCGACCGACGAGGGCCTCCCCCTCCTCGCCAGCACGTCCTCGGGCGGCACCCGCATGCAGGAGGGCACGCCCGCCTTCGTCGGGATGGTCGACATCACCCGGGCGGTCATGGACCATCGGGCCGCCGGGCTGCCCTACCTGGCGTACCTGCGCCACCCCACCACCGGCGGCGTCCTGGCCTCCTGGGGCTCGCTGGCCCACGTGACGCTGGCGGAGCCCGGCGCGCTGGTCGGGTTCCTGGGCCCGAAGGTGTACGAGGCGCTCAACGGCGAGCCCTTCCCCGCCGGGGTCCAGACTGCGGAGAACCTGGCCGCCCACGGCATCATCGACGCCGTCGCCACCGCCGACGAGCTGCGCGGCCTGGTCGACCTCGCGCTGGCGACGCTGCTCGACGCGCCGGTCCCGCCACGCCTGCCGCGGCCCGACGCGCTCTCGGCCGCACGCCCGGTGCGCGCGGTCGACGGCGACCACACCGAGCCGCCGACCGCGTGGGAGGCCGTCACGGCCACCCGGGCGGCCGAGCGACCGGGCGTACGCGAGCTCCTGCGCCTCGGCGGCTCCGGCACCCTGCGTCTGCGGGGCACCGAGCAGGGCGAGCGCGACGGGTCCGTCCTGATCGCGCTGACGCGCCTGGACGGGCAGCCCTGCGTGGTCGTCGGCCAGGACCGGGCCCGCCAGACGCCGGCCACACCGATGGGCCCGGGCGCCCTGCGCGAGGCCCGGCGCGCGATGCGGCTGGCGGAGGAGCTGCGCCTCCCGCTGGTGACGGTCATCGACACCCCCGGCGCCGAGCTGTCGCAGGAGGCCGAGGAGGGCTCGATCGCCGGCGAGATCGCGCGCTGCATCGCCACCATGACGACGATGACGGTGCCCACGGTCGCGCTGCTGATGGGCCAGGGCTGCGGCGGCGGGGCGCTGGCCCTGCTCCCGGCCCGGGTCGTCGTGGCCGCCGGCAACGCGTGGCTCTCGCCGCTGCCGCCGGAGGGCGCCAGCGTGATCGTGCACGGCACCCCGGACCGTGCGGCCGAGCTGGCCGCCCGCCAGCGGGTACGCGCCCACGACCTGCTCGCCGACGGCATCGTGCACACCGTCGTCGAGGAGCGGACCGACGCCGAGCCGGCCGAGCTGGCGACCGCGCTGGCCGCCGAGGTCGCGCACCACCTCGACTGGCTGACCACCGGCCACGGCGCGGCCGTCGTGGCCGGCAGCACGGGTGGGGCGGGCCAGCTGCTGCGCTTCCCCGGCGCCTGGTAGGCGACGCGCCGCGGCGGGCGCGCCGACGGCTCCCTACGATGGCGGGCATGCCCGGCCGCCCCTCCCCCGCGGTCCTGCTGCGACTGACGACGGGCACCAGCAGCCTCGACCGCTACGTCATGCCGCCGATGCTGGTCGCGATCGCGGCCGACCTGGGCGTCTCGCTGGCCGACGTCGTGGCCGCGGCGGGGGCGTACTTCCTCGTCTACGGCCTCACCCAGCCCCTGTGGGGATTCGCCTCCGACCGGTTCGGGCGGGTCCGCACCATGCGGGTGACCCTGGCGCTCGCGGGGGTGTGCTCGCTGCTCTCGGCCCTGAGCCCCACCGTGGCCGCCCTGGCGGTCGCGCGGGCGCTGGCCGGCGGGTTCTTCGGCGCCGCCTACCCCTCCACCCTCGTCTACGTCGGCGACACCGTGCCGCCCGAGCGGCGCCAGCGGCAGATCACCGGTCTCATGGTCGGGGTGGCGCTCGGGACGGCACTCGCCTCGGTCGGCGGCGGGCTGCTCGCCGACGTGGCGACCTGGCGCGCGGCGTTCGTCGTGACCGGCACGGCGTCGGTGGTCCTCGCGGTCCTGCTCGGGGCGCTGCCGGAGCCGGCCTCGGACCAGCCCCGACCGCGACCGATGGCGGCGATCCGCGCGATCCGCCGCACCCCCGTGGCGCTCGTGGTGCTCTGCTTCGCGCTGGTCGAGGGAGCCGTCCTGCTCGGCGCCCTCACCCTGCTGCCCGCCGCGGTCGAGAGCGGCGGCGCGAGCGCCACGGTGGCCGGCGCGGTGGCCGCCGTCTACGGCGCCGCGGTGCTGGTGGGCTCGCAGGTCGTCGGCCGGCTCTCGGCCACCTGGCCCCCGGCCCGCCTGATCGCGATCGGCGGCTCCTTCGCGGTGGTCGGCAGCCTGCTGGTCGTCGTGGCCCGCTCGCCGTGGTCGGCCGTGCTCGCCGCGACCTGCATCGGCCTGGCGTGGACCTCGATGCACTCGAGCCTGCAGACCTGGGCCACCCAGGTCGTGCCCGGCGCGCGCGCCACGATGGTCTCGTTCTTCGCCTCGGCGCTCTTCGTCGGCAACGCGCTGGGCGCCGCGCTCGTCGGCGGCCTGGCGGAGGCCGGCCGGTTCTGGGTCGTGTACGCGGGGTTCGCCGCGCTCGCAGTGCCCCTCACGGTCCTCGCGACCTGGCGCCGCGCACGCTGGAGCGACCCCGACGCGGCCTGACCGGTGTCGCTGAGGTCGGACCACAGGGGTGACAGCGGTCACACCGATGTGGAAGGGTGGGCGGCGTCCCCGATTAAAACGATTTGATCCGGAGCCACCGCATGCACCTCAGATCCCTCCCCCGGCGACGACGCCGGGCGTCCGCCTCCGGCACGGTCCTCGCGACCGCTGCCGCCGTCGTCGTCGGCCTGCTCGCGACGGGCACCCCCGTCGCCGCCGCCGAGCCCACCGACGACGCGGAGACCGTCACGTTCACCGACGACTTCGAGCGCGCGGCCGGCGCCGTCGGCAACGACTGGCGCGCCGCACGGGGCGAGTGGCGCATCGACGACGGGGAGGTGCGCAACGCGGTCAGCGGCGCGCAGAACAACCTCCTGGTCCAGGACGGCGTCGACCTCGGCGCGTCCTGGAGCGTCACCTCCGACCTGCGCGTGGCCCCGTACTCGCCCGCCACGGGTCGCGAGTGGAGCGGCATCGCCGGCAACGTCCAGGAGACGTCGCCCGGCCAGTTCTCCTACTACCTGCTGCGGCTCGCGACCGCCGCCACGTCCGGGTCCCCGACCACCGGGCGCTGGCACCTGCTCAAGATGACGAACAACACCACCATCCAGGTGCTGCGCGAGGGCACCTTCACCGGCGACGCCTCGCGGCCCGGCCACGCCGGCGTCACCGCGACCCTGTCCCGCGAGGGCGACGAGCTGACCGCCACGGTCGTCGCTCCCGACGAGACCGTCGTCATCGACGAGACCGTCCCGGTCGAGCGCGACATCATGCTCGTCGGTGGCCACGCCGGCCTCTACACCGTGACCGACAACCTCCGGGCCGACTCCTTCGGTGTCACCACCTCGACGCCCGCGGTGAACCCGCCCGGCCCGCTGGTGTGCGACGAGCCCGAGGGGCAGTACACCTTCCCGGAGGCCGACAACGAGGTCCTCGAGACCAGCGAGCTCGGCATGACGTGGGCCGGCATGTTCGTCGTCCAGGACCTGCTGACCCGCGGCGACGACCAGTACGTCGGCTTCTACGACGTCGACCGCAACATGGTGATCGCCCACCGCACGCTGCCCGACGGCGAGTGGACCTACCGCGTGCTCGACGAGCGCATCGTGTGGGACAGCCACAACTACATCTCGCTCGGCCTCGACCGCGACGACACGCTCCACGTGTCCGGCAACATGCACAACGTGAACCTGCGCTACTTCAAGAGCGCGCCGGGCGGCGACATCACGACGCTCGAGCGGGTCACGACGATGGTCGACCCGGCCACGGAGAACTCCGTGACCTACCCGGAGTTCGTGAACCGCAAGGACGGCAGCCTCGTCTTCAGCCACCGCAACGGCGGCAGCGGCAGCGGGGTGACGTACTTCAACGTCTACGACGAGACCACCGGCTCCTGGTCGCGCCTCGTCGACGAGCCCTTCTTCGACGGCCTCGGCTCCGACGAGAACCCCGACGGCACCTGGAACTCCTACTTCCAGGGCCCCACGCTCGGCCCCGACGGCATGTTCCACCTCGTGTGGGTCTGGCGCGACACCCCCGACGCCGCGACGAACAGCATGCTGACCTACGCGAAGAGCGAGGACCTCGTGAACTGGGTCGACGCGAGCGGCGAGCCGCTCGAGACCCCGTTCCGCTACGGCGAGGGCGACGTCGTCGACCCGATCCCGGACCGCGCCGGCCTGCTCAACGGCAACGCCCGGATCGGCTTCACGGCCGACGACGAGATCCTCATCAGCTACCACAAGTACGACGAGGACGGTCACTCGCAGCTCTACGCCGCGAGCCCGGCCGACGCCGACTGGCAGATCAGCCAGATCAGCGACTGGGAGGGCCGCTGGAGCTTCGGCGGCGGCGGCACCCTCATCTTCGAGGTGCAGATGCTCGGCTCCGAGGTGCTCGCCGACGGCAACGTGCAGGTCAACTTCCTGTGCAGCGGCGCCCGTCAGAGCATCGTGATCGACCCCGACCTGCAGCCGATCGCGCAGACGGCGACGCCGGACCTGCCGGGCGACCTCTCCGAGGTCCGCACCGAGTGGGACGGCGCCGAGGGCCTTCAGGTCAACGTCACCCGCGACCGCGGCGACGTGCCCGAGCCCGCGACCGACCGGGGCCGCTACGTCCTGCGCTGGGAGACGCTCCCGGAGAACCGCGACCTGCCGCGCGAGGAGTGGCCGCGGGGTGGCAGCACGCTCTCCGTCGTGCTGCTCGGCTCGGCCGTCGAGCCGGAGCCCGAGCCGGAGCCCGAGCCCGAGCCCGGTTCGATCGGCACCTACCAGGCCGTGAAGGCCGCAGCCCCCTACCGGTACGCCGGCGTGGGCAAGCCCAAGCGCCTCGCCGTCTGGTACGGCGGCCGCGACGACGCCCGGATCACCGGCCGCGTCTACGTGTCCACCAGGGCGCTCGGCTCGGACGTCGTCACCACGACGTCGTACTGGTACGACGGCTACGGCCGCAACGTGTGGACCCCGTGGTTCACCCAGCGCGGCACGCACCAGGTCTCGGTCTCGTTCGTCCCGAGCGACCCGACCTACCGCGGCGGCAGCACGTCGTACTGGCTGTGGGTCTCGAACCCGTAACCACCCCCGCACGCAGCGACGCCCCGTCCGCCGGTCCGGCGGGCGGGGCGTCGTGCGTGGAGCAGTTCCCCGCGCCCGTGATTCCACTGGGTGAGAATCTTTGAATCGTTTTACCGATCCCACGTTGAATCGTTTTACGTTGCACGTGTGTCTCGGGTCACACCGGCCCGTCGAGAGGAGAACGATGTCGACGTCGAAGCCACAGCTGGCCGGGGTGGTGGTCGCCTCCACGGCGCTGCTCGCCGCCGGGCTGGTCGCCGGGTCGGTCGGACCCGCCGGCGCCTCGGGCCCACCGGGCCCCGCCCCCGCCGCCGCTCCCACGGCTGCGGGGACGGCGCCCACCGCGCCGATCAGCACCACCGTCAACGACTCCGCCCGTCCGCTCAACGTCGAGGGCACGCCCCGCTTCGGCTGGCTCCCCCAGGACGTCGACCCGGGCGAGGTGCAGACGGCGTACCAGCTGCGCGTCCTCGACGCCGACGGCGCGGACGTGTGGGACAGCGGCGTGCAGGCCTCCGAGGAGCAGAGCAACGTCGCGTACGCGGGCCCCGAGCTGGCGCCCGGCGCGAGCTACTCCTGGCAGGTACGCACGTGGGACCGGACCGAGCAGGTCTCGCCGTGGTCGGAGCCGGCGACCTTCGACACGGGCATCGGCGACGGCGACTGGGACGGCGCCGCCTGGATCAAGCGCACGCCGACCGCCAGCATCTACAGCGTCACGCCGCAGGAGCGGCTGCGGATCGCCGGCAACGGCGGCCAGGCCGCGAACGAGATCGTGCTCGCGGGCACCGGCACCGACTGGACCGACTACGAGCTGTCCGCGCAGGTCACCCCGGTCAGCCGCGCGGCCGGCCTGATCTTCCGCGCCCCCGACACCTCGAGCGGCTACCTGTGGCAGTTCTCGCCCGACGGGCTGAAGACCCACCGTCGCACGAACGGGGCGTACCCGCAGGACGCGCGGCGCACGGTGGCGATCACCCCCGCGATCACGCTGGGCAGCACCTACGACGTGCGCATCCGGGTCGAGGGACAGCGGATCCGCACGTGGGTCGACGACACCCTCGTCGACGACTGGACCGACCCGTCGGCCTCCGGGTCGAGCGCCGGCACCGTCGGGTTCCGCCACGTCTCCAGCGGCGGCGGCACCGACACGGCCGAGTTCGACGACGTCCGCGTCACGACGCTGGACGGCGAGGAGCTCTTCGCCGACGACTTCTCCGACGGCCTCGGCCGCTGGGACTTCCCGACCGGCGGGGTGCAGGAGGCCGACGACTGGAGCCTGCTGCGCACCGACGTCGAGCTGGCCGACAAGGAGATCGTGCGGGCCCGCAGCTACGTCGCGGGCAGCCACACCTACGAGCTGCTGATCGACGGCGAGCGCGCCGACCGCGGCCAGTCGTTCTCCCACCCCGGCGAGGGCTACTACCAGGCCGCCGACATCACCGACCTGGTCCAGGGCCGCACCGAGATCGGTCTCGGCGCGGTGCTGCACTGGTACAGCGGCGGGCAGGGGCGACCGGCCGGCGCGCCGGGTCTGCTGGCCCGCATCGTGGTCGAGTACGCCGACGGCTCCGAGCAGGTCGTCGTCACGGACGACTCGTGGCGCACACGACGCGGCCCCTACACGCAGGCGGGCGCCCGCAACGGCGAGGGCGACTTCGTCGAGCACTACGACGCCACCGCGGCCGCGGCCATCGGCGAGTGGACCGCGCACGGCTACGACGACTCCGCCTGGGCCCCGGCGCAGGAGCTGGGCGCCCACCCGGTCGCGCCCTTCACGGCGCTGACCGGTCAGGAGTCGCGGATCACCGAGACCGTCGTGCACCCGGAGCAGATCCTCGTGGCCGACGACGGCACCGCCGTCGCGGACTTCGGCGTCGTGGTGCCCGCCCGGCCGGCCGTCGACTTCGACGCCGGCGAGCAGGGCCGCACCCTGACCCTGCGCGCCAGCTACCAGCTGCGCGAGGACGGCCGCGTGGCGACCGACTCGGTCGCGACCCAGGGCACCAACATGTCGTTCCCCTACACGCAGGTGGCGGGCGAGCAGAGCTTCGAGGCCTTCACCCACCTCGCCTTCCGCTACCTGGAGATCCCCGGGGCCGGCGAGGAGATCACGGTCGACGACGTCACCGCGACGATCGTGCACACCGAGGTGCCCGAGGGCGACCAGGCGGAGTTCACGAGCTCCGACGAGACCCTCGACGAGGTGTGGGACCTGATGTCGCGCTCGGCGCTCTACTCCGTGCAGGAGCAGTTCGTCGACACCCCCACCCGCGAGAAGGGCCAGTTCCTCCACGACACCGTCAACATCTCGGCGGCCACGACGCTCGGCTTCAACGAGCGCGTGCACTCGCGGCAGGCGCTGCGCGAGTTCCTGGCCTCGCAGGAGCGGCACTGGACCTCGGGCAACGACGCGGGCCGCTTCAACGCGGTCTACCCCAACGGCGACGGCAAGCGGGACATCCCCGACTTCACCCTCACCGTCCCGGGCTGGGTGTGGCAGTACTACGAGCAGAGCGGCGACGAGGAGATGGTCGCCGAGGCGTACGACGCGATCCGCGCGACCGCCGACTACGTGCTGCGCCACATCCCCGAGACCGGGCCCACCGCCGGCCTGGTCACCCAGCTCAGTGGCGGCAGCGGGCAGTACCAGTACGGCATCGTCGACTGGCCCGAGCACGGCCGCTTCGGCTACGACATGACGGCGGCGGCCCGCACCACCGTCAACGCCCTGTCCGTCGACGTGCTGACCCGCGTCGCCGACATGGGCGAGCTGCTCGGCGAGCCCGCCGAGGACGTCGCCGGGCTGCGCGCCGCCCGCGACGAGCTCGTCGCGACCATCAACACCGAGCTGCGCCGCGAGGACGGCCTGTACGTCGACGGGTTGCTCGCCGACGGAACCCAGAGCACCCACGCCGGTCAGCACGCGACCTCGTACGCCATCGCCTTCGACATCGCGCCCGAGGACGAGCGGGTCGAGCTGGCCGCCGCGATCGCGGCGATGGGGATGCGCCAGGGGCCGATGACGGTGCACTGGCTGGCCTCGGCGCTGCGCGAGGGCGGCCAGGGCGACGCGCTGGTGCGGCTGCTGACCAACGAGGACGACTTCGGCTGGGCCCAGCGCCTGGCCGCGGGCGACACCTTCACCTCGGAGGCGTGGCAGCCGGCCGGCTCGGCCAACAGCCTGTCGCACGGCTGGAGCGCCAACGTGATGGGCGACATCGTCGAGGAGATCGTCGGCATCCGCCTCGCAGAGGCGGGGGCACGCTCCTTCGACATCGTCGTGCCCGAGCTCGAGCTGGACGCGGCCAGCGGCACCATCCACACCCAGCGCGGACCCGTCGCGGTCGACTGGGACCGTGGCGACGGCCGCACCGAGGCGAGCGTCAGCGTGCCGGTGAACACCACCGCCACGGTCTCCGTGCCGGTCGCCGACGGCAACGTGGTCGACGCCCGCCGCGGCGACGCCGAGGCGCAGCTCGTCGAGCAGGCCGACGGCCGCGCGGTCTTCGAGATCGGCTCCGGCACCTGGACGTTCACCGAGACCGTCGCGCCCGACCCGGAGCCGGAGCCCGAGCCGGGTTCGGTCGGCACCTACCAGGCTGTGAAGGCCGCGGCCCCCTACCGGTACGCCGGCGTGGGCAAGCCCAAGCGCCTCGCCGTCTGGTACGGCGGCCGCGACGACGCCCGGATCACCGGCCGCGTCTACGTGTCCACCAGGGCGCTCGGCTCGGACGTCGTCACCACGACGTCGTACTGGTACGACGGCTACGGCCGCAACGTGTGGACCCCGTGGTTCACCCAGCGCGGCACGCACCAGGTCTCGGTCTCGTTCGTCCCGAGCGACCCGACCTACCGCGGCGGCAGCACGTCGTACTGGCTGTGGGTCTCGAACCCGTAACCGCCCCCGCACGCAGCGACGCCCCGTCCGCCGGTCCGGCGGGCGGGGCGTCGTGCTGCTGGGCTCAGCGGTGCTGGAACGTGGGGCGCTCCTTGGCCAGGAACGCCTGCATGCCGCTGGTGCGGTCCTCCAGCGCGAACGTCGCGTGGAAGGTGCGGCGCTCGAAGCGCACTCCCTCGGCCAGCGACGTCTCGAACGACCGGGCCACCGCCTCCTTGGCCGCGTAGGCCACCGGCAACGACATGCCCGCGATGGTCGCGGCGACCTCGGCCGCGGTGGCGTCGAGCTCGTCGGCCGGCACCACCCGCGAGACCAGGCCCGCGCGCTCCGCCTCCTCGGCGTCCATCATCCGGCCGGTCAGCACGAGGTCCATCGCCTTGGCCTTGCCGATCGCCCGGGTCAGGCGCTGCGAGCCGCCGATGCCCGGGATCGTGCCCAGCGTGATCTCCGGCTGGCCGAACTTCGCCGTCTCGGAGGCGATCAGCACGTCGCACATCATCGCCAGCTCGCAGCCGCCGCCCAGGGCGTACCCCGACACCGCCGCGACCACCGGCGTGCGCAGGCCGGCGAAGCGGTCCCACGCCGAGAACCAGTCGCCCACGGCCATCGCCGCGTAGTCCTGGGCCGCCATCTCCTTGATGTCGGCGCCCGCCGCGAAGGCCCGCTCGGAGCCGGACAGCAGGATCGCGCCGATCTCGGGGTCGGCGTCGAACGCCAGCGCGGCCGCGACGACCTCCTCCATCAGCTCGACGTTGAGGGCGTTGAGGGCCTTCGGTCGGTCCAGCGTGATCGTGCCGACGCGGCCGATCCGGCCGACGACGATGTTGCGGGGCTCGCCCGCGGACTCGGACGACTGGGGGGACTCGCTCACTGCTGCTCCGTTCGGTCGGGGTGGGGGAGGTCGAGCTCGCGGGACGGCTCGAGGGGCTCGAAGTGGGCGCTGACCACGTCGGCGGTGACGTCGTCGGCGGAGGCCGGGCGCCAGCGCGGGCTGCGGTCCTTGTCGATGACCTGGGCCCGGATGCCCTCGGGGAAGTCGTGGCCGCGCAGCATCCGCAGGACGATGCGGTACTCCTGCGCCAACGCCTCCTCGAGCGAGCCCATCGCTCGGGCGCCACGGAGGGCGCGCAGCGTCACGGCGACCGCGGTCGGGGACTTGGCGGCCACCGCGTCGGCGGCCTCGGCGGCCTCGGGCTCCGGACGCTCGCGCAGGGCGGCGAGCACGTCGCGTACGTCGTCGGCGGCGAAGCCGGCGTCCACCCACGGGCGGGAGGCCAGCAGCCGCGAGGCCGGGGGCTCGGTCGTGACCTCCCCGAGAGCCTCGTCGAGGGGCCGCGCGGCCAGCAGGTCGACGAGCCGGTCGAGGTCGCCCGAGGCGACGTAGTGGTCGGCCAGGCCGATCGCGATCGCGTCGGCGCCGTCGACGTGGCCGGCGGTCAGCGCCACGTAGGTGCCCAGCTCGCCGGGGGCGTGCGAGAGCAGCCAGGTGCCGCCGACGTCGGGCACGAAGCCGATGCCGGTCTCGGGCATGCCGATGCGCGTGCGCTCCGTGACCACCCGCACCGAGCCGTGGGCCGAGACCCCCACGCCGCCGCCGAGGACGATGCCGTCCATCAGCGCCACGTAGGGCTTGGGGTAGCGGGCGATCAGGGCGTTCAGCACGTACTCGTCGCGCCAGAAGTCCTCGGACCCGGTGCCGCCCGTCGTGGCGTCGCGGTGGATGGCGACGATGTCGCCGCCGGCGCACAGGCCGCGCTCCCCCGCGCCGCGCAGCACCACGACCTCGACGCTCGCGTCGTCGGCCAGCTCGCGCAGCGCCCGGTCGAGCAGACCGACCATCTCGTGGGTCAGGGCGTTGATCGCCCGCGGCCGGTTCAGGGTCAGCACGGCCGCCCGGCCGCGCCGCTCCAGCAGCACCGGCGCCTCGGCCGGGGCCGCCTGGACCGTGACGTCGCTCGTCTGGCCGCTCATGCCGCGCGCTCCAGCACGGCCCGGCTGATGATCACCCGCATGACCTCGTTCGTCCCCTCCAGGATCTGGTGGACCCGCAGGTCGCGCACGACCCGCTCCACCCCGTACTCCGCCAGGTAGCCGTACCCACCGTGCAGCTGCAACGCCGCGTTCGCCGCATCGAAGCACTCATCGGTCACGAACCGCTTCGCCATCGCACACAGCTTCAACGCATCCGACGACCCCGCGTCCAACGCCCCCGCCGCCCGCTCCAACAGGCACCGCGACGCCTCCAACGCCGTCTCCATGTCCGCCACCCGGAACTGCAACGCCTGCTGCTCGCTCAACGGCCGACCGAACGCCACCCGCTCCCGCAGGTGCGCCACCGCCCGCTCGACCGCCCACGACGCCCCACCCAACGAGCACGCCGCGATGTTCAACCGACCCCCGTCCAGACCCCGCATCGCGATCGCGAAACCCTGACCCTCCTCACCCAACAGGTGCGAGGCCGGCACCCGCACACCGTCCAGGACCACCTGACGGGTCGGCTGCGCGTTCCAGCCCATCTTCCGCTCGTTCGCCCCGAACGACAGCCCCTCGCTCTCACCCGGCACCAAGAACGCCGACATCCCCCTCGGGCCCGGGCCACCGGTGCGCGCCATCACCACGTACGCATGCGTCGACCCCGCACCCGAGATGAACTGCTTCACCCCGTCCAGCACGTACTCGTCACCCTCACGCCGCGCGCTCGTGCGCACCGCCGCCGCGTCCGAACCCGCATCCGGCTCGGTCAGGCAGTAGCTCGCCAACCGCGTCATCGCCGTCAGCTCCGGCAACCACGCCGCCCGTACCTCCTCGGTCGCGTACGCGTCGATCATCGCCGCCGCCATGTTGTGGATGCTGATGTACGCCGCGACCGCGACATCACCCCGCGCCAGCTCCTCGAAGATCCGCACCGCCACCCGCCGCGGCAACCCGATCCCCCCGTGCTCCTCACCCACGTACAACCCGCCCAGGCCCAGCCCACCGGCCCGCGCCAACGCCTCGACCGGGAAGATCTTCTGCTCGTCACGCTCCTGCGCGAACGGCGCCAGCTCACTGCCCGCGAACGCGCGCACCGCCCCCACCATCGCCTCGACGTCGTCGTCGTCCAGGTTCACAGGCGTCCTTCCAGCCGTCGGTCCTCCACCGCGCGCGCGGCCCGCCCACCCTCGCCACGAGAGACGCACGACACAATGCCCGGTCGCGCAGGGCGGGTGTGCACCATCGCACAGCGTCGCGACGATCAGGTCGCACGGCCCCCGGCTCGGTAGTCTCCGGGACCGACCATCCCCGCCCTCCCCCGACCTTCCGGACCGGTGACACCAGTGGAGACCCCCGACCCCCTGCGCCCGACGGCAGCGGCGCCCGTGGCCCCCGCGGCGCCGGCGGCGCCCGCCGGGCACCTGTCCGGGACGGAGGCCGGCACCGTGCACGGCGCGGTGAAGCTGGTCGACGTCGCCGCCAAGACGACGTTGGTCGTGATGCTGGTGGCCGCGCTCGTCGACCCCGACGGCGCCCACCTGCGCGACAAGGGCGCCGAGGCCCGCGCGATCGGCTACACCGCCGCGGCCTTCGCGCTGCCGGCCCTGTGGTTCGCGCTGTGGCAGCACCGGGTGCGCTTCCCCTGGCTCGCGGACACCCTGATCACCGTCACGTGCTTCAGCGACATCCTCGGCAACCGGCTGGACCTCTACGACAGCATCTGGTGGTTCGACGACTGGATGCACTTCTTCAACCTGGTCCTGCTCGCCGCCGCCGTCATCGTGCTGACGCTGCCGCGCACGGCCTCGCTCGGAGCGCTCGTCGAGCGGGCCCTGGCGTTCGGTGCCACGGCCGCGATCGCGTGGGAGCTGGCCGAGTACGCCGCCTTCCTGTCCGAGTCGACCGAGAAGCGCTTCGCCTACGAGGACACGCTGGGCGACCTCGGGCTCGGCGTGGTGGGCGCCGTGGTGGGCGCGTGGGTCGTGCACCGGCTCTGGGCCCGCGGCCGGCTGCGCCACGCGGAGCCCGTGGTGCAGGTGCCGCCGGCCGGCGAGGCGCCGACGGCGGGCCAGGTCCGCTAGCGCTACGCGCGGCCGACCACGAAGGCGAGCAGGAAGCCGGTCGCGGCGATGAGCCCGGCGTACAGGTGCGTGCGCTCGAACGCCTCCGGGATCATGGTGTCCGCGACCATCGCCAGGATCGCGCCCGCGGCCAGCGCGGTGATCACGGCGAGCGCCTCGGGCGGCGCGCCCTGCAGCAGCAGGGCGCCGAGCAGGGCGGCGAGGCCGCTGGCGAGCGCGATGCCGACCCACACGCCGAACACGTAGCGCGCGCTGCGCCCGTTCCGCTTCATGCCGGCAGCGCTGGACAGCCCCTCGGGCACGTTGGAGATGACGATCGCGGCGAGGACCGGTACGCCCACGCTGCCGCCGCCGAGCAGCGAGACACCCAGCACGACCGACTCCGGGACCCCGTCGAGCAACGCGCCCACCGCGATGGCCGCGCCCGACCCCGGCTGGTCCGACTCGCTGGCCTGCTGGTCCTGCGACCGCTTGCGGTGGGCGGCTCCGCGCCGGGCCAGTGCGACGTTGGCGAGCACGTAGGTCACCGCGCCGGCGAGGAAGCCGACCGCGGTGGGCACCAGACCGCCGGTCGACGCCGCCTCGTCGACGAGCTCGAACGACAGCGCCGAGATCAGCACGCCGGACCCGAAGGCCATCACGGAGGCGACCACCCGCTGGGGCACGCGGACGAACCAGGCCACGAGCGCGCCGACGACGAGGGCCCCGCCCCCGACCAGGCCCCACGCCCCGGCCTCCAGCCAGACGGGCACGTCAGGCCCCGCTCGTCGCGCTCACCCGGTCAGCGTAGGCACGCGGGCGCAGATCGGCTCACGCCGTCGCGGCGCGGACGATCTCGGCGACGCGGCGCTCGGTCGCCGCGTCCACGGCGTCGAAGTACCACGCGGAGGGCCTCAGGCGCCCGTCGCCCTCGCCGCCCGGGACGCGGGCGGCCTTCTCGCTCACGCCGAGCACCATGACGTCGTCCTTGCGCACGAAGACCAGCACGGGGGTGCTCGCCGTCCTCGCGTAACCGGGCATGCCGTACCAGATCCGCGGCTTGAGGTGCGGGGCCGCTTCGAGGATCACCTCGTGCATCCGCTGCACGGCACTGCGCTCGGGCTGGTCCAGCCCGGCGATCTTCGCGAGCACCTGCTCGAGGTTCTTCTCGTCCTTGGTCATGCGTGTGTCCTCTCGCTGGCCGACGCGCGGGCGTCGACGTCATGGGGTGCGTCCAGCGACGCAACACTCCATGCGGACGTGTGCCTGGCGACAGGCCCTCTCCGTCATGATTCGGACGACCGGGCGTCCGGGAGCGCGGGTGAGCCCGCTCAACGTAGCAGCAGCCCGACCGGAGGTTACGCCGACGGTTCCACAGTCCGCGGCCCGCAGAGCGCTGGCCGAGGCGAACCGGCGACACGCGGAGTCCGACACGTCAACGCTCCCTGGTCCATGTGGGCCGACTTCGCAGACCAGCGAGAGGCCGCCGTACCGGGCGGGTCGATGTTCGGGCATCGGATCGGCCCCGTCGGGTGAGTGCCGCGGCGCCAGATCCCGTCAACCGTGCGCGTACCACTCCAGGTGCCGGCCTGCCGCCGCCTCCCACGTGTACGACACAGCCAGCTCCCGCCCGAGGTCCGGGTCGAGCGGCGAACGCAGCGCGCGGTCGAGGGCGGAGGTCAGCTCCGGTACGTCGGCGCCGAAGAGCACCGCGGGGTCGAAGACCTCGCGGAGCACCGGCAGGTCGCGACAGACGACCGGGACGCCGGCGGCCAGGGCCTCCATCGCGGCGAGCCCGAAGCCCTCCTTGGTCGAGGGGAACCCGAGCACCGCGGCCTCGGCCACGAGGGACGGCAGGTCGGGGTCAGGGACCGGGCCGAGCACGACGGGAGTCACGCCGAGCTCCGCAGCGCGGGACTCGAAGGCGGCGCGGTAGTCGCGGTAGTCGAAGAGCGTCTCACCGCCGCCGACCACCAGCTCGAGGTCAGCGTGGTCGGGTGACGAGTGCCGCAGTGCGGCGAACGCCTCGAGCAGGTCGAGCGTGCCCTTGCGCGGCTCGATCCCGCCGAGGGCCAGCACGTAGCGCCCCAGGTGGGCGGCCCACGTCGCCCGGCCGACCGCGTCCCCGGCACCGCCCGCGAACCGGGCCGCGTCGACCCCGTTCGGCACGACCACGGGCGTGCGTCCCCACCCTTCCTCGACCTCGGCGGCGACCGAGGCGGACACGCAGAGCAGGTGGGTGGGCAGCGCGACGGCACGGTCATGGCAGGCCACGAGCTCGGGCGTCGTGAAGGTGTCGAGGTGGTGCACGGTGCGTCGGCACGGCAGGCCGGCGCCCAGCGCCGCGTTGGCCGAGATGCAGTCCTGGGCGTGCACGACGTCGTACGACGGCCCCGCTGCCCGGAGGGCGGCGCCCAGCACCTCGATCGAGCGCAGGATCCGCTCGCCGACGCTCTCGTCGTCCCGTGCCTCGAAGGGCACGGCATGCACCCCGACCCCGGGCGCGACGGGACGGAAGAAGGCGGTGTCCCCGCCACGCCCCAGCGTCCAGACGTCGACCTCCGCCCCCAGCCCGACGAGCGCCTCCGCGAGCGCGAGCGTGTGGACGACGCCGCCGCGCGGCTTCGTCGAGTAGGTCACGAGCGCGATCCTCACCCGTCCAGGCTCCCGTACGCCGCTGGCGAGCGCTCCGCGAGGTGGTGGAGCAGCCGCCGGGCCCGGGCGACCTCCACGTCGACGTCGACCTCCGCCAGCGCGAGCCCGCCCTTGGACGAGGTGCGCGCCAGCACGTCGCCGCCCGGGCCGACCACCTTGGCCTGGCCGAGGAACCGCAGCCCGCCCATCACGCCGGTCTGGTTGGACGACACCCAGACGACCTGGTTCTCGGCGGCGCGGGCCGCGTCGTACAGGTCGAAGAGACGGGACTGCCGGTCCTGCGGCAGGCGGGAGGCGCGGTCGGTGACGCTCGCGGGCCACGCCGAGAGGCAGGCCAGGAGCCGTGCGCCGTCGAGGGCGAGGGTGCGCGCCGCCTCGGGGAACGTCTTGTCGTAGTCGATGAGCATCCCGAGCCGCCCGACCGGGGTGTCGAAGGCCTCGAAGGTGGTGCCGGCGGCGTAGACGAGCGACTCCCCCGCCGGCTGGTGGACCTTGCGGTGCCGTCCGAGCACGCCGTCGCCGGTCACGGCCAGGGCGGTGTTGTAGAGCCGCACCTCCGGCCCCGCGGGGTCGCCGGGGCGGTCGACGACGACCTCCTCGGCGTACCCGAAGCACACCACCATGTCGCCCGCCAGCGCGACGATGCGCTGCACCTCCCACGAGTCCTCGGCCAGCGCCGGCGGCAGCGCGGCCGGGTCGGGGTGCCGGAGGTCGGACAGGTAGCCGCCCAACGTCGCGTCCGGCAGCACGAGCAGGCCCGCGCCCGCCGCCCGGGCGTCGCCGATGATGCCCTCGACCTTCGCGAGGGCACGCTGGACGTCCCGCCCGAAATGGGCGGCGACGGCGGCGATGCGGAGGGCGGGCACGGCCGGTGACCCTAGCGCGCGGTGGCTGCGGCGGTCTCGACCCGCACGTCGCGACCCCACGGCCCCGGGGACACCTCGCGGGCGAGCGCGGACGCGGCGGGCGTGGTGCGCGTCGGGCGTCCCGTGATGCAGCCGGCGACGTGCTCGGCGTCGGCCGCGATCCCGAGGAAGCGGCCCGAGCCCCACGTGTGCAGCCAGGGCAGGCCGAGGAAGTAGAGGCCCGGCACCGCGGTCACCCCGCGCGTGTGGGTCGGTCGCCCCGTGCCGTCGAAGACCCCGACGCGCACCCAGCGGTAGTCCGGGCGGTAGCCAATCGCCCACACCACGCTCGTGACGCCCGCCGCGGCGAGGTCCAGCGACCCCGGCTCGGTCTCGGGCTCCCAGACGGGCTCGTACGGCGCGGCCGGCGCCGCGTCGATCCCGGCGCCCTCCGCGTTGCGCGCCTCGATCCAGCGGTCGACGTCGCGGCAGATGGAGCGGTAGGTGTCGTCCGCGGCGTCGAGCGCGGCCCGCAGGGTGGGGCGGAACGTCAACGTCGTGCCGCTGCCGGCCCCGAGGCCGTCGAGCAGCCCGTAGAGCCGCATCCCCTCGGCCGCGAACGCCCGCAGGTCGATGTCGCGCCCACCGTCGCGGCCCGTCACGTAATGGTTGGTCTTCTCGCGGGCGGCGAGGCCGCCGGGGTACTGCGCCACCGACGTGTCGTAGAGCCCCATCTCGGCCAGCCACGTCATCACGTCGCGGCCCCGGTGCCAGCGGGCGACGCGCGGCGCGTCACCCACGGCGAGGTGGACCCGACGCCCGGCGAGGTGGAGGTCCTCGGCGATCTGGGCGCCGGACTGGCCGGTGCCGACGACGAGCACCTCGCCGTCGGGGAGCGCGTCGGGGTTGCGGTAGTCCGCCGACTGCAGCTGCGTCACGGACGGCGAGAGCGCCGGGGCCCAGGCGGGCACGATCGGCACGTGGTAGCCACCGGTCGCCACGACGACCTGGTCGGCCTCCCACACCTCGGGCCCGGCGGGCCCGACCGCGTCGACGACGAAGCCACCGCCCTCGCGCTCGGTGAGCGCGGTGACGCGGGTGTGCTCGCGGAGCGGCGCGCCGAAGCTCGCGGGGTAGCCCGCCAGCCACGCGACGACCTCGTCGCGGGTCATGAAGCCGTCGGGATCGGGTCCGTCGTAGGACCAGCCCGGCAGCCGGCAGTGCCAGTTGGGCGTGACGAGGGTGAAGGCGTCCCAGCGGGTGTCGGCCCACTCGTGGGTGGCAGTGCCGGCCTCGAGCACGACGTGGTCGACGCCGTCGCGGGTGAGGTACCAGCTGGTCGACAGTCCGGCCTGGCCGCCGCCGACCACCACGACGTCGGTGCGGTGCAGGGTGGGTGCGGTGCTCATCGGGGAGCCTCCTCGGGCAGGGGCGGGAACAGGCGCAGCACCTCGACGGAGGCGTCGGGCGCGTGGGTGGCCGCGCGGACCTCGATCCGGTCGAGCGACGCGGCCGAGGCGGTGCACGCGAAGCCGTAGCGCGCCCTGACCCGCTCGCTCGCCTCCGCCAGGGCCGCGGCGGAGCGGCGCGTGAACTCCTCGACGGTGTAGGTGGCCCCCTCGTCGAGGTGGTCGTGGACGACGAGGGAGGGCGACCAGCAGTCGGTGACGGCGCCGTCGGGCCAGCGCACGGTGAAGGTGGCCTCAGGCACGGACCGGGTCCCGCGTCGGGGCGCCCTGCGCGAGGGTCGCCGGGTAGGTGTCCGGACGGCGGTCGCCGAGGTGGAACATCGCCCGCCGGGCGGTCTCGAGCGCGGCCGGCACGTCGACGTGGGCGACCGCGAGACCGGCGGCGGTGCCGGTGCTCGCGAGCACGTCACCGCCCGGGCCCACGACCTTCGCGTTGGCGACGAAGCGCAGCGACCCGAAGGTGCCGTGCTGGTTGGAGGCAACCCACACGACCTGGTTCTCCAGCGCCCGCGCGGCGTCGAACAGGTTGAAGCGCGTCGTCCAGCGGTCCTGGGCGATGTCCGCGGCGCCGGCGGTGCGCGAGGCCGGCCACGCCGAGATACAGGTGACGACCTCGGCCCCGTCGAGCGCGAGCGCGCGGGCCGCCTCCGGGAACGCCTTGTCGTAGCAGATCAGCGCGCCGACGCGCCCGGCCGGCGTGTCGAACGCGGCGTACGTGTCGCCCGCGGCGTAGAAGAGGCTCTCCCCCAGCGGCTGGTGCACCTTGCGGTGCGCCCCGACGAGGCCGTCGCCGGTGACGATGGCGGCCGTGTTGTAGCGCTCGGCGCCGTCCGACTCGCACAGCCCGACGACGAGCGTCATCTCGCGGGCGATGGCGGCGACGCGGCGCAGCTCGGGACCGTCGAGGTCCATGACGGGCGGCAGGTCGGCCGGCAGCTCGTCGCCGCTGCCGTCGCGGCCGCGGCCGAGCACGGACAGGTAGCCGCCCAGGCAGGCCTCGGGCAGGGCGAGGAGGCGCACGCCCTGGGCGCGGGCGGCCTCGACGTGGGCGGCGACCTGGGCGAGGTTCTCCTCGACGTCGCGGCCGAAGCCGGCGCAAGCGGCGGCGACCGCGGGGGTGCCGGCCGCGCTGCTGCCGGGAGTGGTGGCGGGAGTGCTCATGCGGGTCCCATTCCTGTGACGGTGTGACGGACGGCTTCGGTGACGACGCCGTCCGGCCAGCGCAGCCCGACCCCGGTCCCCGGGGTGAGCCCGCCGCAGCGGGCGGTGTCGACGTGGTGGGGCAGCGCGGCCGCGAGGCCGGGGAGCGCGGTGGGGCGCTCGGCGGTGACGACGGCGAAGCCCGGGAAGCAGGTGAGCCAGTCGCCGACGCGCGCGTCGGCGGGCGTGGGGATCGCTGCCACGTCGAGCACGGCGCGGCAGCCGCTCGCCTCGGCGAGCATCCCCGTGGTGCCGACCAGGCCGCTCATCGAGACGTCCTTGGCGGCGGTGGGCGCCAGGGCCGGTACGACGCGGGCCTGCGCCCGCAGGTCCTCGGGCCGACGGTGGGAGGTGGAGTCCCACTGCAGGCCGGTGTAGCCCGGGCGCCAGCCGCCACCGAGGTCGGCGGTCACCCGGAGCACGTCGCCGGCGCGACCGCCGCCCCCGGGCACGGGGCGCGGCAGGGCGTCGTCGGTGCGGCCGAGCGCGGTCACCGACAGGGCCGCCGGGACGCCGAGCTGCGTGTGGCCGCCGAGCACCGGCACGCCCCACGCGGCGGCGGCGTCGCCGAGGCCGCGCAGCACGCGGCGCGCGAAGGAGGCGTCGCGCGCCCCGACCGCGTCGAGGAGGCCGACGGGGTGGGCGCCCATGGCCGCGAGGTCGTTGACGTTCACGAGCACCGCGCACCAGCCGGCCCACTCGGGGTCGCGCTCGACCATCGACGGCAGGATCGCGTCGCAGGCGGCGACGAGGCCGTCGGCGCCGGGGACGGGGGCGGCGTCGTCCCCGACGTACCCCGCCGGCACCCCGGCGCGCAGCGGGTCCAGCAGCCGGCCGAGCGCCGCCTTCGTGGCGTCCGCAAGCCGCTGGACGCGGTCGATCGGCCAGTCCATGACGACGTGCGCCGTGCCGTGCGCGGTCACCGAGGCGCGGGTGCGCCAGCCGAGCCGCGTGAAGAGCCGCTCGTTGGCGACCTGCACGACGGCGTCGAACCGCAGCGCGCCCTCCGCCTCGGCGCGGGCGCAGGCGGCGCGCACGAGCGCGGGACCGAGGTGCCCGACGCTGCGGGCGCCAGGGGCGACGACCAGCCGGCTCCCCCGCCACCAGCCGATGTCCCGGGCCCGGACGGAGCCGTCGGCCTCGGGCGCCGGGTGGAGGCGCACGCCGCCCAGCACCGTGCCGTCGCAGGCGCGGGCGAGCAGCACGACGGTGCGGGGGTCGTCGTCGACCGCGTCGGTGTCGTCGTGGGCGAAGAGCCCCTGCTCGGCGACGAACACGTCGCGCCGCAGGCGCCGGTACGCCGCGTGCTCCGCCACCGACGCGGCCTCGGCCACCGACCAGCCGGGGGCCGGGGTGCGCGCAGGGGCGGCGTCGCGCCGCACCCCGGTGAGGACGTGGAGGTCGAGCGTCACCTCAGGCCCCCTCGCACGAGAGCGCGGAGCAGGCGCCGCAGGCCGCGCAGCCGGCGGACTGGTCGGCGCCGGCCATCCCGGCCGCGCGCAGGAGCGCCGCGACGCGGGTGGTCACGTCGGCGACGACCCGCGGGTCGGGGGCCGGGACGTGGTCGACGTCGGTCGCGAGGGTGCCCGCGAGGGGTCGGAAGGGGACGACGAAGGGATAGACGCCCATCGCGATGAGCCCGGCCGCCGCGGCGACGAGCTCGTCGGGGTCCTCGCCGAGGCCGACCAGCACGTAGGTCGAGACCTCGTTCCAGCCGAAGACGCGGACGGCCTCGGCCCAGGCGGCGCGGTACTCCGCCATCGGCACGCTGCCCTTGCCCGGCATCCAGCGGCGACGCACCTCGTCGTCGAGCGACTCCACGTGGATGCCGATCGAGCTGGCGCCCGCCTCCCTCAGCTCGGTGATGGTCGCGAGGTCGCCGGGCGGCTCGCACTGCACCTGGATCGGCAGGTCCGGGAGCACGGCGCGCACGGCCCGGACGCAGCGGGCCAGGTGGGTGGCGCCGCGGTCGCGGCCCGTCGAGGTGCCGGTCGTCATGACGACCTGCGTGATCCCGTCGAGCTCGTGGGCGGCGCGGGCCACCTCGGCGATCTGGGCCGGGGTCTTCACCGCCACCGTGGCGCCCGCCCGCAGCGACTCCTCGATGGCGCAGAAGCGGCAGCGCTCGGCCTCGGCGTACCGGGCGCAGGTCTGCACCACCGTCGTGGCCAGCACGTTGGAGGAGTGCAGGCGCGCGATCTTCTCGTAGGGGACGCCGTCGGCGGTCGTGAGGTCGTAGAACCGCGGGCGGCGGATCGCCTCGAGGCCGAGGCCGGTGTCGGCGCCGTCGAGGAGCAGCTTGCCGCCCCGGACGGTGTAGGGGCTGCGGGGGTTGAGGGGGATGGCCGCGCCGACCCCGCCCAGCAGCACGTGCCCGTCGTCGCTGGGTCCCGCGCCGGCACGGCGCGCGACGGGGGCGTCGAGGAGACGGATGCCCTGGATGGCGACGTCCACCCGGGTGGAGGGGGCCGGTGCGGTCATCGTCCGGCCCTCAGAGGTTGTAGACGGAGTTGATGATGGCGCCCTTGTTGGCGTAGTGGATGACCGCGTCCTGCACGTCGAGCGGGTGCGCGGGGATGACGCCCTCGATCAGGTCCTCCTCGCGGCTGCCGTGGAGCGCGAGCCCGAAGCGGCAGCAGAAGACCGTGCCGCCCTCCTTCACGAACGTCTTGATGGAGTCGTTCATGTTCTGGTTGCCGGGGAAGGCGACGTCGCCCGTCGTCGGGAAGCCACGGGTGTCGACGCAGGCCAGGGCGCCCGGGCCGTAGAAGTAGAGCGCCGACTCGAAACCCTTGCGCAGTGCGCGCGTCGCCTGGAGGACGGCGACGAAGCTGACCGAGCTCTCGTGCGGGATGCCGTGCACGAGGGTGAGGTAGCTCTGCCCCTCGCTCGCCTGGTAGTCCGGGAAGATCTTCGTCGAGCCGTAGAGGTTGGTGCCCTTCGGCTGCGAGGGGTGCGGGATCTCGGCTACGGACTTCTCGATGTTGGCCATGATCTCGTCGTCGAACGTGGGCATGCGGGTCTCCTTGGGTGGTCCGGCTTGCGGGTACGGCGGGTCGGGTACGGCGGGTCGGGTACGGCGGGTTGGTGCGGTCTCAGCCCCCGTAGAGGGCCTCGAAGTTGCCCCGGAAGAGCGCGGCGGTGAGCTCGGGGTCGTCGGTCGCGGCAGCCAGGCGGGCGAACTCGCCGGCGTGGTCGCCCCAGGGGGTGTCGGTGGCGAAGAGGACACGGTCGGCACCGACACCGCGTCGCTGGATCTCCTCGCAGAGCCACACGGGGGCGAACCCGATGGCCCAGGAGGTGTCGGTGTAGACCTGCTTGCCTGCCTCGATCCAGTCGAAGAACCGGCCGCCGATGAGCTTCAGGTGACCGCTCATGCCCCCGCCGAGGTGGACGAGGTGGATCTTGGTGGCGTCGCCGTGGCGCTCCACCAGCTCCCCGATGCGGTCGACGTCGGAGGCGGCGCCGGGCGAGGTGTGCACGTGGACGACGAGGTCCAGATCGGCGGCCGTGGTGAAGATCCGGTCGAGCTCGACCCGGCAGTCGGGGTCGTCGACGGAGCCGCCGAGCAGGAAGCTGGTCTTGAGCGCGGCGACCCCCTCCTCCGCAGCCAGGGCGAGCGCCGCCGTGTTGCGCTCCGCGTCGGAGGCCTTGGGTGAGACCCACAGGCCGCAACGGATCCGGTCGTCGACCTGCGCCGCGTCGAGGGCGAGGTGATTGAGGCGGAACGAGACGTCGGGGTCCGGCACGCCGTAGTTCGGAAGCACCAGCGCCCGCTCGGTCCCCTCCGCGTCGAGGTCGGCCACGAGCTCGGCGACGCTCTCGCGGGCGGTCACGTCGGGCTGGATCGCCGGACCACCGTAGAAGGGGTACGCCGGCAGCCGACCGATGTGCCGGTGGGCGTCGTGAGCCGTGAACGTCATGGGAGAAGTCCACGAGCCGGATGTTTCGGACTGGTCACGTCTGGAAGACGGTGCGCGTCCCGGTGCGTAAGTTCGACGTAAACCGGCCGGGGACGGTGACGAGTCCGGCGAGTCCGGCGAGTCCGGCGGCTCGCCCGCCGTCAGCCGGTCGAGGGCCTCGACGCGACGGCTCGGCACACACGAAGCTACGTTCCCGCTGGTCCCTGACCTCGCCGCCGATGAGACCGGCCCGGTCCCTGTCGCGGTGACCTGCCGGGTGCCCGGCAGCTCCCGGCAAGGGTTCTACGCCTCGACAGGGAACCGGTCAGTGACCGCGACCTGGTCGACGCCTACCTCGCAACGCCGCTATCGACATCCCCCTCGACGATCCCGAGCTCGGCTGGACCAAGCCGCCCCACCGGCGGGGCGCCGTCGATCGCACGAACGGCCGGCGCCGGAGACCGACCACGTGGATCAGCAGGACGAGCACCAGATCGACCAACCCCGACGCGTTGCCGGCGACGCCGTCCGTCACAGCCGGCTCGTGGAGAGCTGCACCGGCGAGCAACCGGTGCTACGGCGCGCACAGCGCTCGGCGCTCCGAACACCCGCGGGCCCGACCCGAAGGTCTGAGACTACGGCACGGCTTCGGCAGGCCAGCCGCGTCCGACCGCTGACAGCCGGTGCCGCCCTCCACCACCCGAACACCTAGCAGAAAGGCCCCCGACCCGCGTCTTCGCAGGTCAGGGGCCGTTCGCC